>CBDEWC010000013.1:0-5116 GCA_965243695.1 Lacipirellulaceae bacterium | reverse complement strand
CCTGCCTGATGATGCTTCCAGACTTCCACACCCCCGGGGTTCACTAATTTTGCGGCGTAACCCTTAGCCGCCCCCAGAAGCCAGCCCACAAAAGCTTGCAGGCGTTCCAATTCCTGATTTTTAATCGAATTCATCACATAGTGATTGTTCCCCATCAAGACATAAAATCCCTTATCAATACAGGGAGTATCTGCGAACTCTTCGTGGGCATGTCGGGCCGATAGAGGGGGAACGGCGGCATCAAAGGCTGTCGTATAACCCAGGCCCAAGTACTTGTAACCCGTAGCAAAGGTACTGGGAACGCTCCCCATGGTTCCACTGTGAGTGTTCAACGTGCGTCGAACCGGGGTATCGCGTCTCTTTTCTTCGGGGCGCATTTTTCGCGCCGTGTTCACCTTGGGGCCGGCAATGTGACAATGCATGTCCACCCCGCCCGGCATCACCACCAGTCCCGCCGCGTTTAAATGGCGTGCTGCTTTCTCATCAGCGTGACTGGGACCTTCTACGATCCGTCCGTTATGAACCCACAAGTCGCGTACCTGGCCATCTAGCCCGTTGACCGGATCGTAAACGTATCCGCCCGAAATCTTGAAGTCGATCATAGAATGCGTCGAACGTTGAGTGTTTTAGCGTAGTCTGCAACTGTCCTACTCTATGATGCATTCCCGACCAGAAGAAGGCAAGCCGGCAGGAGACGGGTTGTTATCAAATGATGATTCAGGGATAAGTAACTTGTTAACCCTAACAGGGGCCGGGGGAACACCGGTTGGGACGCAGGTTTCTGTTGGTGCCCCGTAACCGATTTTTTGACGTCATGACCGAATCCAATCCCGTTCACCGAGCAGTAGAGCGTATTAATCAGGCCAGGCGTTACACGCTAGATCTCATCCGTGACGTTGAAGACTCCGACTGGTTTTGTGAACCGATGCCGGGAACCACCCATCTCGCCTGGCAGCTAGGACACCTGGCCATGGCCGAGTATGCACTGGCTCTCATGCGAGTTCGCGACTCGCAGCCCGGCGATCGTGATATCATCTCGCGTGATTTCCGGCGTCATTTTTTCAAAGGTAGCCAACCCGACCCCGACCCCTCCAGCAATCCTTCACCGGATGAAATCCGCACCGTATTGAGTACGGTGCACGCACAGGTCATGCAGGAAGTGCCCTGCTTGGATCCGGCCAGCCTCTCTAATCCGTTGGCAGCACCACATCCCATGTTTGATACCAAGCTGGGTGCACTTGAATTCTGTGCTGATCACGAATTTCTCCACGCAGGACAAATTGGTCTTCTGAGGCGTCTACTGGGGAAAAAACCACTGAGATAGTGTGGGGGTGGGTTAAACATCGACACCACCCAACAGCGTTGCTGAAGAAATTGCAGCAAAACAAACAGGACCGCGGACCGGCAGACAACTGATGTTCAGCGATCCGCGGGCTACCATTCGGTCAAGAATCTGTGCGGGCCATCTGTCGATTCAGTTCCCGCACACGTCGCTCAATTCCTTGAAGAATCTCCAAATCGCTGGGGTGGGATGATTCGAAAGCCGGCCGCAGCGGGATGGGGACGTCGTCCATTCGATAGACGGTGCCCGGAACGTTGATGCCGTAGGTAGCAACGGTGAAGGCCACCGCAGCGGAGCGAGTCGTTGGAGTATCTTTGGGGTCCAGGGCGACATAAGGAATGGACGCCAGATGCTGGCGAGCCGGCTGGCTGAAATTGGCCATGGGATCACTGGCGATGATCATCGCGGCATCAGCTTCACCACGCGCCAGCACATCAGCTGCGGTGTACTCTCCGGGATTGAAACGCGGGTAACCCCTGGCCAAATTCACGCCAAAAGGATATCCCGTTCGCCAGGAGACGACATTGTCTGCACCGGTAACGTTCCCATGGCCTCGATTCGGCTTGCAGACAAACCTCGTGTAGCGATTCATATCTCGTGTAAGGGCTAATACCGCTTCACTATTGGCATGCTTTCCACGGGTCATTGTCAGACCCATACCGAAGAAAATAACACCAAACTTGGCTGCTTTCATACGGTCCATCAGGTCTTGCCACAAGGACAGCGGGTTCCCTGTTTCCCGTTCCACTTCAACCGGGTCGAGGTCGATGCCCTGCGCCAGGGCCCTCAGTGTCCACAGGGCTTCGAAATCTTTACGCGGCTTGATCTGTATAAAAATATCAGCCGCCTTGGCACTCTTGGTCTTGCGGACATCGACGATCACACAGGTCCGGTCCTTCCGACCGTTGGGCAAAAACATACCTTTGGGCATCAGGCTGTACTTCGTGAAATGACGGGGATGACTTTCAGCCGGATTGCTGCCCCAAAACATGATCATGTCACCGCGGTTGCGAACTTCACCCAATGAGCAGGTTACCTCTCCGACTCCCTGAAAGGCCATTCCTGACGGCCCGTGGCAGACACTTGTGGTCGTGTCGATGTTACCACCGATCCAGTCGCCAATCCCCACCGCAACCCGCTGTGCCTCGGTCGTAGTGTCACTCAAGCCATAGATCAATGGATACTTGGCACGGGAAAGAATCTGTGCAGCCCGTTCAATGCCTTCCTCAACGGGAGCGGGACGACCTTCGATAAAACAATCCGGTCGGGTGTCGACCCCGTGATTCAAAAACCAACCATTGCCCAGCACACAGGCGCGCTTCGCCTCTAGAATTTCATGCCCTTTGACTTTGAGGTCAATGTCATCGCAGACGCACCCGCAAAACGTGCAAGTGGCATCTTTGACAATTTTTATTTCTTCCGATGCGGAGCTCTGGCTGGATTCGATCACGTTGATTTCAAAACCTCCAATTGTACATCGATTCCCTTACTGGTAGGCATTCCAGATCCATGCGTATCACCACCCATCAAGCGACTTGAAAGATCTCCGTAAGCAATGAACAACAAACCTGTGGGAAGTTCATCCTTCCTGGCGGGAATAATGCAGACTTCAATCTGACCATCTTTGCTCGTCAATCGCACCCGGTCACCTTTCTTCAAATCGAGCCTCTGCATGTCACTGGGTGCCATCTGCAGATTTTGAATCTCCTCCTGATAACTTGATTCAAATTTACCTTCACTGATACCAACACCTTGGCGGCTTGTTCGACCTGGTATTAAGATGAATTCTTCCGTCGGCACTACACAAACCGTTTCAAACATAGGTATCCGATTCAGTGCGGCGTCAGGTTCGTGACACAGGTTCGTGACACCACCGCCTTCCACTCCATTTTACTGTCTGCAGCCCTATTCTGAAAGGCGCACCGAAAAGGCCACTGAATTGCCGGGGTCACTAAACTTTACCTGCACACCGTTGTAGTCGCTCACCATCCATCCTGGCTTTGTAAAATTTTTTCCGTATCATCCTCTTTGCACCAACAACAGATACAGGAAGAGGAATAGCTGGAATCAACATAAGCGTCCTCCAACACAAAATGCGTTGATCACTTCATCCGTCGTTGCCAATGGGCCATGTCACTTTCAAAACCGCACCTGGAGGCACAGGCTAAACAAAGGTATCGCAATCGTTTACAGTACTTCCCCAGTTCCAAGTCGCGCTGCCCAACGAGCCACGCAGGCAAGGTCTTCTCCCGGCCGGTTTGCACAACCTTTCGCACCAGATTGAAAAACCGGGGTGATAACATCAAAATGAGCAAGCTTCCTCAGGCCCGGGCCAAAGATTATTCTGAAACCTTCAATGCTTTCCAACGAGGAAATTAAGACCATGGCAGCCAGCCAGAACAGCTCAATCGCTCGACGCCGCTTCCTCAAGGTCGCGGCGGCCGGAACCGCCACCAGTCTTGCAGCACCCTACGTGGTGACGGCTCGCAAAACAGACTCACAAATCATTGTCGGCGAAGGTGATTATCGATTCGAAGTCATCCACCAATGGCCTCAGCTACCTGAAAAATTCAGCTGGCAAACCACTCATAATGTGGCTGTCGATAAGAATGGGTTTTTGTATGTAATTCATCAGGGCTGGCTGGAGCAACCGGAGCATCCCTCGATCTTTGTCTTTGATCCCGAAGGGCGTTACGTGCGCTCCTTCGGCAGCCAGTTTCAAGGCGGAGGACACGGAATCGAAGTGCACGAAGAAGACGGCCAAGAGTTCCTGTACGTTTGCGCCTACAAGGACATCAAAGCATTCGCCAAGCTGGATTTGTACGGCGAGACGGTCTGGCTTCGACATGCACCCATGGAAACAGGATTGTATGCAGCAGGTGAAGACACGAATCCTCAGAATGTCTGGGGACGTGACCGCTTCCTGCCAACCAATATGGCTTTCCTGCCGGATGGCGATGTCCTCCTTTCTGACGGCTACGGTTCGTATTTCATCCACCGCTATGACACCGAGGGCAACTGGAAATCGTGTTTCGGCGGGCCGGGCGATGGACAGGGTAAGTTCAACCTGCCACACGGAATTTGGGTCGATGACCGACCGGGCCGCGAGCCCCAACTGGTTGTCATGGACCGGCTACACCATACCTTGCAATACCTGACGTTGGAGGGAGAATACCTACGAACTCAGCAAGGATATGGCTTACCTGCCAATGCCGATAGCTACAAAGATTTAATCGTGATACCCGAACTGTTTGCACGGGTTTCGATTTTGGATGCAGACAATCGGATTGTGGCGCGTCTGGGCGATGATTCGAAGCGCATCCGTGCCGACGAGAAATTCAAGATTCGTACCGACACCAACCTCTGGAATGCGGGCCGCTTCGTTCATCCACACGACGCCTGTTTCGACAACGAAGGAAACATCTTCGTCGCCGAATGGGTCGGTACCGGTCGAGTCAGCAAATTGAAGCGACTTGGCTGACGAGCACTCGGATCTTCCGGACTTAAGATGCCGGTTACAGCAGTCATTCCATCTCCGTGATCGAAGACATTTCATGTCGTTTCAGGACCGCAGCAGCCCGGGCACCCCGGTACAAGAATATTTTCTATCCTCCGGTAACACCACGTTCCATTGAAGATACCGCATGTTTTCAACTCCTGCCGATAAGCGCGTCGATGTTCCCACGTTCGTTACCCATCTCCAGTGCAGCCTGAAGGGGGATCGGTACGAGCCGGACCGACTGTATAACTTGTCACGAGCGGACAAGCCTCTGC
>CBDEWC010000012.1:0-6008 GCA_965243695.1 Lacipirellulaceae bacterium | reverse complement strand
CTGCCCTCGGCAAGTCGCTTCTCAAAGAAGAACTCGCTCAGCGGCCCTGGGGAATGTGGCGGTATCGAGAATTCTTACCCGTGCGCAGAACAGAAAACGTCGTCAGTTTAGGAGAGGTCTGCACGCCTCTTGTCGACTGCCCGCAGTTGGCACAAAAACTTGGCAGCAAACACCTGGCCATCAAAGACGAGGGAAGATTGCCAACCGGTTCGTTCAAGGCGCGTGGACTTGCGGTAGCAGTATCGATGGCCAAGGAGTTGGGTCTGAAGAAACTGGCCATGCCCACCAATGGCAATGCGGGCGCGGCCCTGGCCGCTTACGCTCGCCGTGCTGGCATGGAAGCTTACATCTTTTGCCCCGAAGATACACCCGAAATCAACGTGCGGGAAATTGCCGCTCAGGGCGCGCATCTTCAACTGGTGAAGGGATTGATCCATCACTGCGGAAAACTGGTTGCCGAGGGACGGGAGGCCCACGGTTGGTTCGACGTTTCGACACTCAAAGAGCCCTATCGTATTGAAGGAAAAAAAACGATGGGGCTGGAACTGGCCGATCAACTTGGTTGGAAATTACCGGATGTCATCTTTTACCCAACGGGCGGCGGCACAGGACTGATTGGCATGTGGAAGGCGTTTGACGAATTGGAGGAAATCGGGTGGTTAGGATCACAACGGCCACGCATGGTCGCCGTACAGGCCAGCGGCTGCGCGCCCCTGGTCCAAGCCTATGAGCAAGGTGACGAACATGCGGCAGAATGGCAGAATGCACATACCGTGGCAGCGGGAATCCGGGTCCCGGTAGCCCTGGGCGATTTCCTGATTCTCCGCGCTGTCCGGGCATCCAACGGTTTCGCCATCGCCGTCGATGATGATCAAATCCTCACCGCACGGGATGAAGTGGCACAGGAAGAGGGACTGCTACTCTGCCCGGAAGGCGCTGCCACGTTTGCGGCCTACCAACAATCCTTGCAAGACGGGCGTGTCAAGCCGCAAGAGTCAGTGGTCTTATTCAATTGCGCAACCGGACTCAAATACCCACTGCCTGCACCATCCGCCTAAACCCGAATAAGTTCCCGCCGCCTGTCGGGAAAACCCTATCGGGTGGACACCTTTCCGGCAACTGACCCCACCGGTTCGCTCCAGCCAAAACAACAGGCTGACGAGCTTTCCGTAACTTTGAAGGTGCGGGCGGACGGTTTTCATGCTCGACAGGTTGATTGATCGAGGCTGGGTCCAAATCAATCGCCGGGGCAGTTCCCAGGCTAGTCACACTCCAACTCCTGCTCTTGCTGACTACTGAGATAACCGTCCCGGGTCCATCCACGCAACTGATTATAAGATTCAATCAACTCGCCCAGTTTTGATTGAGAAATCTTTGTTCGGCGGTCATCGTCGAGTGACTCGTCAAAGAAACGCGCTGGCAACGTGTCCTCCTCAGGATGCCAACCGGCACGAATATTAAAAAGTTTTTTTGCCGAAACCATGTGCGCTGCGTTAGATTTCAACTCACTGGACGTCACGTCCCAACCCGTGATCAACTGAAGTATGTGGGCCGCTTCCTGATAAAAGTCCTGAAAGACACCTCGCAAAAACTTGCACAAAATCAACGAGTCCATCAGCGCCGCCTTGTCCTCGGTCTCAATTGCCAGTGCGGCTGACTCGTTTTGCAGGTTACGACGATCCACTCGTTCAGAAAAATCAACTTCGTAGGCACTGGAACGGTTATGATCAGCACCACGTGTACCCACAGCAAATCCCAGGGCCATCGTCTGCAGCGCGCGAGGTTCGTAACCTGGAATCTCCAGGCCCTTCACCTGCGGGGCAAACGCAAGCGAGTCCTGGCCAACCCAGCCAGCCATTCGTCGACTTCCTTCGGCCAGTTGATCACCAATTTCGTGCCGCTCAGCAATCCAGTCGATGGCGCGCCAGAGAGCTTCGCTGTCACCAAATTTCAGCCAGGAGAGATCCAGCAGTCCTCGTTGCACGCATTCCATCGCAAAGGCAATCGTACCTCCTGTGCTAACAGTATCCAAACCATACTGGTCGCACATCTGGGATGCTTTGAGTACGGCATGCGCATCTTCGATTCCACACAGTGGACCTAAAGCGAACACGTTCTCGTATTCCAGGCGTACGCTTTCACCGTCGCTGGCTGGATCTTCTTCCAGAGAGTACCGATGTTCACAACCAATCGTGCAGGCGCTGCAATAGGCCCTATCCTTGACGCGATTCGTTGCTAACGTTTCAGGGGCCAATTGATCGGCTGCTGCAAACGACCCCTGTTGGAAATTCCTTGTCGGCAAGGCATGCAATCGATTGAAAGCAAGCACATTCGAGGCCGTCCCCAGTTCTCGGTACTTGACCGTCTCCGGTCCCACCGAACGCAGGGCTAGGTCTTTGGCGTACGCGTTGAGTCGATCACCATCGGCCCAGGTCACTCGTTGTGACCCGCGGACGGCAATGGCTTTCAGATTTTTCGCGCCCATCACCGCCCCGGCGCCACCCCGACCCGCGTGGCGTCCCGCGTGTGAGATCGTGGCGTAGCGCACCAGGTTTTCTCCTGCCGGACCAATACTGGCAATCTGCCAGTCCTTGCCCAGTTGCTTTCGTAACATGCGTTCTGTCTGCGTCGTCCCCTGTCCAGCTAATCCCTCGACAGGCAGGAGTTCAAAACGGCCGTCATCCAACAGGAGAACCGAATTCTGTCGCGCCCGCCCCACCAGCACCAAGGCATCACAACCCGATTGCTTACCCGCCATTGCAAATCCGCTGCTCGCCAGGGAATCATTGATGCGATCTGTCAGCGGACTTTTACTCACCACCGCAAATTTAGCCGAGGTTGTCAGTGGACTTCCCACCAAAGGACTGAAGGCAAAAACAAGGGCCGCTTCCGGAGCCAGGGAGTCATGAATCGCCGCGTTTTCACGCAACAGAAGATGGGTACCCAGGCCACTACCCCCTAAATAACGGCGCAGTACTTCAGCGCCAAGCGGCACTCGGGTGACCTGCTCGGTTTCTAAGTCGATTCTCAGGTAGTGGCCGTGGTAACCGGAATGAGACAAACGAGACGACTCCGTCAATTTCAATAGCCAAACTTGCTGTGGCAAACAATCACTGGCGGCTACCCGCTGCTGAAACAGCTACTAGCCACCAGGATCGGCCGACATGATCAACAACGATTCCCCCGCCTGGACCTTCGTGCCGGGTGACCGAACAAACGTCTTCCCTCCCAGACTGGCGACATATCCCGTCTGCAATTGCTGCCCCTCGAAACATTCCTCTGCCAAATCTGGAAACAGCCCCGCCAATTGCAGGACTATATCACCCAGGCAAGTCAACTCTTCACACACTTCCAATTTGACGACCGACTGGCCGGCACGCTGACGGGGAATGCCAAACAATTCCACAAGTACGAACATGATCAAGTGACACAACCTATCGTCATGGTCGCCAACGCAGCCGCAACGTAAACCGTCACGACTCCCAAAAACACCCAGCGAGAAACAGAATCTTCGATATCAAGTTGAGATAAAGCAAAAAGCAACACCACCACAAGGCATCCCACAAGAAACACAAACACTCCATTTGGCAATATTTTCGCACCCGCCAACCCCATTGCGGCAAAGGCGATAATTATCATCATTTGCCGCAAGGAAAACTGGAGTTTCATGCGATCCTTGGTGGTGGACTCCTGCAAAGGAGAAGGATTCTTCGCCCGTTTCACCAGCTCAGGGTCCAACATTGACACCAAAATCTCATCGGGCGACTTCGCATGCGGCGGCGCTAACGTGTACTCTTCACCCTCGTCGTCCCCTTCCAATCCCGGCCCCCCGGCAGGAATTTTCTCGTTAGTTTGTTTTTCGGAACCTTTGTCGCACAAGTTCATGGCGGGATAATGGGTGGTTCGTGGTATCGCATGTAGTCGGTAGACTGTTAACCTGCATTTTACATTACAAAGCAAGCCCACACGAGCCTTGTTGTGAATATCCTGCTATGCCCTATGGGAAGTTCTGGTGATGTCCATCCGTTTGTAGGCCTGGGGGTGGCCCTGGCCGAACGAGGACATCGGGTGCGCATGATCGTGAACGAGTACTTTGAAGAGCTCGTACGTCGGGTCGGTTTGGAATACATCGAATTCACCACGGCAAAAGATTTCATCGAACTCGCTGACCATCCGGCACTCTGGCATCCACAGCGTGCCTTCTTTTACATTGCGCAGCACGGCATTTTGAAGTGGATGCGTCAACAATACGAAATCATCCGGGAACACCATGTTCCGGGAGAAACGGTGATGGTCGCATCCTGTCTCGGTTTCGGTGCCCGGATTGCCCAGGAGCACCTGGGGATTCCGTTGATCTCCGCACACTTGCAACCGTTTGCTCTCTGGAGCAGTTACGCCACTCCACATCACTCCACGATCCCTTTTTTGCGTTTTTTACCAAGGCCCCTCAAGGACGCTTTTTTTTGGACAGGCGAAAAGTTTATCATCGACCCTTTCGTATGCCCCGAAACCAATGCATTCCGGAGAGAGCTCGGCCTACCACCCATGAAGAGGGCATTCGGGCGTTGGATCCATTCACCCCTGGCGACCCTCTGCCTGTTTCCCGAGTGGTACGCCGCGCGCCAGCCTGACTGGCCACGCAATACTCACACGACGGGCTTTCCGCTGTGGGATGAACGACACGTGACAACCATACCACCGCAGTTGAATGATTTCCTGAACCGCCAGGGTCCTCCCATTGTTTTTACACCGGGTTCGGCGGTGCTACACGGGCAAGATTTTTTTCGTACTGCGGTCGAAGCCACTCAACGCCTGGGAAGAAGTGCCATCCTATTAACAAGATTCCCTGAGCAGATTCCGCGCTCACTGCCGGAGACAATCCGCCATTATGACTATATTCCGTTCAGTCAGGTGTTGCCGCGAGCAGCGGCCCTCGTCCACCATGGCGGGATTGGTTCCACGGCTCAAGCAATGGCAGCCGGCATACCACAACTGATGATGCCGATGGCTCATGATCAACCGGACAACGCCCGCCGTGTAAAAAACATGAACACTGGCGATTGGTTGTTGCCCAGACATTTTAGTGGCCGGCGGGTCGCCGAGAAACTATCACGGTTGTTAAACTCGCCCCACATCAACCAACATTGCCGCAAGATACAGGAACGCTTTCAAGACGCCGATCCGATGAGCCAGGCGTGTGATGTGATCGAAGAATCGATTCGCTAAACCCGCTCATTGCAGGAAAGACGGGTGCTGAAACAGCACCTCGAATCCTACTACGACCTATCAGATAACTTTTTCCACAGATCATCAACTTTCTGCCGAAGGCTCGCTACTTCCTGACGAAGTTGATCGACTTCGGCGCGTAACGGCTGAACATCTTTTGTGTCCGAACTCTCGACCCCTGTGCGAACAGGACTTGTGTCAACCACCGCGACGGTCTGCTCAGGTGGGGGGCAGCGGGGAAGCCGGTCCATCTGACGCTGACGTGTTACTTCCATGTTCGGCGCGCACTCGTGCCAACTCACGCTCGGGATATAAACCGTGTGTCACCACCTGTCCGCGACCCTCAACCGACAATGGCACCACCAGTCCTTTGGAAATCAGGTCTTTTAAGATCGGACGGAGCACACTCAAATCGGCAATGGCAGCCATACGGGCAGCACGACCGCGGAGTTCGCCGATCGTTTGCGGTCCCCGCAGGAGCAATTCGGTCACAACCGCCAGGCCATGTCCTTCGACTCCCAACCAGTCTCGCATGTAGTGCCGATACTTGGTCACCCTTCCGCTACCCTGGACTACTCCCACGGCCCCTTTCTCCCGCAAACTCTCGAGCACCTCTTCCACGTCCTCCGCACCCAGTCCCATCTGGGGTGAACGGTTGCTCTTCTGGTTGCAGCCGGTCACTAAACCAGCGAGGGAAAGGGGATAGGAATCCGGGGTCGTTTTTGCCTTTTCTACCAGGACACCAGCCACACGTCGCTCGGTAGCCGACAGTGGCTGCCAGG
>CBDEWC010000011.1:0-249227 GCA_965243695.1 Lacipirellulaceae bacterium | reverse complement strand
AAAAGGGCGGTAAAGATCCTGCAGACCCAGCCAAACTTATTGCCAGTCGCCGGCCCTCTCCGCACTCCCGATGGACGCTAAAACAATTACCGACAATCTCGACGTGCCCCTCAAAACACTAACATTACTGCTCAACAGTGACCTGGCTGGACTTGCAAAAGCTCCAAACACTTTGACCTTGCAACATTCGCCCGGGGACAAGGCTCAGAAATCGCGCAGCACCTTTCCAAGTTACCAACTTCCATGCCTGATAATTTAAATCCCCTGACACTAGGGTCGATGCCGAGACAATCTTGAAGTCGGCCGTCGGCGCTAAAGTCAAGAATATCGGACAAACGGCGAATACGGCCACGTTGCAAATGACCCGAAAACTGGCGATGTGGCAACCCCTTGAAATGGTTCTGATTGAGGGCAAATGGATTCCCACCGATTTGGCCGACGCGTGGGACGCCCAGATGGCCGCTGCTAAAACTGCGTTGCTTGCCATGAAGCCCAACTGGAAGCCAACAAGATGATGATCATGCTACCGCTCCGGATGGCAGACGGCGCGGCCAACCAGATCCTGGCTGTCAAATCGCAAGAAGAGTTCGACCGAGTCGTCGCCGAAATCACGAAAAATGCCGGCATGCTCCTTGGTCCCCTTATGGGGCAAGGTAACGGCCCGCCCCGCTTTCGGACCTTCAGCGAACCTCAGTGATGAAGGTAAACAGGCGGACTCTTTTGACTTTGGTAACGGCCTGGATGCCGACTTTGCAGACACCCCATTGAATGAGGACACGAACCTTGGTGACAACGCCGACTTTGGCGAAGCGGACTTTGAAGATACCGATGTTGACGATTTTGGCTTCGAAGACAAACGACCGCGACGCCGCGAACAACGTCGATTTCGGCGAGGAAAAATAAGATCTGCCAACCGCACCGAAACCTCAACGGGTAGATCGGCCGAGGCGAACATCCGACAGCTGCCGTGGGAATCCCTGGTTACGAGATGCCGGTCTTTAAGGCGCACTTCCAGCAGTTTACGTTCTCACAAAAAAACACTCGGCGCTTGCAAACGCAAGCGCCGAGGCCTTGTTATTGCTTCGAGAACAGGCCTCACCCAGCGGATCCACCGGGAGGGCGGGAACTCGGAAGCAGGTGGTGGCCGCAACGGGCGACCCGCCGGCCAAACTCAGGTGCGACCACCTCGCTGGCTACTAAAACACACTTCAAACAATGGACCACCTCCTTCCTACTAGAAACTGTGGCGGGGCTGATGTGAATGCCAGAGACACACCCTCCCGGCCCTCTAGTCCGTCCGTGCTGCGTCGCACGAACACGTCAGCCTTCATTATAATCAGCCATTAGGATCCTTCCATACAATTGATTCACTTAATCCCCCCCACAAAACGGCTCAAAGCCAACCGACCCTCTTCGACGCAAAGCCTTTTGAAATTGAGAGTTATGGGATATCTTGGGGTAACCGAACACCATCGCCATTGCGGAAACCCGCCCCCCGTTTCCAAGCTCTGATCACAGTCCGCCTGGACGCATACAACTTCGCTCCCTTGCTAGCCTGTGCAATACTGGCGAACCCCAAAGTCCTGAAATCCTTCTCCCACCATGCACCGCAAGCAACTCCAAAAGCTTGGCATTCCACCAACGTGCACTAAAGCTGCAACTGGGGCCCTCGGAAAGGCAGCCCAGCAGGCCGAAGGTATGGGGCTCAAAGGGAAACGGGCCCGCCAATGGATCACGACGGTCTCACGAAATCCGCGAAAATATGAGTCCGATCCCATTTGGGGAGAACTGGCCCGCCAACTGCTGGCTGAGCAGGTCGACATGGCCACCGAACCGATTGCCTACGAGACGTGGGGCACCGAGATTGATACGGCGGCACACACCCAAATGCGACAGGCGTGCCGTGTCCCTTCGGCAGTGGGTGCGGCTTTAATGCCCGATGCACATGTTGGCTATGGGCTGCCGATTGGAGGTGTGCTGGCCTGTGAAAATGCGGTTATCCCTTACGCCGTTGGTGTTGATATTGCCTGCCGGATGAAACTCTCTGTGCTGGACGCGCCGGTCAATTCGCTCACACAGCACTTCAATCGGTACAAAGAAGCGATCATGGGAGGGACCCGTTTTGGAGTAGGAGTCCAGCACCACCCCCGAAAACAGCATGCGGTGATGGACCAAAATTGGACCGTCACACGTATTACCCGCGAGAAAAAAGATACAGCCTGGAAGCAACTTGGCACCAGCGGTTCCGGCAATCACTTTGTTGAGTTTGGCGTTTTGTCACTGCCAGAGAATGACGCGCAGTTAGGGCTGGAAGCGGGCACCTATGTCGCCTTGCTAAGCCACAGTGGAAGCCGAGGAGCTGGCGCGGCTGTTTGCAACACCTATAGCCAGATTGCCCAAAGACAACTTCCCCAGCGATACCGACAGGACTTTGGTCGGCTTGCCTGGTTAAACCTTGACAGCGAAGAAGGCCAGCAGTATTGGGCCGCGATGCAACTGATGGGCGACTACGCAGCAGCGAACCACGCCGTGATTCACCGGCTCGTGACCAAAGCGGCAGGCAGCCAGGTGCTAGCTGAAGTTGAAAACCACCACAACTTTGCCTGGCGGGAGCAACACCACAGTCGCGAGTTGGTTGTCCACCGCAAAGGGGCAACGCCGGCAGGAAAAGGGGTACTAGGCGTCATCCCAGGGTCGATGGCAGACCCCGCCTTTGTCGTCCGTGGCCGAGGCAATGCCCACAGCATCCATTCAGCTGCCCATGGGGCCGGACGGCGCATGTCACGCAGGAAGGCCAAGGATACCTATCGTTTCAACGCGGTGCAAAAAGAATTAGCTCAGCGGGGCATCCAGGTTCTTGCCGCCGGATCGGACGAAGTTCCGGGTGTGTACAAAAATATTCACGAAGTGATGGCTGCACAAAGCGAGCTGGTCGATATCGTGGCCCGCTTTGATCCCAAGATTGTGCGGATGTGCGGAGATGGCAGTCGGGCCGAAGACTGACCGGTTTGCCATGCGCCTCAATGGTTGCCATCGCCAACGGGACCGTTAATTCTGATCCACGGCAGGTGGGTCGCCAGCCAGATGGCGGCGCAGGTAGCTGGCCCGCTCGATATTGCGATCCGACGGATCAAGTTCCATACCTGTCAGTTTCTGAAGGTGGGCCGGTTGGGTATGGATAAATAGCATGTTGACCGTGGGGATCTGGACGTTTTCAATCAGTCCCAGGTTGACTCCCATCCTCACACTCGAAAGCAGGTGCATGGTCTCTTCGGAACTAATGGTCTTGGCACTCTGTAAAATCCCAAAAGCCCGGCTAATTCGGTCGTGCAATGTTTCCTGACTCTCACGAACCAGGAAGTCCCGGGCCTGACGTTCATAATCAATCAGCACGGGAACAACATCAGAAACGTCCTTGGTCACTTCTTCTTCGCTTTTGCCAAGCGTGATCTGATTGCTGATTTGATAAAAGTCGCCGGTGGCTTGCGAACCCTCACCGTAAAGACCCCGCACAGCAAGATTAATCTTTTGCAGACTACGGAAGACTTTTTCGATTTGCCTGGTAATCACCAGCGCCGGCAGGTGCAGCATCACGCTGATTCGCACACCGGTGCCCACGTTGGTAGGACAAGCGGTAAGGTATCCGAGCCGATCGTTATACGCGAAGGTTATTTTTTCTTCGATCAAATCATCCAAGGCGTTGATCTGTTTCCAGGCCACATTCAGATCGAGTCCACTATACATAACTTGAATGCGGAGATGATCTTCTTCGTTGATCATCACACTGAACTGCTCACCTTGATCGATGACCACGGCTCGCGCGCCATCGCTTTCGGCGTGTTCCCGGCTGATTAACTGCCGTTCAACCAGGAACTGGCGATCAACATCGTCCAACTGACTGACATCAAGATAAGTCGGCGCAACCCCTAATTTACCCGACTCCTGCAGTGCCTCTACCCGCCCGCGGAGAATGCTTTCGATCTCCGCCTTGTCGGCATCAGTCGCCCGGGCGATGAAGGGAAAATCCGCCAGATTGCGGGCGAGGCGAATCCTACTGCTAATTACGATGTCGGACTCGGGGCCAGAACCCCTGAGCCATTCACCGCTCGTTTTTGCAAGGTCTTCAAAATTCACCGAATTATACGGCCCTTAAAGTGGGCAGCCCCCGATAACCGCGCCACCAGTTACGGCAGCTGGAAAAAATTATGAATTAAAAATGTCAGTCATCGCTCTGTCGAGCACATTCAATTCCTCGAATCTCGTCACGGAGTTCCGATGCCCGCTCGTAAGCTTCATCCGCTACTGCTTCTTTCATTTCACGACGAAGTCGAATCAGCTGGGTTTGCTGTTCAGCGTTGACTGAACAAAATTTCGGAACCTTTCCCACATGCTGCGTTTCACCATGAATATTCACCAGCAAGGGATCCAACTCCTTCTGAAAGCAAACATAGTCATGCGGGCACCCCAGCCGCCCTTGCTTGCGAAACTCTAAAAAAGTGATTCCGCAAACCGGACAAGCCTGCTGGTCAAGCCGAGCCAACTCCTCCGCTGTTTCTCCCACGGCCAGATGCTGTGCCAGCAAACCGGCCATGGCTGGCATCACTTCCGACGAATCGTCGTGGGCAGGTGCCAAAAATGAATGCGCACACTGTTCGCACAAGTGGAGTTCCTTCGGTTCCCCATCGATCAAATCCGTAATATGAAAAGTCGCTGGCTTTTCGCATTTCTGGCACTTCATATTAAACCTCTTTCGGGGGGCTGGGCGTCCGCCTTGCCAAAACACGGACAAACGGCCTTTAGAAGCTGCAATTTTAAAAGAAGCCGCAACTTTAGAAGCCATGCAACGCGAAACATCCTGCCACCTTTTATTTATACCACAAGTAAACGGATTCTAACTGGGGGTGTCCCACTGTCAAGCCGAAGTGCACGCGGCAAGGAAAACGCTAAGTCGTTTTGACTGGAGAAGATAGCGCAATCGACAATCACTCCCCCTGCACGATGTTGTGGGAGATTGGCACGGGTGCTAAGCTGACGGCCAACCGCCCGCTCAGCCCAGCCTCATGAAACACGTCCCTTCCGCTACCGAATTCTGCAACCTCGCCCGTTCGGCCGACTATGTACCGGTCTACCGGCGGCTGATCAGCGATGCCCTGACTCCGGTCAGCGCCTTCTGCAAAATCGATGATGGGGCCAGTGCGTGCCTTTTCGAAAGCGTGATCGGCGGTGAAAAAGTGGGACGCTACAGCTTTCTGGCTGCGGAACCTTTTCTGCTGCTTGAGGCACGGAACCAACAGGTCACGATCACACGGTTTCAGGTGCCTGCCTGCCAGCCGGGTGAAAATCAATCTTCGACCATACTCAGCCGGGAAGAATTTTTCGCAGAGAACCCCCTGGAAGAACTCCGCCGACAAGTTCAGTCGGTACGCATCCTGGAACTTGAAGACTTGCCTCCTTTTGCCGGCGGGGCAGTTGGCTATGCCGGATACGATACGGTGCGCTATGTCGAACACCTTCCCGACTCTCCAACCGATGACCGCGAGCTACCCGACCTGGCCTTTGCTTTCTATGACCACATGGTTGTATTCGATAACGTCCAGAAGACCGTTTTGGTAATTGCCCTGGCGCATGTCGGTGATTCTGATGACGACGAAGAAATTCGCCTCGCCTACAAAGGTGCCTGTGACCGTGTTGACCGCCTTGTGGAAAAACTGTCCACGCCAACCGTCGCCGTCCAACCAGCGGATATCCATGTCGCCGGTGCTCCTGAGCTCGAATACCAGTCGAACTTCACGCAGGCGGAATTCGAAAATGCCGTACAAAAGTGTGTCGAATACATTCGTGCTGGCGACATCTTTCAGGTGGTGATCAGCCAGCGACTGGCGGTGCCACTGAAAGCGGATCCGTTTGAGGTTTATCGAACGCTACGGGTCGTCAACCCAAGCCCCTTTATGTTCTACCTGCGAACGCCACAATGCACGCTGGTCGGGAGTTCGCCAGAAATCATGGTCCGCGTCGTTGATGGAAAGGTCACGGTCCGTCCGCTCGCCGGAACACGCCGCCGGGGGCACACCGAGGCCGAAGATCTCCAGCTGGCCGACGAACTGATCAATGATCCCAAGGAGCGAGCTGAACACGTAATGCTTGTCGATCTGGGTCGCAATGACGTGGGTCGCGTTGCCCAATATGGTTCGGTCGAACTTTCAGACGTGATGGTGATCGAACGCTACAGTCATGTCATGCACATCACATCAAACGTGACCGGGCAGCTCACCGACGATGACGATGCCTTCGATGCCCTGGCTGCCTGCTTGCCTGCAGGAACCGTATCAGGAGCTCCGAAAGTGCGCGCAATGGAAATTATCGACGAACTGGAACCTCACCGCCGCGGCCCGTATGCCGGCGCAGTCGGCTATATCGACTTCGCAGGCAACATGGATACCTGCATCGCCCTGCGGACCATGGTGATTCAAGACGGAGTCGCTTACGTCCAGGCAGGTGCAGGCATCGTCGCAGACAGCCAGCCAGAGCTTGAATATAAGGAAACGCTCAACAAAGCCCGCGGACTACTCAAGGCCATCGAAATCACCGGGCAGCGGGAAACTGAATAAAAAACGCCAGGCCAGGGCCACCTGCCAAGACTGGCTTGCTTAAAACCTTCGGCCGGCAATAAACCGATAAATTACCAGCAGCACGATGGCACCACAGGTCGCGGTAAGAATACTCGGTATACTCAAGCCTCCTTCTACCGCCTCAGCAATACCAAGCTGCGCGCCAAGCCATCCCCCCACAAAGGCGCCTGCGATCCCCAGCAAGATAGTAACGATGCATCCAGCAGGGTTACCCGGGATGATTAGCTTGGCCAGGATACCGGCCACCAGTCCCAACAGAATCCAGGTCAACCAAATGGGCATGATTTTGCTCCAAGTTTAAGTTTGCAGCTACCGTACCTTGATTTGCATTCTTGCTGTCGCAACGCGATTTGCATTCTTGCTGTCGCCACACCTTGCGAGAATGACTCGAATCCTCGGTTTGAGTTAGTCTCGACCACTGCAAGACACGGCGTCCAGTAAAACTTGGTGCAACGGCTTCACCATACTGAATTGTGCAAAAGATACGACCGGTGAGGCAAACTAGTGGACGCCAGAGCTCCCACGTAAATAAAACAGGCCGACTCTACGATCGTTAACATCGTGCCAGGTCGTATTTTTTGACTTCTGCCTGACGAGCCGCCCCCTTTCCAGAGTTAGGAACTCGCGTCAGGCAAAACCGACTGACCTCAATCGTCTTCCGTTTTTTCACCGTCTGGCAGGATTGAATTCCCTCTGGTCCATTGGCCCAGCCGGCCAACCGTTAATCACCTCCAGACAATTTCCCCACCGAAGTCTCCGCGCGCAGTTCTGAAATCATATCTCGGGTCGCTGCTTCCACCGCGGCCTGCCAACTCGCTTGCCCGAATTTCTCTCGATACCTGGGGCTCCGCTGGGCAAACAGAATCCCTCGAGAATTGTTGATCACCGCCCCCAGGCCATGGGCGTCAAATGCGCCAGCCACATCGGCTGCCTTCCCTCCCTGGCTCCCAAAACCGGGTACCAAAAACCAGGCATGGGACATTGCCGCCCGCAGTTCATGCAGTTGCTCCGGGTAAGTGGCCCCCACGACTGCCCCCACGGAACCGTAACCACACTCACCGACGGTACGACTAGCACTCTCTTCGACAAACTCTGCAATGTGTCGATACAAGGGCCGCCCGTCAGAAACCAGATCCTGAAACCTGCCACCGCCAGGGTTTGATGTTTTGACCAATACAAACAAACCTGCTTCTCGCTCGAGCGCAACATCGACAAATGGCGTCAGGCTGTCCTCGCCAAGATACGGGTTCACCGTCAGTGCATCGGCCCCCCAGGCACTTTGGTCGCGTCCCAAGATACCCCGGGCGTACGCTGCTGCCGTGCTGCCAATGTCACCCCGTTTACCGTCCAAAATAACCAGCAGCCCCTTCTCTTGGGCATATGCGATGACATTCGACAGTGCCGTCATCCCATTGGGCCCTAATTCCTCGAAGAAGGCCATCTGCGGTTTGACTGCCGGAACCAGCGGAGCCACGACATCGATGACCTCGCGACAAAATTTCTCGAAAATCTCTGCTTGCATCTGGAGAGATGGTGAACCGGACAATTTCAATTCGTCGGGCAATGGGTCCCAACGGGGGTCCAAACCAACAACAACCGGATTACCAAGCTGACGAATTTGAGAAGCCAGCTGATCGCTAAATCTAGACATCAAGTTTCCAAACTCTTGTTGAATGCAAACGAGAAAACGGGCAAGCGATTTTACCAAACGGCCTCGCCGACCGAACGACTAAGAGACCGAAGAAAATGGCCGGCGAGGTCCTCTGCCGCCGGAGATCACAACCGCCACTTCCAGTTACGCATCATTGCACCATTTGTGAGGCAAACGCAAGTGGTCTGGTTGTCAGGCAAACGCAAGTGGCCTGGCAAACCCAGGTCAACCCTTGTTTTGGTCAATCCTATCCCGTTGGCGCCATCGCGGTGTGACTTTATATTGTCGGCTCATCAGAATTTTCCGGTAGCACATGGCTCGCATCCCACGACCTCGTCCGACCTCGTCGCCCGGCTGGTTGTCCGCTTTTGATCACGCCCCCAGGCGAGGAAAACCGCTTCTCACGGCCGATTTCCCGACCCCCTTCATAATCCCAGAAATCCCACAACCAGCGGTGGATGCCCGGACACCTACGGATCCCGGAGGAAATGTCGGAGGGAACCGCCTGGCAAATGGCCTTTGACGCCTACGACCAGATCCTTCCGGTCGCCGAAAAATCGAAGGTCTACCTGGCCAATGAGGGTGTCTGGGGGATGGTTACCCACGACTATTTTTCGACCGTGCCGCTGATCGAGCGGTACGACTCGCCCTATCAAGCTATCACTATGGACCCGTCGCACGGCAATCTTTGGCGCAATGATCTTCCCTGGGTGATCCGTCAGTGGGGCAAGCGAATCAAACATGCCCATTTGAAAGATTCGATCGGGACCCCAGGCTACGATCAGGACACTTTCATCTTTCCACTTCTAGGTGAAGGACAAATTGAATGGCCTGCATATTTTCACGCAATGGATGAGGTCGGCTACGAGGGTTATTTTATTGTCGAGTTCGAGTCGTGGTTCTATTACGAGAAAGTCTTAAAACAGGACATGCTTGCCGCCGCACGTATTTCTTACGACGCCGTAAAAGCCCTCGTGGAAGTGTAATTCAAACAGTCCGCATGCCTGCCCAAGCGAGCAAGCACTCCAAGTAGAACTCAACTCAGCCAACCCAGAACCGTCGATCAACCATCCATTTTTCCCAAAAGCCGTAGGGCAGGGCGGTTCGTGGCGTCCTTCACTCCTCTCAAGGGCAGGGCAGTGCAAAAACGCCTTTTTTTAGACCGTCTTTAGTTCGCACAATCACCCTAAAATCTCTTCTCACCAGTTTCCACAAACCGTACAGAACCGCCCCGGGTGGCTTGTTGCTTTCGGTGGCCTAAAGTATTAGCCTACGAACTCGTGGAACCATAATGTCGAAGCCTTGCTGAACCTGGAAATAGTATCCGTTCAAAGATCCTGATATCCATCCCACGGCAAAACATCACGTACCACCGCAGGCCCTTGTTGACGACCGGACAACTCACAGGTAACTGCATATCGCTCCACAGAATCGTTAAATCTCTCCAAAGAAAGCCTAGCAGATGACTTCTGAAAAGCATGAAATCACACTCGACATGATGCGCAAGTCGCTTTACAGCGCCGTTGTTGCCGATGCCATTGACAAGCTTGGATTGCGACACCAATCGCCTCGCGTTGCCCTGCCACCTGCGACAGGCATCCACAAACTGGTAGGCCGTTGCAAGACCACGCGTTGGATCGATTTAGACCACGATGACCCAAACACCTATGACGGGGAACTGGAGGCGGTGGACAGTTGCCATGCCGATGACGTCATGATCTGCGCTGCCGACGGGTCGATGCGGTCAGCCATTTGGGGAGAACTCCTGTCAACTGCGGCGCGAAGCGGAGGGTGCGTGGGTGCGATTGTCGACGGTGCCGTGCGTGACGTTTCTTTTATGGAGGCGATGCAATTCCCGGTGTTTGCTCGCGGCACCTCTGTCTACGATTCGATGAATCGTCAAAAAGTCGTTGAGTACGATGTGCCGGTCAAAATTGCCGGAGTCGAGTTCTGCCCAGGTGATCTTGTCTTCGCTGATCGCGATGGAATCGTCGTCGTACCTCGCAAGGTTGAGGCAGAGGTCATCCAGAATGCCTGGAAAAAAGTTGGTGACGAGGATCGCGTGCGCGAAGAAATTGCCAATGGCATGAATGCCCAGGAAGTCTACAAACGGTGCGGCGTGTTGTAAGCAACACCCGGCCCAATAAAAAATACGCCTAAAACCCGTTCCCCCCGGAGACTGGTCGCCACACAGGAAGAACAAGTCCAGACGTACAGAAAAACCGGTTCCACGATTCTTCACCCATCTTTATTGGTGCTCGACCACAACGGGTTGCTGCTGAGCGGTAGGGGTGGTGACGGGCTGCTGAACCAAGGATACCGGTCCGAACCAGCCAGCCAACGCGAACCGCCAGGGGGCGGTCTGTGTTGACCGGCCTAGGCACGACGACGACCCGCCAGGCAAGCAACAGCTCCCAAGCCAATCAGGCTGATGAGGCCGGTTGCCGGCTCTGGTATGGCCGAACTCGACGCGCCAAAACGAGACTCCCTACCGAAGTCGGCGAATGGGAAATGGTTCTGCTGAAAATGGTCCTGCCACAGGGTGAAGTCACCCGCGTCGATCGTCCCGTTGGCGTTGCCATCGGCCAACCCATCCTCTGAACCAAAGGTCTCCTTCCACAGGTCATAATCGCCCTGGTCCACCACATAGTCACCGTTGTAGTCGCCCGCGATGCCCTCGGTGAGGTGGCGGAGCGTTAGCCGGGCCATCCCGTCGGTCACTCCGTCAACACTATCGTGGACGAGGATTTGCGTCTGGAACTGGGCCCCCTGGCCGGGAGAGAGTTCGCCCAGAAACTGCAGGGTGTGAAGGCTCACCGGATCGTTCCCATCCACAAGCTCGAAGGTGCCGGTTTGCTCAATTTGGCGGTCGGCTGAAGAGCCCTCCAAAAGGAACTGCAGTTGGCCATCCTGTCCAAGCGGGTCGTGCCCCTGAAACTGGTCACCCACACCGGTTCCTAATTCCAATCGATAATCGAATAGGTGTACACCACCGGCGGCGATCACATCATTGTCGAACGAGAATACCGTGTAATCACCGACCGGTGTCTCGACAGAAATTTCCAGGTCCTGGAGCTGGTTGGGATTGGTAGCAATCTGAGTCGTAAAAACGGTATCGTTGCCACTCGTCGCCAAAGGGTCACTGCCATTGACACCTGCAACGTCTGCCACCAGCCACGATCCATGGCCAACGACATCGCCAAAAAGGGGCCCCCAGTCGTCCAGGGACCCGAGATCCATATCGGCGTCCGGAAACAATTGGTTCGCCCGCTGTTGAAACGGTGCTGCCCAACCAGGAGCAACCGCAGGTGGTGGGCCTGCTGTGACATCCGAAAACCCAGATGCATACACATGTCCAAACAGGTCAATATTGGTAAAGGAATTGGACGGCAAGTCGACCGGCACAATATTCTGCTGGGCCGCGTTGGCAATACCAGCAGCCAGATCTCCTTCTTCGGAAGTCACTAGGTGGCCCGCTGGCCCTCCAGGACTCGACGCCAGAACGGCACCGGTCGCTGCGCTGGTCAACTCGTAGAAATACTTTGCAGACGCCCAGTCAAAACTGGCATCACCGTTCACCGCCTGAGTTTTTGCAATTCCGGTGGAGTTCAATTGAAGGTTCACCTGAATCGCTTCAGCCGGCGGCAAACCCTCATGACCTGTAAAATTACCCAGGCGAATTCGGGTGCGACCACTCGCCCACCCCTCGCCCTCACCATAGTCGCCGGGAACAAAGGCGTCGGTCTCGCCACCTACATGGAATTTCAACCCCCGACCATGCGTAACTTTTTTACCCTTGGCAACGAACGGATTAGGTTTCTGGACAGCCGTACCGCCCTGCAACGTAAACAGGTCCCAATTCGCGACCGGGTTTGGCTGACCAGTGAGGTCACCAGCGTTGTCTCTAGGTCGCGGAAACGATGTGGCAAATCCAAATTTATTCTCAATGACCGGGCTTTCTTTGCCAGCAGGGGTGACCACGCTTAGCGACAGGTCGAGCTCGGCATCGAAGATTGACCTGGCGTACGTGCTGGGCGCCGCAGCCACCAGGACTGCGAACAAGACAAGTTGTGCCAAGAAATATTGCGCCAAGAAACAAAAGAGACTACTGTTGATTCGGAGTGTGGTGGTGGCAAACATGGGTTTCCCTTTCGTGTGAAACAGGGGGTTAAGATCAAAACATGCCAGCGACTCTCACAACTGGCCGCTCTCCCTGGAAATCGGAGACCCGGCTCCCAACCCGACCGGCAGGCTGAAAATTGATGTTCCCGTGAGAAAAACTGGCTCAAACCGCCTGAAAACGGGTCGGCAACACGCCCCCGCCAAAGAAAGTCCAGTCCACAGAAACGGGGAAAGTGGCAGGGACTCTAGAAGGTCACCAGGCAAAGAGGCCGTGAAAAACGCCAGATTCGCAGCCCCAGCTAGTTTGCCAGATCCGCGTCGATCTCCAGCAATTCCAGTCGACTGCTCACTTGGCTACGAATGCCCGAATGATTGCCCTGTGCGAGGTGAACATAAAACTGTGTGGCATTCTGCAGTTCGGCAATATGACTCACATCGAGAGCGTGGATACCCCGAAAGTAACCATCCTCACGAGGTGCGGTGGTTGGCGTTCCCCTATGCAAGACGTGCCTGCCATCCAAGGAGACTCCAACCCAAAAAGACGATCCAAGGCTCGAGTGGCTATAGCCGGCCAGCCGGATTTTAAGATTTTCCAGGGGGCGACGGCTCCTGAATTTTTGCACAACGACCGCTTCGACCGCACGACCTGCCTGCCCCCGCATGGCCAACTGGCCACCCGATTCCAGAAGATCTGGCAGGTCCACTTTGCCAAAAGACCGCCACAAGCCGGTGGCAAGCGCCTGACGAAATCGAATCCCGCCCCGCCATCCGTCTTCATAGGCCTCCAGCGGAATAGCACCATCTACCGGAAGGGCCATGATGCCTGAAAGGCGTCCACCAGAAAACGCAACACTCTCCTCGGAAGCAACCTCTCC
The DNA here is from genome assembly GCA_965243695.1 of Lacipirellulaceae bacterium. Taxonomy (GTDB): domain Bacteria; phylum Planctomycetota; class Planctomycetia; order Pirellulales; family Lacipirellulaceae; genus JAKVCB01. Next base: position 235,950 of record CBDEWC010000011.1, on the reverse strand, counting down.
CAGCAAGGTCACGCGCACACGACACTCCCGCCCAACGTCGCCCAGTTCATAACACAACGTTTCGCTTGGGTGTATCCTGGGAACTTCAGTCCATTGATCGGCCTGGCCACATCGCGATCGCTCTACACGGAGACGGTCGCCGACCGTCTCATCCGATAAAGGCTTACCCTCTAACAAAAGTTTTCCCCTGGTAACCGGAAACAGAGACCAAAATTGGTAATCCAGCTTCACGTCCGAATCTTGGGCAAGGGTTGCCCTCTTTTTGTCGAACAGGAGGCGGTCAAACCCATACACGGTCGCCTTTCCCAAGCCATTCCACCGGTAGTCCACCCTTCCGTTCGGGTCCGCGGCCAGTTCAATGACGTCTCCCCATACCAAACCGCCAGCAGAAACTGGCGCCCACCCACCACTTTGGCGCTGAAATTCCATCGCGCTGAACACGAAATTTCGCCATGCAGCTAGCGATGCGGTTGGCTTGCCAAGCCAGTTGTTGGTGCTCCCCGACCCGCTGTCAGCGGTAAAGTAAAAGACTGGAAGATTAAAATCTCGGCAAAGCATGAGCTGTTGCCGCGCGGTGCTGAGCTTGCTGTAACCAGACCCATCGAGACAAACGACAAGTGGTTTTCCCGTTGCCAGAAACTGCACCACTTTTTTCGAAACCGCTCGTACGAAGCCGGATAGGCGTCGTACACGTAACCGTCTGATTTTCCCAAAGGTCCCAATGGATAGCTGGGCCATACATAAACAGGCAGGTCCGGGTCTGCGGACTTGACCAGATCAAATAGAGGATCAAGCCACCTGGCAGCATCATGGGGGTTTTCCTCTGAGAAATGAACCGCATCAATGGCTGAGAGTTCTGTACGCCCAAGCCACCGCCGAAGCTTGTGCTGCGCGACCTCCGGGTCTCCCCGCCACCGCTCGCCGTCCTCAAGTTGGACCACGTTGATCAGTCCCAGTTCACGCCCTACGCGCAACCGGTTATTGCAATCGTCATCCACCCGAGCCCGAAAAGTATTGAGCACCCCGTAGGCCCCATCGCTCCCACCGGCATACATACCACCGGATCGGGAAAAACTTGCCTGTCGTCGCACCTTCGGTTCCGGGAGTGGCTCAAACACAAAATTGCGGTACCACACTTCGCTACTGTGATCGGTCAGCATGATCCGCCCCTTGGCATTCCGCCCAAAACCAACCTCGTCAGCGAATTTGCTTCGCGAGAGATGACGGTACCACTGCTCATCGCCTACATTCGCTGAGACAATCAACTTGCCATTGAGCCAATGCTGGATCGAGTCGCCACACACTTCAATCTGGCTGGAATTAAACTCACCAGGAGGATGAAGATGCTTTATATCGGACGGACGATACAAATCGTAAAGGGCACCGGTCAATTTGCGCGGCGGCAGGCTTGACAGGGTTTGGTCGTCACAAATTTGGTACTCACACCCCAGCCAGCTCCCGGAAAATTTACGCACCCGGTACTTCACTCCGCTGTTTCCGCCTGCCGGGATCTTCCACTGAAAGCGAAGCCGGAAATTACCAAACTCTTCGGCCGTCACGATGAAACCGGCCCGCGGATTCGTTTCTTTCAGGTGGATCGCACCGTCGACCACCTCCCAACCGCGAGTGACCGGGCGGCCGTTTTCGGTCCGCCATCCGTCAAGCGTCTTGCCATCGAAAGCCAGCGGGCGTTCTTGAGGCGGGGCGTCAGCACTCGCAACTGCCCCACTCAGAACCACGGTCGCCACAAAAAATCTCAACGCGAACAAAGAAGCCTCCCGACAATCTTTTTTCCCACTGCCCACAAATCCAAGGGCAACCCAACGGCAGCACAACTTCCCACCGGTTGGATCCGCCCCTTTTATCATAGCGGCGGTGGACATGGGGGGCCACGAAAGTACCGAGGCCATTCTTTTTTCCGAAACCCGCCCCACCTCAGTTCGACCGCAACGCATGGATCAACGCCAGCAGGAAATCGCGATTGTCGGCCTGAAGATATCGCATGGCTCCGCCCATCCGACTAAAGCTTTTGTTGTAGCGGAGATAATAAGCCGGGTTTTCCTCCGGTGGTTCTCCCTGGGACCAATCCCAATCTGACTTGGCGAGATCGTTGACAAGGATGTAGTGCCCGTCGATGTGCTCTCCTCGGGCAATGGCAAGATTCTGGGCCATCGAGAGCGACTTTTCAAAGATCATGGGGCTCATGATGGCTGACCCGATGGAAAGATAAACTCCACCTTCGAGCCGACTCACCCCTTCGGCAAACGTGAGAAAGTCGCGCTGTGCCGCACGACCCAATGCAGCACAGTGATTCATCGGATGGTTGTAGATGATGTCGTGCCCGATCATCGGATGGCCCGTCATCGGAATCCCCAATCGAAACGCCCCCGCCTGAATACTAAAGGCCTTCCAGGGATGGGAAATTTCCCTGCTGCCCGGCGGCAGAGAAAACCGCTGCAAAACAGCCAGCAAGTCTGCAGCCGAGGCCGCTTTTTCAGGATTTTCGCCAAGCGACTCCCGGACAACCGCGTGCAGTTCCTCAGGTGAGGGAATCTGCAATTGCTGCTGCTCGATCATCGCCCCAACCGACTCGCCATAGCCTTTGCCTTCGTAGGCCCCAAGGTTCAAGGCAAGATTGATATAAAAACCAGTCTCTTCCCAATTGCCAAAGCGGCCCTGCTTAACCATCGGCCCCACATGCTCGCAACTCTTCCCTTGAAAAGCAAACTCCCAGTCATGAATGATCCCGGCTCCGTTCGTGGCCAGGTGTGTGATCCAACCCTCCTCGGCCAGCGCCAGAAAAACGGGCGCCAAACCGTTCTTAATGGCATGAGCCCCAAAGGTGACCATCACTGGCCGGTCGTTCCGTCGTGCCGCACGAATGCGATCGGCGCACTCGGCAATCATTTCCTCAGACGCCCCAGAAAGCGGACCTGGAGGCTGATCTGCTGCCACGTGGTCCTGGTCGATAAATTTTTTGTTTTCACGCTCCGCAAGCGCCTGCATGCGGACGCCAAAACGATCGAACTGGGCAAAAGGCATGGCTACCGGGCGGGGGTTATTGATTTTTGTAGGTGGCCGAAGTGTGCCACCATCGAATTGTTCTGATTTTCCACAAACCAGGTCGGCCGGAAACAGCAGTCCTTCGGGAACCGGCTATCGGTGGCTTTCTTTTTGCGGCACTCCGTTTTCACGCAGGCCGCCAACCGGCATAAAACAACCCGCCAGCACAAGTCGGGGCACACAAATGGCTGCTGGTACCACCGGTGTGCTACACCCCAAAGGCCTGTTGCATCTGTTTTCTCACTTCGATCAGTCGCTGCAGCCCGCCACCGGTAACTTCCGCGGTCGCCCAGCCGGCGAAACCCAATTTCTGCAAGTGCCTCACGAACTTGATCCCAGGGTAAATCGCCATGGCCGATATCGGTAAACTTGTCATCGGCGCGACTAAACCCCTTCACGTCCAGCTTGATACATTGCCGGCCGAGTTCTCGAATCCATGTTCCCGGTTGTCCGTACTTCCAGTGATTGCCAATGTCGTAGTACCAGCCAACCCACGGGCTCTCGAAACCATTGACAAACTGAACGAAACGTTGGGCAGACTGTTCGGGGGGAGCATCGTGGTCGTAGAACATTTGGTTCCACACGTTCTCAAACAGAATTGGCTGCCCCAGCGATGCGGCCAGCGGGAGCAGCTTTTCAATTTCCACCCGGCAACGTTCGGCAACGACCTCTGGAGAGCCATCTTTTCCATGCCCCAAAACAATCAGGACACCACTTCCTCCCGCGGCGTGGGCCACTCGGATACAGTGTGCAATATTGGCAACTCCTTTCGCACGCTCGGCCGGATCGGCGCTCGTGAGGCGGTACCGCCAGTGGTCATGATTAATCGCGTTGTGGACAAATACACCCGACTCGATCACCGCGTCTCTTACCTCGGCCGGCGAAAAGTTGCCCGCTTCATCGAAATCGACACCATCGAACCCGGCCTCGCCAGCCAGGTTAAGCCGCTCAGTCGCCGATAACGGGCGACCTTCTATCTCCTTGGCAATCATGCTCAGCTTGCAGGAAATCAAAATCCGGCGTCCCTCGGGCGGAACGACCGTGCCGCCGCTGTCCGCCGGAGCGGTTGCCTCGGCAGTCGCCGGCCCCATAACCGTCGTACCAATGACCAAGGGAGCCACAGCCCCCAAACCAAGAACACCCCGACGCGACCATAACTTGTCTCGCAATTCCATCATTACCTCCGACTGTGCGTAACCAACTCATCTGACACACGCTAACGTACCGCGCAGGGAATTGGATTACCACCAAGGACCAACTAGGTGTAGAATGGCCACCCGCACATATGCATTTCTCCAGTCATTTTTCCCAACGACATCGAAATGACCACTCCTCCCTGGCACCTGCTCGAAGCCAATCAAGCCACCGTCCGAGCACAATCGTACGAAGTTGCCGTTCTACCGCTCGGTGCGACCGAACCGCACAACCTTCACCTGCCGTACGGAACCGACGTTTTCGAGGGAAATCTGTTTGGCGAACGGATTTGTGAGGCTGCCTGGGATCGCGGGGCCAAAGTTGTCCTGCTACCGACCATTCCCTACGGCACCGAAACCAACCTTCGCGAATTCCCGCTGGCGATGAACCTGAACCCCTCCACCCTCAATGCGGTGGTCACCGATCTGGTGGAATCGCTCGCAAAGAATGGGATTCACAAGATATTGCTCCTCAACAGCCATGGTGGCAACGAAATGAAGCCGCTCTTACGGGAACTTTACGGTGCTGTCGACGCCTCGGTCTTTCTCTGCAATTGGTACCAGGCTTGCAAAGATATGTACGACGAGATTTTCTCCCACCCCGAAGACCACGCCGGCGAGATGGAAACCTCGCTCCTGCTGGCTTATCGCCCCGAACTGGTGGCCCGAAACAGCGACGGTGGTTTTGCCGCCGACGAGGGAACCATGCGGCCCACCAGGTTCACGGCTGTCAACCAAGGTTGGGTTACGATCACTCGGCCGTTCCACCTGCTCACCACTAATTGTGGTGCGGGCAACCCACACGAAGCAACCGCCGAGAAAGGAGACCAACTGCTCAAACGGTTGGTGGAACGCCTGGCAACCTTTGTCGTCGAACTCTCCGCCGCGCCGCGCGACGAACAATTCCCCTTTTAGCGATGGGACTGGCGCAACCTCTTCTTGACTTGACGACAACGGAAAAATGGTCCAACTACCTGGCGAGAAACACCTCCAGGCAAGCCTCAGCGAAACAGAAGACAGGGCAGAAAATCACTTCCATCACGCACTACCGACGACGAGTTGTCAAAGAATCGCAGCGAACGAGGAACTTTGGCGCAGACTTATGGCTGCACTGGCATGCCCGGTCCCCATGTTGGTATAGCGGGGATCGCACGCGGTGTTTTGGGCAAGCAAAACGGCCCCCCCAACAAACTGCATCCACTCTCGTCACGATCTTTAAGAACGGGCTGCTTTTATGAGTCGCCCCGCTTCTTTGAGTGGTCCTGTACTACGACTGATTCTGCTCATCGCGTGTGCACACGCGATGGTGCACGTTTACGAGTTGTCACTTCCAAGTGTCGAGCAAAACATTGCCGGTGAATACTATGAAAACGCCCCCATTGCCGGCAAACAATTCACTGGCATTCTGTCGACTTGCTGGCGGTTAATGTGGGGACTCGGCGCCCTGGTAGCCGGCTGGATTGTGGACCGATATGGTGGCCGCTTGATGCTGGCCGTTTACTTGTTGGGGTGCGGAACGCTTTGCGCCTCGGTACTGGGACTCTATTCCATCACCGATATTACCGTCGTCATGTTGCTGCTGGGTGGCTTTGCCAGTATCTACCACCCGGCCGGGTTGGCGCTCATCTCCCACGAAACTGACAGTCGCACTTTACCGCGGGCACTAGGTCTGCACGGTATTTTCGGTTCACTCGGCATCGGAGCCACACCTCTGGCCGTTGCCCTGGTATCACAATTTTCTGGTAATTGGCGAACCTGGTACGCGGTGGTCGCTGTGCCCAGCTTTCTGCTGGCTGCAATCTTTGTGTGGCAAGCCAGAAGCCACTCAAAAAACAAGGGCCAACGCCCGCCGGTCAGCGAATATGACGAGGACTCTCAAGCCGCCTGGCGAGAATTTTGGACGCTTGTATTGGTCGCCATTCTGCAAGGCTTCATTTACTCGGCCATCATGAGTTTCCTGCCACGTTACTTGAGCACAACGTTCCAAACTGATGCCAATACCCTGGTGGCGTCGACTCCGGCAAACGATACTGCCACCCAGATAACGACCGGAAATATGCTTGCCTCGATCGTCCTTCTCACTGGATGTCTGGGACAATATCTGGCTGGCTGGTTTGCCCGACCTGAAAAACTGGAACGGCAACTGACACTTATCCTGTTTGGAAATGCACCCTTTTTACTTTGTATGGCTCTGGCCGAATCATGGTTCCGCCCCGTTGCAGCAGGGCTGTTCGCGCTGGTTCATTTTATGCTACAACCTGTCGCCAACAGCCTGATTGCCAAGTACACCCCCTCCGAAAGGCGAAGCTTGTGTTACGGAATCAGCTTTGGTTTGTCCTTAGGCTTGGGAAGTTTTGGCGCCTGGTTTGCGGGCTACGCACTCAACGATCGAACCGTCTATGGTACATTGGCGTTGGTCTCCTTACTGGCAGGCATCGGTGGCCTGGTCTTGATGTGGTTCTCCCGGCGGAAGAACAAAACCGACTGAAATCACCCCTCCTGCGGTCAACGGCTTCATGAACATCACCTGGTATGGACACGCGGCGTTTGGCATTACCGGAACCAATGTCGACGGGGAACCGGTCCGTATCATTCTTGACCCGTACAACTACCCGGAGTGCGGCGGTTACCTTCCCATTGACGAAGCAGCGGACATCGTCTCGATAAGCCACGAAAATCGGCGTTATCACTCCGATACGTCAGCCATTCTGGGCAACTTCCAGTTGTTCAATGGCCTCGATTACGCTGGCTCAACACGAACTGGCTGCGGTGTTGAGTTTTCAGCCCACCAGGTCTATGAATCGCCCGCCGGCGACGGCCCCAATGCCCTGGTCAAGTTCCGACTGGAAGAAATGACGCTTGCCCACCTGGGCGACCTGGGCCATCCGCTCGATCGGGCCGGGTGCCAGTTCCTGGAAGATTGCGACATCCTGCTCGCCCTGGCTGGGGGGCCGCCCACCCTTGCCTTGGCGGACCTTCGGGAGTTAATCAAGTCGATTTCCCCCCATCTTGTCATCCCGATGCACTACAAAACGCCTAAAGTGAATCTCAACCTCCTCTCCCTTGAAGATTTTTTAATAGCTTTTGCCGATTTTCCAATTGAGAACCCCGGGGCCAGCAGCCTGGTGGTGACGCGGGCCAGCCTGCCAAACGAGATCACCCTTTGCACACTGCAGCATGCCCGCTAAAAATATCTCCACAAACGGCCAAATTCTTACCCGCCTGAGACAGTTTGCAGTAAGTGTTGCACCCAAGTTGTTGGTAAGATGAGGCAGTACCAGAGCAGCTTTGCTGCCAACGGTTCGTAGCTTTGCTGCCAACGATTCCTAGCTTTGCTGCCAACGGTTCGTAATACTGTTCTGTTTGACCGGGGCAAATACTCCTAAATTGGTGCGATGATGGACGAACGAGGTTCAGTCACGCAGTGGATTGCCGACCTGGAAGATGGCAATACTGACATTGCCCAACAGGAAATCTGGAAGCGTTATTTTCGTCGCCTGGTCGGGCTCGCCCGGGCCAAGCTGGGTGATGCGCCACGACGTGCGATTGACGAAGAAGATGTGGCCGTGAGTGCTCTTAACAGCTTCTTTACTGGCGTTGGTGACGGGGAGTTCCCCTTGCTCAAAGACCGCGGCAACCTCTGGCCGCTGCTGGCAAAAATTACCGCTCGCAAAGCGATCAATCAACGCCAACATCAACTGGCCGCCAAACGAGGGGGAGGGCAGGTCAAGGGAGAATCGATTTTTGCGCGTCCAGGAAACGATAAGACCCGTGCCCTGGCTGAACTGATTGCCGATGACCTGACTCCCGAATTCCTGGTCACCCTGCACGAAGAATTTCAGCGACTCATGGATTCTCTTCCCGACGAACAACTGCAAGAAATCGTGCGGATGAAACTGGCCGGACATTCAAACCGCGAAATTGCCGAAAGCCTCAACGTGGTCGAAAGAACGGCGGAACGCAAGCTGCAACTGATCCGCGCCTATTGGACCGAAGCATCCGAGTCGGAATAACGCTCCAGCGACCATGCCTGCCTCTGGCTCCAGGCCGCAAGAGGTTGAGCCGTGCTACTTGACCTGCTCGATGCACTCGACAAGCGGTTAAGACACCCTGTTTCGCAGGCCCCGAGTCGATCCCCAGCCAACCGTGAGGCCAACCAGCAGAACCAACCAGGCTGTCGGTTCAGGAATCGTACTGCCAACTCCGTTTCCGACACCGGTGCCGAGTTCGACTGCGGTATTTCCAACGTTGTCCTTCCAAATGGTGTAGTCGGCCGCACCAACAACCCCGTCGAGGTTGCCGTCGGCGGGCTGGAAATCTCCGGTGCCCCCAAAGGCCCCGCTCCAAACGGAGTAATCGATGGCGTCCACATCTCCGTCACCGTTGTAGTCACCAGGCAGGTTTTGGAGTGTGACGGTAACCGATTGGCTATCTTCGACGAACGATTTCAAAAAGATACCGTTTCCCAGGTAATCTGCACCACTGGCATCACTCGCATCACTTGCGTCAAAGGAACCTGAAAGCCCGCTCGCCTCCAGCATGTCGAAGGTGGTCCACGTTTGTTCAGCCTGCGCGTACGTGTCGGTCACCTGCAGGGATACGCTATTACCGATCGACACCTCCCCAAACACCTGAAGTGTCTCGCTGGCATCAATCGCGTGGACCGCGTTGTTGTCATACTCAACGTCGGCAGCGATCCAGCCTCCTCCCGAAAGGTGCTGGCCACCGGCAATGTCCACGTCGCCAGAAAGTGCACCTCCGCTAGCGACATGGAGTCGCCCACTGGTGACATTCGTTTGGTGCGCATTTTGAGGTTCGGTGACCGAGAGAGTATAGCCTGCCGAGACATTCACCTCGTGGGTTGCAGTCGGAACCGTCGCCGCAGACCAGGTTGCCAGATGCCAGTTCTGGTCTGCACCCCCCGTCCACGTATTGACCGTCGACGCTACAACAGTAATCAACGCCTCGGGATTTCCATCATTCATTTCCCGCCCCGCACTCCCATTGTAGGAACCAGCATCGTCTCCAAACACGACATCGGTATCCGCAGTCGACTCGCCTTCGTGGCTGATGCCAAACTGGCCGATCTCCAGTACAAGGCCAGCACCGTCAAGCGGTGCCCCTGTGGCAGCGTACGTCACCGCCCCAATCAACCACGCCTCTGCGCCAGCACTATCGGTGTCGCAGTAAGGATCGCTGCCGCAAGTGCCGCCAAAACCGTCGTAGGTGATTCCATACTCGGAGGCATCATACCGAATTCCGAGCAAGCCGTTGATTGCTTCGGGAGTCCCGGTTGGATCCAGCCCTTCGGAAGAATCGTTCACAAATTGATAACGTTTTGAGCTACCAAGTTGGGGATTAAATATCACCGATTCTCCCAAATCCACCGACGCACTACCTACAGCAGCCACCAGGAAGTTGAGAGACAACTGGGTGATCGATTTAACGCCTTCCGGTTGAGCCCAAATGAACACGGTCCGCTCAGCTCCAGAAACACTCGTCAGGACAGCTTGCCCCGGCGACGCGGGGCTGCTTATACGGTCGGAAAGCCAAATGTGGGTATCCTGCGCAAATGCCTGGTGGACACCGCAAATGATCCACACAACGGCTATGACAACTCGATTGCAGTGCATGGCGATGTGCCCCGTTGCGATAAAGCCCCGAATACCCCACTGGCGGGCAACCGGACCTCATCTGTCGCTAGCTAACCGTCTTACGAGTCGGTCGTCTCCGACCCGATGTCATCAACCACCAGTTTCCCCTCTGGAGGGTTCGATGGTGCAAAACAAACCGTTCGGTTCGCATTTTTCCGTAGTACGAAAAATGGTTGTCGGGAAAACCGAGCCTTTGCTGAGGTACTTGAGGCGAGCTACAAAACGCCTGACAAAACCAGCGCCCAAGGACCCCAGACCGCACGACTGCATGCGGTAGCACACGATTTCGCAGACCATCTTTCATTTTGAACACCTTGAAGAAAAATGCAACTCTTTTGTCTCTAATTAGTCGCCTTTCCCCCCCGGTGGTCGTGATCATTCCCAATATGGCTAAACCTACTGTCCACGGAGACATCCTCCCAATGACCAACCAAGTCACGCGTGATCTCGGCACTTTTGCGGCACGGCAGGCAGGGGCCGTATTGCTTCTCGCCCTCTGGCTGCTGGCCACGCCGGCTGGCGCACTCGACATCACGTGGACAGGCTCGGGCAATACTCCATCCTGGAATAACCCGTCCAACTGGAGTCCACAGGAAGTTCCCGGCCGTCTTGATCAGGCCATTTTCAACGAGTCTTCCGGGGGCCCCACTGGCCAAGGGCAAGTTCAGCTCGACGCGCCAGTGGAGGTCGGGACACTCTTGTTCAACAACAGTCCTGATTTCATGTTTGACACGGGGCTCACATCGTCTGGAACACTTACCGTTGAAAATCAAGTCCTCTACGACGGAGCAGGAGTTCTCCGCCTCTCGGGAAAGGACAACGCTTACAAGTTCAACGGATTGCACCAAACCAACGGCGTTATCGAGGCTGGAACACAAATGTTCATCACCGCGCATAATCCAGACCACTCCGGTAGCGGAAACGTCACGGTCGGCCCCGGAAGCGTGTTTCGCCTTCGCAATGACGTCAACATGATTTTTGCAGGGTCGTCTCCTAAGCTGAAGCTTGAAGGAAAATTCGAAGGAATTGGCACTGTTAATCTAAGGGGAAACGGGGTGGGCCAATTCCAGAACTTCGGGCAACTGGTACCAGGCGCTTCCCCCGGAACCATCGTCATCGACGGGGACTATGTCCAAAGTGAGGAGGGAGAACTTTCTATGGAAGTCGATGGCATCCAGGAGGGAGATTTTGACCTGCTGGTCGTCACAGGAGATGCAACGCTGGCTGGCAACCTGAACTTCCAGCTCGATGCCAATCTCGAAGCAAACGAATTCATAGAATTCATGCAACTCGGCGGAACACAAACAGGCCAATTCGACCAGGTCTCGACAACAGGCAATAGCAACATTTTCATGGCCACGGGAAGCTCAAGTTATTTCACTGCCGAATCGTACAACGTGGGCGACATGGATCGAGACCACAATTACGATCGCGATGATATCGACGCGATGGTACTAGGACTTCGCGACCAACTCGCCTATCTAACACTCACGACGGGAGTTCCTCCCTGGGAATCGGGAGACGTCCACCCACCAGGCAATCCTGACGGAGATTTTGACTTTGATGACGTTCGCGAACTGATCAACCTGGACTTGTATCCGCCGCCGACTGTGGCTTCCAGCACGGTAACGATCCCCGAGCCTTCCTCTGGCTGGCTTCTGCTGCTAGGAGGGGTCGCGGCAATCCGGCGACGCAGGCGCCGCAAAGCATCCCCCCACCGCACTCACAAAAGAGACCTTGGCAACAAAACCACAACTTTTTGACCTGGCCCCAATGGCGTCCACGCCGAATTCCGGTAAAAAAAAGGGGGATTCATGGTGTATAATGGGGATTGCCCGACTTTGCTGCCCCAGGTCGTGCAGTGTCGGTCTGTCGGGAACCAACGGCCATTTCTGAGTTGCTTGATGGAGCCGCTGTGACTGCGCCGAATGGCTGTGACTGCGCCGAATGATCGTAACCACTTTTTTAAATCCTAGATATTGAGCCACTCGCCCAGGCAAGCTTCCAGCTTGCACTTTTTTCGGATAGACGTCGCTCTTTGCTTCACAGGTTCACGCCAAACACCAAGGACTCAAGAAACTTTGCTGGTCGCCACGACAAACTGGTGCGGCCACGGTTGGTGTTGGTCAAAAATCCCTGGAGAACACTCTCCATCATGAACTCCCCATTCAACGGTTTTTGGAATTTGGTGACCGCCAGGACATCGAAGGCGGTTATCGTCGCGGTGCTTTTGCTCAATGGCACCACCGATGCTATCGAAGTCACCTGGATTGGCCAGGGAAGCGAATCAAACTGGGGTGATCCATTCAATTGGTTTCCACGGGAAGTGCCAGGCCAGTTGGATGTGGCCATTTTTAACTCCGCATCTCCTTCTGCTGTCATTCAAATTGAGCAAAACCACACCGTGGGAAACGTCTGGTTCACCGGAGATTCCGATTATGTTTTGACCTCAAACGCAAACCGTCCCGGAATTCTCCAGGTGAACAATGAACTTTTGTATGACGGCCAGGGAACGCTTAGTTTCCAAACACTTCCAAATTCACTTCGAATCAATTCGCTAAAACAAAATGAAGGTGTTATTAAGGTTGCTTCTGATCTTCTTTTCCAAGGTGAAACCGGGAGGCTGGAAGTCCAGCCGAGGGGCACTTTCCGGCTGCAGGAAAACGCCAACCTGCTTTTCTATGGGCAATCTCCTGGAGTTACCATTTCGGGAAACTTCGAAGGGAATGGCACGGTCAATCTTCGCGGCAATCGTGAGGGAATTTTTCGGAATGCTGGCCGTGTGGCACCAGGCGCATCTCCCGGCACGCTAGTCATCGAGGGCGACTACGTTCAGACTCCCGAAGGACTACTCGATATGGAAGTCAACTCGACGAGTCCGGGAGAGTATGATCAACTCGTGGTCAATGGAGATGTCACACTCGCAGGGAATGTAGACTTTGCCCTCAGCCCCGACTTCCAAGCCGAGGAAGTTGTCCAGTTTATGCAAGTCAGCGGGGCACAAAATGGCCAATTCAGCCAGGTGTCGACTACGGGCAACAGCATGGTTTTTATGGCCATGGGAAGCTCGAGTTATTTCGGCGCCGAGTCTTACAACCTGGGCGACATGGACCGAGACCACGACTACGATCGCGATGATATCGATGCGATGGTGACCGGACTCCGCGACCAACTAGCCTACCTGATGCTCACCGTCGGAGTTCCTCTCTGGGAATCGGGAGACGTCGACCCGTCGGGCAGCCCTGACGGCGATTTTGACTTTGACGATGTTGCCGAGCTCATCAACCTGGGATTGTACCCGGCGCCCGGTAGCGGTTCTTCGCTGGCTGACCTGCTTGCTACGGGTACACCAATCCCTGAACCTTCCGCTGGATTGCTCCTGGTGATCGGGATCCTTTTATCGGCAGGCCGCCATCGACCCGGATCGCTTAAGTCTGCCTGCCGGCAAACCAACCCTCTGCTCACTTAGGGCATTTAAGTTCAGGCATTTAGGTTAAGGCATTTGCGATGGCCCCAGGGCGCAAACACCAGAAAACACTCGCCTGGTCACGGTTACCAGAAGCGTCTTCTGCGCTGCCCCGTCCCTACCAGGCACCTGGAAGCCACTCCGGTTCTTATGGCTTTACCCTGGTCGAGCTGCTGGTGGTGATTGCGATCATCAGCATCTTGATAGCCCTGTTACTTCCGGCAGTGCAAGCTGCCCGCGCAGCAGCACGGCGCTCCAGTTGCAGTAACAATCTCAAACAAATCGGACTGGCACTTCTTAATTATGAATGCCAGTACGGCTCGTTTCCCTCGGGAGCCCACCTGCATCAGCGCAGTACGAAGTCGGGGATTAGTTGGCGGGTGATGCTGCTTCCTTTTGTCGAGCAGCAAACCCTTTATGCTGAAATCAATCCTCAACCCGATGGCGGAGCTGCGAACTGGGCAGGCCGCAACTTCGTGGTCGATTCCTACCTTTGCCCCAGCGCCTCAGCTCCTTCGCCAAGTCCGCTTGCAATGCATTACTCCAATTATGCCGGCGTAATGGGGGCAAAGGTGCCCCACCCAAGAATCCATTTGAGCGCCGAAAAAGCGTGTGGTGAAGTTTACGGCGACGGCGTGCTGTTCCCCAACAGCCGGACACGGCTGGCAAAGATTACCGACGGCACCTCTAAAACTCTAGCCGTGGGAGAACGGCTCTATAGTTTTCGCGACTGGATGACGGGTTCGTTTTGGTTTGGTGATCCCATCGCCATGCTTTGTACTGGCGCGGCCAAAAATATTAAATATCCAATCAACGCTGATTTTGACGTGTACGGTTACCACACGGGCGACAAGAGTGTGCCAGAAAACCAGCGAACCATGCCTCTCAACGACCTCCCATTTGCCAGCGAGCATGCTGGCGGCGCCCAGTTCACCCTTGCCGATGGGAGTGTCCACTTCATCCAGGAATCGATCGATTTTACCATCTTGCAAGATCTCGCCACCAAAAATGGCGGCGAGGTCGATCGCTGGGATCCTTAATAGCCACCTTTATTCGGGCCGGCGCGTTGTGACAACTTCCCAATCGAGCAGCGGATCGCGAAGCGTCAAATAACTCGACAGCTTGTAGACTTCTTCTGGATCGGCGGGCCACGCCTGTTGGACCTGGTCCATGAGAATGGGGGTCGTCTTTAGCTGTGCCTGTTGCACCTGAAGACTTGGCTCAACACTGGCCGCTTCCAGAACGGCCGCCAGGTGGTCCACCTGGCGCAGCGCGTCAGCCTGATTCTCTGCCGCTAGCGCCTTACGCAACTCCAACGACTTCCGGGACCACTGGAGCGATGTCTCTTGATCGCCTTCGCTTCCGTAAAGCGTCGCCAGTTGACCAGCCGTATCCGCCCACGCCACCCGAAAGCGAACTTGCTGCGGGAATTCCGCGGCTAACGCGGCAAGGATGTGCGCGGCAGACTCAAAATGCCTGATCGCCTGGAGAGGGCGCTGGCTCGCCTCGAGCATCATGGCCAGGCTAAGCTGAACTCGTACCGCACCTTCCGGGTTCGCCTGGTCATCGGGAACCGCGGCAACCATCTTGTCGTAGTATTGATCGAGCAACTTCGTCACCAAATTCCGTCGCCAACCCGGCACGACCTCCTCCATACCAGGACTGCCACCTACCAACGCGTGGATTCGGGCCTGCAGCGCCGCAACTTCACCTTTAAGTTCACGCCGCTGACTCTCCTTTTGCTTGATAAGCCCTTGACTCTCTTCGAGGCGGGTTTCTATGGTCCTGCTCTGCTGGAACATCACCACAGCTGCAATGGGCCCCGCAACGGCCAGAAAAACTCCCAGTCCAATCGTGGTGGCAGCCAGCGGGTAACGTTTGCACCAGCGCAAGGTTCGCTCCAGTCGCGACACGGGGCGGGCACGGATGGGCTCACCCCGCAAATAGCGACGCAGCTCATTGCCCACCGCCTCAGCTGACTCGTAGCGACCGTTCGGGTCCCGCTCCAAACACTTCAAACAAATCGTGGCAAAATCGGCCGGTATGTGACGATTCAGATTGCGCGGATCGGGCGCATCATTGGTCAACCGCTGCTGAACCTGCATCTGGGCATTTCCCCGATAGGGCAATTCACCAGCGGCAAGTTCATACAACATGACACCCAATGAATAAATATCGGTCCGCCGGTCGGTCCAGTGCGCCTCTCCCCGGGCCTGTTCGGGAGACATGTAGGCGGGGGTCCCCACGATGTGTCCGTCGAGAGTCATCGTGATTTCACCAACTTCACGCTTGGCCAACCCAAAGTCCATCACAAATGGATGGTCCTGCTCGTCTATCATCACGTTCGATGGCTTCAAATCCCGATGAATCACACCTTGTGCATGTGCATGGTTCAGTGCGTCACAGATGGGAACGCTCAGCTCGGCTATTTCCCGCGTGTTGCAGTGGCGATCTTTCATCCAGTCGGCCAAGGAACTGCCGTAAATAAGTTCGCTGACAATGTATATCGTTCCGTTTTCCTGATCGCGACCGAGCTCGTGGATCGGCACAATGTTCGGGTGCCGCAGTTGAGCCACGGTGCGTGCTTCACGAAAAAAGAGTTGAGTCTCCGGACGCTCCAGGCCTGCTCGGCGAGGTATCTTGACGGCAACAAATCGGTCGAGTTCCTCGTCGCGTGCTTTCCATACACTCCCAAACCCGCCTACCCCCAACTGTTCGATCAGCTGAAACCGGCCTAACTTGCGGCCACTCATCCTGGCCTCAGGGCTATCATCCTCCTCAACCAGATTGAACGTGCTGCCGCAGCTAACACAGGTCACATCCTTATCAACCGAATCGTCCAACAGCTCCACGGGGTTGTTGCAGTGGGGGCAACGGATATGGAGCCCGGCTGAATCAATCCCCTGTTTCGAACCCACCACAATCGTTTCGATGGTGTCGGCAGACAGAGCCACTCCCCCCATCGCTTCGCCCGACTTGCGCAGGCTGGCAAGCTGCTTTGCGAGTTCCTCTTGCAACTCCGGATGTGCCTCGAGCAATTCCTGGTCAGAAGCACTCTTTCCATCCGGGCTGCGGCGGTATTGAAACTCGATTACGAGTAGTTCCCGCAAGAGTGGGCCACGCAATCCCTCGGCTATCCCCTCGAGGAACTCGCTCAACCGGGGCGCATCGCCCGACCTCCACTTCGACTCGAACGCATCGCAACGTACGTCGATCTCTCGTTGGACCTCAAGTGATACCTGGTTACTACTGTCCACAGACCTACTCACTATCGATTGCCATACGATCTGCCCAATCTGGCCCCTAAACAGGACCACACCTGTACCGGCTGTACCTGCCTGATCCCCAATTATACCGCAACCTGGAGTGAAAGCAGCCTAAACAAGCAGCCCAACTTATTTTCAACACACCAGCCATTCGTGGCCGCAAGGGTTACCCAAGTCAAGCAATCGGTCGTGCTGCACGCGATTTTCATCTGCACCCGCTCGTCTCACTCCACCCTCGAACCCGCAGCGCAACGCCTCGCTTAAGATACCAAGGACCCGGCAAATTTAAACGGGACGCTCTTGGGACGTCCTGCGTTCATCATACCCGGGCCACCACCAGGCTCGCGCGCGCTTCGTCGATCATCACTTCCTGGCGAACGCGCCCAATAAAATAATTCACACGGTCAAAACCACAATCGGCAAGCAGGGCCAACGCCTTATCGAACCGATCACCAACCCGTGTTGGTGTGTGGGCGTCGGCCCCCACCACGACGGGAATTCCCCTCGCATGCATCTCTCGCAGCATCTCGGGAAAAGGATTCATCTCACGGATTTTCTTGTTTGCCCCCGAGGTGTTCAACTCCATCGCAGTTCCTGTCGCGGCAATCCGGTCCAAGGCTCGTCGAATGTCATCAAGGATTTGGTCCGGGCTCCATGACTCAGAGACTTGATTCTTCACCAGGTCGGGATGGGAAAGGCAATCGAAAAAACCAGTTTCAGCGGCTGCAGCAAGCTGTTCGAAATAAGCTTGCTGGTAATGGAAAGCATCGCCATCCCAAAATTTGGCATGAAATTCTTCGCACTGCGGGTGAACCGACCCCAACACATAGTCAAAATTGGCCGACATGACCTGCTGTTCGAGCCAGCTTTCATAGC
Source organism: Lacipirellulaceae bacterium (assembly GCA_965243695.1). Lineage (GTDB taxonomy): Bacteria > Planctomycetota > Planctomycetia > Pirellulales > Lacipirellulaceae > JAKVCB01. Next base: position 218,432 of record CBDEWC010000011.1, on the reverse strand, counting down.
CAGGAAAATAGTCGCACTCCAGGCCAAGCCGGACATCGACTCGACCTTCCCAGGCCACCTGGGCCCGCCGCACCCCGTCCAAATAGATCTCGAACTCGTCGACAGCCATCCTTACCTCAGAGTTGTACCCGTTGGGCATCGGGTTGTGGCAGGTCACGGTATGCCCGCGCAGCCCACGATCAAACGCCACCTGTGCGTAATCTTCAGGCTCTCCGATTGCGTGCTTGCAAAGAGGCGTGTGTGAGTGTGTTTCGTAGAGGAGAGGCTCAGCGGATCTCATAAATTCACTTTTTCCTGCGGTACTGCTCTTTCGCTGTTTGTCATCGCAATGACCAACATCCTGCAGGGTCCCATTCAGGATGAAATGTAAAGAATGGCCACTGCCTGCTTTGCGCGGTTGGTGCAAACACGGCAACCCAAAACCAACAAATGTTTTTAAAGCAGTGCAACAACCGCATCCTGAACTGTTCGCCCAAGATCCAACGGACTGCCCCCCAACGGCAACGGACCGCTATCTGGCCAATTTGTCGCCGGTTGCCACAAAGCCGCCAACGACGAATCGATTGCCAAGCCTGCGGTGACCGCATACTGTTTACCACCAAACAGGCCGATTAATAAGGCCAATAATACGCTGAAACCGGCGCGGCCGTCGGCGCGACATACCGCACCGACCGATTGTACGAACCGGTTCGCGTATAACCACCACCGAGCATCCGGCCACTCCGATTTCCGTAAAGGGGTGCAGGTGTGGCAAACGTGGTGGCCGGAGGGGAAGAAAGAGCCGGTTGACAGACAGCCGCAGCCTGCACGGGGACGGTGGCATAAACCACGGGACTGGCCGGCGGGCAGCAAACGGCAGAACTCGCCGGTGGGCAACAAACGGCAGAACTCGCCGGCGGACAGTAAACGGCAGAACTGGCCGGTGGGCAGCAAACGGCCGCACTGGCCGGCGGGCAGCAAACCATGGGGCTAGCCGGTGGGCAGCAAACGGCCGCACTGGCCGGTTGGCAATAATTCATGGGGACTTGCGCTACGGCAAGAGGTGCGACCAGTAACAGGATAGAAATGGCAATTGCGTAACGCATGACAGGCCCCTCGATTAAATTTCTGGTAAACGGCTCGTTCACTATGGAATTATCGTTAATCTTTTACCTACTTGCAATTTAATGTACTCGGTTTCCGGGAATCAGGTCGCCCTCATCACCCACACAACTGGCATTTTCAAAAATCCTTCATGGTTACGACCGGTGATGGCCTCTCGCTTACCTGATGGAGGACCAGGACTTTCCGATTCGCGCCCCGGCAGTGGGCAACGGAACTTGCCTTGCCCCTGTTCCGCAACCCCTCGACGGGCCAACGGCACCAATCTGGCCGGAACCGAAACTCCTCCATACCAACCGCCTGTTTTTCCGTTGGGATGAAATTGAAGCCCGCAACCAGCAAGATACCTTGTAACGGCCCAATCGGCTGCATACGATGCAGATTCTGCCAAAAAACCTCCTGTGGAGAAAACTCGTATGAGCGACGACCCTTCCTGGGCCCAGGGAAGCTATCCCTCCACGCGTCTGCGAAGAAACCGCCGACATGAATGGTCGCGGCGCCTGGTGCGTGAAAACCGGGTTACCGTCGACGACTTGATCTGGCCAGTGTTTGTGCACGAAGGCGAGAATCGGCGCGAGCCGGTCACTTCGATGCCAGGTGTGGACCGTTTGTCGATCGACCTGCTTGTCAAGGAAGTCGGCCATGCCAAGGAACTGGGCATCCCGGCTGTCGCTATTTTTCCAGTCACCGATCCGGCCAAAAAAACTCCCGATGGCGACGAGGCACTGAACCCGGATAACCTGGCCTGTCGTGCAGTGCGAGCCGTCAAAAAAGAACATGGCGACAGGCTCGGCGTCATTTGCGACGTGGCACTTGATCCTTATACGACGCACGGGCAAGATGGCCTGGTACGCGACGGGTACGTGGTCAATGACGAATCTATCCATGTCCTCTGCCGCCAGGCGATGGTCCAGGCAGAGGCCGGCTGCGACGTCATTGCTCCCTCGGACATGATGGATGGCCGTGTCGGCGCAATTCGACAAGCGCTCGACGAAGGCGGCTTTCAGCAGGTACAAATCATGGCGTATGCGGCCAAGTATGCGTCAGCCTATTATGGCCCGTTTCGCGACGCGGTCGGGTCGGCCAGCAACCTGGGCACAGGCGACAAACGGACCTACCAGATGGATCCGGCCAATGGCGAGGAAGCCCTGCGGGAGGTAGCCCTCGACCTGGCCGAAGGGGCCGACCTCGTCATGGTCAAGCCGGGCATGCCTTACCTCGATATTGTTCACCGCGTGAAGGAGGCCTTTGGCGCGCCGACCTATGCGTACCAGGTCAGCGGCGAATACGCCATGCTCTCAGCCGCAGCAGCCAATGAGTGGATCGATCGAGAGCGGACCATCCTCGAAAGCCTTCTTGCTTTCAAGCGCGCCGGTGCCGATGGCATTTTGACCTACTTTGCTGTCGAGGCAGCACACCTGCTGGGGCCGACCAGAAGCTAACACAGAGCCTCACCAATCGGCTGGCCCTTCCCATTGGTGCGTCCCAACAACCCTTCCGCAACGAACCATGCATATCACCAAAAGGGTCTATGACTGGTCCGATTCGGAACTTAAATATTGCCGGCAACTGGGCGTTCGTCACATTATCGCAATCCTGCCCGAGGAACTTAACCAAGCTCCCTGGGAATTTCTCGACCTGCTAGAACTTCGCAAGCGCGCCGAATCGTTCGGACTGGAGATGGCAGCCATTGAGGCCCCCCCACCCGCTCTTCATCGGCCCATTCTGCTCGCCAGTCCCAACCGGGACGAAGCGATCGCCGGTTTCTCGAAGTCGGTCGAGAACATGGCTCGCGCCGGCATCCACACACTCTGCTATGACTTTGCCCTGAATCCCTGCTGGGGAAGATGGCGAAACGGACTAAGTGGCGGCGGTCGTGGAGATGCTGGACTGATCAGCTTCGACAGCCAACGCATCGAAAACGCCCCTCCCAGCGAGGCGGGAGTGGTGGAGCACGAGGAACTTTGGGAACGGTTTGCCTATTTCGCCGAACGGGTTGTTCCCGTTGCCGAAAAGGTCGGTGTAAAACTGGCCTGCCATCCAGACGATCCGCCGGCGGGAAGTCTTCGCGGTGCTGCCCAGATCCTGGCTACCGCAGACGGCATGCAACGACTGATTGACACGGTACCAAGTCCATCCAACGGTCTCTTGTACTGCCAGGGAACGGTTGCGGAGATGGGAGTCGATGTGATCGAAACGACCCGGCACTTTCTCCAACAACAAAAAATCTTTGTCGTCCACTTTCGCAACGTGCAGAGACAGCCAAGCGATGGCGTTAAGTTCGACGAAGTTTTCATCGACGAGGGCGACGTCGACATGGCCGCCGCCATGCAACTCTATGCCGACCACAACTACGATGGTCTGATCGATCCCGATCACGCTCCCGTCATGGAAACCGACACCCAGTTTGGCCGGCACCGCGGTTATGCCTTTGCGATTGGGTACATGACGGCACTGAAGCAGGTCACAGAAAACAGTCCTCAACCATCATAACCCTGCTGGAAACAAATCGGCAGGCTGGGTTCCGCTGGAACCTCCGTCCAGAACTGGCTGTTACGGTTCGATGTGCAGCATCACCACATCGCGCCCAGGCAGGGTCCCGGCCAACTCGACCGGCGAGGTACTCCCGCCGGCAACCTTGGTTCGGACTCCCTCCCAGGAGATCGTCTCCACGGCAACCTTGGCATTTGCAGGCATGCCATACTGGGCCAAATCAAGTTCGGCACGGTAGGTCACCGGATTCGCGCCCGCATTGACCACAAAGATTGCCAGCCTGCCATCGACGTCGCGAAAAACACCACTCTGGACGGCTGAAAACTCAATTCCCTCCTTATAAACGATGGTGGGCATGACCGCCGGCCGGTCAAAAGTGACCGGCCGCATGAATTGTCCCACCGAGAGGAAATTGCGGGAAACTTCCTGCCTGTAATAACCGACCAGCTTGCCCAGAAAGTCAATCATTTCCCGGTGATCCGGATTTTGGTGCGACAGGGCGTTGTCACGGGGAGGAAGTCGCACCATCCCGATTTGCATCCCCTCGGCAAAGAGCGACGCCGATTCGAGAAAAAAATGATCCTTGCGCCACTCGTCCTTGAATCGTCCCTGCCAGCCAGTGCCCGTAGACAGTTCCAGCCCAAATCGCAACACATAGTCCTGGTACACCGTCGCAAAGAGGGGTGCCTTGGTTTCAGGCCACAAGGTCAACTGCAAGATCCCGTCAATCACGTCGATCATGTTCTCAGTCGAGTTCTCCCCGGTAATAATTGCCTCCCGGTTTTTGGACTTTACCCTGCGGTGGATCGTCGCCACCAACTCGTGCATACCGGTCGTGGCCACATCGGCCCCGGCAGCGGCGTGACCATGCCCTGGCCAGTAACAGGGCAGGGCAGCCCCCTGCATCACGTCGAGGTAGAATCCCCCCACATGCTCACGCTCGAGCATCAGTTCGGTCGTTTCCCGAAGACGGTTCCGCCACCAATCGGTCCACGCACAGGGTTGCCAGCTACGGTGCCCTCCCCAAGCCCGCAAACCACCGTAAAGATCGCGGGTGATGTGGGGCCGCGCTTCGGCTGCATAGGGAGAATTCTCGGCCGGCCCCTGGTCAAACAATTCCAGCGCCAGGTAGGGAACCACTTCACCACCGGCGGCTCGAAGCTGCTGACACTGGTCGGCAAAATTGTCAATCGCCGGAATCCTGGGATAATTGCCGTCGAACATATTGTGACCAGCCAACCCGGCCCAGCGGCCTTGCGTGCGCATGCGGCGCATATTGACCGGATTTTCAAAGGCGGTCATCCCGGGGACATACCGCTCCCAGCCATACAGGTTGACCGGCAGCTTCATGCCACTCCATTGGAGCCATTCGCGTACCCGCCCGGCTGCGAGTTCCATGTTCTTTGACTTTGAGTGCGTTCCCTCGGCCGAGTCGGCCAGCGTCGTGTAAAGGTAAAGGGGGGCCTGCTTGTACCACTGGGGCACATCCTGGCGGGTCCGCAAGGGTCCCTGGCGACACCACGACTGCTTAAGTGCCCAACTGCGGTAGATCTGACAGGCGTCGTACCAGTCGCCGCGAAACGGGCCCACCACACAGTCGTAGGGTTGCGCGTAGTCTTCCTCGGCATAAGTGATGTTTGGAGGAAAGTGGGCCACGCTCCAGGTAAGCTCCCGAGGCGTGTTCTGAATGCGCGTGTGCATCAGATTTGGCGTCGAGTCCTGGGTCCCTACAAAAACCCCCTTGCTACTTTCTTGATCGTACAGTGCCTGAAACTGCATGTTGAAATCAACCGGATAAAATGCACCCCGGGTGTGGAACCCAGATCCCAGTCCGGTAGGTGCGTGAAACGGGTCTTCCACCAGCCCACCCCGCTCGCGAGGGTAAACAAACACGTTGTCGGCAGCCTTACCAATCGGGGCAAACGAGACGACCGGAAACCGAACCCGCTCAATACCATATCGAAGTCCCCGGTTGCGCAGGCCAACCCTCCAATACGACATCGGGTCATCCGTCCGCAACGTCACTTGCATGTCAACGTCCAGCACCCCCTCCGATTCGCGCACGTCGATTTTCTCGGCTGCCAGGTGCAAAACGGCCTGGTCTTGGCCAAACTCACATCGCCAGGAAAGTTTGCCACCGGCACTCGAACCAATCGAAAAGGCATCACCGGCCATTTCATCCATGATCCCCATCAGCGAATATTTGGTCAGGTGGCTATCGTCGCGCCCTACGTACATTGGGTCCAGCGTCATCCGCACGTCGATTAACTCGCGTGTCCCTCCTTCCGCATCGCGAACAAGAAAATCATGATCCAGTTCGACGCTATAGAGACGATTCCAGTGAAACCCATTTTCGGACTCAACGATTTCCAGGCCAACCTTTTGGTTTGCAAACAAGATACTGTCGCCTATCCGCTTGACATCAATCGGGTTCGGATGAGACCGAAAAAATTGCGTGACGACATCTTCGGGTGCGGCCTTCGTTTGGTGGATCACCAGGTCGTGCTCACCCGCCTGCTGGCGGAAATGGGACAAGATTTCCGCATCCGCAAGAGACCGGTCGTAAATGCGCACCTGGTCCACAAACCCTTGAAACCGCGCCCCGCCGCTGGTTCCCTTGGTGCCAATGGTGACCTGCCCCTTGGAACCGGTTCTGTTGAACTTGGACTTTGCGCTGGCAACCTGACGACCGTTGTGCCACATCCCAAGCAGCTTGCCGTCGAAGGTCACCACAACCTGCTGCCACTTGTCGACCGTAAGGGGGTACTTCACGTTGTTACCGCCACCCCCAACGTAAAACAAACAAAGCTCAGTGTTGTAGTAGGTCAGCGCAAAACTTGCCACCCCTTCGCCAAACAGGTGTGCCTCACCCTGGCCTTTGCGGGTCGGCTTGATCCAGGCCTCGATCGTAAACGGCGATTCGAGGACCAGCGGCTTTTGTGAAGTGCAGTCGATATAGTCATTCTCGCCATCGAGGCGAACCGCGTAGCCTTTGCCTTGCTTGACCCAGGAAGCGCCCGCAAGAGTCGCATGACATCCACCGCCGGCCACGTCATGGGCAAGCGTCCCGGCCCCTTCGTCAAACGTCCACTCGACCACCGGCGGGCTGCTTTCTCCCTTCGCCGTACCGCTGGCCGCAACGACCAGGACAAATACGACCGCTACCAAAAGGCTGCGAAGGTTCATTGCACAAGCACCGTAAGAAACACCCATATGCATAACTCCAACACGCGCGTCGCTTGATTACGGCTGCGATTTACAACCTGAAGTCCCAAACGGCCAAAAAGTCCCAGAGCCAGTACACCTTGCTCACAATCGCCCCGGAACCAAAGACTTTGCCAACTGCTTTCTACCTGGCCCCAGGATCGGCCCGCTCGATCACCACTTGCACAAGGCCTGCCAGGTCAAGTGGAACCGTCAAGGTGCCGTCGCGCTCTTCGAGGATAGTTTCGATGCCGTCAATCTCGACACGAAACGGGTCACCAACACCAGCCACCCCCGGATTCACACCACCGTCGACCAGTATTTTGTGACCATATTCAGGGTAGCTCGTCCCCACGAACATCTGTAATGCGGCCGACCCCTGGCCGTTAAGCAACACGGCTAAGGCATCGTGGCTTGAACGCAAAACCGTTACGTTCACCGGACGCTCCGCCTCCAAGCGTACGGGAATGGGCTCGACCACGGCCGATTCCTTGTCTGAAAAAACCAGTTCCGTCCGTACCCCTTCGGGACCCACGGTCGTCATGTACGGGTTGGAAATCATTTTCCCCCGCGCGTCAAAAGCATGGACCGCGTGTAACCGCTGGTCGCCCGCCCATCCATAGACTCCAGAATTCATAGTAACGATACGCTCCGGTCCGCGAACCATTCCCGAACGAATCTCCTCGAAAGTCATCGGGTACTGCTTCGAAGCCAGCGTTGGACCCGACAGGTCGAACCGGTCACAATAGTAGATAAACAACTCGCCCCAACTCAGTTTATCCAGTGTATCGAGATAAATATCTTTGTCGCTGTGAAACGGAGGGCGTCCCAACGCCGTCACACTGGGGCCGAAGTGCAGATGTGGACCCGACGCCACTTCCTGGTCAAAGATAATGTATTTCTCGTTCGCTATCGAACGGGTCATCATCGTGTTGTTGGCCACAACGACTCCCCCTTTGTCACGAATTTTTCGGGAGAATTCAATCAAGGAGGGCTGTGACATCAACAACACGGATGCCATCTTGCGGCGAATGGTTTGTGTCGCGAGGTCGATCTCCGCTGAGTGCCCGTCCCAGCGTCCGTCGTAACTCCATTTCCCCATATAGCCTGCCAGAAAACCGTCCATAAACACACCGTCCATGCCCAAATCGTCCATCATCACATCGACGCTGTTGATCAGTCCGTCGTGAAAACTGTTTCCGGGCACGGGATAGTAAATGTACCAGGTCCAGCCTTCATCCATTCGCTGCTGGCTCACATACGGTTCACTGGCGCCCCATATTGCGTGGCTGCCGTCAGGACCAATCACTTTTGAATCTGCAAACCGATCGGGCTCATTGGTCATGTAAAGACTGTGAGCAACATGGAACATTATTTTTCGGGCGGGATACTTGCGATGAAACGCAGCAGCCTGCCCCTTGAGCAGTTGCATTTCCAAAGGAAAATCGCTGAACTCGATCCCTTCGATCGAAACTTCCGGATCGTCCGCAGCCCGACTCAGGCAATGGAGAATCCCATACTTCAAACCCCGATCTTCCAGAAACGGTTCATCAGGTACCTGGCGCCGATTCATAGGGCCGTAGGAGATAAAGCCCAAGGCTCCATCAATCGTACCGATGCGGTCTTCGACCTTGCGAAAAGCATTGACGAAGTCGTAATAATCGCCAGAGACGGTCGGATAAACGGCCCACTCCAGGGTATATGACTTCCCCGGACCCAGCGCAAACCACTCCGTACCCACACCGGCAGCCTCTGCCTCGGCATAAAGCACACATTGCACGACAAACACATCGTCGATGGGAACAATCCCAATCCCCGTGTTGGCATCTTGCACAAACGTGCTGGGGCTGAAGATTTCTGCCGACGCCTCGGACGATGCCCGCGTGGGTCCCTCGTAACCGCCTAACTTGGAGGCGGTGATTTGACCTGGCTTGACCGGCATTTCGTTATAAATCAAAAGCCCCAGGTCGTCGTCGGTGGTGTTTGTGTAGGTATCTTTCACCGAGACGTGGGTTCTAAAGACTTCCACCTGACGGTCGACCGTGTAATGGTCGCCCTGGGCATGGGCCTGGTAGATTGAGGATAGGCCCCCTTCCGAATCACCAGGCGGCTGAACTTCAACACGCCAGTTGGCCTCTCCCTGGCCTGGGCCCCCCAGGTAGTTGAACTGGCCATGCGGCCAGGAAATTTTTGTTTGGTACGGGTACTTCTGGCCGTTAATCTCAAGTTCAAAACCGCCCGCTTGATTCATCGAAAAACCAAACGGGGCAGGGCCCGGCGGTACGGGGAGGGGCCCCACTTGTGCGACCTCCGGTGAGGGCAACTCTGTCGGCTTGGCCGGGTAGGAGAAGCTGAATTTTTCAACCGGACGGGCTCCCTGCTGGTCGGTGAGGGTCAACCGCACCAGATAGTCACCAGCCGGAAGATTGCTGCAGGGAACATGGACCTCTACTTCGCCCGCTTTCGGCAGCGCATCGATCACCTGGCGATGCAGCAAACGATCTGGGGAATCGGTGCTGGCGAGCGTTACTTCAATGGCACTCTCGCCGTCGAATGGCTGCAGTCCCCGGTAGTTTACCTCAAGCACCACTTCTCCATCGCTGAAATATGGGTAGGGCGTCAGCTTAACGCGGCGAAACCAGGTTGGATCAAAGCCGTAGTCCGCTGCCTCCCTCTTGAAGTGAGCGACCGCTTCCCGGCCCGATAACGGCCGGTTGTACACGCGCACATGGTCGATGCCACCGGTAAAACGAGAGCCGGCCCCCTTTCCGGACGAGCCAATATGAAACGAATCGCCAACCGGATACTCCGTAACCTTCGATCGCCTGCTGCCTGCCAACCGGCCGTTCACCCAAAGGCTTATCGTGGTACCGTCGAATGTCCCGACCACGTGATTCCACTGGCCCAACGCAAGTTGCCCCCGCACGTTATTGCCACCGCTACCGATGTACCAGTAGCACAACTCCGCGTTGTAGTAGGTAAGCACAAAACTGCTCATTCCCGAACCGAGCAAATGGGACTCGCCATGACCTTTGCGGACCGGCTTGACCCACGCCTCTACACTCACAGGCCCCGTAATCCCTGCAGCCTTGGGACTGCCACCGTCGATGTATTGGCCTTGGCCATCGAGCGCAACCGCAAACCCGCTCCCTTGCTCAGCCCAGGTCGCGCCACGCAGTTGCGCATCGCGACGATGGCCCGTCGTATCCCCGGCAACGTCTCCCTGCCCCTCATCAAAACGCCACTCGGCAACCATTCCTGCGGTTTGCTCGGCCAGGCAGCCACTGCCCCACCAACCAACAAGGCAGCAACTCATCGCGGTTAAAATCAAACGTTTCATGCGCAGATCTCACTCATGGAAAATTCAAACAAAGGGGACCTTATCAAACCATCACCACGGGCCGCAGGAACTGTTGGTGCGCCAGAAAGCGGCCTACCGTTGCCTGCTCCCTGTCAGTTTACCAGCCTGATCCAACAATCGCGAGAACCTGTGCAGAGCAGATACGATTGGGCCGAACTCCAGACTTTTTGGGCCCCCCGTTGACGAAAGTGGCGTCACCGGCACATCCACCGGCAAATCCACCGGCAAAGAAGAACTTCTGCTTACACGTGCCCCTCTTCGTGCATCCAGGCCACACCCTTCGCCAGGCCCGCTCCCAGCGAAGTTTCCGGCTGCCACCCCATTTCGCGGCGGGCCTTACTGATGTCGCAACACATGTGTTCGGAGGCAAAGAAAAGACCACGACGGTCGACCAGTTCAGAAAACTGCTGAAGAATTTTTTCGGGGTCGACATAGTCGATCTTCGGTTCGACTCCCAGTTCGGTAGCAATCTGAGTAATGTAGTCCTTCATCATCACGGCGCGCGGGCCTGCAATGTTATAAACCTGGCCAATCGTTTCAGGCGACTCCAAGGCATTTCCAAAAGCACTTGCCAGGTCGGTGACATAACCGGGATGAAGCAGGGCGCGCCCGTCGCCAGGCAGCAAAACGGTCTGGCCATCACGCAATAGCCGAAAAAATTCTGGCGCACGCCCGCCCCAACCCTCAAGCAGCACTGCCCCGGGACCGTAAATGTAACTCATCCGCAGCGACGTCCCTGGAAAACCGTGTTCCCGATGGGCGCGCAGCAAAACCTGATCCTGTCGAAGCTTGTGGTTAAAATTGTAAACCTTGTCGTGTTCGGCCAGCGGATCGGTTTCGCGAGCCGGAATCGGCGTCTGCGCCCCGTACACACCGATCGACCCGGTGTGAATAAACTGTTTGATCTTTCCCCGAAGGTGCTCGACTACGAACTCCAGGTCTTCATCATCGAGGATGGTATCGATCACCACATCCCATGCGTCGTCCGTCAAGATCTGCACAAAGTTTTTTCGATCGTTCTTATCGCAAGTGATTGAACGGGCTGCGTCAGGATGTTCGGGCTGCAGTCCACGGTTCATGACAACAACCTCATGACCACGGTTTGCCAGGTCGCTAACCGCAGCCCGCCCGATAAACCGCGTGCCCCCTATCATCAGGATTTTCATCGTTTGACCGTTTCTTCTTTTTTTGTGATGACTTGGTCCGCAAACACCTTTGATGGAAAAAACCACCTCGCCGGTGCAACCAGCGTCCCAGTGATCGTACTTCGACTTCACACGAGATGACAACGCCAACCGTCCACCGGGACGCCTGCTCAGCTGGCCTCTGCTGTCGGCTTTATTTTACTTCCGCAAGCAACGCGGCCGCCTGACGCGTTGCGGCCTGGACCCGACTTGTGACTGCCCAGCACGAGTGATAACCTTGACAACCGGCCCCTCGTCTTTGCGAGATGGATTTAGGTTTGGCTGGCAGAAGTGATAAAATGACGAAGGCAACGGTAGATTACCGCAATGATAGATCACCTCTGTCGGCCAACTCCGTCTGGGTATCACTTACTGTGAAAACAGGAACGAACTGGCATCATTTTCAAAAAGGCGCTATTATCCTGGCGTTACGCGCCCGTAGCTCAGCTGGATAGAGCAACGGACTTCTAATCCGTAGGTCGCAGGTTCGAATCCTGCCGGGCGTGCTTGACTGAAGGGATTTGAGCTACGGCGAAGGGATTAGTTCGCCAGAGGTACCCTGAAATGTTCCCTGACTCGGCTCCACAGTCTTGTACAAAACATCCGCTGTAGTCGTCCAACGCAACATTTCTTTTGTCAGGTTAACCCGTATCGCGCAAAAACCTTTTCAGATATCAAGATGGTCCCGGCCAGGCCTTCGCCATCAAGCCCGTAATGACGGCAACGTGGTCTTTCCAGAACATGGTTGGTATCCAAAAAGCTAGAGCCGAGTACCGCACGCTTTCGCAACCACAATCCCGGCGCACTAACAACCCTGCCTGTTCTCCAAAATACGGTGGGTCAAAATGACGCAGGCTCGAGTCAAAATAACGCCTCCTCATCTTCCGAGCATCAACGAATCGAATCTTTTTTCATGGTGAAACCTTGTAGGCGCATGTGGCTTGATTACAATCAAGTACGTAGAAAGTTGGAGAACGTTTTAACCAGTTTAATTTTCTTCAAAGGGCACTCCATCATGTTAGGCCAGTCCCTTTATATCCGTCTTCCATAGGGGCCTGCTAATGCGATTGTTCACACGGTCTCTCATTCTCTTTGTCGCGATGGCGAAGTCCGCCCGGGGTGCGGCTCTTGCGCTCATCGCGGTAGCCCTGCTGGCTACGCCGACACAAGCTGGCCAAATCGTGTTTTTCGATGATTTCGAAAGCGACACCGTTGGGGGGAACCCAGCGATCGATCTTTCGAATGGCGACGTCGGCCTCTCTTGGGACAACGAAAAGAGCCCGGGGGTAACGGTGGCCACCAACCCCAACACGACTGGAAACGCATCGACGCAGGTCCTTCAGCTACACAACAAAGGCGAGATGGACGGGAACCTCAGCACCGGGATCCCCTTTGATGGAGCGAGGCTCTCGACGGATTTCTACATTACAGCTGACGCGGCGGTCAATAAAATTACAATGAAGTTTCGGAGAGCGGACGGAACGGGCCCCTTTAACTTGAACCTAAAACAAAACGGTGAAGTAACCGGCGGGTTGAGTGTCGGGACTTTGGGCATCACTCACTACGGTACAGATGTCTGGCAGACCGCTACTTGGAGCTTCGCCTACACCGGGACGAGCAACCTTTGGGATGTTGACATGTCCTTCACGAATCTGGAGACCAGCGCCACTACATCCGAGACGTTCAATAATCTTGCATTAGCCGTGACCACTTCCGATGTCTTCATCGAAGTAACTCCTAGGGGGCAGGACTCAGGGACCATGTTCGTGGATAACATCCAGGTATCATCCCCAGTCCCCGAACCCACCACGGCCCTGCTCCTCACCCTCGGGCTCGCCGGGTTGGGAATGAGGCGGCGGGTTCATTAGTCCGTTAGCCGCCTCGCTGGTTCTGTTTCTCGCTCTCTGCTTCGCAACGGACAGCTATGCCGGCACGATCATTTAGGGAAGCCCCACCGACGTGGTGAATGTGGGTGATGTCTCCACCAACGGGACCACCGTGGAGGCGTTCAACCTGGCGGCGAGTGGCAACGAGGCCTTGACCGTCACAGTGAACGGGGTGGTGTTCACCGGATTGCTCCGGCCGAGTCCTTTGACAAGCTCCAGTACCTCAGACATGCTTGCTGGAAATACCTCGGGCAACACAGTCGACGTCGGCGGCTCGGCCGGTCTTCTTGGCCAGTATGCCATCGGCACCTTCACCGCGGATGGCTCGAACCAGACGTTGTCTATGGACTCGCAGGGTTTTGGGAACTCTTTCCTGACCGCCTACCAGATCCGCACCGTTCCTGAGCCGGGTTCACTTACGTTGTTGTTCGGAGGACTACTTGGATTGCTTGCCTATCGTCGCCGTCGCTAGTGGTCCGTTCGAACCCATGCATCTGTAGCCGGGGGCACCGACCCCGGTCTGGGCGAGGTCAGGGAGAGACACCCCGCGACCCGCGTGCCGCGGTATGGGTCTTCCACACGACCAGCAGATGGCCTGCCTGAGTAAGGGCGCTCCATTGCAGCGCGTTGGTTGGGTAATGCAGGCGAAGCAATGGATAGCCCCTCACCGCTTTCAACGCGCAAAGTAGTGGAGCGCCTGGGGAAAACCTGGACTTCCGGGGGCCTGATTGGAGCTGGGTTTGCGCCGAAATGGCCCCGGAATCAACACCGCTGAAAATCGCGGGTGAACAAACTTGCCTTCCCGGGAAAGATGGGTCATATTGGCCCCTGAGATATGCATGGAACCCCTAGCCTTTTGCCCGTTGGCACTGGAATCCACGGATGCGCCTATTTCCAGTCTTGCTGCTTGTCGCCCTCCCGGCCTCTTCGGTAAACGGCGCTTCGTACCTTATGACCGACGGTACGATTGTCGATCCGATCCAGAGCGTCGACGGCGGAGACCTTCCCTATACCGGAAACAATCTACAGCCCGATGCGATCCTTAACGGTGCCAACCTCAAAGGTGCGTTCCTCGACAGTGCCAGCCTGAACAACGCAAACCTGACCGGCGCAAACCTGGAAGATGCCAACCTCCAGACGGCAGACCTGCCCAACGCGAACCTCAACAGTGCAAACCTGACCGGCATCAACCTCGATTATGCCGGACTGACCGATGCGGACCTGAGGAATGCCAGTGGGCCGCGCGCAAATCTGACCAACGCCATCCTGCTCCGCGCGCAACTGGATGGTGCGAATCTTACCAAGGCAGATCTGGGCGGCGCGACCCTGCAAGACGCCACCCTGAACCACACCAACCTGACTGGCGCCAACCTGGCCGGCGCATTCATGTTAAAAACAAGCCTCACCAACGCAATCATGACCGGCGCCAACCTGCGCTACGCAAGCCTGGCCCTTTCCAACTTGCAGGGAGTCAACCTGGCGAACGCAAACTTGACCAGCATAACGCTTTCCGGCGCAGACTTGACGGACGCAATCTTCAGCTACAGCACTATTCTGTGGCACGACAAAACCGTTGAAGGTTATGGTTTTGACGTAGCTGGCTTGCAAAACTACCTGATCGAAAGAAAGCAGGCCGCGTCCGTGAGTGGGATTACTATCATCCCCGAACCCTCAACGGCATCTCTCCTGAGCTGCCTGGGCCTTCTGTTGGCTGCAGGTCGAGTACGGCGCCGCTGAAAAACGGCCTCACGTGGCAGGAAACGTACGACAACGGAGCCACCAAAAGCTACAATGTGGCCTGTGGAAATCAACTGCCTACAGAACCGTCTTTACGCGCGGAGACGCCCGTTACTGGCCAAACACCTGGTGTCAACAGGCCGCTTGGATTTATGGTGTTGCCAGAGAGGACCAACCAAGCAGGAGGTGACTGCGTTACGACAACTGGCAACCGGGAAGAAGACGGGAAAGCAAGAAGATCGGCACCCCTGCTGAATAACGACCACGAGATTAACACCAAATTAAAATGCGCAGGAACCGACCAATGCCAAACACCATCATGAACGCAAATCGTATCGGGCGACAACTCATCCTGCTGCTTGCCTCTGGTTTATTGGCGACCGGTACACTACCGGCCACAACGTGGGCTGCCGGCTGGCACGATCATGAAGTCGTGCAGCTCAATGGCAAGGCGGCGCCAATTTGCCTCCCGGCCGAGTCCCAAATCATGACGGAGTCCTGGAACCGGATCGTACGTGGTCCCTATCTTGTTTTTATGCCTGAAAAACAGCGGCTCCTGATGATGGTTTCTTGTGATGTCCCTTTAGTCCCGTTCCTGCTGGATAGCGACGACTTCGGCAAAACGTGGTCTTCGCCGCGGCGTATGCCGCTTGATGAGGAAGAAGACCGCAAAACGGGCTTTGGCGTGAGCCTGACCTACCTGGACCAGGGCCGCGTACTCTGTTCGGTCGAATATGGACGTCGCTATTTCAGTGAGGATTACGGTCAGACTTGGAGCGATTCGCTGCCCACACCACCGGGGCCAGACAACCAGACTTTGTTCCAGTGGGATCCCTACCTGGTCGACCGAGATCCCCAAACGGGCCAAGTGACCCGGATTTGGGAAACAGGGTATGACGTCGAATCGGGACACCACACGCCACGGGCGTTTATTCGGTCGAGCGGTGATGCGGGCCACACTTGGACGCAGCCCGTCCAGGTACACGCGTGGAAAGATACCAACGAGGTCGCCTTGTTTCGCGCACAAAACGGCGACATCCTGGCGGGTTGCCGAACGCGCGCAAGAAACTTCGACCTCTCCCGGCCCTGGACCGACCACCACGCCGGACTGGGAATTTCTATCTCCCCGGACAATGGAGAAACCTGGTCAGAACTCAACATCCTGTACAACTGGGGACGTCATCATCCGAGCCTGGTACTTTTGCCTGACGGGCACCTGGTCATGACTTACGTTGTTCGAAAAGGGTATGTAAAAACCAAAGACGGGTACCCCCAGTATGGCATTGAGGCGGTCATCAGTCGGGACCATGGAAAAACCTGGGATTTGGATCACAAATTCATCCTGTCTTCGTGGAAAGCGAATCGAAAAGACGATTTTTCCTGGTGGGCAGCCTGCCAGTCGACCTCCTCGGTGCTGCTGCCGGACGGTTCCATCCTGACTGTTTTTGGCACAGGTTTTCGCACCCACGACCAAGTGGGAACCGATCCCACCAAGCCATTCCCGCGCGACATCGGCCTGGTGAAGTGGCCGGTTAACGAAAAGGGTTTAAATAACGAGACAACGATCGCTGACGCGCCGCTGGACTCCGACCTAAGAAACGTGTTCGACCCAAATCTGCCTGAATAGGGACTCGTTTCTCATGCTTACTGCACAACTTCGGATTAAACGGATTGCCAATTCAGCCGCAGTGATTCTAGGCTTGGTTACTGTCTGTCTGAGCGTCGATTTCGCCGTTGCAGAAGAGCGGGGACTTTTTGACTACGAAATTCAACGAAAAGCCCATGACGGCATCACGAAGATCGTCTTCATTGGTGATGCGGGACCGCACGGACCGCCCGGCAACCATGAGTTCGTAGCCGGGTTCATGCTCCTGGCGCGCCAACTGCACGAAGCTTTTCCCCAGGTTCACTGCGTCGTCTATTCCAGCAACCACTGGCCGGGCGACTTATCGCATGCGGACGCCGTGATTGTGGGGCTGAATCACGGCCACCAGGCGGCCGTCGATCCAGAAATCTTTGCCGCAGTCCGCCGCGGCGCTGGCTTCATGGCAGTTCACTACGGGGTCGAGGTGAACAAGGGCAACGAAGCGAATAACTACCTGCAGTGGATAGGGGGTTATTTTGAAACGTTTTGGTCGGTGAACCCGTGGTGGACCCCCAAGTACGAACAGTTTCCTGACCATCCGGTCGCCCGCGGCATCACACCGTTTAGTGTGCACGACGAGTGGTATTACCACATGCGGTTTGTCGGCGACATGAAAGGATTGACACCCATCCTGACCGATGTTCCTCCACTGGAAACGGTGAACGAAACCGCCAGTAGCCGAAAGGGGAACCCGGACGTTTTCCGAAATGTTTCGGAGCAAATCCCACAGCACATGGCATGGGCATACGACCGCCCGGACGGTGGACGAGGCTTTGGATTTACAGGCTTGCACCTTCATGCCAACCTGGCAGACGACAATTTTCGTACGGTGCTGCTCAACGCCGTCGCCTGGATCGCAGGACTGGAAATCCCACAAGATGGCATCCCTTCGGAAACCGTACGTGAGCCGGATCTGGAGCGACTTATTGTTGAAGCCAAAGCGGTGCGGGAATCTAAGAGCCCGCAAACTTTACATCCGTAGTTACTGGCCCGCCGCCTGGCCCGTCTCCGCTGGCCGCGCAGCTGCGGGCCCAATCCATCGAAGCCCATGACTGATCGGTTGTTATTAACGGTTCTGCTATTGTTCGGCGCCAGCATTTCCGAAGCGTCAGGCGAGGCGGTACTGCTGGATGATCAATTCAAGCTTCCTGCCGGGTTTCATATTTATAAGGCTGCCGACTCCAGCCTGACCGGCGGCTCCTACGACCTGACATTCGATGGCCAGGGGCGGCTCCTGGTGGGTGACGGCGAAGCAGTCCGCCGACTTACCGACACCGACGGCGACCAGGTCTACGACCAGGCAAAAATCATTGCCCGGGGCCTGGGGCCGCGAGGTCCACAAGGACTGCTCGTCTACGGTGATCGATTGTACGCCGTGGGAGGCGACGGAATTCAATTGTTCACCGGCTACGAAAGCGATAGGCCGCTTCAATTGCAAGGACGCATCGGCGAACCGTTTGACACCGGTGGCGATCACTCAGCCCATGCTGTACTGCGCGGGCTGGACGGTTATGTCTATTTCGTCTGTGGCGATGGGGCTAAGACCACAGACCGACAACACATCACCGAAAACAGTTCTCCTGTGATCTACGAACGCAAAGGATGTGTGTTCCGTTTTGATCCAACCGGCGAGAAATGGGAATGCATCAGTGCAGGCGGCCGCAACGCACCCAGCCTGGGAATGAATTATCTGGGCGAATTTTTCAGTCTCGACAGCGACATGGAATGGCATACCGGTTTGCCCTGGTACCGGCCAGTACGTCTGAACCACTGGGCCATTGGCGGCGACCAGGGTTGGCAAGTTGTTGGCGCGTACCCTCCCTATTACCTGGACTGCCTGCCACCGGTTTTGGAGGTCGGCCGGGGGTCGCCAAATTGGGGAGTTTTTTATGAACACACCCAGTTTCCTCACTCTTACCACGATTCCTTCATTTGTTGTGACTATCGCTGGAAATCGGTGACCACCGGCGGATACAACTCGGCTGGCCGGTTGGTGGTGTTTCACTTAACGCGAAACGGCGCAACGTGGCAAGCGACCATGGAAACCCTGGCCGAAGCCAAGACCGGTGCTGTCGACCAAGACGGGGAGGCTATCAATTTTGCCCTGGTCGATATCGCAGTCGCACCCGATGGAAGTATTCTGCTCACCGATCACAACCAGGGCGTGTGGCGAATCTTTTACGATCAGGCAACCACACCGACCATCCCGCCAATGGTGCCCCCGGTTGGCTTGGCGGCCAATCGGCAAATGTCCCTGCAGCAGTTGCTCTCCCTGCCACAACCGTCTGCAGAATGGAGTCGTGTGCGCGAACAACAAATCATGGCCCAACTGGGGGATGAAGCCACTGCACTGCTACAAGCTGCCGCAACCCACCAGGGACCTCATGAAGAGTGGTCCCTGCGTCAACGACTGCGGGCGATTCGTTACCTGGCTACCGAGTTTGGGGCCCTCGACAATAAATTTCTGAAAACCATCGCGAGTGACGAAATGCCTGAGATACGGGGGCAGGCAGCCTGGTTGTCAGGAATTCGCGGAGATGACGCAGACTGTCGATTGCTCATCAACCTTCTGGCGGACGCGGATCCATTCGTGCGCCGACGGGCTGCCGAAGCGATGGGGCGAATCCAGCCCCCTTGCGGCCAACGAGAACTTGTCCAGGCGATGGGAGACCCTGATCGCCCGGTCCGCTATGCGGCAATGACGGCCATTGCCCATCAACGGTTGGCCCAGTGGATCCACCTGGCCATCGAAACCGATTCGCCACAAATTTGGATGCGGGCCCTGACCGCCGGCTCGCTCCGACGCGAATTACCCCCCGCCGCGGTCGTCATAAACATCATCGACCGACTCCTGGGAGCTGAGTTGACAGAAAAATCCGACCAGCTCGACCGATTGCGGGTCCTGAGTTTATTTCGCCCCCAAATCAGCGAGAAACAAAGAACTGGTGCCAGCGTGTCGCCGCCCATCTCGTCGCGGGGCTGACAACCGCAGACCGCGAAGTCCGCTGGGAACACGCACAATTGCTGGCCGAGTACAACGTGGCAGCGGCCTACGAACCGTTGCTGAAACTACTCGAGGAAGAAAACGATCACGTAACCCAGTTTCACCTTGCCAATTCGCTTTCTCGCATCAACTCCGGTTGGAGTCCGGCCAGCGAAGCCCGCCTTATCAAGTGGCTCATGACAAACCAGCGCGGCTGGTTTGCCGACCTGAGCCACAAAGGACGAGGCTTTTCCCTGTTTTGGTTGACCGCACTCGACCGGCTGACCGACGGACACGCTGGCGGTTTGGCAAAGCATCTCGACCAGCTCGTTGCTGGCAGCCAACTTTCCTCGGTTGCCTACGGTGAAGTGGCTACAACTCCAGCAGGACGCCAACAGCTGCTTGGCCTCTACGAGCGGACTGACGATCGGCAGCTGCGCCGCGAAATCTTCAAAGGTTTTTCGGGCCACAGACTCGAATCGCCATACTGGCCGGTGATGTCCGCGGCCCTTGAGTCGACCAACCACGACGAGTTTCTCCTGGGCGTAGAGTGGCTGGCAAATCAAGGACCGGGTATCCACGAATTTTTTCAGAAAATGCCCCAAGAGGTAGGCACACCCGGTGATGGCGAGCAACCGTTGATGCAGCGCGTGGTGGAGTTATTAGAGAAGGGACACAACGAGCTCTATATTGCGGATCGCGCCTTGTGCAACTTCACAGCCACCGATTTTGATCGACAGCGCAACTTTCACAGCGACCAGGTCCGTCTTGATGCTGTGGAACATTGGCAGGCCTGGTATCGCGACCGCTACGGCATTCCGTTTGTCAATCCTGCCAGCTCCGAATCGACAGAAATCACCTCGGATGCCCAACTCCACAAGCTTATTCTCACGGAGCCCACACAGGCAGACAGCGCCCGTGGCCGGGAGATCTACCTACAGGCAGGATGTTTTTCCTGCCACGGCGGGCTGAAGGACAAAGAGGCGGCCATCTTTGGGCCCGACCTGGCAGGTGTGACGCAGCGCCTAAAGCGAGAAGAACTGGCGGATGCGTTGGTCTATCCCTCAAAGCAGGTTGCCCAGCGATTCAAGAATGCGCTGGTCATCACGGACGACGGCCAGACACGAACAGGAATGGTCACCGCAGAGACCGACCAACACTTGACACTGGTCGACACCAAAAACCGAATTTGGCGCATCGCCCGGGGCGAGATTGAAACCCACCGACTGCTGGAGACCTCCCCCATGCCGGACAAGGTACTCAACCGATACAGCAAACAGCAGATCCAGGATCTTTTGCAATTTCTCCAGTCGCTGCGATGACGATTTCTGGCAATACCCCGGCGGGGTCGGGCGGTGTGATACGGATATTCCCCTCAAGCCATTTCCTCAGGAGCAACGCCCCTCAACCTATAGCCCCCTTGAGACCTGCCTACCCAGCACCATTTTTGTATTCGCCATCCACCAATCGCCAGAGGTTCCCTCGGTTTGCATCTTTGAGCTCCTCCGGCAATCCGGCTTGGGGAAAGCCCTGAAAACAAACCAACCGCGTAAACCGAAAAACGGCCGCCGTACCAACCGAAGTTGACCGCCCGTCAGTCGTTGCAGGATAAGGACCGCCGTGGTGCATCGAATGACAAACTTCAACCCCTGTAGGAAAGCCGTTAAAGATGATCCGGCCTACCTTTCTTTCAAGGATTTCAACCAGGTCCATGTATTCCGCAAGATCTTCTTCTGTGCCGTGAATCGTGGCCGTCAGGTGACCTTCGAGCTGACTTGCGGCCTTGATCAATTCATCTTTCGCCTGGCAACGAACAACCAGTGTCGTTGGGCCAAATACTTCTTCGCTCAATCCTGAGTGACTCGCGAACGCATCAAAGCCAGTCGTCCACACATGCGCACCCGCCTCTGTCTTGCCCGGATCCGGTTCCGTCTCCGACCGCGAAAGCAACGAGACGCCTTCGGTGCTTTTGAAACTGGCAAGCCCTGATTCAAAAGCATCGCGAACTCCGGGATTCAACATCGTCGCCGGTGCAGCTTCCGAAAACGAAGACTCGGCCGATGCCACAAATTTGTCCATCGGCTCACCGTCGAGCCCCAAAACCAAACCTGGGTTTGTGCAGAACTGCCCCACACCCAGGGTCACCGACCCGCACAAACCTTGCGCCAATGCCTCGCCTCTCTCCCGAAGCGCCCCCGGCAACACGAACACAGGATTAAGACTCCCCATTTCCGCATACACGGGAATCGGTTCTGGACGCGCAGCCGCCAGATCAAACAAGGCACGTCCCCCGGCATGGGAACCTGTAAAACCAACTGCCTTTGCCACCGGATGCTGAACCAATGCACTGCCGACAACCCGACCTGATCCGTGAATCAACGAAAAGACCCCTTCGGGCATGTCGCAGGCTTTGACTGCTGCTTGAATCGCGCGGCCCACCAACTCTGCCGTTCCGGCATGCGAACGGTGCGCCTTGACCACCACGGGGCATCCTGCTGCCAGCGCAGAGGCCGTGTCTCCGCCGGCAACCGAAAACGCCAGGGGAAAGTTGCTCGCCCCAAAAACCACGACCGGACCGACCGGCATAAGCATCAGGCGTATGTCCAGTTTGGGCAACGGCTTTCGATCTGGAATCGCGGTATCGATCCGGGCATCGACCCAGGAACCTTCCCGTGCCAGGCTCCCGAAGAGACGCAATTGACCGGTTGTCCTGCCGCGCTCACCTGTCAGACGCGGAATCCCAAGTGCCGTTTCTGCGTCGCACCTCTCGAGCAAGGCATCACCAAGTGCTTCAATCTCCTCGGCAATCTTTTCCAGAAAGGCGGCGCGCGCTTCGCCAGATTTCTTCCTGAAAACCGGAAAGGCCTCGGCCGCCAACTGCATCGCCCGATCGACCTCTGCTGAGGTCGCCTCGAAAAAATCGGGGGCCATCTCCGCCGCCACACCTGGATTGAATGACTTAAAGGTCTTATCTCCTGCGGCTGCCTGCGATAACCCAATCAAATTCTTGCCTTCCGGTTCCATAACTCCTCCATACTTTCTCTTTAAATCATGACTGCGCGAGATTTATTTTCTATTGAAGTCCGACCTTACTAGATCCTGCTCGTCTTTGCCCTGGCATTAAACCATTAATCGAATACGACTTCTAGAATGGTCCTGTTGGGCGCAGAATCGAAACCTGGCCTCAACCTAAAAGGGGCCGCCAGCACTGCAAAGATGCGCCGGGCCCCATGCGAGGCACCTACATTAAAGTGCGTGTTGGAATTGCACTGAAAGAACTGCGGTAAAGAATATCACGAACAGGTCAACACAAGGGTCCCTGGCATGGGCGTCTGGAAGGAGAAAACAGACTTTTAAAAAGCACACATTTTCCAAAACTTGGCGAATGTCCGAGAGACCTTCGGGAATCGACTCCTGGATCTTCCAGTTCGCCTGATCCACAGATCCTACCCGTAGGTGAGAGGCTCAAATCCTGATAGCCACCAAAAGGGCAGGGGGGTCCGAATGCCGGGTTCTCAAGGACCGGTGAAATGATTAAACTGGCCGAAGAGTGATACAAGTGCGGGCCGTGGCGCAGCCTGGTAGCGCGTTTGACTGGGGGTCAAAAGGTCGCAGGTTCGAATCCTGTCGGCCCGACTTGTTTAAGATATTCTGCAAAAAGGACTTGTAAAAAAGAGACCGGTGGTCCAAAGAATCTGCATCCCTTTCCGCATACTAATCAACTCGTTGAAAATGACCGGAAAGCGACCAACAGAACAATGGAAAATCCGACTGCTAAAGGAGGCACCGCCTCAGTTACTTGCCAGGACGCAAATTGACCTTAGGCAAGGACCAGCGGACAACTTCTGTCTTAATGTCGGCAATTCCAGCAGCACGGCTTGCTGGGTATGAATAGGCTGAGATCAGCGAACCGTCGGATAGCTGAATCGTGTTGCCGAAGCCGCCACCGAAAGCCCTGCCCAACGGCGTGCTGTCATCCAGGATCAAGTGGTCGCTGTCAAAGTCCCACGTCTGACCGTCATCGTTGCTGAAGACCGCCCGTAGTCCTAGCGGTTGATTGATACCGCGTTTTGTGAAGGTCATCATCCGGCCATCATCGAGTCGAGTTACCCGTGGATAATGCTGCCCGTAGCACGCTTGAGATACGGTGCCTACGTCTTTCAAATCGTCCCACGTCATACCACCATCAGTCGAGGTGGTCATTAGCATTCGATCCCGATGGTCGTTCCCTGATGGCGGACATGGCAAACAACGGGCTGCCGCGGTTCAGTCGAAAGATATTGATTGCGTACGGCGATGGCCGATATGACTTTCACGCAACGAACTTCGCGTCTTCTCAGCACAATCTCTTCTATTTTGGCTTCAGGGTTAGGACATCGCTTCTGATCACCGCTCGACAACAGCCAAACGGGTCCCATTCCCCATCCTTGGTTCTGTGCGAACCTCACGGGGAACTTAGCGTGAATTCAAAATGATTCGGTCCATCTTCGGTCACCTCAGCAGTGAGCTCGCTTTGGCGGTTGTAGCGATCGGGGATTATTCGTTCATAGTCGTCGACCATGATGTCGAGCATCGCGTCTTTTGTTTGCTTGCCGGTCTTTCGCGATGCGGTGATCTCCACGCGAAAGGTACCCGTGAACGTTCCCTGTGCCGGCAAGATTGCGAATGTTCCGTTCGCAATCTTCCCGCCGGCCGTCGGGCCACGCGTGCCCGGCAACGGACGCAGCGCGATGCTGCCCTCAGCCAACGGTTGACCATTGAGCGTGACAGTGCCTTCCAGACTGCTCCGATCGCTCTGGGGACCACAGCCGGCCAGCAGGAGCAAGCAGAGTCCGGCTACACACCACAAAACCAACCCATTGCCAGTCTTTCGATTCGCGGACATACAGGCTTCTCCTGTTTTGAAATACGGGGCCATTCCTTCGAACACACTTTCACGAACGCCCGCGGCTCGTGCTTGGAGTCAATCGTGAAATACTCTACTTCTCCGAAATCACTTCGCCGCCGGCGATCGTAGCCAATGCCTGCCACGCAACCAGATCGACCTCGTCCACGTAGAAGTTGACATGCCCGTCGACAAACAGCACGTTCACTCCACCTGGGTGCCGGCTGCGAGCGGCGATATTGATTTCTTTCTCCAGGCAGGTGTTAACACAGGGTGTCACTTGCTGACTGGGATCGGGACAATGGAAGCTGCGCATGCAATCGAAGGCGCTCGAGTTAGGCGTTTCCTTGTGCAGATAAACCGAGCCTGACGTGGGCCAACTCCAGATACCCCGAAAGTCACTTTTCGGATAACCGTGCCCTGCCATGTCTGTCGAGCCCATGCCGGCAATGTTTTCGCTAGCCAATGCGGTCGAAGAGGTCCCGTCAGTGAACTCGCGCAGCTCCCGGCCGAAGCTGTACATGAACGGACCGCCATTATCCAGTTCAGACCTGGTCGTGTCGGGCCGCTGCATCGACGGACCGGGATAAATGAAATCCCTTCCGAAACAACTCACGTAGTTCGACCGTGAATGGCGAGACGGACCCCAAAAATGGTTAAACGAGAACACTCGCCCCGCGGCATCGTCACTCGGACATTGATAGGGCACAATCTGCGCCGCGGCGATCTGCATATTCTGCGAGAAACGCTGAATCCATCTCGCATCGAGGTCCATCTGATCGGCGACACTCACCTCCTCTAAAAAAGGCAGAATCTGAAACAGGGCCGTGTGGCCCCGCCAATGGCCGTTTCCGCCCTTTTGGAAACCCATGGCTCCGGACGGAAGCTCGCCTTTGGTGCTTTCATGATTGGTAAATGCCAGGCCAATCTGCTTCATGTTGTTGACGCACGAGGTGCGTCGGGCCGCCTCGCGGGCTGCCTGGACCGCGGGTAGCAGCAGGGCCACGAGAATACCAATGATGGCGATCACCACGAGAAGCTCAACGAGCGTAAAACCGTGTAGGGACCGTCGGATGACAGGGAAGCGGCGACAGCGCGCGGAGATAAGCAACTCTGCGGACGAAACGAACCCCAATCTCTTATTGCCGACCTGGTCGACTTGGCTACTATTTGAAAGTGCCATTTCGAGGCATTCTCTCACTTACCGTGGAAACCGGCCCAACGAGTTGAACTTCCTGCAAAGCGCAGTATATAGCCCAACAACCCCGAACGCCAAGAGTAGCCCGCTCGTGGGTTCTGGGACAGCAGCCGTACCTCCTGAACCACTGCCTAGAACTTCAAAGTTTGTTTTCCACAGCAGGTAGTCGGCCTGTACAACCGTCGCTGCCCCTGAACCGTTGCCGCTTAGGACCGAAGAATCCAAGCCCAGGTTGTCTCGCCATCGGGTGTAGTCGGCCGCGTCGACATGGCCATCCATGTCGAAGTCGCCGGGCGAACCCGTGTTTGCTGTTACGTCTGCTGTTACGAGGATGGTATCCAAATCCAATCCACCCAGCGGGCCCGACCTAAGCAGATCAGTGTGGTAATGAACTCTGCCGGCAAGTACGGCAGCGCTGCCAGGACTGCCAGTACTGATGGTTTTCGTAGACGGCCCAGTAGGTGCCCATGTGGGGTCTACGGTAGCATTCACGGTTGCCGTGATGGTGTCATTGACCAGGTCGAGCGTGATTTCGATAGGGATCCCCGTCATGACGTCAGCGCCATTATTGGTACCGTTGTAATGATTTGGATACATGAGAACAGAATCTCCGCCATCTACGAACAGCTTCCAGCCACCCTTTGCAGCGGAAGAGCCATCGTATGACAGACCGGCGTCCAATGCACCTGGGTCGCTACGGAACCCGAATCCATTGTCGCCTTTGGTGGCCCAACCGCCCGGGTCCCCTCCCCACCGAGTATACACTTTGGCCGTAGCAGTGACGGTCGTCGTGTCCGCCGGGATGGCTGTGTCGAAAGCATGTGTCCAATGCTCCACACCGGCAGCCAAATCCCCCTGAATGCCCCAGCCAGGCGGGTCTGCCCAGGATCCCGGGGAGACCTTAACGTTGTTGGTCTGCCCACCAGTAACGTCCGCAATCCATCCATAACCTGACAGTCCGGCGAAGCCGAGATCGAAGTTTTCCTCATACAGCGTCGTTACAGCAGCTTGGGCCGTGACAGATGTCATTGCTACTGCCACGAGACACCAAAGAAAGGATCTTGAATTCTTCAGCATAACCATCTCCTTTTCTTCCTAAAATATATCACTGCAGTAACACCTCAGCCGTCTGAAAACGCCACCGTTTCGTTGCCAATTCGCGAGTAGGCCAGTTGCTGTAGACAATCAGCTGGAGGAATTGCTGAGGTTTCACAACGTAGCAATCGGACACATCTTCATGCCGTAGCCGAACGGACTTTTTCAACGTGTCTGCCAGGCTCATCTCTTTTTCAATAGGACATAACAACCGAACGGAAGGTGCCAGGCCGTCGCCACCGGCACCTCCCTTCCGTTCATGTTGTTGCGCCTTACCACTCTTACATCACACCAAGCACTTGTCGTCCAAGCCGAGCAAGCATTATGCCCGGCGACGTCTCAGCAGCATCAGGCTGCCAGCGATGCTCAGCAGTCCAAGTGTGGCCGGTTCGGGAATTCCCACTACCGCCGTTACGACGATGTTATCCAAATCCATTCCACCGTTCGCATGAGAGTTGACCAGATCAGTGTGGTAAAAAATCATATTGGCAAATACGGCAGCACTGCCCGGACCGCCAGTACTGATGATTTTCGTCGACGTCCCGCCCCATAGGCCGTCAGCAATTCCGTGGACGGTTCCTGTGAGCTCGTCATTCTCCAGGTCCAGCGAAAGTTCGATAGACATCGATTCGAGGCCTGGAGTGGTACCATTGTAATGGTTTGGAAACATGAGGGTCGAGCCGCCGCCAGTTGCGGACAGCTTCCAACCACCCTTTGCAGCGGAAGAGCCATCGTAAAACAGACCTGCCGTCCAAGCGCCTCCGGAGGAGTGGAACCCGAATCCATTGTCGCCCCTTGTGGCCTGACCGCCCCCGTTCCATTGAACGTACGTATCAGCCGTAGCGGTGATGCTCGTTGTGTTTGCCGGAAGGGCCGTGCTATAGCCGCGTCTCCAGTGCTCCACACCGGTAGCTGTCGAAGCCTTAATGCCCCAATGTTCACCTGCCCACTGCCCAAGGTCGGCCCTAACGGTGGCGGTCCGTCCACCACCAGTGTCCGCAGTCCATCCGTAACCTGACAGTGCGGCGCTGGCAAAGAAGTCTTCCTCATACAGCGTTGTCGCAAGAGCTTGGGTCGTGGCAGATGTCATCACCAGGGCCACGAGACAGAAAAGAAGTGCTCTCGAATTCCTGCACACTATCATCTGAACCAAACCAATTCCACGTCGAACAATCATCATTAGAGCTCCCTATTCTAAAATCATTAGTAAAATCCATCGGACAATAGTAAAGCAAACGTTCCATCACATAACGTCTACCAAAACTCGATTGCTGCCTTTGGCCTCAGCCTGGCATCCCGGTAGCAAAACCACCTCGTAAGATTCGATAGTCGATGCGAGTCACAAGGCAGGTCTCGCACGCCTCTCCTTAACGAAGCCTTAGCCGTCCCTAGCAAAATCCAGCCATATGAGTCCTCCCATAAGAGAAAAGATTTTGTGTATTCTCAACTAGGTTGTGTTCACAACGAATGGGCGAATGTTGTCCGGACAAGCTCACGGCAGTCCGTCAACCGGCCGCCATTCAACAAAGACAAATGAAACCCTCGCTCTGGAATCCTTGAGATCTTCTTGGTAGAGGATTGCCCCGTTGCCCCGCCGAAAGCGTGGCAACAATGCTCACCAACAAAACCAAAAACATTCTGGGTTGGAGAAACATCATGGAAACTTTTTCATTCAAGAATCGCTAGCGAATTCCCATGTGTTCTGTGACATCCGTCTTGTATAATCGCAAACAGTTCCAAACAAAACTCGTATCATGTACCATTTCTATATGGGGTCATTGTATCAGGTCCTGTGTCCAGATTCCAAAGGATACCGCAGGAAAAAACAAAACTCCTCATGTTTCATCAAAAGGCAGTACCCCTTATCCGATGGGAGGTTACGATGATCGGCAGGTCCTTGAGGAAGATTTTACGCTGCACGACAGGCTTAGCTGTTTTGTTGCTTTCTATTGGCTCGCATCACCAGGCGGTTGAGGCCGGTGAAGAGGGACTGGCTCAGTGGGAACGAGTCCAGCGAGTCAACGTGTTCAATTCACCTCGACGGGCGAGATATCCGTCGATCGTGCGGGTTGCGAACGGCTCGCTGCTGGTATTGTTTACTCACCAGACCGCCACACAGGAAAAGGATGGCCTTGGAGATCTGCTGCTGGTGCGGTCGGTCGACGACGGCCAAACCTGGTCGTCACCTCGCGTAGTCTATCAGGGAAAAGATTGTGAGCCACGAGCCGTCGGTACGATGACCATGCTGAAGGACGGGCGAATCATCGCACCGTTCACCGAATTGCGTAACGCGCAGGCTACCAGCACAGTTCGGATATTGACTACCGGCGATAGCGGAAACGACTGGCAAGTGATCGACCCGGAGGTGACTATTCCACTGACATGGTGGGCACCTTGCGGAAAGATAATTGAGGCGGGTAACGGTGCGCTAGCAATGCCGGTTTACGGGGCGCTATCTGAAGCAGATCTGAAGGCGACGATCCACAACTGCGGGCTCCTGCGATCCCACGACGGGGGCCAGACGTGGGGCGACTTCACCTGGATCGCGCGGGGCGCTGGTCGCATGATCGGGACCACTCGTGAGAGCCGATTCAGCTTTGAAGGCCCATCGGTGCTGCCTTTGCCCGACGGGCGCCTGTTGGCCATGGTATCCGCCCGGCGGCTGAACAAGGCGGGAACGGGCCCGACCGAGACGAACGAGGGCCCGGGCGCACCCCAGGAGATATGTCGGCTCTGGAGCAGCGATGAGGGACGCACTTGGACCAGGCCAGAGCAGTTTGCTCCGGGTGGCTGGCCGTGCCTGGCGGGCATCGACCAGATTGCCATGTGCGTCAACACCATCTGGCCGGCGTGGGCCGATATACGCCTCTTGGTTAGCAACAACGGGTTTGCCACATTCTACCGGGAAGTGCGCGTGCACTCGTGGGGGTGGCTCCAAGGGATGAATCGCCGAATGCAAGAGGTCCCATCGCCGCCGCTAGTGCCCCATTTAGGAAAGGAGTGGTTGTTCGAGCACTACGGATTTCCTTCGGCCACCGCGCTGGATGAGGACAACCTGATTGTCGTTTACGGACGGGCTCAACGCACGCCGATTGACAGGGACCCGGAGAGCGACCCTATTCCGCTGGAGCAGGAACGGATACAGGCGACCTTCTTCCGTCGAACCGCTTTTCGCGAGGAACTTGCCCAACCGCTGGCGACCAAGCCCACGCGTCCTGAAGGACGGTGGGTGCTGGCAGAACGTAAGCCGTCTGCTGTGATTGGCAATCCTGACGATGAGCCCCCCCGCTATTCGCCGGGCCGAATTGTGGCGCAGACACGTAATGGCAACCTGATCGCTGCGGCCAGGGATACGATTTGGCGTTCCCCTAATGGCGGGCGATCCTGGTCGCAGATCGACAGCGCAACACTCCCCGACTCAGAACGTACCTGGTCGCCGATCAAGCCAGAACAACAGTCTGCCACGGGAAACCTAAACTTACTCGGCGTGCTCAGTTCGGGACGGTGGCTCGCGGCCACAACCCCTTGGTGGAAGCAGGAAGCCCTCCGACATGTTAAGGTCGGAGAGCGCGGAGGCTTTCCGACCTTCAAAATGACCCATGCGATGCCCGGCGGGGTGGTCGTCTGCTGGTCCGACGACCAGGGCAAGACCTGGGACCACGCTGAGCCGTTCAAGGGTCCTTTTATATTAACGCCCAGCACATACTACGGACGTTTCGTCGAAACCGCCGACGGTGCGGTGTTGTTATCCTGCTATGGATCCGTGACCGGAGAAGAACAAGACGCCTCGGCGTGGTCTATCGGAGTCATTCGCTCCAACGACGGTGGCGAGACCTGGGGTGATTTCTCCTTTGTCTACCGCGCCGAAAAGGGGCCCGACGACATTCAGATTGGCCCCCAGTATGGTGAGCATGATATCGTCTTGCTTCCCAACGGAAATCTGGTGGCGTATGCGCGACTGAGCTACCATCAAGGAGGGCCCAGGGGCTGGGGCTGGAGCGACGTTAAGATCAGCACCGACTCCGGCCGCACGTGGAACAAGACGGGGGGCAGTCTCTACTTCCCGTCACAGACGTCGGCCCTGGCGTTGCCAGACGGTGGCCTGGCCTTTACCTACCGTGCCCACTCCTGGCAGTCGCCGGGTGTGGCTATCAGCTATGACGAAGGACGCAGCTTTAACTATATGCTTACCGGTCCGTACGAGACGGCCGGCGCGTTTCTAAAAAGCGATGACGAGTTTCTGGTCTATGTGAACAAGTCCAGTCGCTCCGGGATATCCGGGGTGTACCGTTACGTGGTCGGGGAGAAAACGGAGAACAACGCAGTGCGTTGACCTTAAACTCTTCAGTCGACTATGAACTAGCCTATGAGAACTCCTATTCTATATTGGACCACCGGTTGCCTGGTCGTTATAGCCAGTCTGGGTGCATCCGCTCTGTCCCATGCGGAGGATTCGGTGGGACAAGTGTTCTCGTTAGACCAGCGATACGGTCTTCGGTCGCCACGAATCCCGTTTGGCAACAACTGGCGCGACCCTGTTAAGTACTCGTTCGAGCACGAGCGTCACGAAACGTTCCACCGCCTGCAAACCAACCTCACGGCTCTCTACTCGCGTTGCGAGCAGTCAGTGATGCTTTCAAAAGACAAACCTGTTCGCATCACCGTTAAGTTGCTTGCTTATGCCGAGGTGAACCGAGGGTTAGTTACAATAGGCCTGAAAAGTAAAACACACGGCCATTGGGCATTTAGCATCGGAGGCATCGGAGGGCTGTTCGGCAAAAACAGTTGGAATCAAATTACCAATGCGGCCAATCCGTTGTATGAGAAGCTTGCACTGGCTGGGTTCGACAACAGGGACTGGCACACCTTTGTCTTGATGATTCCAAATCGACGAGGTCCAGCGAAACTCTACTGCGACGGCCAATTCGTCATGGTGCTTAGCACGCCCATCACGGACCAGCAGCGCGATCGCGTACCCGCTGCAGAGGGCGGCGTCCACGGTTCGACGCGGAAGTTTGTGCCGGAGACGTGGGGCGAGAATGACTATGTCTTCATCGAAAGCCGGCAGCCGGGGCAGCCTATCGACGTCGACAGAGTGGAGGTAAGCCAGCAGGCCTTGACCACTTCGCGGCTGTCGCTGCCTGTTGTACTGGATCTCGACTGGGAGCTACGCGACGCGATGATTGTGGAAAACACGATGGAACCCAGCGAAGCCAACCCTTTGATCAAGAAATCAGAGGTTCCCAAGCCTCTCGGTATGATCTCTTGGGATGAAAAGCTCAGGTACTATACACGGCGCGATCAGACAAGCGGGTGGGGAGCAAAGGTCAATGTGCTCAAGGACGAAGATGGATTCCACCTGTATGTGAACGACGCCTACAAAGAGTCGAATCCACATGCCGGTGCCTGGATGGCGACATTCTGCGATTTTCATGTCGCCACTTCGTCGGATGGGCTCCACTGGAAACTGACCAAGCCCACGACCACCGTGATGCCGGGTCCGCCTAACGCGTGGGATTCCGGAAGCATCAGGCATTCGACGTACCTGAAAGAGAACGGACTCTACCGGATGTGGTACGGCGGCTACACCATGCAATTTCAACAGGGCAGAACGGGGTACGCCGTTTCCAGGGACGGAGTGCATTGGGAACGGCCTGCCTTGGGGCTGTTTAAGTGGAATGGCAAGGATAGTAACATCTGCTTCTCCCTCCAGCCTGGACCTACCTGCAACGAATATGAGTTGGTTTCTTCGGTGGTGCGAGTGGACGAGGCGGCTCCCGAGAGACGCTATGTCATGTTTCTGCACACGCAAGGTCCGCATGGATTCATTGTCGATGTTGCGACCTCGCCCGACGGGATGCATTGGACACGGGCAGCCCATAACGCCCGCCATTATGCGTTTGAGGTAGCAAACGGCAAGCTCTCCATCCATGACCCTCCTGAAGTTTTTCACGAACCCCACACCTGGTGGGCGTTTGTTGGAGGGACGCACTTCATTGGCTGGGTGGTAGAGCCAGAGGAACAAGAAAACGTCAGCTTCGGCCTGTGGCGCACGCGCGGCCGGCAGCACGCTCACCCCATCGTCCACTACGGGCGGATTCTCGAAGTAGGCGACGAGTGGTGGGTCTATTACGCCGAGGACGGCGATTTCAAGTTGGCGAAAACCGTGAAGCACAGAATGCTCGGCGTGCGCATCGCCGATGGTCAGGATGCCAGTTTAATAACGTCAATCGGCATTCGTCCGCCGGTAAGACGGATGGAAGACACAGCAGATTACCATAAACGTCAGCGGTATTGAGAACGGGGGCTACTTGAAGGCCGAGCTTGTGGAAGCAGCCAGTGGCCAGGTCATTCCGGGCTTCGCTTTATCCGATTCTCTTCCGATCAAGAACAATGCTTCAGAGGCCCGCTGCGGTGGATGAATCGCGGCGCTGCATTGCCGGACATCCAGACCCCGATTCAGGTACGTTTGGAAATGAGCCGTGGTGAAGGAAATCCGCAGTTTTCACGCTCTCTATGTTAGACAAATCGCCGGGCGCTCTTAGTAACGGCTATCGTCTAACTGCCCGAAGATGCAGCGCCCCGACCGCGTGTGAAAAAAAGGGGTTGATAGTACAATTGATTGAACTGTTGCAAAATCGGTCGCATCTCCAAATCGCCGCCTGAGCAGTTGGTAAAAGCCTGGGATGTCAGCTATCGGCAAGACGATCACTGGAGCCATGTCACTCTTGTGATCAGACCATCGCGAACGGCTGATATCGAGAAGACTCTTGTGTTGGGAGCCCATGTCCCAAAACGACTCGTGGTCGTATTGTGTGACTGAGTATATTATGACTTACTACAGACACCGGACGCCAAAAGAATCGTATTCTAGCATTCCAAGTGGATCAAACTTGAGGGCAGGGTCACTTTCACGAGGTATTGGGCGGTAATGAGGGAATCGATTTGCCGTGAACCGCTTTTTCAAGGAGAAGAATAACATGCGTGTCACGACGACGTTTCTCGCGTTTGTCATCTGCCATTTATTGACGATGTGTTTGGGGGCCAAGGTGAACGACGAAGCAAATAGCGATGATCGGTTGGACTTGCCTGGCAAACACATCACACGTCCAGGTCAACCATAACCTGACCCTGGCCGTCCAGAAGCCAGGGACAGGGCTGATCTGGAGGAGTTCGAATACGCACATTCCAGATATGGTAGTACGTGCCGGCGATGCCGAGTCGCGCACGTTGACGCTGGCGAGCGCTTCCAACTTTTCGCACACGCCGTTCGAGGATGAAAAGCATCTCGGATATACGGTCCATCTGAGTGGATTCGAAGAGACCGATGTCGAGTTGGAACTGATTTTCGCAATCGATGCGACTACGGATGAACTGCTGATTCAGGTATCGCAGACGGGTGGCCGTGACACGGTTGTTAACGTGGGGCACTTCTACCAATTTGAAAAGACTGTAGCCGAGGGTGGTTACTTGGTACTGCCTCACGGCTCGGGCTATTTGATTGCGTCCGACTGTCCGGATCAGTTGCCAGGACCGGAGGAAAAGAAAGGGGGGTTTATCGGCGCCCGCTGGACGCTACCCATGTTTGGCATGACGCGTGGCGATGGCAACGCGATGTGCGCGATCGTCGAGACTTGGTGGGACTGCAACGTCGAGGTAGAGCATCTGCCGGGCGACCGTTCCGTGTTCGATCTCAACTGGCCGGCGAGCTTGGGCAAACTGTCCTACCCACGCCGCTTTGTGCTGCGGTTTGCCGAAGGAATGGACTACGTTGCCATGGCCAAGCGTTACCGCCACCTTGCCAAAGAACAGGGGTTGTTGCGTACGCTCGAAGAAAAACTGACACAGACGCCCGTTATTCAAAAATACGTCGAAAACATTCTATTTCGCTGGATCAAATGGGATAGCGGCGATGATCAGGCTTCTGGCAATTGCCGCATGGCATTGGACGATATCAAGAAGCTGCAAGCGTTGGGCTTCGGCGTCAACTTCTTCTATCCGAAATGGGCACAAGGCAACCACTGGCAAGCCTATCTGCTTGAGGAACCTCCCGTGCCGGGCGGTTGGAAAGCGCTGGTTAAACTTGCCAGCGATGCACACCAACTCGATTGCACCGTTCAGTGCTTTATTAACCACCGCACCCATTCGGCCCACAATGCGGTCGACGGCATCAATCGCCTCTTCGACCATGTTCAAGCCAAAGGGCTGGAGTTCGACGTGCTTTATTTCGATGGCTACTCCGCACACGACGTCTTCCCGGAAGACACGTCTCCCGATCATCCGGTAACACGGCGACAAAGCTATGAGATCCAAAACACTTGCTTTGCCGAGACGCGCCATCGCGGGGTGATGCCAGCCGCAGAACTTGCCCGCTTCTGGTGCATGGCCGACTGCGACTACTTTTTCTTCACCGATTGGGCACGCGATCGCTTGTCGGCGGGCGATCCTATTCCGCTCTTCCAGCTTGTCTTCAATGATTGCTACAGTGCAGGATTTAGCGGCGGTGGTTATGCGTTTTACGCACCGGGCCACGATTGGCCACATGACCGGACGCCGCGACTTTACGAACTTATGTTTGCCTCCGCTCCAGCCTACAACTGGTTGCCAGAGCCCCATGCTCCGATTCGTGACTGGAATAGTGACCAAGCCAAGCGGCGATGGGCTTGGCTGAAACGCTGGTCCTCTTACTATCGAGCAGTCACTTTGTCGGAAATGGTATCCCATGAATTTCTTTCGCCCGATCGCACGAAGTGTCGCGTTGAGTTTGCTAACGGCGTGACGGCGGATTTCAATCTGGCGGACAATAAGTTTCGCGTAAAAGGTGTTACCAGCTTTACCGGACAGTGGGAAACGCCTGAAGAGCTGCCCGGTTATCCCTGACCAGGCAGAACTGAAGCCGTGCAGGATTTCCAACATTCATTCTGTAAGCATTTACAGAAGGGAGGGATTGGCAGAGAGCTGAACTGGCGGCGAGTGCTGCTGCCCGTGATCGAGCGGTATCGTCATTTGGACACGCCGAAGTTCTTTCGCGGTGATGTGGCCTTCGCCAATCCGGCCTTGCATCGTCTGCTGGAGGAAGAAGGTTATCTCTATGCCATGCGTCTCAAGGCCAATGCCATTCTGGAGTGGGAAATCGAACATCTTCTCATCCAACCCATCGGTCATCCATCCCACAAGACCCAGGTGTTTTATCACAACTTCCAATACCAGGCGAAATCCTGGCATCAGCCGCGCCGCGTAGTGGCCAAGGCCGAGTGGCACACGGGGGGCCAAAACAGCGGATGCGAGGAAAAGAGCCTGCGTACTACGAGCGCCGAAGCCCGCCCAAGAAGATGCAGGTCGCAATTCCGGATAGTAGGAACCCAAACACTGAGGTCACAGGAAAGAAAATGCGAATGATTTCCCAAACGCTAGGCATGGGTTGGGCGCATGCTGTTACAATAGGCAACATTTCGAGTACGAGGTGGTTCCAGGGTCATCCAAATGGGAAATCCCGGCTGAAGGTGAAATTCCCCAAATCACTTAAGAGCAAGAATATTCAATTTCTCAGGTCCCCAATCCCTACAGAATACAGCAGGAACTGGAAATGAATTTATGTAGAACCAGCAATGGGATCAGTCGTACCGACAACCAACTCGGACCTGAATCAAAAGGAACCGGACGGGCGAATCGTAGCAATGTGACAAAGTTATTTCTGTTGGTGTTGGTGTTGGCAATGACTCTGGCATCAGCTGCGGCAAAAGCCACCGAAACAACGGTCTACGACGAATCCTTCGGGAAGAAATTACCCCTGACCAAGAACTTTTATGGATGGGTTCCTGCCGGTCCCACCAGCAAGCTCAGCATAAGCGGCTCACACGCCTTGGATTACTTCGCCATTGACGGGTCCACGACGAACGGTAATCGGGAGCATTGGTCAAAATCAATTGGCGCGCCTGCCGCGGACACAAAGCTTATCATCGCTTCTGCTGATGTATTTGTTTCTGCTGCGGGTACTCGTGGCAGTGGATTCGGATTCAGCAGCATCGCGCATCTAAAATATGATGACCTCAACGGTGGCTGGTCGCTGGTAACGCCCACGGGGTCTATCCTCATGGGGACATCAGCGACACAGGGTGCGGGCGCAGCGGTTCGGATCGAACTGATCCTGGACCTGGTCAATAATACCCTGACGGGAATCGTTAATGATGCCAGCGGGGCCTTATCGAAAACCCTAAGTGTCCCCGATGCTTCGGCGCTTACCGGCGCAGTTCATTACTTCACTGATACAAGGCCTACTGATCCATTCTCATCCTTCGGAATGGATCTGGATGACATCCTCGTAATAGAAAGCGATGTTATTCCCGAGCCGGCCACAATTTCCAAGCCGTATAAACCAGCCCCAATTGCGGAACGGCCTAAGCTGGTCCTGCCCACCCAGCCCGAACTTGCGGAACTCCCTGTCGTCCGAAACGGTCGTCCTCTGGCGGTGATACTTGTTGGCAACGACGCCGGCCCGGTGGCCTACGAGGCGGCAGAGGAACTCGCGCGGACTATCGAAAAGGCAACTGGCGCGCGCTTGTCTACTATGCCGGAAGGCGAATTCATTCATCCTCATTCTCCGTCTGATGATCTTGTCACGAAAATCCTCATCGGTGATGGCAACCACGTTCGTGCTTTGGGCATTGATGTTTCCCAGCTTCCCGCTGAAGGGTTCATCATTAAGACGATCGGGCGCTACCTGGTGATTGCTGGCCGGGATGATCCACATGAGGAGGGGGACTTGCGTGGAAATCGCCGCCCGTCGCACTTGCGTGGGACCTGGTACGGCACCATCGGATTCCTGGAGGAATATTTGGGAGCCCGCTGGCTGTGGCCCGGACCGCTGGGCGAGATCATACCCCAGAAGAAGGATCTGGTTGTTGCCAAAGTCGATCGCAGCGAATCGCCCGCATTGGCGAGCCGAATCATTCGTCCCGGCTACCAATATAATGGCTGGAAAATCTGGGCTAATGACCTGGGGTTTCCTCGCGAAGAGAGGATTGCCATGGACCGGGAACTGTCCCGTTGGGTTGACCACCAGCGACTGGGAACTTCCATTACGATCTCCCGCACAGAGTTTGGTAGGACATGGGTCCGTGATTTTGGAAAAGACCATCCGGACTGGTTCGCCCAGCAGTCCGACGGCAAGCGATTGTTGAAACTACTGCGTCCTCACAAGCGTCCTCAAATGTGCTTTTCAAATCCCGGGCTTATTGACGAAGTCGTCAGGCGCACTGTCGAGTTTGTCGATGCCCATCCACTCAGGGACGGTTACGGGATCTATCCCTCCGACAGCATAGAGGGCTATGAATGTGTCTGCGATTTGTGTAAAGCAAACGGCCCTACTCTCAGCGATCAGCGTGCCTATTATTTTCAGGCCGTGGCGGAGAAACTCGCTAAGCTTCGACCGGGAAAATATGGCGTTGCCCTGGCGTATTACAATTACCTCGATCCGCCGACAACCGATATGAAATTCGGCGACAATGTCATACTATACTATTGTAATTCCGGATATTTCGAAGACGAAGAGCGTCGCAAGATCAACGCCCGCTGGGAGGGCTGGAGCAAACATGCTCAGAAGATGGTTTGGCGCCCCAACAATTTCTGCCAAGTGATCGATGTGGGCGTGCCCAGATCGTATGTCACGAAGATGGGCCAAGATTTCAGCCATTTCTATCGAAATAACATGGTCGGCGTCGATTTTGACAGGATTCATCCCCAGTGGGCCAGCGCGGGATTGAACTACTACGTTTCTGTGAAGCTCGCCTGGAATCCTTTGAAACCCGTAGAGGATATCGTCGACGACTATTGCGAAAAAGGATTCGGTACTGCGGCCCCTGCTGTCAAGAAATACTTCGCGGCGCTCGAAAAGGTCACTGACCGGGTCGCCGCCCAGCGCAAGAAGGACGAACCAATCTCCTCCGTCTACACCGTCGCTGATCTTGAGAAACTTCGACTGATATTGGACAGGGCCAAGGTTTTGGCTGGCGACGACCGTGAAGTCCTGGCCCGTATTGCCTTTCTGACTGAGGCCCTGGATTTTGCTGAAGTCGAGGTGCCTGTCTATCGGGCCATCGCACAGACCCGCCGGTCGAAACTCTCCCAGGCGGAAGTGGACAACTTTCGCAAACTGCTTGCTCGTCGCAAAGCCTATATCCGTCAGCATCCTACTTCGGCCGTTGATGTGGTAAGCCATTCGAAGCGGGAGAAATGGTTAGAAGATCAGCTATTGAAGCCTTACATCGAAGAGTGATAGGACATTTGATTTTCAGCGACAGATCTAAGATAGTGCGGTCAGCTTGCCGGGCTGGTGCACCTGAAAGGGCTGAACAATCTTGAATTACTGTCCCTCCGCGATACCCAGATCACCGACGCTGCTGTGGCCCAGTTGCAAAGGGCGTTGCCGAACTGTGAGATCGAGAAGGTGCGCGCTTTTAGTCGCCTATTGGCGGAGTTAACAATAAAGGGCCTTCAAAAAACACTGGGTAATTACCCATTTAAGTGAAGTTTCAAATGAACGATCCACGTCGCACAGGTGACTCCTCCCGGTCCCTACACGGTTTTAC
This sequence comes from Lacipirellulaceae bacterium, assembly GCA_965243695.1. Taxonomy (GTDB): domain Bacteria; phylum Planctomycetota; class Planctomycetia; order Pirellulales; family Lacipirellulaceae; genus JAKVCB01. The sequence goes on along the minus strand of CBDEWC010000011.1, from coordinate 179,073 downwards.
GCTTGTTGAGCTTCTCGTGGTGATCGCCATCATTGGTATTCTCGTGGCGTTGCTGCTACCCGCGGTGCAGGCAGCCCGCGAGGCGGCCCGACGCACCTCGTGCGTCAACAATATGAAGCAGATTGGCCTGGCATTTGCCAACCATGAAAGCACCAAAGGCGAGCTTCCGTCCGGAGCCATGGGTTTCCAAAACGGCGGAAACGGCCATTGGCGGGGCCACACGGCCCTGTTTCAGATTCTGCCTTTTTTAGAGGAGGTGAGTGTCGCCGATCAGATGGATCTCGATGCGAGATGGATTCAGCGTTTCTCGCTGAATATGCAGGTCGCCGCGGCGCAGATTGTGCCCTATCAATGCCCGAGTGACGATGCCGCGGGACGAGTGTTCTCGTTTAACCATGCTTGGGGTCCGTCTCGCCATTCACGGTCGAACTACGTGGCTTGCTTCGGAAAGGATTATCAATATCCTGATCATGACTTGTGGCCCCAGCAGTTCGGCACGACCAAATCTGATCTGGAAAATGGTGGTCCGTTCATGTACAGCTTTGGCCGGGAGCTGCGCGAGTTCACTGACGGGACCTCTTCGACCGCATTGGCTAGCGAAAACATTGCCGGCATGGGCTCGACAGACATGGCAGGGCACGGTTATCCGAAAAGTGACTTCCGGGGCATCTGGAGTTGGGCCTTTACGGGCTCGGTTTACCAGCACAAGGAGACGCCCAACTCCAGCGTCCCCGATTGCTTGGTGAGCTTCGCATGTCCCGATCCGAGTAAACAAGTGGCACCTTGTGTTAACACCTGCTCGTGGTACGAAACCAATATCGCCGCTCGCAGCCGGCACCCAGGTGGAGTGAACGTGCTGTTTGTCGACGGGCATGTCAACTTCTACGTGGACGAGGTCGATCTGGTTGCGTGGCAGGCATTGGCTACGATCGCCGGCGGCGAAGTGATTTCGGAGAAGTAGAGTATTTCACGATTGACTCCAAGCACGAGCCGCGGGCGTTCGTGAAAGTGTGTTCGAAGGAATGGCCCCGTATTTCAAAACAGGAGAAGCCTGTATGTCCGCGAATCGAAAGACTGGCAATGGGTTGGTTTTGTGGTGTGTAGCCGGACTCTGCTTGCTCCTGCTGGCCGGCTGTGGTCCCCAGAGCGATCGGAGCAGTCTGGAAGGCACTGTCACGCTCAATGGTCAACCGCTGGCTGAGGGCAGCATCGCGCTGCGTCCGTTGCCGGGTACGCGTGGCCCCACGGCCGGCGGGAAGATTACGAACGGAACATTCGCAATCTTGCCGGCACAGGGAACGTTCACGGGTACCTTTCGCGTGGAGATCACCGCATCGCGAAAGACCGGCAAGCAAACAAAAGACGCGATGCTCGACATCATGGTCGACGACTATGAACGAATAATCCCCGATCGCTACAACCGCCAAAGCGAGCTCACTGCTGAGGTGACCGAAGATGGACCGAATCATTTTGAATTCACGCTAAGTTCCCCGTGAGGTTCGCACAGAACCAAGGATGGGGACGTTTGGCTGTTGTCGAGCGGTGATCAGAAGCGATGTCCTAACCCTGAAGCCAAAATAGAAGAGATTGTGCTGAGAAGACGCGAAGTTCGTTGCGTGAAAGTCATATCGGCCATCGCCGTACGCAATCAATATCTTTCGACTGAACCGCGGCAGCCCGTTGTTTGCCATGTCCGCCATCAGGGAACGACCATCGGGATCGAATGCTAATGACCACCTCGACTGATGGTGGTATGACGTGGGACGATTTGAAAGACGTAGGCACCGTATCTCAAGCGTGCTACAGGCAGCATTATCCACGGGCAACTCGGCTCGATGATGGCCGGATGATGACCTTCACAAAACGCGGTATCAATCAACCGCTAGGACTACGGGCGGTCTTCAGCAACGATGACGGTCAGACGTGGGACTTTGACAGCGACCACTTGATCCTGGATGACAGCACGCCGTTGGGCAGGGCTTTCGGTGGCGGCTTCGGCAACACGATTCAGCTATCCGACGGTTCGCTGATCTCAGCCTATTCATACCCAGCAAGCCGTGCTGCTGGAATTGCCGACATTAAGACAGAAGTTGTCCGCTGGTCCTTGCCTAAGGTCAATTCGCGTCCTGGCAAGTAAGACGTGCGATTACCCTGAAATCAGTTTTGAAACACGTTTGTAGCCAGCGGAAGGAACGAAAGGCGTTTGGAAGTGGCTTAAATTATAGACTTTCGTTCCATTCTGCTAGTCAATCAAGTTCTTTAATTGAGATGTTTCGAAACTGGACAAGACTCGACGCAGGGCTGTACTGGCCGTTTCGAAAACCGCCGTGATGTTGTAACGCGATCTTTCCTTTCGACGGCAGGTCGGGCAGTTGTGCGTTGGTGATGACCTGCTTGTTGTTCAACACGACGGACAATCGATCACCAACGACGATAAGGATAAAGGTGTTCCACTTGCCGACTGGATTATCCGCGTTGATTTTCGGTGTCACGCCCGCGCGGACTTCCGGCGGCATCGACTCGTCCATGCGGTATCCGTAGACTTCGCCTGATCCGATCGGCCAGCACCAAATGTTGACCTGCGATTTGTCCACGCCGCGCAGATAAACCCCAGAGTCAGCATTCGGCAACTTAATGGTGATATCTTTTCCGTCGGGACCTTGCAAATGTGTTCCGTCCGGAAGAATGATCGGCATGGGGTACTTGCCCGTATTTTGTTTAATCCGCCAATCCATCTTCAAAATGAAATCGCCGTATTCCTTTTCCGACCAGAGATTCTTGTCGCGATCGGGCGACTCACTGTTTGCGTCGTAGTCGATCACGCCGTCGACAACTTTCCAATGTCCGTTGTCACCCTTGGGGACAGTCCAGCCGTCAAGCGTCTTGCCGTCGAACAACGAGACGAATCCATCTTCGTCAGGTTCCTGAGCAGTTGCATGGAACGTGGCTACTTGAAACACGAGTGCCAGACAAACAATAAAGGAAGCCCTGTTCATTTTGAGTAACCCGTGAATTTTGCGGCGGACGATGAGCTTGTATTGTGACTGTGCCTCGTATGCCGATCAAGTGTTCAACTTGGCGATCTGACCGGGGCCGCGGAATCAATCGAAATGACGATACCTGCCGTCGGCGTGTTCAGCGAAGACGGGCGCTTCACCGATGCGACAACAACACATAGGATACGGTGACCCACGAACTTCCGACGATCTAGCATTTTACGCCAGACGCCATTTCGCTTGCCGAAGTTGAGCGTGTGTCGTGCCTTTGAGCGACTCGTACCATATCGACACGAAAGACCCGTCATTAAGTTGAACGGTCGAGGGATAACCAAGATCGCCTGACGCCCCGTCTCCCGAGAGGATGATCGGTTCAGACCAGGTTTGTCCATGGTCCTCGCTGATACGGGCCTGGTTGCCCAAGGGACTGCGGCGGTGGCCGTAGGTCATCAGAAGTCGATCGTCCTTCAGTCGCAGCAGATGCGATGGCAGACCCCAAGTACCAATGGCATGTGGCTTGCTCCAGGTCTTTCCGCCATCGGCCGACTCGCTCTGCAAGGTCTCACGAACATTTTCTGGATTGTGATTTCTGATCTGAACAACGATGCGTCCATCCGCTGCTTCGACCGCGTGCAATTCGTGGTATTGCCGGTGGTCGTCGCCATCACGCGTGGGAATCTCCGCAAGCCACTTCCAGGTCTTGCCATCGTCGGTCGATTCGCAGACACCGATTCGATGCGGCTCTCGCCACAGCTCTTTGCCCGCGTACAACAGTCGTCCGTCGGCGAGATTGATTGGGCCGTGAGGACTATCCACCAGACAGTCATAACGGGTAGACCACGTGACGCCGCCGTCCGTCGATCGTTTCATCCAGACGCCCAGTGCTTGCTGACGCTGCTCGTCGGATACACGATGATGCGCCGCTTGCCAGCGAACGAGTTTTTCGGCGGGCCAATTCTCAGATTTTTCCGCCTTTTTCAAGATCGACTCGTAGACCAGGGACGTAAAGGTCGTTACCAATAGCGTGCCCTTTGCCGTTTCCATTACTCCTGCGTCGCGATCATCGATCGGACCGTCCATCACGACTTCGGGCCAGGTCCATGTCATCCCATTGTCGTGTGATCGCATGAGTTCGATTCGTCCGAAAGGACAGATGTGTGATTCGCGACCACCCGAGCAAACCAGCAGCAGTTCGCCGCTGGCTCGGAGAGCCAATGTCGGCCATCCATGATAGCGGTGCTTGAGGTGACTGATGACGCGAGTCTCTTCGATTGTCGCGGCAGGTGGTGTTGAATGGGCTTGTGATGATGATAGAGCCGCGGTCGTGGCAACCGCGCTGGCCATGAAGGATCGACGGGATAGGTGGACTGGCATCATGTAGCTCCGAAAAAGAGTTGGTGATCGAAGAAGGCATTCCGTGTTGCCAATGGTTTTCCGTGGTCAATGAACGCCATGCGTCCCATCGTCTTTGTCTTGGGCCATAGGTGGGAACATGGCGTAGTCTTCCGGTTCGTGAATCCGCTGAATCGAGGACTGCCCGGTGTCTCGAGCGCCCCTACGACGATCAGCCAAGCAATGAAACAGGGAGAAACGAGACGGCTCGAACCGCACGAGCGAATCGACAACCGTATCCGCACGGCCGATCGCTGTTTGAGTTCTCTGTCTACTGCGAAGTCCATGTCTACCTCCAGGCTTCAATAGGTTTTGAACATATTTGAATTGATGCCTGCTATGTGTAATCGATGGTCAATTCCACAGACTGCATGATCAGATACTAATAGTCGTCGATCCAGCATTTCCCATTTAAATCATTCCAATCAGGTTTGTTGCGCACCGCTGCCTTCATTGTATACATTGCAAGGGGCACATAAACACAAATCTGGGCGCGGCGACGTGTGGCACATTGAGATACTTTGTCAGCAACACGGCATCTCCAGCCCCAGATCGTTCTGCTACTCCGGCTATCTCCGCGACCAACGATGCAAGGTCATCGCTCTGCGCGACTTGGCTGAGTACGTCGACCCGAGCAAAGGCCCGGCTGATCCTTACGAGCCCGTCCGGCGACGGCTCGCGGCCAAGTCGGCCGGGTCGAAGAAATAAGCGAACAGCGAATACCCGAGTATCGATCCGGCATGGTTACAATAAAGGGTTGTGTGTGGGTCCGGCGACGCGACAGGTGGTAGGTAGCAGAAACCGGTCGAAAAGACGATCCGCGTCAACCTCTACTACACCGGCCTGACCGACACAGCGAAGATCCGGGAAGCAGACGTGACCTAGGTTCTTCCGTGCGACTTGTAACCAGTGAGACGCCCTATATTCTAGCTAAGATGCACCCTATATTAAGTGCCGCCGCAATCGCAGAGGCCTGCCGCACCCGATAACGTCGTCCGGCTGTTCTGCCCCTTATTGCTCTACTGGATCAGCCGAATCTGGTTGCTCTCTTATCAGGGGCAAATGCTGGAAGATCCTCTTGTTTTCGCACTGCGTGATAGCGTCAGCTATGCAACTGGATTCTTGACTGCCCTGTTTCTTTTTCTGGCGAAATGAAAACATCGGCAAGCACAAACTCCAGAAAATTCTCCTTCGCTCGTCGCCATTTTCTGTTCGGCCTTTTGGCTATATCGACTATCACAGCGGCTGTTACTGTTGCCCTGCGATATGCTCTTCCGGCAGAGGTTTCCAACGAATCAAACTGATGGCCTTGGTCAGATAGTTGTTGTGGGTCGTCAGCACGTAGCCGTCATTCATCAGGATGGAATACAGGTGTCCGCAGGGCCCGATGTGCGGAGTGGCGTGATCGAAAAATTCCCACGCATCGAGGATGTACTTGCGGTCCAGCTCCCACGTGACGCCGTGATCGTAGCTGACGATCGCCTCACAGCCGCGGCGGTAACTCGCCAACTGGCCTTCGTGAGTATCGATTCGGACGATCAGCGTCATGATTAGATCATCATTAGGGAGCCGCAGCAGATTAGCATGCAAGCGGCCGGCGTCGTTGAGGACGTTGACTGGCGACCAGGTCCGGCCGTCGTCCTTCGAGATGGAGATTCCTGTGCCTTCGTAGTGGTCCACTGCGGGCTGGTTGAAGTAGCGTGGATGCATGTCGGTGCGTAGGGCAGCGACGAGGTCGCCGTTGGCAGCCCGCACGATGGCGCCCTCGCTGACACCGCGCAGATATTTCTTGCCATCGTGCGTGACGTGCCATTTCCACTGAGGGGGTGAGATTTCATCCTTCCAGGTGTGCCCGCCGTCGATCGAGCAGCGGAACACAGCTGATGCAGCATCGCGAGGATGGCTCTGCCCCGGTTTGTAATGCCAGCCGATCTCGAAAATCGTCTTCGCATTTCCTTGCGCGTCGCGATCGACCCAAGCATTGCCTTCGAGGTTGAATTTCATTCCCCCGCTGGTGGGCGGGTGATCCACGCTGTCGGGCCATGTGCGGCCGTTGTTATGGCTGAAGTATCGCCGATCGGTTACGAACGATACCGTACTGCCGCCGAGGTTGGTCAAATTCATCGGCCGGCCGGTTGCTCCTGGTACGCGCTGCAGGTCGCTCCACGTGTTGCCGCGGTCACTGCTGATGGCGACGACGGCGGCTTCATCCACTTCGCCATTGCCGCGCCACGAGCCGGCCAGAATGATCTCGCCGTTGTCCATCTGCGCCAGCCCGAAGCCCAAGGCGTTGCCGGAGCCGCCACCAAATGCAACGGGCTTAACGTTGTCTTCCGTTCGAACCGTGAGAAATTGTATTTCGGCGTCCCCGTAGATCCAGCCGCCCTTCCCGTCGCCCTGTCGAATGACGTGCGGCTTGAAATTGGTCGTCTCATCAGCCCTTACATGAATAACGGGGACCGCCGTGATGAACAACACGATGAAGAACGCCAAACGTTTCAGCATGGTTAAACTCTGTTTGTGTGTCGTCTTACGATCTAATCTAACTGTCCAACAGAGTATTCTCATCGACCACCACGGTCTTTGCAAGGGTTTTCGTCGGTGCGCTATCCAGTCATATCAAAACGGCCTTTTGACATAAGCGGCGGATTTGACAGCGGCGCAGACGGCACGTTCGCCTGGGCTTTGAGGGATTCCCCGCAACCACCTCACCCCGACGAAACTCACCCCCTAGCCACTTCTAGAAATATTCTTCGCGTGCGACAATTCACAACTGTTGTCCACTCGCGGGATCCTCCAGTCTTCTGTTAAACGTCCGTCAGAATGGTTATAATGTCCGTTCAAAATAGTTGGCGATACTTTTGTCTTGGTTTGCTTTCCGCCGGCGGCCCTGATTGCGGTAACGAACGATAAAAAGCACGCTCACAAAAGGAAACGTTTTCGCAGGAAAGAGAATGCGAATGATTTCTCAAACGCTAGACATGGGTGGGGCGCATGTCGTTGCAATAGGCAACATTCCGAGTACGAGGTGGTTCCAGGGTCATCCAAATGGGAAATCCCGGCTGAAGGTGAAATTCCCCAAATCACTTAAGAGCAAGAATATTCAACTTCTCAGGTCCCCAATCCCTACAGAACACAGCAGGAACTGGAAATGAATTTATGTAGAACCAGCAATGGGATCAGTCGTACCGACAACCAACTCGGACCTGAATCAAAAGGAACCGGACGGGCGAATCGTAGCAATGTGACAAAGTTATTTCTGTTGGTGTTGGCAATGACTCTGGCATCAGCTGCGGCAAAAGCCACCGAAACAACGGTCTACGACGAATCCTTCGGGAAGAAATTACCCCTGACCAAGAACTTTTATGGATGGGTTCCTGCCGGTCCCACCAGCAAGCTCAGCATAAGCGGCTCACACGCCTTGGATTACTTCGCCATTGACGGGTCCACGACGAACGGTAATCGGGAGCATTGGTCAAAATCAATTGGCGCGCCTGCCGCGGACACAAAGCTTATCATCGCTTCTGCTGATGTATTTGTTTCTGCTGCGGGTACTCGTGGCAGTGGATTCGGATTCAGCAGCATCGCGCATCTAAAATATGATGACCTCAACGGTGGCTGGTCGCTGGTAACGCCCACGGGGTCTATCCTCATGGGGACATCAGCGACACAGGGTGCGGGCGCAGCGGTTCGGATCGAACTGATCCTGGACCTGGTCAATAATACCCTGACGGGAATCGTTAATGATGCCAGCGGGGCCTTATCGAAAACCCTAAGTGTCCCCGATGCTTCGGCGCTTACCGGCGCAGTTCATTACTTCACTGATACAAGGCCTACTGATCCATTCTCATCCTTCGGAATGGATCTGGATGACATCCTCGTAATAGAAAGCGATGTTATTCCCGAGCCGGCCACAATTTCCAAGCCGTATAAACCAGCCCCAATTGCGGAACGGCCTAAGCTGGTCCTGCCCACCCAGCCCGAACTTGCGGAACTCCCTGTCGTCCGAAACGGTCGTCCTCTGGCGGTGATACTTGTTGGCGACGACGCCGGCCCGGTGGCCTACGAGGCGGCAGAAGAACTCGCGCGGACCATCGAAAAGGCAACTGGCGCTCGCTTGTCTATTATTCCGGAAGGCGAATTTATTAACCCTCCTTCTCACGCGGACTTTCCCACTAGTCTTGCCACGAAAATCCTCATCGGTGATGGCAACCACGTTCGTGCTTTGGGCATTGATGTTTCCCAGCTTCCGACTGAAGGATTCATCATTACGACGACCGGCCGCTATCTGGTGATTGCCGGCCGGGATGATCCACATGAAGGGGGGGGCTCGCGTGGAAATCGCCTCCCGGCGCACTTGCGTGGGACCTGGTACGGCACCATCGAATTCCTGGAGGATTATTTAGGAGCCCGCTGGCTGTGGCCCGGCCCGCTGGGCGAGATCATACCCCAGAAGAAAGACCTGATTGTTGCCAAAGTCGATCGTAGCGAAGCACCCGCTCTGGTGAACCGAACCCTTCGTGCGCATTACCACTATTCTAACCGGACACTTTTGGCTAATGACCTGGGGTTTCCTGTCGAAGAGAGGATTGCCATGGACCGGGAATTGTCCCATTGGGTTGACCACCAGCGTCTGGGAACTTCCATTACAATGTATGTCACAGAGTTTGGTAAGACATGGGTCCACAAGTTTGGAAAGGACCATCCGGACTGGTTCGCCCTGCAGCCCGACGGCAAGCGATTGATGAAATTGCTGCGCCCTCACAAGCGTCCTCAAATGTGCTTTTCAAATCCCGGGCTTATTGACGAAGTCGTCAGACGCGCTGTCGAGTATGTCGATGCTCATCCACTCCAGGACGGTTACGGGATCTATCCCTCCGACAGCATAGAGGGCTATGAATGTGTCTGCGATTTGTGTAAAGCAAACGGCCCTACTCTCAGCGATCAGCGTGCCTATTATTTTCAGGCCGTGGCTGAGAAACTCGCTAAGCTTCGACCAGGCAAATATGGCGTTGCCCTGGCGTATTACAATTACGTTGATCCGCCGACAAGGGACATCCAGTTAGGCGACAACGTCTTACTAAACTTTTGTAATTCCGGATATTTTGAAGACGAAGAACGTCGCAAGTCAATCGCCCGCTGGGAGGGCTGGGCCCAACATGCCCAGAAAATGGTTTGGCGCCCCAACAATTTCCACAGTGTGATCGGTGCGGGCGTCCCCAGGTCGTATGTCACGAAGATGGGCGAAGATTTCAGCCATTTCTATCAAAACAAGATGGTCGGCATCGATTTTGATATGCTGCATCCCCACTGGGCCTGCGCGGGATTGAACTACTACGTTGCCGCAAAACTCGCCTGGAATCCTTTGAAACCCGTAGAGGATATCGTCAACGACTATTGCGAAAAAGGATTCGGTACTGCGGCCCCTGCGGTTAAGGAATACTTCACGACGCTCGAAAAGGTCACTGACCGAGTCGCCGCCCAGCGCAAGAAGGGCGAACACATCTCCTCCGTCTACACCGTCGCTGATCTTGAGAAACTTCGACTGATATTGGACAGGGCCAAGGTTTTGGCTGGCGACGACCGTGAAGTCCTGGCCCGTATTGCCTTTCTGACTGAGGCCCTGGACTTTGCCGAAGTCGAGGTGCCTGTCTATCGGGCCATCGCACAGACCCGCCGGTCGAAACTCTCCCAGGCAGAAGTGGACAACTTTCGCAAACTGCTTGCTCGTCGCAAAGCCTATATCCGTCAGCATATTGCTTCACGGGCCGTTGATGTGGCAAGCCATTCTCTGCGGGAGAAATGGCTAGAAGATCAGCTATTGAACCCTTATATCGAAGAGTCCCGGGCTTACCATGAGGTTATGACCCTGCCCGAGGTGTGGAAGTTCAAGACTGACCCTGATCTCGTCGGTGAAGCCGAAGACTGGTATGCCCGGAGACATGACGACTCGGCATGGGACAATATCCGTGTGGACGAGCCCTGGGAGAAACAAGGGTATGCGGAGCATGACGGGGCTGGGTGGTATCGCCTGAATGTAAAATTCCCCAAATCACTTAAGAACAAGAATATTCAACTCTACTTTGGGGCAGCGGATGAGAGCGCGAAAGTATTTGTAAATGGAAAACTCAGCGGGCAGTTTGATATCGGGCCCTCAGGATGGAATAAGCCTTTTTTCATTGATGTCACCGACCAGGCAGTTCCCGGAAAAGAGAACCTGATTGCTGTCCGTGTTGTCGACACCAAGAGCGCAGGCGGACTGTGGAAACCGGTCAAGATAGTTACCTTCAAACAAAAAGTCCCGGGCTCCCGATGAGATTATGACCCTGTCCCACGGATAGGAAATTTGATTTTCAGCGACAGATCTGATCCTGCAGGGAGGAAATAGTGAATTCAAGATGAATCAAGTGAAGCAGCTAAGCCAAGATGGCAGGAACATTGAAGGTCCCAAGCACACCGCTCTTTTCAATTTGCCCCGAACACAACTTATTGAGGACTGGGGTTCGCGAAGCCCATCCCCCAATCTTTTGTTCAATTTTCGGTTATAGCTCAGCGGAGCCGGGCGAGGGATATCTTGAACATCACGGATTACATAAACTTCACGACAAAACGAGGCTTGGCCATACTGAGGCAGATAGTCCTCTGCAAGATCCTATTCGCAGTCCTGTGCGATTATGTAGCTGCAGGCGACGAGTACGGCAAGAGCACGCCGCTGCTTCTCACGGCTGCGGAGGATGATCTGGCCGCTCGCTGTATCCGTGAGAGCGGCCCTCCCGATAACGCAGGTCGCGTTCACGCCTTCGTGGAAATAGCGGCATATGGAGAAGACGCCCATGCCTTCTCTGCATCCCGAGCAGCGCGGGGAGTACGAGTCCGTTACCTTCTGCGTGAGGACGCTGAAAGATACCAAGGGACTCGAAGTTAAAACCGGTCGGCTAGTTTAGGAGAGCAGAGACCGCCTTGCTGCACCCGAGGTTCAGATAGTGGCAGTGCACGCCTCGAATGATGCAGGGCGGGACTCCGATTCGCAAAGGTGGGAAGTCCGGTTTCGGGACGTTTGGGCTTATGAACGTGCCGACGTATCTCGAGAATGCCCGAGCGGTCGATATAGAAGCGGGCACGACCGTCCAGTATTGGCTGAAGCTGCAGGCCCTGGTCCGGCGCAACCTGTCACGCATCTTCACGTTTCGGCAAACGGCCCTCACGGCTATCTTTGCCAACGGCAGCAGCCAACAGGCCGCTCCCTGATCGTGGGCCGAGGGAGAACCTGTCGGTACAAACCCGCCTTCCAGGCGGATATCGTCCGGTTAGCGCTGCGTCACGTGCAACTCCAGCGCCGTCACGGTGCGCGGCTCGTCCGACACGGCCGAACGTTTTACCAACCGCATCACCGCCTCGTTGGCTCCAGGCCGGACGGCCTCGGCCGCAAGTGAACCGGTGATCCGGTTCTCGGCGTCCTGCCTGAGGCCCTCCACGGCCCGTCCGTTGACGGTCACGCTCACCAGATCCCCCTCCTGCAAATTTGCCACCTCCATCTGCAGCGTGATGTCGGTGTCGACCGCGAATGAATGACTGACCCGGATCACCGCCCGCAGCGCCTGATCGTCCACGAGCTCCTCAGGCAGAACACAGTGCAACCAGTTATTTGGGTAGTTTCCTTGCGGGCGTCCCCGATCAGCGGCGTACACCAGATGCTTTTGACCGGCCCGCAAAGCCCGGGCGTCACCCAGGTCATCCAGCAGTCTGGCCATGTAGAACCCGGTCTGTTGGCTATTGTTTTTTGTGTGCGGAAACCAATTAAACAAGTAGATGCCGTCGGCGCCCTGGGACCAGTAATTCAATGCCAGCCCGGCCGCCAACTCTGCCGATATCGGGCTGTAGCCACTTGGCCAGCCATAGAGGCAGGGGTAAACATGCACACCACGCGGTGCGGCCAACGCTTTAAACTCCTCCACTTCAATGTCCATCACGCCGCTGCCCAGCACGATGATGTCCACCAGTCCCAACTCCAGCCAACTCGACACATCGAAACCATCCAGACGACAGGAGTGTAGACTCTCGTCCACGCGCACCGCCAGGCGGACAGGCCGGCCCCGCTGTTGGCCACGTCTGTTTAGTTGCTGCCGCACCCGCTGCAGCAACTCCGTCAGTAAGTGAGCATTCTTCGACTCGGTACCCGGCAGGAAATAGGGTAAACTGCGCATGAAGTCGATCTCCAACCCGTCGAAATCGTACTTCACAAATAATTCCTCAATGACCCTGAATTTTAACTCGCGCACCTCCGGTACGGCAAAATTGAGCGCGGTCGGATAGCTGGTCACGTCCCCGTATTTCTGCTTACCAATCATCCACTCGGGGTGCTCAACTTTAAACAACGGCTTTTCGTCGGGTGTGAACGAGTCGTGAATATCGTTAATACGGAAGGAATAATAGACGTCCAGCCCGCGCTGTCGCGCCTCGCGGACCACAACCTTCGGCGGATCATTACCCTCGGAAATCCAGTCGTCAATATAGGTCCGCGGCTTGCCTGCGCGGGCCCCGGTGCGTTCCAGCACCTGGCTATCGTAATTCGCCGTATTGCCTCCCGCTCCGTCACACCAGAACAGCGCCTCGACCTGACTGTTTTCCAGTGGTCCGAAGAGGTTTTCGATCCACTGGTTCAGGTCACCCTTTGAATCTTCCGCCACCGCGTACCCGTCACAGTTAAAAATAAGCCGATAGGGCCTGACCGGGTCGGCCGCTCGGACCGGCTCCAATTGCAGCAACGCGGGCAGGCAAGCGGCAACAGCCAGGGCGGCTCGCCACCGGAGGCAACATTTTCTTGTCTCCATCCGTCAGAGTCTCCTTGATTAGCTTGACCATGCCAGCTGTCCCCGGCGACAGTGCGAGCTTCCATCTTACCACTTTTTCCAGCCTTTGCGGGCCCATTCCCCGAAGTGTTAGCAAGCCCGCCAAAATTCCATGACGACGATTGACTAACAAGTTCCAGGAACCGACGCCGCCGTGTTTCGCGCCACGGAGCTAGTGCTGGTGATTTCAATAGTGATGGCGTTATCGACACGGCTGACTTCACTGTGCGGTAGGATAACTTGGAGCTGTCTGCTTCGGCCCTAAACGGCGACGGCTCAGGTGCAGCGACCGGTTCAGAAGGTACGGCTCCTGCCCCCCAACTCACCATCCTGCTGTTTGCCCTTTTAGTCCTGTTTGTGGTTGCCAATTGTGGAACTCATAACCTGAGCATTTCCGAGCGTTTAACAAAACGACGTGCGTTACTTCACGTGGTTTAGTAGGTCCATCGAGCAAGTCGTTCCATTCGGAGTGATCTAATCGCATCAAAAAACACCGCACCCTGGCGTTTCCGTAGACGTATTGTGGCCGTCACACAAGTTTTCTATATACCATTCGCGCATACTATTCAGTGCAACATCAGCACAATTAGCGACAATGGGTGAGGGGCCACATATTGAAACACACCTTATATAAAGGGATTTTTGTAACGCCCAAGAACAAACCCCATTGATTCTGTGCGTTCTGGATGGCCTGGGGGTCAAAAGGTCGCTGGTTCGAATCCTGTCGGCCCGACTTGTTAAATACGGGGTTCTTGAAACCTGAAAATTCTTCTCCGCAACGAGTGCCGCGTAAAACTCAGCAACGCGCCCACTCGGTAACCGGCGCCAGTGGTCTGATGAAGGATCAACCGCGATGGGAACCCAAATGTGGACCGACGAGGCAGGCGGATACTACCTTAATTTCTGGGAACCAGAAACAGGCCGAAAATCTGACGACGTCATGGGCTATCAACTCGATGGCCAATGGTCTGCGCTTTCCCATGGGCTTCCCGGTGTGTTTCGGGAAGATCGCATCAAAAACGCATTGGGAACGATTACTCGCTGCAACTTTGCCCTAACGCCAGAGGTAGGTGCTGCGAATTTTTGTCGACCCGACGGCTCGCCATTGACCAAGAAACAGACTGAAAAACAGGAAACGATTGCCGACGTCACCGAGGCAGACGTCGCCCACTACGGAACCTACGCCATGTTCACCGCAGAGGTGGTTATTTTAGGAATGACCTACATGCAGGCGGACGAATATGACTTTGGTCTTGACCTGGTTCGCAAGCATTGGGAAACGCTCATGTGTCGTTCCGGCCATCCGTGGGATTATCCCAACCTGGTTAACGGCAAGACAGGCGAACGGATCTTTGGCACCGATTATGGACAAGGCATGATGCTCTGGGCCTTGCCGGCGGTGGTCGAAGGCAAAACCATTGCCGAGTTTTCCGCGCCTGACGGACTGGTCGATCGGATCATCCGTGCAGCCAACCCGGAGTGATCCTGGGCCGCAAAAATTTTTGCGCATCGCGACTGCCAGAATACCGGCGACCTAAAGCGGCCCCTTCAAAATGAGTTGCGCCTCGCCCCGCAACAAGTTGGCTTCTTTTACGCTGAAGTATTAAAAACACTGCGCGCCGTCCTCTATCCACCAACACCATGCCACGCGGTTGCGGCACCCTGGCCGGAGCCTCTGGACCAAACGGCAACGTCGCTTGAAAGCAGCCCGGTTGTCGTCCGCCGGGTACATCGTTTAGAATTTCGTGCGGTGCTTACTACGGGGCCACAATTGAAGCCCAACGGGGCACGATGACAAATCGTCGTCCGGGGCAGGGGCCGTCTTGTCATGCCTGAAGGCGCAGACTTGACAGCCAGCTTTGCGCTTTGGATACGCCCTCAACCGGACCAGGCAATACCAGCCCGATCCGCAACGTGCAGGTCGACGCGGGCGACTCACAAGATCCTTTACGGCAACGATTGAAGCGGGCTAGCCCCCGATTTATCCATGAGCAATTACCGAATAGGGGTCGATATCGGAGGCACCTTCACCGATCTGGTTATGATGGATGACCAAAGCGGCGCATTGCGGGTGGTAAAACTGTCCAGCACGCCGCACGACCCGTCGGTCGCATTCATCGAAATTCTCAAACGGGTTCTGCGTGAGAGCAAAGAGCCCCCTGCATCGGTTGGTTATCTGGTGCACGGCACGACGGTCGCCACCAATACCATCATCGAGGAAAAAGGGGCAAAAGCCGCCCTGTTGACCACCGATGGATTTCGGGACGTCCTGGAAATCGCCCGCCAAATTCGGCCCCGACTCTACGATCTGTTTTGCGAAAAACCCCGCCCACTCGTTCCCCGTCAACTTTGCCGCGGTATTCCCGAGAGGTTGAATTTTGCGGGTGAGGTTCAGCAGCCGCTCTCCGAAGAAGCTCTTCAGAAGGTGGTGGCTGAACTGGCGGACGAAGGCATCGAATCGATCGCTGTGTGCCTGCTGCATTCCTACAAAAACCCGGCCCACGAGCATCGCATTGAGCAAATCCTCAGCGAACTTCTGCCTGAGGTATCCGTTTCGCTCTCCTCGGAGTTGTGCCCCGAGATGCGCGAATACTTCAGGGCGAGCACAACGGTGATCAATGCGATCCTGATGCCCGTGGTCGGTCGCTACCTGGAGCGGCTCCAGTCGCGGCTGGCGGAGGTTGGCATGGAAGCCGGGCTGCACCTGATGACCTCCGCCGGCGGAACCGTTTCCGCCGAGGTCGCAGCATCTCAACCGGTGCAATTGATCGAGTCGGGTCCTGCCGCCGGCGTGATTGCCGCTACCTACATTGGCCGTCAGGTGGGAATCGACAACCTGATCAGCTTTGACATGGGAGGCACCACCGCAAAAGTAGGGCTGGTCGAAAATGGCCTACCCAAGATCTCGCCTCACTTCGAGGTTGGCACGGCCGCGGTGGCCGACAACAAGTCCGCTGGATATCCGGTGCGAACCCCGGTCGTCGATCTCGTCGAGATCGGGGCCGGAGGCGGGAGCATCGCCTGGGTGGATCCGGGAGGAGCGCTAAGGGTTGGCCCCAAAAGCGGCGGCGCCGATCCTGGCCCGGCCTGCTATGGCAAGGGACAGACAGAGCCCACCATCACCGACGCGAACCTGGTCCTTGGCCGGCTCAACCCCGACTACTTCATCGGGGGTGAAAAATCGTTGGACCAGGGCCTGGCTGAAAAAGCAGTCCAAACCATCGCCGACCAATTGGGAATGCCGCTGGTCGAAGCGGCCAACGGGATTGTCGAGATCGCCAACGCCAAAATGCTGGCTGCGATTCGGTTGATTTCAGTTCAGCGGGGCTTCGATCCGCGCGATTTTGTCCTGGTAGCCTTTGGCGGTGCTGGTCCGCTGCATGCCGGCGCGCTGGCTACTGGAATGGGAATGAAAAGAGTCCTGGTACCGATGAGTCCGGGGGTTACCTCGGCACTCGGATTGCTGGTCAGCGATATCCGGCATGACCTTGTGCAAACATTAGTCGGCGCGACTGACAACATCGACTGGACCGTGTTGAATCGATTTTTCCGCGAGTTGCAGGAAAAAGCCCGAGGGGTCATGGCCACCGAACAGATCGCAGAGACAGACCAGCGTTTCGATCATTTTCTCGACATGCGATACATCGGACAATCGTACGAATTGAAAGTGGCAGTCCCGCAGCGGACCCTGCAGCAGGCCGACGCTGCTGAACTGAACCAGCGTTTCTACCAACAGCACGAGCGTGCCTACGGATACTCCACATCAGACCAACCGACTGAAATTGTGAACGTCCGCGTTTCGGCCACCGGCTCCATCGCTCGTCCACAGCTCCGCATCGTTGAGAAAGGTGGGCTCGATAGTAGCGGCGCCCGAAAAGATTGCCGCCAGGTCTACTTTTCCGAGGCCAAGGAGACCTTGCCGTGCGAAGTCTACGATCGCTATCAGCTGAAGTGTGGCAACCGGATCGCAGGGCCAGCCATTGTTGAAGAAATCGACTCGACCGTGCTAATCCACCCTGGCGGTCATGCGGATGTGGATCAATTTGGAAACCTGGTGATCGAGACGGGAGCCGAAGCATGACCAACGATTGCAGTGGCAAAATAACGGGAGTAACGCCGTGATGGACCCGATTCAATTTGAAGTGATGCGAAGCGCGTTTGACGCCGCTGCCGACGAAATGGCCGCAGCGCTGCGGAAGGCGGCTTTCTCGACAAACATCAAGACGCGCGCTGATTTTTCTTGTGCCCTGTTTGACAGCCAGTTGCGACTCACTGCCCAGTCGTTTTCTCAACCAATCCACCTGGCGTCGATGGCAAGACTGGTCCCGGCAGCGGTCCTCCGCTATGGGACCGATCAACTGTCCCCGGGCGACGTGCTGATGACTAACGATTCGCACCATGCGTCGATGCACCTGAATGACATCTGCCTGATCGCACCCTATTTTGACGGCGATCACTTGCAAGGCTACGCAGCCGCTGTCGCACACCATGTCGATATCGGGGGCATGGCACCGGGCGGATTGTGCGTTTCCCGCGAAATTTACCAGGAAGGCCTGATCATTCCGGTCGTCAAACTGATCGATGGCGGAAACATTCTTGAAGACGTCTTGAACCTGGTCCTGGCCAACATTCGTTCACCCCATCAAACCGGCGGCGACATTCGCGCCCAGATCGCTGCAGTCAAGCTGGGCCAGAAACGGATGGCGCAAATCACCGATCGCTTCGGCGGCGCGACGCTTAAACAGTTTACCGAAGAGATGATCGACTACACGACCCGCTGGGCGCGTCGCGAGATTACCCGCCTCCCCCAAGGAGTGTTCCAGGCCGAGTGCTTTTTGGACGACGACGGGATTGATGACCGTCCGATCCGCCTGGCACTGAAGGCAACCGTCGCCGATGGCCAGGTCGCTTTCGACCTGACTGGCTCCGACCTCCAGCGACCTGGCCCTATGAACGCCAATCTCACCTACTCCTTTTCTGCGGTCACCTATGTCATTAAATGCCTAATTGATCCCGACATCCCCAACAACGACGGCTTCTACCGGCTGATTACCGTCGACGCGCCATCTGGCACCGTCGTCAATGCATTGCCGCCGGCTGGCATTGTGGGGGGCAACGACATAGCGATTCGACTCTGTGATTTGGGCTTTCGCGCCTTCGCACCGGCGCTGCCTGATCGAGTCGCCGCGTGCTCCAAGAGCATTATTTGCAACATGGGTTGTGGCGGCCAAGATCCACGGAAGGATTCCTATTACACGTTTATGGAGACCATCTGTGGCGGCTATGGAGCACGCCCCGACCGAGATGGAATGGACGCCGTGCAGCCACACATCCAGAACACCGAAAACTCGGCCATTGAGGAAACCGAAAGCCAATACCCGATGCAAATTGTCCGCTACGAATTGCTTGCCGACTCGGAAGGACCAGGCCGGTTTCGCGGTGGACTGGGAGTGCGACGCGATTGGAAATTCACCGATCACGCCGCAACGGTCACCATCTTCTCCGACCACGCCAAGTTTGCGCCGTGGGGACTCTTTGAAGGAGGCGAAGGGGGCGCGTCCCGTTACATCCTTAACCCCGAGACTGAGGCGCGTGAACTCCCCTCCAAAGGCACGCTCACCCTCCAACCAAATGACGTTATCAGCTACCGAACGCCCGGCGGCGGCGGCTATGGCCCTGCCTCTGACCGTGATCCCGAAGCAGTACTCCAGGACGTGATCCAGGAAAAAATCACCAGCCAGCGGGCCCGCGACGCGTACCAGGTGGTGGTCGACCCTCAGGAGCGACAGATCGACATGAAGGCCACCGAACGCCTGCGCGGAGATGCCCGAAAAACATCGTGACCAAAAACTCTTCCGAATGTTTTGCCCATCGTGTCTTTTTGCCAATGCGTTGCGCTGGGGGCACCCCGCAACCTGAACGTCAACGGCACCCTGATCCGCTAGTCTTGCGACTTCCAGGAAAAGGCCCCCGCCTGACTGCTGGATAGAATCACGTCCAACTGTTCCTGCTCAAACGGAATCCCAAATACTTCGACAAGGCCCTTGATCGTTTCTGGCCGCACGGCCTCGATCCCGCCAAATGCCGTCTGGGCCGCATGCGTGATCTGAAACTGCCGCCGAACTTCCTCCATCTTCGACCACATCATCAGTGGACTGTTGGCAGCCACGCTGAACCCATGCGTACCCCATACGACCACCGCAAAACCTTCCGGTTGCTTGACCCGTTTTGCTTCGGCTCCAAGTTGCCGACCAAAGGTTGGGTTGCCCGGAACGGCCTCTTCGAGATAGCCATACTGCTTTAAATAATCGACTTCCAAGAAACAGGCCAACGAATCGTTCAGCGACGCCAGGTCCACACGCGTGCCTTTCCCCTGCATCGCTGCACTCAATTCAGACAAATGGCCGTGCCCACTGGCAGGCAGCTGCGTCTGTGCCATCTGCTCGATGTGACAAAAAATTTCGCTAGTGGCTCGAGGCGCCCCCCACAGGGACACATACGACTTTCCATCCTCGCTGACTTGATTTACGCCAATCAAGCGGCGTGGGTCATATTCGGCAATGCCCAACGGTTGCTGGGCCGCCGTACAAACAATGAACCGGCCACGAAAAGCCTCTGGGGCCTGGTAGCCATGTGCAAACTCGCGACTGCCTGGCGAATTTCGCTTCATGGCCTCGTATTCTGCGGGTGCCTCCGGTAGCAACAAAGCCGCATTGCCGGAATTACCCGGATTGAATGTCGAACGAAACATTTCTGCGCAAGTGTGCTGAAAATCGGCAAGTTCAGGGGCAAGTGTTTTGCCCATGCCCTGGGATTCCCAGTACAAGGATAATCGCTCGTGTTCAGACAAAGCCAGATATTGTTGCAGCATCTCATTCATGATTGGTCAAGTTCACAAATCTTTCTGGTGATTCTTTTCGGCCGTGGTCCATCCGTTGCGGAAACTACTGGCATCCACCTGAACATCTAAGGCGACCTGCGTCAAGTTGAAGTTATCTATCTTGGGCCGAACAGGCGGCCTCCCAAAAAAAACGACCAATGCTGATCTTCACAATTGAAGACTTTTTGACCCTGGACCCTCAAGCAGTGGGATACGAAATATTAAAAGCCCTGCTCGTTACGACCACCATGCCCTGTCGGGATTGCAGGCAAGCAGCCCCGTCCCTATAAAAAGGCGGGGTCCTGGCCGGCCCTGAGTTCAATACCAATCAGCCCGACAATTCGATGGATGCCCCCTGGCCATCCTGGCATCGCAAGGCAAGCAGCTTCACGAAAATGCACCACACGCAACCGCGCGGGATTCCCAAACGAATTTACGAACCCAACATTATCCACAATCCGTTTACCTGGATGGGGATTTGGACTCCGCATGGGTGGCGAGTCCACAAAAAACGATGGGGCAAAGCCGAACGTGTGACCGTATCGCTCAGCGGCGATGGAGCGACCACGTTTTTCCCCGAGGCGCTGCTTGATCCCGAAAGTGGCCAGGTCGAGTGGCAAGACGACCTCCACCTCAAAGACGATCCGTTCACCGACGCGGGGATCTATCCCACCGATCCGCGGGTGGAATATCCTGCCGGCCGCTCGCGCTGGGCCGTTTCGCACACGCTCCTCTGTTACCCAGTAGCCGATCACGGCCTGTACACGCACGAGTACTGCTGGGACATGACCCACGGGCATCTCTTCACCCACTTCCGCCACCACGTTTCACTCGAAGAGGCGCACACCGACGACCAGGACGGCATGACGGTCCGCGTCAAACACACGCCCATCAGTGAAACCATCGAGGGCAACGTGCACTACCCGGTCTGCAACAGTGCGGTCCGGGGCGTGTGGTCCACACCGGACAAGTCGGGAACGAATCACTATTGCCGGCGCATTGCGCAACAGGTCACGATGCACAACGGTGTTTATGCCATTGCTCCTCGTACCCCGGTGGTCCAATGTTACGGTGTTTATCGTGGCCTGCCGAATGACTTTCAGACTCAATTATTTGATCCGCACACGGGAGAGTGCACCGATTACCAAAGACTGATCGACCAACTCCAGATCCCCTTCGACGAACCAAAACTCGGCTGGAACCGATCCCCGCGCCGCATGGTCGAGAGCCAGGTCTACGAAGGGCCAATCAGCATGCCAGATGGCGACCTGGTGACGGTCGAGCAAAGCCAACTCGACGAACTCCGCCGTCGCCTGGGGGCCCGCTACCAGCAGGGCAAGGTCGGTTATGGTTATGAACAATCGGTCGACTCCGACGACACGGGCTACGAGGGCTACATTGCCGACTTCGACCTGAACAACGACGGTGTGATTGATGCCGAGGACGAGGCAAGACTGGCCCCACACGTGGGTCGGCAAGTTCGCACCAATTTGTACAAAGACGCTTACTTCGGCGGAGACTGGCTTACCGGGTCCTACTGCCTCCAGCCGGATCATCAGCCGGGTGTCCAGATCATTGCCGACTACACCTACGGCGGAGGCTATGACGCGCAAACGGGCGTCATCCGCCTGCTTGAGTCACCCGGCCCCGGCCAGAGGGTCTGGGTCGAATACCACTACGACGCACCTGCCCAGCCAGGCGAAAACAATATTCGACTCCACCTGTTCCGAGAAACTGAAAAATAGCCAATCGGCTTATCGCTGCCACGAGTGAAAAAAGAAGTTTCGGTCGGTGCACCTGCCGCTGGCATCATCCGCATGGCAGGGGATGAGACGATCGCAGAGGACGGGCCCAACGGCAGCCAAGAAGCAGCATTCCGCTCAACTGCAAGAGAACTGTCGTCGGTTCAGGCACCGCGGCAGCTGCGCCACTGGCTGTGTTACCAAAATTGGTTTTCCACAACAGGTAATCTGCCTGGTCAACGATCCCACCACTGCCGTTGCCACCCAGCACAACCCCATTTTCGGCGGCGCCCAGGTTGTCACGCCAGGTGGTGTAGTCGGCAGCGTCCACCACTCCATCGCCATTGAAATCGCCTTCGATTCCAGAGGCGAGCGAGGCAAAGCGTAGATAATCGATATCCATAACACCGTTATTAAAGGTGGCCGAATCCCCGAACCGAAGTTCGTCGAAGAAACTCACCTGCAAAAACTGCGTGAGAATCGGTGCGCTGAAGTCGCCATCCAGAAACAACTGGGCCGTGATCGCATTTCCCTGGTCGGAGTCGGGCTCAATCACCAGCCGATAGTCGTGAAACTCTTGGGTCGAAAAACCCGGATTGGTAGTCGACGAGTACTCTACCTGGCTACCGCTTCCTCCAAGCCCCGACAGGATCACACTGCCCCCGGTCAATTCAAGCGATACAGAACCATTTTGTCCGTCGTCGAGAAAAAGGCTTGCCGCTCCGTCACCCACACCAAAACTGCCCGTCCGCAACCCTGCTTCAAGGACCAGGCCATCGGCAAAATCAACATCGGCCCAGGCAGAATTGGGACTCCCGTTGGCAAGGGTGTAATACAACCGGTTGTTTCCACCGTTGTCGTCCGTATCAATACGAAAATAGTCCTGCCCCAGATCGGCCCACAGAAAACCACTGACGGCACCTGACGATGTTGCTGCCAGTCCGGCTCCCATGGCGCCAGGCGCCACGTCACCGTGGTACTGCAAGTCCCAGTCAAAGGGATCAACCACCGGAACGTTTTGAATATCGAGCACAGCTGCCATCAAGTGGGCCGACTGGTTGTTGTCGAACACGTAACCCGAGGGAACGCTGTTGTTCCACGGTGGCGGATAAAACCCGGACTGGTCGTAGACAAACACGTATTTCCCGTCGTTGCGGCGGCGCATTTCGGTATGCCCGCTACCAGGCCCTTCGTAAATAACCTCCGGAGGAGTCCACCGCTTGCCCGCCGGATCGGCAAACATCACCTTCCCCCCATAGCGGCCGTAGGTGAGCGCTACCGAACCATCGTCGAGCTTACCCAACAGCGGAAACACGCCACCCACTCCCAGCATTTTAGGCGTCGTCCAACTGTTTCCCCGGTCGGACGAATGCAAGAAAAACAGCGACGGTTCGGTGGCATCGACGTTCGTATTGGGAAACGGCTGACCGGTACGAAACACGGCCAACAAGTCGCCATTGTCCAGACCCAGCAGCGTTGTTTCACTGGAGCCCTCAGACCCCATCGAAAGATTAGGGCCAGGAACAAACGGACTGATCGTGCTGCGTTTTGTCCAGTTCACCCCCTCGTTGGTACTGACCATCAACATGCTCTCAAACGTAGAACTACCCGGACGCTGACCAAAAACAGGCATGTAGAGGGCATTGTCGATCTCGACCACGCTGCCATACGATCCTCCGAGCGTCATGTACGTGTCCGAGCCGGTATGGTAATTCGAAACCCCTTCAAACCAGCTTATCCCCCCGTTGTTACTGGAATAACTCGAATTTGCCCAGGAGTTAATCGGCGCACCACTGTTGATCCCGACGGAGAACCCAAGACTGTACTGCCCGGGCGGCTTGATGATTTGTGCCTGTGCCTGACTACCACTCACAATCGAAGTTGACGCGGTCCAGGTGGTACCATCGCTGTTGCTAATCGCCTGCTTGCCGAATTGAAGGCCGCTTTGGGTTTGGCCACCCGTATAAATCACCGACAGCGATCCATCGTGCCGGTGATGCATGTAGGGGAAATTAAGATGCGCTTTGAACCCAGAACCAACACTGTCGGCCATCGTCACCGTGTCAATCGTGACCCGGCTGTCGACGGTGACCAGGAATTCCGGCGACTCCGCCGCCCGGACCGACTTGCCGAATGCCGCCAGGCACGTGGCCAGCAGAAGGGTCCATGTCACCGGCCGGTGACAGGAAGGTCGAATAAAGGGGGGATTGCGCACGGTCATAATTCCTCACCGTTTATTCTAACTCAAAATCACAAACGACCGCCTTTTTCTTTCGGTCCAGCTGAAGTTCCAGTTTTGAATAGGCGTTATATTCTGGCGGAATCAGTTCCTTGGGCGGCGGACCGCCCGGTCCTCCCCCGCCAGGGTTCTCGGGGTCGGTGCCATAAATCCTGACGCGGTGCACTCCCACCGGCACCCCACCCAACCGGCCGTAGCGGTAGGCACCGTTTTCAATCACTGCGACCGAAACCGGACCGAGGGTCTCGCCGATTGGCTCGAAACGAATGCGACCACCGACGACCGGTTCTCCCTGATAAGCGACCCTTCCGGAAACCACCACCCGTTCCCACTGGTCCTGCTTTTGGCAGCCAGAGCTGGCTCCAACCACGACGAGGCTCAGGACAAGCAGACGTCGGACTCCTGAACCGCTGGCTGAAAAGATCGTGTTCGCCATAATTTCTTTCGGTTCAAAACTCACGCATCGAACTGACTTCTTCACCGGCCCGAGTGGCAAAGGCCGTGAACACTCGTTGGTCGATCGATTCTGAGAAGAAATGGCTACTCCCATCGGCCAGCGCAAAGTGACACCCACCAGGGTGAAAGCTGGCAAAACCGTTGTCGCGAGCATCCCACAGCCGATGGATTTTTCCGCTATCCATGACCTGCAGGGGAAGATTAATTCCATTGTGCGTATCCATCACATTCCACGTGAGCCATGGGTAGCCGCGTTGGGACCCCTCTCCCTGGCTAATGACCTCACCAACGATCAGCGTTTTACTCAAGCCATCGATGACATGGGCAGCCCGGACTCGACTGCGCTGAAACAAAATGCCATCCGCATAAGGACGCGGATACCGGGTATCGGGAAGTGGATCGCCAAACTCAAAATAATCGCAATTCCACCTGACGCTGTCGGCCACTCCGGCAACGCTCGACATTCGCCAGTCTTCACTCTCGGCGCTGCCACTCCAGACTGTGCTGCAGCAGCCTAGCCACTCACCCGACTGGCCGTCTGAAGGGCAAAGATAGTTGGCAATATTATATCCGGCAGCCTGCAGGCCAGCATTGTGACCCGCGCGATTCCAGGTGGCCGTGTAGCTATCTCTTGAAAAATCAATCAGATCATAAACCTCTGTCTCGTCAAGCTCCTGCAATATCAAGGCCGACCAGCTCCAACCGTAATAATGGGGCCCTTGCTGCTCGTTGGCACACGTCCCCCCCCCCGGATCGCCAAGCTTGTCCCACATGGCAATCCCCATCGGAAACGAACCATGCGCGCTATGGTAAGCATGCAGGGCAATACCAACTTGATGGAAATGATTCAGGCACTGCTCGCGTCGCGCCGCTTCGCGGGCCGACTGAACAGCCGGCAGCAAAAGTGCAATCAAGATGCCGATGATTGCAATCACGACCAGAAGTTCGACCAGGGTAAACCCGCTTCCCCCCTTGCCTCCAGAAAAGCCTTTGCCGGGCAACGGCGCAAAATGAGCTGCCTGCCAGAACCGGACACCCCCGGCTGACGACGTACCACAACACTTCGCAACATAACCCTTCGCAACGCAATCCATACCGTGCATTTTAACCGCCGGCCCGAAAGACGACAACGTACGTCGCAAAGCGCTTAAGCGTCGGCAGATCAACCCTCCCATAAAACTCGGTTCACACCCCACAGCAGAGCCTCCACAGCAGAGCCTCCACAGCAGAGCCTCTAAAGTGGACTGGCCTCATGGCCAGTTGTGGACGGACCGCCACCACCTGCTGGGGCAAAATAGCCCGTTTTAATCAGGTCTTTTTGAGAGTTTTTCTTATTCGGACTTCACGATTTTTAGGATATACTGGAGACTGATCCGTATGGCCGGAGCCTACTGGCGATACGGCTACAGACTCGTTGAAATCAATCAGGTTACTGCCGTTTTACTTTAGGAGGGTTGGCTCTAATGCGTGTGATAAATCGATGGCTTTTTGCGACCATTATCGTCGCTACGACGGGTGTTTCGTGCCAGTTTGCTGCGGCCTCGTTTGATGGCGATACCGATGGCGATATTCTCATCAGCCGCGCTGACGGGCTCTTGACTTGGATTGAGCATTCAGGTGGGGGTCTCACGGGAGTCTTTACCGGAAACAACCAGGGCGCCGGCACCATCCAAGAAATTGACATTGCGGACATTGATGGTGAT
Organism: Lacipirellulaceae bacterium; assembly: GCA_965243695.1. GTDB lineage: Bacteria > Planctomycetota > Planctomycetia > Pirellulales > Lacipirellulaceae > JAKVCB01. The sequence goes on along the minus strand of CBDEWC010000011.1, from coordinate 152,816 downwards.
GGTAATGGCGATATCGTCGCAGCCCGTAACAACGGTTTTGTAAATTGGATAAAACGCAATGGCAACTCTTTAAGTGGTGCTGCATCCTTTAACGTATCCCCTAACCACAGTATTGCGACTGGAGATTTCGACGGCGATGCCAATGGGGATATGGCAGTTATACGAGATGATGGCCAGGTGAATTGGCTTGAGCACAGTGGTGGCAACCTAACGTCCAATTATCAAACCAATGTTGGTGGCAGCAATCCCCTGGCCATGGCCGTCGGCGATCTGGATGGCGACGAAAATGGTGACATCGTTGTCAACCAGCCAGCTGGCCTGCTTGTTTGGCAAGAACGTAACGGAAACGCGATTAGCGGTGTATTCACCGGATTTAACGTTTCTCCAGCTGTGGCCCTCGAGATCGGCAATCTTGACAACGACGCCAATGGTGACATTGTTGTCGGCCGGGCAGACGGTAGAGTTACCCTGGTCGAGCGATCTGGCAACAGTCTAACTAGCCAAGACAGCAACAACAATTATAACGTTGGATCAATTGCCGATCTGGCTCTGGCCGATGTCAACGGTGACGGCGAAGACGAAGTTATCCTTGCCCAAAGTGCCAACGGCGGGAGCGTGATGATCCTTGATAATCCGGGTGCGGGATTCACGCGAATCAGCAACATGCATCAGGCCGTGGGTAACGACCATTCGATCACAGCCCTGGATGTTGGCGATCTGGATGGAGATGAATTTCTGGATATTGTCATCGGCCGCAGTGACGGCTGGATGCACTGGATGGAGGTCAGCAACAACGGAACAACCATTGGCGGTGTTCAGAATTACAACATAGGCTCGGCTATCGTGGACTTGCGGATCGCCTCGGCCATTCCGGAACCGGCTTCTATTGCACTACTGCTGGCAAGTGGACTGGTTGGACTTTTGGGCATACGACGCCGCTCTTAAGCCTCCATTCACCAGAAGACGACTGGGACAACAAGCGACCGGGGCGGCCTGCCTTAAGGCAGGCCGCCGCCGCTTGGCATTTTGTCCGAAAAGTGGCATCGTGTCTGAAAAACAGCTAAGGATCTATTGATGACGACCGGGACAGTTCACAAGCAGTTCATCCCTACGGTCAAGTTGGCCGTTTATGGCGCCCTGCTCGCCCTGGTAACTCAACTGGGACCGGGCTGCCAGAGTGCTTATGCGTTTTCGTTTGATGGCGATCCGAACAGCGGCTCGATACTGCTGACGACTTCGGCCGGGGCCAGTGGCGGCGGAGAAGTCGTCTGGCTCAAGCACGACTCGGTGAGCGGAATCCAGGGCACCGGAAACCATTTCAATGTGAGCGGCGACGGTGGCGTCACCGATTTCCCCACGTCGCTAGCCGTGGGAAATTTTGATGGTGACAACAACGGCGATATTCTTGTTGGCCGCTCGGGTGGCGACTTGGGTCACGGTACGGTGGGCGTCACCACCTGGGTCGAACGGTCGGGAGCCAGTCTCACCGGCGTCCATAATTTTACGACAACCTCCGTCAACAGCATGGCCATTGGCGAACTGGGCGACGGCGGATTTGACGACGTGATCGTCGGTCGCGACGACGGCTGGATCACCTGGCTACTGAAGGCCGACGGCAGCGATGCCATCACCGCCAACCATACGTTTAATCAAGGTGCGGTCTCGGCCGTGGCGATTGGCAACTTTGACGGTGACGACAACGGCGATGTGCTGGTAGCCAAGCCAGGACCAAGGGCCACTACCTCCAACTGGACCGAACGCAACAGCGGAGATACGCTCAGCGGGATTCATAACTTCAATGTTTCCTCGGCCAACAGCATTGCGATGGGTGAACCGGATGGAGAAGGTGTCGATGACGCGTTCATCGGGCGCGACGATGGCTATATCACCTGGGTCCATAAAAACCCCACGACCGATCAAATTACCGCAAACTCCTCCGGTGGCAACTACAACGCAGGTGGAGTGGTCGACCTCGCCTTTGAGAATGTTCAAACTGGCGATCCCTTTGAAGACCTCTTCGGGGACCTGTTCGTTGCCCGGCCGGATGGAACGGTACTGTGGATCCAGACCGACGCGGTGAATCGAAACATGGGCACCATAGATACCATCACCGCAGCCGGAGCTGGTTCGGCGCTGACCGCGATTGATGCTGGCGATTTGGATGGCGATGACGATGTGGATATCGTCGTTGGCCGCAGTGACGGTGGTGGGTCAAGCGGGTCGGTTGGCTGGTACGAGGTCACCGATACAGGCGGCCAGTTCGAACTGGTGGAGCGCCAGCAATTTTTCAATGTGGGCGCACCGGTAACCGATCTTCAAATTACACCGCCCGGTGACGAGGTGATTAGCATTAGTGGTGATTACAACGGCGACGGCACTGTCAATGCGGCCGACTACACCGCCTACCAGGACAGTGTGGGAGTCATCCATGATTTCCCCGGTCGTGACCCGGCCCTCTCCGGCACACCGGTCGGGGCTGGAGACTACTCCTACTGGAAGGACCGATTTGGAAACGTGGCCGGCACCGGCAGTGGGGCTGCGGTTCCTGAACCTGCCTCGGTGGTCCTGCTACTTGCCATGATGGCGCTGGTGGCGCCTTACCAACGATGTGCACGCTAGCTTTTCTCTTACTTGTCGGCAGCCTTTTCGCCTGCACTGCCACTGCAGAGGCGCCCCCCAGCTACGCCCAGAAGCCGGTCACCGTCGAGTACGACGTTGATCCCAGCTGGCCCCAGCAGCCCGAAGACGTGGCTCCGTTGGGCTGGGTCTCGGGGATGGCGATCGACCATCACGAGCAGATCTGGGTCTTCAACCGGGGAACACAACCTGTTCAGGTCTTTACCACCGCTGGTAAGTTTGTGCGGACCTGGGGCGAAGGCCAGTTCGTCAACCCCCATCAGTTGCGGATCGACCACGAAGGCAACATCTGGGTCGCTGATTTCGGGCTGCACGTTGTCGAAAAGTATTCGCCCGCGGGCGAAAAACTTGCCGTGCTGGGAGTTCGAGGCGAAGCCGGTAACGACCAGGAACATTTCAATCAACCGACCGACATGGCAATCTCGCCAAAGGGCGATGTTTTCGTGGCCGATGGCTATGGCAATCGTCGCATCGTCCATTTCAACGCCGAAGGCAAATTCGTCAAAGCCTGGGGAGAATATGGCACGGCGCCCGGTCAATTTGTACTTCCCCACGCCATTGAAATGGACTCCCAGGGCCGGCTCTACGTGGCCGACCGCAACAGTGGCCGCGTTCAAATTTTTGACCAGCAGGGCAGGGTACTCGACATCTGGTCGAACATCCTCATGCCCTGGGGCATCCATATCACTTCCGGCGACGACGTTTGGCTCTGCGGCTCCTCCCCCCACTGGTGGACCCGCGATGGAAAATCACCCGAGTACAAAGACCAGATGTTCCTGCGATTTGCAACCAGTGGACGCCTTCACCAGATGTGGACCATTCCACTTGGTATCCCCGAGAAAACCAAGCCTGGCGAATCGGTCGGCATTCACTGCATGGCCGTCGATTCATCCGGAAACGTTTACGTAGGTGACATCTACGGGAAACGGGCGCAAAAATTTGTGCCCATCACCAAACGCCAATAGACCCACCACCAAGGGACAGTTCTTGCCTTTTTCAGCAGGCCACTCGACCAGCAACATGCCTCCTGGCAACCTCTTTTTTTCCGTGGCCACGCACTGCCCAGCAGCACGCTTTGAGAGGAACACGAATTGATTCGCCAATCGGCTTACTTCTAGAATGGGGCCCCTCTAGAATGGGGCCCCTCTAGAATGGCAAGCACCCCACCCCACCACACCCCACCCCACCACACCCGCTACTTGCGATTTCCCAAGAAACACTCCCCATGGCAGTCGATTCGCTCCAAAGAAAACATTTCCAGCAGCAAGGTTACCTGGTTGTTCGGCAACTAATCTCCGGGAGCGAGCTGCAAATTCTTGACCAGATGATCAACCGGTTACTCGATGGGGACCTCAGCCCGGTGACCGCATACGAAGGCTGGTTGCCGGATCACTTTTACACGTTCTGGGAACCTGAAATGGAAGGTCGTACAGACCTTCCCCGCCGCGATCGAGTCCGCTTGATGTCCAACATGTACCACCACCACCCCTACTTCAGGTCGATTGGCAGTCACCAGGCAATCTACGAAGTGATTTCGGCCCTTTATCAGGATGGGGTCCAGTTCTTCAGCGATACCGTCTTCATGAAGCCGGCACACCACGGCATTGAAGCTGCCTCCCACCAGGACACGGCCTTCTGGCCCAAACTTCGGCCCAACGCCATGAATTTCTGGCTGGCTGTTGATTCTGCAACCGTCGAGAACGGTTGCCTTCACCTGATCCCAGCAACCCACACGGTCGATCTCCCCCACCACGACCACCCCGTTCAGGGACATATTCTCCACGACCACCAGTTGGCAATGGAGCGACAAATTCCTGTCGAGCTTGGGCCGGGAGATGCGATTTTTTTTGACAGCGGGCTGGTGCATCGCAGCTACCCCAACCACAGTGACCGTAGCCGCCGCGCCTACGGAGCCGTGTACGGCGCCGCAAATCTCCAGCATGTTGAGCCGTGGAACCTTTCAAGCCTTGCCGAAGATACCCCTGACTACCGTTTTGAATTGATCCAGCCGGCAGAATGACTTGAGCAGAAGATCCCACAGACCAGCCCCACGCAGCTCGCGCCAGGCAAAAGAGTCTTGGTCGATGAAAATAGTTGACGTACCACCACCAGACCGTTCCAATGGACTTCCTCCAGTCCCCCCATGGCCATCTTCCCTTATTCGCAGTGATACCATGACCCCATGCAAAACGACCTGGCCTGTTGCCTGTCTTACTATTTTCCTGCTCGCCGACACGGCCATCGGTGCTGCCGAAAAGAGCCAAAACCTGTTAGTCAACAGTGACTTTGAACAGACCAGCAGCACAAACCGCGGCGCCCCGGCCTACTGGACGGACGCCGCGTCGCCTGACACGGTTGGCTTGGAGTTGACCGATGACGCATACTCCCAAAATCGGGCCGTCAAACTGGTTGCTGACAACAAGCATCACATGTGGCGGCAGGATGTCATCGCACCGCGCGACCGGGCGTGGACCTTAAGTGGCTGGGTGAAGGCCAAAGGGGCCACACTTGGCAAAGATGACTATGCGCGTCTTTACTGCCACGTGATTTATAAAAACCAGCCGTACAGCACGGCCACCCACTTTTCGGTCGATATTCCTCCAGGCACCTACGACTGGAAAAAATTCTCGGTGCATGGAATGGCCGGTCGCGACCAAGACACGATCGAAAAGCTCCATATTTCAGTCACTGGCAAGCTTGGCGGTGGCGCCCTTTATGTTGACAGTGTCGAGCTTCACCACGAACCCAAATACACCACCGAAGGGCTCCTGGTCGGCAAGATCGATGACCTGGCGGCCCAGCTGAAGCGGGTTGGTAATGTGGACGCAACCGTCCGCCGTGCGCAGCAGCAACTTTCGTTGGCCAGTGCGGCACTTGGCAAGTCGCCCCCTGACGGCACTGCGGCCACCGAGCACTGGATCGCGGCGGCCAAAGCTTTAAGCCACCAGGCCTGGGCTGCCATGTATCCGGAAACCCTGAGCGACAAAGACGTTGAGGCCCAAATGATCTACCATGCCATGGCCCAGACGCCAGAGGGGTGCAACCATTACCTCGACAAGCTTGAACTTGCCGGGGCCAACGGCGTGTACCTGTCCTTTGGTTCGTGGATGCAGGTGAACTTTCACTCGAACATCCTGCCGATCACCCCTGGCTGGGAAAAATTTGACTCGCTTGCCTACATCATTGCCGAAGCCCACCGTCGCGGCATCAAGGTGTTCGGTTACTACGCCCCCTTTTATGGCACAAGCAGCCCGGTAAAACGGCCCGGTTCGATTCTCGTAGAACACCCGGAGTGGTTTGCCCACGGCCCCGACTCACGAATCCCGCTCTTTCCCGACCCGGCCAATCCCGAGGTGGTCGACTACGTGGTGAGCGTCTATGAGGATCTGGCCACCCGGTACGATCTCGATGGAATTGGACTGGACTACATCCGCTATCCTACCCCCCAGTCCCTCAATTATGACGAGCGCAACCGTCGCCAGATCAAAAAGCGGTACGGCATTGACATTCTTCAGCACGAGAATGTGTACGGCGATCCGGAAGCCTGGAAACAAGTCCAGAAATACCGGGCGGAAATGGTAGGCCGTGTGGTCAAGCGGGTCTCGTCCGCAATCCGCCAGGCCCGCCCCGGCATTTCGATTATGGCCTGCCTGATCTCCGAGCGGGCAATGGGACGGGATGAGTATGGCCAGGACTGGGCAAAATCCTCACAGTGGATCGACTATGCTTCCCCCATGAACTACGAAGACTTTCCCTTCCAAACGGCAATCATCGAGGAACAGAAAAAAGTCTTTGACCAGACAGGCTCTGTTTATATTCCCGCCGTGGGGGGAATGCCCCAAATCCACCGTGCGTGGACCATTTCTGATTGGGCAAAACGGGTAGCCATCTACCGTGAACTGGACTCCGACGGGATCATCATCTACCGTAATACTGCCTTGGACCCGGCAGTCGCGGCCTTCTTTGGGAAGGGCCCCTTTTACCGCGACGCACGTTTTCCCGATCCCCCGCGCCGTTAACTGGGTTTTTTCATCGCATGAATATCACTCCCATCGACTGGCAGATTCTGGGAGTACTTTTCCTTGCCCTGCTGGCGCTGGCAATCTGGATTAACACCCGCTGTCGGAGTGTGGCCGACTACCTGGTTTCGGGGCGGAAGGTGCGCTTGTGGCTTGGGATGGGGGCAGGGATCGCCGGCGAAATCGGGCTGGTGAGCATCGTCGCGATGTGCGAGCAAGGCTACATGCGGGGATTCGGATTTGTGCTCATCGGACTCCTGTCGATGTGCGTGATGGTTCCCCTGTTTGGTGTGTTTGGCTTCGGAATTGAGCGATTTCGCGCCAGCAAAGCCATGTCGGTACCCCAATATATTGAAATGCGCTACAGTCGGCGACTGCGTATTACGACCGGAATTATTAATTCGGCCGCCGGGGTGCTACAGATGTGCATCTTTCCGATCGTGGGAGCCAGCTTTATCCGCGTGCTAATCGGTGCGCCCGAAACGGCGCAACTTGCTGCCATGGCGATTCCCAGCGAGTGGATCATCATGGCCGTGCTGCTGGCCTGTGCGATTCTGTTCACCTATTTTGGGGGCTACACCACCCTGGTTGTCGTCAACTTTGTGCAGATGATCATTATCATGGTGGCCATCTATTGGCTACTGGCCTACCTGGTTAGCGATCTTGGTCTGCAACATTTCTGGACCACGCTGGAAGAAACCAGGGGACTGGGCGCCTTCTACCCCTTCGTGGAAGGTGATGACTCCTATAGCCTTATTTGGTTTGCCTGGCTGATCGCGATGAGTATCCTGCTGCAGTTCTCCTATGGCCCCTATCTGCAAAAATATGCAGCCATGGATAAACCGAAGACCGTCTCGCGATCGTACTTGTTCGGTTCCTTGTTTGCCACTGGCCGCACCTTTGTGATCCTCGGGATCGGGGTCTGTGCACTGGCGGCCCTGGGTCCGGAACCACTGGCCGAATCAGGAATTACTGGCCAGCAATGGAAGTCGCTGGCAACACCCCATTATCTCGCAACGGTCGTGCCACCGGTTCTCATGGGTGTGCTGCTTGCCGGGCTGTTGTTTGCAGACATCTCGACCACAGACCAGTATTTACTGAGCTGGGCAACCTCGATCGTCAATGACTGCATTTGTCCCTTTCTCAAACAACCCCTCTCTCCAGAAAAGCACATTATGGCCGTACGACTTACGATCGTATTGTTGTGCGCGTTCTTTTTCCTGGTGGGCATGGTCTATGAACCGACGCTGCCCATTTGGGAGTTTATGTGGCTCCTGGCAAACGTGATTGGTGGAACCGGGATTGCCGTTCTGCTGGGCATGTATTGGAAACGAGCGTCAACGACAGGCGCCTATGTGGCCGTGACCGTTAGCCTCGTGCTACCGCTGTCGGACCTCACGGCCCGCTGGATCTACAACGAATTTTGGCCCGACGTGCCGTTTCCGCTCACCCCACAAATGACCGGCTTCTCGACCTACCTGATCGCTACGGCACTGATGATAGTTGTGTCGCTGGCGGGCCAGCGTCCTACTGGATACTGGGACCTGGGCCGCGACGTCCGCCAACTGAACCAGGGAGAAAATTTGCCATGATTGAATTCTCCAGCGAGATTGGATTCTGGTCTTCTTTTGTTTTCTGGTATATTTTGGTCAATTCCATCGTGTGCGCGATATTTACGGTCGTTGTTATTGCGGGGGGGATCTTCGATTTACGGTATCTCTTTCGATCCCTCGCAGAAGAAGAAACCAATGACACGGACGATGGACGTGTGCTGAAAGGCAATGAGGAAGACCATGACCACAAGTGACAAAACAACGCACGCCGACAGGTGGTGCGAGTTTGGTACCGCTGCCGTTTCAGACGCTTTGCGCAACTGCGGCAAATCGTTCCAGGCCATGGAAGCGGCCATCGAGCCGGTCGCACCTGAAATGAAAGCAGCTGGACCTGCATTCACGGTGCGTTGCTACCCAGGTGCAACCTGGGCCATGGAACAGGCGTTTGAACTTGCCCAGCCTGGCGATGTCCTTGTCGTCGATGGTGGTGCGGCAGCCAACGTGATTTTGATGGGTGGATTGATGTCGACCCGTATGCAACAACGAGGCCTGGCCGGTGCGATTGTCGACGGGGCAGTGCGCGACATTGACGAAATCATCAAGCTCGGGTTTCCGGTCTTCAGCCGACATGTTTGCCCCAATGCGGGCACCTTTGCCGAAATCGGCGAGTGGCAAACGACCGTGTGCTGTGGGCGCATCCCGGTAAATCCTGGTGACTGGGTCGTTGCTGACCGCCTGGGTGCGGTGGTGGTTCCCCAGGCAATTCGTGACGATGTGTTTCTAATCGCGCAAACCATTGACCAACGCGAAAAGGCAATGGCAAAACATTTACGTGAAGGAAAAACGCTCAGCGAAGCTGCTGCAGCGGCTGCCCAATCTCACGAACCAAATGGCTGACCGATGACTACGCCTCCAGAGTTCTTTTCGCCAAAGTTTCACTACACGTTTGGCGATCACGAGCCGATGCTTCGCGTCGGAAGTGGCGAATCGCTGTGTGTCGTTTGCCCTGATTCGGACAACGGTCTATCCGACGGGTCGGTCCTGCCGGACGAACGCCGTCAGTCACCCAGTGGGAGTGACCTGTTTGAGGGCAATCCTGTCGGTGGCCCCATTTATGTCGAAGGAATTGAAACTGGAGATGCGCTGGCCGTCGATATCGACGCAATCGAGTTGGACCGACGCACCGGGCAAACCCTGCTGGCTCCTGGTCATGGCCTCCTGTCAAGCGATCAACTCGTCCGGCCCGACGAACTGTTCTCGAGCGACAAACATTGCGCCCATGATCCTGTCCCCCAACACCTCTACCAGTGGGCGATCGATCCTGCCAATCAAACGGCCACGATCACCAATCCGCTTGGTGACGACACGATTACCGTTCCGCTACGTCCGATCGTAGGCACCCTTGGAGTCTGCCCCCCGTGGGGACAAAACGTTTCCACGCTCATGGCCGACGTCCATGGGGGAAACATGGACCTTCCGGTGCTTGGCGCCGGAACCACGATTATTTTGCCTGTGTTTTGCCCAGGCGGATTATTGATGTTAGGCGACCTGCATGCGGCGCAGGGCCATGGCGAGATCATCGGCGGAGGGATCGAAACAAGTGGCCGCGTCACGATTACTGTTCGCGGCCTGACCGACCTGGCAGCCGACGTGCCTGTCCTCCTGACCGGTGACGCCATCTACACGGTAGCCACGCATGGAGATTTGCGCACCGCCATAAGTACTTCCTACGCGCACCTGGTCCACTGGCTAGCCGCCGAACTTCAGCTCAATCGATGGGACGGGTACCAACTCCTCAGCCAAACGGGATCAGTTTCCATCGGCGGAATGACAGCCCGCGCGAACAATACTGTGGCTGCAGGAATCCCGACGGCCGTTTTGCCAGCCCACGTGCAGGCAAAAATCGACCAGTTCCGCAACAAACGCTGAGCCTTACGATGGTGCAGAAAATGCGCCACGCGACCCTGGCCCGCCAGGTTATCGAAAAGTTCCCCGGTCAATGTCTGCGGTGATCTGGCCGATCGCGTCCCACAGGTTCAGTTCGCGGACGGCGTCGATGCGGTAGATCGTCACCTCGTCGGCACCACCGGCGATCGAAGCCTCGAATCCCTTGCGGAGCAAGGGTGGCGTATTGAGGTTGCCGCCATAGCAGGCAATAAAACTGTTGACCTTGACGCGGTCAGGAACCGCCTCGCGGACCCGGCGGATGGCAGTGTAAATCTGGTCCAAATCGCGGGTGTACCAGGCGACGTGCAACTTGTCGACGATGCCCATTTTCGCCCACGTTTTCCAATCTTGTAGGGAAGTGGTCAGGTAGACCCCCGGAGTCGGATCTCCGCCCGACGTGTAGACGGAAATCTCCACGTGCCGGTCGGGGATTTCCTGGGCCAGCCTGTGGCGCAACTCGACGATGAACTGGGTCACGAAATCGGCACGGTACTGCATCCATCTCAGATCGTCCTGCGGAAGATCGAGTGGGTTGACGCCATGCTTCTTAAAAAATCCGTCGACAATGACCGGGTCATACCCGTAATCGGTTCCCAGGTAGCGAATGTAATCGAGCATAACGCCATCGACCCCCTCGCTTTTGACCTGGGCGACAATGTGGTCCGCCCGAAAGGTGCGGGCCTCCGGGTGCGCCCAGCTGAGAATCATTTTGATTGGCTCGGTGGCTCCTTTCTTCCACACGCACCACTCGGGGTGCTGCTTGAAAATAGGACTTGGGTCTGGGTGCCCATTCCCAAAGGGCCAACACGCAATCGAAGGATGGACCTCGACCCCCGCCGACTGGGCCTTCTTGACCTGGCCGGCGATATTCCAATCCCGGTACTGGTAATTGAACGAAGGGTAAAGAATATCTACCCCCTTTTCACCCGCCATACGAATCGTCTGGTCATCAACACTGGCATAAATGCTGACCTTGACCGGGTCGCGCACTGGCCGGTCGACCCACTCGGGCGGTTTCCAAAGCAGCAGGTCTGCGACGGAGTTCCCCCAGTCGGCGATGACCTGGCCGTCCGGACGGATTCGCACCACCCGCTGCGACTTCCAGTTGGTCATCACCAGGTCACCGGTACTTAGCTGGGCAATATCTACCGGGTGATTGAATTTCCCACCGGTGTCACCCTCGCCTGGAGCCCAAACCTCCAGCAGCTCACCGTCAAGACTAAAGACTTGAACCCGGCTCTCAAAGGTGTCGGGGCAGTAGAGTTTGTCGTTGATCACCGACAGCCCGTACCCTTCGTCAAGCTGCCCTTCGCCCGTACCCCGGCTGGCAAAAGTCGCCACATACTGACCATCTTCGGTATATTTTTGAATACGGCCGCCATCGAATTCGCGCACATAGACAAAACCTTTGTTGTCGACATCGACCCGCGCAAGGTAGCCGTTTTGGAGGTATTCACCCGGCTGCTGCCCAATGCGACCCCACGTTGTCAGAAATTTTCCGCCTGCACTGAACTTTTGGATGCGGGCGTTAAACGTATCGGCAATAAAAATTTCACCTGCCTGGTTCACGGTGACAAAGTGTGGTTCGGAGAACTCTCCCTGCCGCATACTTTTAACACCGCTGCCAAGTACAAACTGAAGTTGCTCCTCCGCGTCAAGCACCACCACCTTGTGGCCAAGACAATCGGTAATGTAAATCCAGTCATCCGGCCCAATGTGAACGTCGAAGGGACCCACCAGGCGGCCGTAGCCCTCAATTTCGTCGATCACTCCCAGCGGCTCTCCGTCGGGAGTAAACTTGCTGACCCGCCCTCCCTTGATCTCCGCCACGTAGACGACGTCGTGGCTGTTGACCGCCAACCCAAAGGGGTCTTTAAAAGCAAACGGCTTGCCGACCACCTCGCTACCAGAGGCCATAGCAACGACGAACAGGGTTCCCCAAAAAATGTTTCTCATGATGGCCTATCTGACTGCGGGTGACGTGAGATTTCGTAGCTTGCTTGTGCTTTGTGTCTTGGATGGGCTTTGTTTCATACTCGGCAATCCACTGCTGAGCGTCAAGGGTTTTGGGGGTTTTGGGGGTTTTTCAGCCGGCGATAAATACCAAAGCCCGCCGGCACAAAACGAATTGCCGCAACTTCTGCGGTCGCGTGACGCTGGGAGTGCCTTTTGCCGGACGGTTTACCAACATTCCACAAATAGGTGTGACGAGGAACATTACTACCAGCCACAAGAGACCATCAAGTGCATGCCGTTGAAACAATACCCCACACGCTGTACAGTCGATTTTCGGCACAAGCCAACCTGGCCAACCCCCTTTACCCGACAACCTTGCGGCTACGGTAACCAAGCATTCATGTTTAAGTATATTCCCCAAGGTCATCGTTTGCTTACCAAAAACCATTAGAAGGAGACAGCAGGTGACAGACAAAAAACTCCGCTTTGCCGTGTGTGGCACGGGCGACTTTGGGCCCCAGTTTGCCAAGTACCTCAACGAGGTTGCCGAAGTGGTTGCCATTTGTGAACCCAACCCTCAATCGCAGGAATATTTTCACAACGAGACCGGCCTGAAACTTCCCGCATTCGAGAACCACCAACAACTGCTGGACGAAGTCGACGTCGATGCGGTCGCCATCACCAGCCCAAACTTCACGCACAAAGAAATCGCCATCGCCGCAGCACAGGCAGGAAAACATGTCTATTGCGAAAAGGCCATGGCCAACACCGTGCCCGAGTGCTGGGAGATGGTACGTGCGTGCGAAAAGGCGAACGTACGTTTGATGGTCGGACACAAGCGCCGCCTGCGTCCGCCCTGGGGACGCATGATAGAACTGCGGGAGCAGCTGGGCCAGGTGCTATCGATCACCTCGTGCGCTTATTTTGACGCCCGGCCGTACAACCACCAAGGTTGGTGGACTCGCCGCGAGACGTGCGGAGGCACATTGCCGGTCATCGGTGTGCATATCATTGACTGGATGCGAGCCATGTGCGGTGACGTTGTCACGGTTCGGGCGCTGCCTGCTCCCCAGGTTGATCCGCGATACGATTTTCCCGATACGCTTCACGTATCACTACAATTTGCCTCCGGCGCAATCGCAACGCTCAACGTGTCGATGGTCTACCCACTTTTAAAATTCCGCGAGTCGGGCGGACCGATGGTCGTTTGCAAAAACGGGGCGATGCGTTTTGTGCCCGCCATGGAACACCTCGACCTGACCTGGCAGAGCCGTGACGACACAGAGTCCCATTTTGAGCGGTTTGACGATCTCGGGTTCGATCACGCCTTCCGCCAGGAAGCTGGCGACTTTGTCCGCTGGATCCAGGATGGGACCCCACCCTGCTTGACCTGGGAAGAGGGGCTGCGGTGTGTCGAGGTCATGGAAGCCGCCCTTCGGTCGGCCGACGAAAACGGCACGGTCCTGTCGTTGCCCCTTTACCCGGACCTCGAGAATCCGTCCTGACAACTTTTCATGCGGCCCAACCCCACCACCGGGTCGCCTCGCCTCGCGTTTTGTGAAAACGGGATTGGTTTTCTTCACCCCGAGGCGGCTCGCCAGGGGAAGAATTGCAGCCGCAAGCTGGGACCTCAGCTTGGCAAATTCGCCCAGGAGTGCTACTCTCCAGACGGCTTTTCCGCAGAACCGCCAGCTGAACCGCCAGCTGTGGCCAGTTGGTTCGGAGCCGGCCCTTACCACCTCACCGGCCAAGCCAACCCAGTACCGACCAACCCAGTACCGACCGACCAACCCAGTACCAAGCCAACCCAGTACCGACACCAAAAGCAGGATGCCTCCTCTGATGGTCGAAACGCTTGTTGAATTATCTTCATCGTGGACCTTCGACAACACCCGTGGACTGCTTGCCTACATCGGACCCGGCGCAGGACTTGCCATTGCCGGTTCGTTCCTGGCCATCCTGATCGCCGTACTGATGGCACTGGTGGCCATTTTCACCTGGCCGTTCCGCCTCCTGTGGCGTCTGCTCCGCGGAAAACGACGACGGCCTGGTGAAGCCAAGGTTGGTCGTGTCGTGGTGCTTGGCCTGGATGGGCTTGACGCAGACCTGACCGAAAAATTTCTCGACGAAGGATTGTTGCCAAACCTTGCGACATTGCGAGGCCAGGGGGCCTACCGCCGCTTGGGGACCACCTACCCGCCACTCTCGCCGGTCGCCTGGTCGAGCTTTTCAACAGGTTCCAATCCAGGCAAACACAATATTTTTGATTTCATCAGTCGGAATCCGGCAACCTACGGTCCGGTGATTTCCTCGGTTCACATTCGCCCGCCGCGGCGAACCGTGCCGATCGGTCCGTATCGGCTACCCGTATCAGGAGCCCAAATCCAGGGTTTGCGCAAGAGCAAACCGTTCTGGTCGGTCCTGGGGGATGCCGGCGTGTTCAGTGCCGTACTCCGCGTTCCGATTACCTTTCCGTGCGACAAGTTTGATGGCGTACAACTGGCCGCGATGAGTGTGCCCGATGTACTGGGCACCCAAGGAACCCACTTTCGTTATGTCCAGACCAACGGTGAGTCGGCAAACACACCGGGCACAAGCAAACCGGCCAAAGAGGAGTCGGCCGACTCCTACGGGGCCGGGCAATACCTGCCTCTTCAACCACAGGGAAACGTGCTGACCGGGCATTTGCAAGGCCCTGCCAATCCGTTGCGTGGAGACGGAGAGGAGGTTCGGATTCCCTTCACGGTGAAACGAATATCTGACCAAAGGGCAGTACTCACCATCGGACCGCAGCGCCTGGAACTGATCGTTGGCCAGCACAGCGAGTGGACACGCGTCACGTTTCGCCTCGCGCCGGCCGTCAAGCTCCGCGGGATCTGTCGATTTAATTTACGACAAATCGAACCGCACCTCGAACTCTACTGCACGCCGATCCAATTTGATCCCACCTCACCGGCAATGCCAATTTCCCACCCGCCCACCTACGCGCACTACCTGTCCCGCCGGCAAGGACTGTTTTCGACACTCGGACTTGCCGAAGATACGTCCGCCCTCTCGGACGGCACGCTCAGCGAAGATACTTTTCTGGAGCAGGCATACCAAATCCACGACGAACGACGGCAAATGTTCTTTGATGCCCTTGAGCGCGTGCGCCAGGGCCTGGTCGTGTGCGTCTTCGATGGACCCGACCGGATTCAACACATGTTCTGGCGTTTCATGGACCCTGGTCACCCGGCCCTCGGCGATCGACCCAACACGCATGCCACGGCAATCCGCGAGATGTACCAGAAGATGGATTTACTGGTGGGCGAAGCCCGCGAAAAAATGGGGCCCGACACGGCCTTGTTCGTGATGAGCGATCACGGCTTCAAGCCATTTCGCCGTAATGTCGACCTGAATCGCTGGTTGTTGGAAAATGGCTATCTGCACCTCAAAGATGGGGCCCAGGCATCCTCCCACAGCTACCTGGCCGATGTCGACTGGCAGCAGACGCGCGCGTTTGCCGTGGGACTCAGCGGGCTGTTCATCAATCAACAGGGCCGGGAAGGCCAGGGAATCGTGCCTGCCGGAACTAAGAAAGACCAGCTCGTCTGCGAAATCGCCGAAAAGTTGACCGGATTGGTCGACCCGGACAACGGCACCGTGGCGATTCACGAGGCGGTCCCCCGGGAGCGGGCCTACCACGGGCCCTATGTCGAAGGTGCCCCAGATATCGTAGCTGGGTATAATGTGGGATACCGGGTCTCCTGGGACTCGGCGGTGGGTAAAACCAGCCCCACGGTTTTCTCCAACAACGTCAAGCCGTGGAGTGGCGACCACTGCATTCACCCCGCGCTTGTACCGGGTGTCCTGTTTTCCAGCATACCGCTGGAGGACTCCGACGCCCACATTACCGACCTGGCACCCACGACCTTAGACCTGTTGGGGGTACCAACACCCGGATATATGGATGGTAAATCCCTGCTGTGCGAAGGCGAAACTTTCTCCAGTACTTGATCTCCAGTTCAACGGCACCCTGGGTGCTTGGATGTGAACGGGCCAGGCCAAAACCGTGGACCAGCCACCAGGGGCGGGTCGTCGTGCTTGCCTTTGACGGAATGGATCCGGTCGTGCTCGGCCAACTGATGCAGGCAGGCAAGGTACCCAACTTTTCGGACCTCGCCAACCGAGGCTCGTTTCAACCGATCAAGACAAGCGACCCGCCCCAAACACCGGTTGCATTTTCGAACATCATCAGCGGTGCCGACGCGGGCATCCACCAGGTGTTTGACTTCATTCATCGCGACCCCCATCCCAAGGGCCAAAGCGTAGTACGTCCTTTCTTTTCGACCTCCGACGTCCGATCCACCGGCACGGCCCGCGCGGTGTCGCTGGGCAAGTGGCAGATTCCGCTCTCCAGCGGCCAGGCCCCCGAGCTACTCCGGCGAGGCGGAGCCTTCTGGCAACCACTCGTCCAGCAGGGAGGCAGCGCCAAAGTTTTCTTCCTACCCTCGAATTACCCACCCCAAGGAGCAACCGGCCCGGGCAACCTCGAGACCATCAGCGGGATGGGCACTCCCGATGTACAAGGTAGCCTGGGAGAGTTTACGTTCGTCACTCCACATACCTCTTTGCGAGGACAAAAAGTCACGGGCGGAAAACGGGTCTACGCCAACTTGCGGGGCAAAAGCCACAAGGCAAAAATCGAACTGGAAGGTCCCGAGAATTTCCTGCTCAATCCCGACGCCTTCGATGGCCCCCTTCCGCGGCTCAAGGTGCCATTGGTGGTGACACGCGACCCGGCCAAAGACCTGGTGATGATTGAGATCGCCGAGCATCGCCTGCTCCTTGCAGCAGGGGAATGGAGCGATTGGATCCCCATCGAATTACCCACTGAAATCCCGGGCGCAACGCTTCTGGAAGCGGCACAAGCGCCGGTAAGCTTGCCCGGCATCGTCCGCTTTTATGTCAAGCAGGTGCATCCCGAATGCGAGATTTACATCAGTCCGATTAACATGGATCCGGTGAACTTGACCACACCGATCAGCCAGCCCGAAGAGATAGCCCAACAGCTTGCCCAGCGTCACGGCCGCTACTCGACCCTCGGCATTCCCGAGGACTACAACGCCCTGCAACAGGGGGTACTGAACGAAGATGAATTTCTCCAGCAGGCTTATCTCCTGCACGATGAACGGGTTGACCAGTACCGGCATGTGCTTTCAGAATTTCAGAGCGGGTGCCTGTTCTATTACTTCGGCACGACCGACCTGGTGAGTCACATGTTTTGGCGCGATCGCGACCCACACCATCCTGGCCGCAATCCTGCCCAAGGGGACCGTTACGCAAACGTCATCGAGGATCTTTACATTCATATGGATCACCTGGTTGGCGAAACTCTGCAGCAACTCCGTGACCAAGATACGCTGCTGGTCCTCTCCGACCACGGCTTTACAACCTATCGCCGCTCAGTGAACATCAACCGCCTGTTGTGGGAACACGATTTTCTTGTTTTAAAACCAGGGGTCAGGCCGGCTTCGGTTGATTTCCTCGAGGGGGTCGACTGGTCAAAAACGCGTGCCTACGCGCTGGGACTCAATTCGGTGTTTGTGAATTTGAAAGGTCGCGAAAAACAGGGGATCGTATCGCCCGGCAACGACTACAGCCAGCTGGTCGACGAACTGGCTGTCGTGTTATCCGATTTCCGCGATCCCCAATATCCGGACGCTACGCCCATCAAGTCGGTCATCCGGGTCGACCAGCGGTTCACCGAGGCTGACCCCAAGGTCGCACCCGACTTGATCGTCGGTTACGACCATGGTTATCGAGTGGGCTGGGAAACGCCCCTGGGGGGCCTGGGCAAACACACGGTCTCGGACAATCTCAACCGCTGGAGTGGTGACCACTGCGTGGCGTCGGAGTTGGTACCCGGTATCCTGCTGGCGAATCGACCGCTCGAGGTAGAAACGCCCGCACTCACCGACCTGGGCCCCTCGATTGTGGACCTTTGTGGCCTCAGCCGGCCAAACGACATGGCAGGCAGGCCGATATTTGGCAAGCACCGGTAGGCCACAGGTTCCCCTACCGGGGATTCGCGTTTTCGGCACTCAGGACCACTCGGGTTTCAGGGTTCTCTGTTCTGTGATACGTTTCGGGTCGTCGCGAACCGGTCCCGGCGACAACGGTTTGCTGCATCGCCTGAGAGAGGGTGTCGCTGCGACCAGTACTGTTTTCGATACCGCCAGTTCCAAGAACTTTTTCACGCATGTTCCGCTTTAGCACCAAAATCAAACTCGACCGGGCCTTGTACGATCGGCTTACCGAGATCGCCAAGGCGGGCGGGTATTCAAGTACCGACGAACTGGTCGTGCACATTCTCGAACGGGAAGCCGCCAAATTTAGTGAGGCTGACGACGACAAAGAAGTCGAGAAACAGCTTCGCGGACTGGGATACATCGAGTAATTGACCAATGCGTACCCTCAACGCTTTGCTGTCACATCTGGGCGACCTGCTGCTATCCCCGTTCGCATCCCATCCACTGGCTGGCCTCTTCTTTTGGGGAGCAGTCTGCGGGGTGGTGATGACGTGGATCTTTGGGAAAACGTCCAACCAGGCCCGCCTCAAGGAGCTCGCGGACCAGACGAAAGCGCACCTGCTGGCTATCCGGTTGTTCAAGCATGATCTGGTGGTCACATTCAGGTGCCAGGGACAATTACTCCAGACGACCGGGCTGAGGTTATGGCATTCGCTCCCTCCGACACTGGTGATGCTGGTGCCGATTAGCCTGCTGTTTATTCAACTGGCGCAGCGGTATGAGTTTGCACCACTTGAGCCGGAACAGGTATCGGTGGTGGATGTTGAACTTTCATCCAACCCGCAAAGTCAACGGCCGGAGATTGTTCTCGAGCCGCCGGCGGGCGTGGTTGTAGAAACCGCCTCGCATTGGGATCCATCGCGTCACCAACTCTCCTGGAGGGTGCGTCCGCAAACGGACCAGCCGGCCATCCTGCAGTGGAAAGCCGGAGTGGAAGTCCTCGAGCAAAAGCTGGCGGTCGCCAGCTCTGGCGGGCCGTTGATGGGGATTGCTGCCCGCCGGCCGAGCCGTGCCTGGTGGGACCAAATGCTCCATCCACTCGAAGCGCCATGCCCCAGCGGAGGGCCAATCTCGGCAATCAACGTGCAGTATACTCGGCGGCACACGCCCATCCTGGGCCTGGACATTCCCTGGTGGGCAACCTTTGGACTGACCGCCATGGCAGTCGCCTTGATTTGCCGCCGATCACTGGGTGTCAATTTCTAACGAGCCGGCCAGAGCATTCAACCGACAGTCACGTCCATCAGGCGTGCTGCGTTGTTCCAGAAAATGTCCTCGACCTGCTGGTCGGTGAGTTTTTCCGACCAACACGCCCACTTCAGCGAACGCAAATGCTCAAGTCCAACCAGGATTGGATCGATCTTGAGGTGCTTCTCGCCCCAAATAGGAGTCTCTTCATAAATCCACAGGAACGTGTCTCCTGCCCCTAAACTGCGACCCCGCAGATGGCTGATCGGCAAATCGGAACCGTACATCAACCGGTCGTGCCCCAGGATACGAATCACCGCCTGGTGCGCCATCGGCTCACAATTGGCACTCGTGTCGCAATAAAGATTTTCCAACCCACGAAGCTTGGGCAAGCCTTCCAGGTTGTGACATGGCTGAAATCCTCGCGCCGAGTGCGCAAGAATCAATTTCATGTTTGGATAAGTTTCGCAGTAGTGCCGAATCCAATGAATATTTCCTTCGTCAGCCACGGCACGCGAGCGAACCATGTGGAGTGTGATCATCCAACCTTCTTCATCGGCAACCTTCACCAGGGGTTCTGGCAGGAAGTCTGGAATCTGTGCTTCCCAGGTTGGCGTTGTGTCTGCAAACGTGTGGTAGCACTTCAGCCCGTGCAATCCAAGCCGCCGAACCTCTTGGCGAACCCATTCCGGATCATCGGTGGGCTGCACAAAAAACAACCCTCGATTGGCATCATGCTCTGCGGCCTGCTGTGAGATCCACTGGTTTGCCTCGGGAATCGTTTCTGGATGCTCCACGGGAAACACCGGCAGAAAGAGCCCATAGACAGGTCGACCAGGATGCAGGTCTTCGGTGAAGGCAACGTACTGCTGATAGCCAATGTCACCGGTGTAATCGAAAACATCAAACATATCGTTGTAAGGTTTGTCCCGCCACAGGTGGGCGTGCGCATCGAAAATACGATCGGGCAGAAAAGATGCCAACTCGCGCTGGTAAAACTCTTTGTCCTGGCTTTGTGCAAGCATGTTTAAAATTTAACCTCAACCATGGATCAACTAGAAAAATAAGACCGCAAACGCAGGTGACTCAAAGAGATCCTACCAAACCCCAAGCCGCTATGCTATCGATAGCTCCGGAGGTAGATGGTGGCAGCGAAAAAATATTCGACCAAGGGAAAGGGCGACCATTATCGACGACCGAAGGAATCCCTACCGGGCCCCTCACCGCTGGAATATCTTGGCCCAAACAGACCGCTCGCGGTCCCGCGGACGTTTTTTGGAGGCCCCATTTCGGGGTCCATGGCGATTCGTGGACCAAATGCCTTTACACCCGCACGACTCCTGCTTACTTTCAAGACTCACGCTTACTGCACGGAACTCTCCTTAAACCGCCAAAGAGACCGAATCCAGTTTCTCAAAAGCCACTTTCCAAGACCACTCGGCCCCCCATCTCCTTTTATCCCGACCACGCCAAAAGGCCGTCACACGCCATGCCTCCACTAACACGCTGCCAAATCGCCGACCAGTTACGAGAGCTTGGGCTTGCCGCCGGCAACGTGGTGATGATGCACAGTTCGCTCAGCGCGCTGGGACCGGTCGAGGGTGGGCCAGAGACGGTGATCGATGGCCTTTTTGATGCAATTGGTGCCGATGGCACGCTGGTGGTACCGGTGTTTCGCGATAACGTCTGGGGAGACCGCACCGACTTTGGCAACAGCGACTGCGACTGCAGTAGCCCCGACGGTCTTTGCACCAGTCAGCAACCCGGTTTCCAGGGCGTGTTGACCGAGTGTGTGCGCAAACGGTCAGGAAGCCTCCGCAGTTGTCACAAGACGCATTCCTGGGTCGCAGTAGGACCGGCCAGCAGGCAATTACTGTCAGGCCATCGCCAGACACCGGCGGTCTGTGGCAAGGGCAACCCGTTTGAAGAACTGGTCGCCCTGGACGGCCGGGTGCTCTGCCTGGGAGTGCAGGTCAACACGGTGACCCTGTGGCATTACTATGAGGAGATTTTGCAGGTTCCCTACGTGGGACATTATTGGCCCCAAGAGCGGCACCTCAATCACTGCGTGCCTGGCTTGCGAATTCAGTATGAATTTCCCGGCATCATGCAGGAGGTGTGCCGCGCGGCCGGCATCCTCAACACGGGACCAGTGGGCAAAAGCACCTCAGGAGTGATGCGCGCCCCGGAGTTTAAAAGTTTTATGGCCACGATCATGGCCGACGACCCGTACTGCCTGTTGCTGCGGCCCCCCACACGCGACTCCGACGACCTGGCCGTCGACGCACTACAGAAGGCAGCGCGAATGCTCAAGGTCTGGCGGCAAGGACCACAGCGTCCCGCCACAACATTCGATGCGCCCTGGCAACGTCACGAGCCAGCTGGCCCGGACAACGTGGTGCGGACTGACTGCCCCGCTTTCGCCGGCTATCACGATGCCGCCGGAAAACAAATCCCTCTCTGCCGGGCCAACGGCCGGCACCCCGACCTGTTCCACCACGGCGGTGTTTTTGATGAATGCGGAATCACGACCTGCGACCATTGCTGGTGGCACCAAACCTTTTCCGAGTGATTTTCCCAAAGAGACTCCCCAAGAGGTGAAGTCCCGTGCGAAGGATTTCTTCGGCCTACCTCTACAGAAGCTCCTCTTCTGTGTCTGATTTTTCCAGTTCCGCCCGGTGACGATGTAGCCTGCCTGTTTTTTGGCTGGTATAGTTTTTAGGTGACAACATCAACCGGCGAAAAATACTCCGATAAACTTTCCATACCGAAAGTTTTAAACGGGTGCTTGCTCCCACCGGGCCCGCACCACCCGAAACAAAACCCTTTCCCTTTGTTAACGGCTCGGCAGTGAGCACCCAGGTGGTTTTGTCAGTCTGCCTTCGTAAACGAAAGCGTCCGCGGGCTTCAGGCCGACACCCCAGGCCTTGTCCTGGCTGCCCTGGGCGACCATCGCCGATGGCGAGGTCGCCCAGGACTATTGATTCGCCCGACCCGGTGGCAGTGGCCTGCGTGGTGAAATGGCGGCCTCACCTGGCAGCCTCACCTGGCAGCGGACTGGTCGCACGTCCCCATCGAAGCGCCAGCCACACGTCTCGCCGCTGGGCGTTTAGTCGTCGCGTTTAGTCGTTCACGTTCTGGGGACGCTTCGGGACACCTGCCTGCCGTAGCCGCGCGTCCAGAGCCGCGACCGATTCCCCCGGACTCGGCCAGACTTCACTAGGCTCGTGCGACTGCTGCATCCAGGCGAGAGCTTTGGCAGCCAGCGCCTGGTTTTCGCCGGCAAGGTCGTGCTGTTGCTGCGGATCGCGGGCCAGGTTGTAGAGCTCGACCTGCCCACCATTTTTGCGGTGGGCAAACCAGTCGTTGTGCCGCACCGCCTGGTTTTGCCGAAACTCCCAGTACAAGTAGTCGTGTTGCGGTTGGTCTTCCGGGTTGCCAAGCAGGGTTGGCACAAAGGAAATCCCGTCAATCCCTTCCGGCGTCCTCACCCCGGCCAGCTCAGCCGTGGTGGGGAGCACATCCCAAAACGCCCAAATGTGGTCACTCACCTGGCCCGCTTCTATCTCCCCTGGCCAGCGAGCCATTGCCGGCACACGAAAAGCACCATCGTACGTATTGCCTTTACCGCCGCGCGTAGGGCCACCGTTTTGAAAGTGTGCGGTAATCCCTTCCACCGACCGGTCACGGTCGTATCCGTGCAGGGAACATCCATTGTCCGAGGCAAAAAAGATCAGCGTCTGGCCATCAATCTGTAGCTCTTCGAGCAGACTCAACACGTCTCCCACAGCATGATCAAGTCGCGTGATCATCGCCGCCCATTCCTTGTGACCTAACGGCCAGTCGGCGTCGCGGTACGGCCCCAGGTCCGGGACGATGATCGGGCCGTGCGGAATCGTATGCGCCAGGTAGAGAAAGAAGGGCTTTTGGTAATTTTGGCGCACAAACTCAAGTGATCGCTCGTGAATCAAGTCAAAAGAGTAGTGTGCTTCAGCGGGGCTTTTGATCCCACGGGGAATCACGCGGCCGTTTTCATCGTAGCTGCTTTGCTGCCGATGCTGATGACCGGCGTGCTGGGGGAAAAAAATCTTTTCGGTGTTGTGCCAGAGAAAGGGAGGGTAATAGCTGTGTGCCTTGCGCTGGTTCAAGTAGCCAAAAAACTCGTCAAAACCTTTAGCCCCGGGGGTCCCCGGCTGGCGGCTTAAACCAAGTCCCCACTTGCCAAACAGCCCGGTTCGATAGCCGGCACTTTGCAACACCTGCGCCATCGTCACATCCTCCTCTTGGAGCGAGTGGCGGTATTTCCTGTATCCGTTACCCCGCACTCGTGCATGCCCTGGGTGCAAACCTTGCATCAGGCAACTACGAGAAGGGGCACACACGGAGTTTCCGGCATACGCGTTGACAAACCGTATCCCCTCGGTGGCCAACCGGTCGATGTTGGGAGTCTGAATTTCTTCCTGCCCATAGCATCCCAGGTCCCCCCACCCCAGGTCATCGGAAAGAATAAAAATGATGTTTGGCGGCGATGCAAAACCAATACTCGCCAACAACGCAAACAGAACCAACCCAATCAACACGCGCATGATAGACAGTTACCCTTTCCGGTTACGACAAGCGAGGCTGCAACTTGCCACAGGTTAAAACCACACTTTTTACACCTTGATCCATCCTATAAAAATGGGCCGACCAATGTGACCAACATGGAAGCTTCCATCCAATGCGGCTACTCAACCCGCTTGAAACCAGCTAAGTGCATCTGCGCTGTAAAGCAACATCAAAATGCGGCATTCATTTCCAGCAGTGACCGGTCACTTCCTCTCGAAGGATGCAAAAATAACATTGGCCCCCTGGCACCAGATGGAACTGGGTGAACTGCAAATCGAGCACCTCGCCATCGTCCTCAAGACTGCACACCGCACACATATGGGCTGTCGCCGCCAAATACCGGATGCCCTAAACATCGGGCGCTCTGGAACACAACTCTGCGGACCCGCAGTTTACCATGAATTCACCCGTAGTTTACCCTCAATTCCCAGTCGAGTTTGCACTCGGATTTTATACTGTTTTTAAAATTGCTTTTCATTGCCCCATAAGGAACTGAATGCTACCGAAGACGCCCTTGTTGACAGCTGCCGTTTGCCCCATTTTGGAAAAAATTCCCGGGTCTCGAAGCTAACTGATTGGGTATCCGCGGTAAGAATAGGCGCCCCCGGGTGGCTTGACCTGGAACGCCCCTCAAAGAACGTCTTGGGAAACCTACCCAACGGGTGCCTTGCGCAGTATTCGGGGACCGGCAACGGGCAGGTGGCCCCTGACATGAGGCTCGGGCTTGCTCGGCCTATTGCACCACTCCCAAACGCGACTCGTTCCCTATGCCAGCCCGACTAACCAACTCTGCCACTCTTCTGGCCAGCTTGTAAGGTTGCAGGTTTTCATTAAGATCGGAGTGTTCGGCAACGATTTTACCCGTACAGCAAACCACCTCAACGGTCCACCTGAACCCTGCGGCAGCCACAAGAGGCGTTGGCGGTGACCGCAAGTCCACCGTCACCCGTCTCGGAAACCACAAACCGCATCATGAGGAATCTGAAGTTTGACGATTAAGCACAACACAAATCCACCCGCCCGAACCATGCAACGGCGTTTGCTCAGCCGTATCGTACAAACCAGCCAACTCTGGAATTACAAAGGTGGAACTTTTATGGCGGCTTCGCAGTCGTTCCACTTTGCGGTCGCGTTTTTTCCAATTGTGCTCGTGACGGTATCGATCGTTGGCTTGATTTTAAAACGGTCCGACATCCTCAACTACCAGCGCAACCAGTTACTGGCGATGGTTTCCAGCGAAGGGTCCGAAGCCCTCTCCTCCCAACTCGAAACACTTTTAGCGCAGGTCCAAAAGGGGGCTGCTGTGAGCACACCACTGGGGATCGCAGTCCTGGGCTGCAGCCTGATTTCTATTTTTTATCACATGCAAAAATCTTTCGACCTGGTCTGGGGGATCCGCCTGGGAACTCAAGACAATCGCGTGAAGGAAATTCGGGATTACGTGCTGGTCGAGGTCCTCCATTTTGTGGTCTGGCTTGGCCTGGTGATTCTGATGCTGGCCCTCTTCACCTTAAGCGCAGCCAGTTCTGTCTGGCTTGCGCTGCCACAACATCCCAACCTGCTATTTGCAGTGTTGGCGGTGATTTTGAGCTTGCTTGCAACGACCATCATCTTTGGCCTACTCTATCGGCTCCACCCACGGGGGCATGTCAACTGGAGTGACGCTTTTACCGCAGCAGCGATCGCATCGGTCTTTTGGGAAGTCGCACGGCAACTCCTGGCGGTTGTGCTTACCAGCGGGCGCTACAGTGCCTACGGGGTGGTGGGCTCTTTTTTGGCCGTGATGATTTGGCTGTACGTCGGCAACAGCATCCTCTACCTCGGGGCAATGTTTGTGCGGGCAACCCAACTGGAACGTGCCCAGCACGAGGGGTCGTGATTCTTGAGGGGACCAACCGTCACCCTGAATCAGTACCCACCCCAAGGACACTGGTCACGATGGGCCCTTCAGAGGGGACACCGAACACCCACGCTCACCTTTCGGCAGTCGATTGCCTCTGCTGGCTGGGGCGAGAAGCATCTGCTTTACGACTTGCCCAACCCCATACTGGCATCGACCGTGTAAAGCGGTTGGTCACCCGCATCCAAACGGCGTGCATTGTCGATGACAATCTGGCACCGACGCCTCACCGTCTCATCCGTCTGGCCCGACGTATGAGGTGTGACAATGCAGTTCGGAAGCTGGTATTCAGGACGAGTACAATCAGCGGGCTCTTCGGAAAATACATCGATTCCTGCTCCACCAATTTTACCGTCAAGCAGGGCCTCGGCCAGCGCATCCTGATCCACCAATGCCCCGCGCGCCACGTTGACCAGCAAAGCGGTAGGTTTCATCAGCGACAGCTTCGAAGCATTCATAATGTGCGTTGTCTTCGGAGTGAGGTGCAAATGCAACGAGAGTACGTCACACCGCGCGATAACCTCGTCAAGTTGGTCTGACATTCCATAAAAGTCGGGCTGCATATCGGCTGGCAAGTCGGCCTCGAGCGGCACGATGTCAATGGCCTCAATTCGCATGCCAAAACTTTTGGCCCGCTTTGCCAGCTGGCGACCACTTGCCCCAAAGCCCACGATCCCCAACGTCAAATCTGCCAGTGTCTTTCCATTGGGCTCGTAAAACGTTCTCTCAAAAAAATTCTCCCGCGCTTGGTTGTATTTGCGGGTGAGCATCAAGATGTACATCATGGCAGATTCGGCCAATCCAAAGGCGCTGGTAAATCCTGGCGTATTCCCCAAAGAAATCCCCTTGCCCAGAATGTATTGCACATCACAGTGATCCAGGCCTGTACCAATCACTTGCCAAAACTTTGCGTCGACGGCAGCATCTATGATCTCATGACTGGAATGACCGCCAATATCGATCACCATTTCCACGCCCTTGAGTTGCTCGGCAAGGTCGCCCTTTGGATCCAGTATTTGACAACCGAGTTCGCCCTGCACATGGTCAATACACGTGGTAACGTACTCGCTTTGCGTGAACGAATACATCAGAATTTTTGCTGGGTCCATAAGAAGTAACCGTTTATCTAAAAGTGTTGTTTTACGGGAAAAAATAAAAACATCCACGGCACCAGGCCGGCCGGCATTGTAGAGGTTTAGGCCCAAACATCAAAGTCCCTGACGGTGCTGCAAAACCGTGCCGTCTGCACGGGACTCCCGAAGGCAAAACGTCTCCGTTCGTCCCATAGCCGTATTGTCGCCTGCCGGCCGGGCGAGTTATCATTCACGTTTCCTGGTCCGTCCTGACTGGGCCCACCATTTTTATTGCTGCGACTACATCGACTTAATTCTTATGGAACGCAAAGAACACTGGTACGAAGGTATCACCCGATACCAATGGATGGTCCTGGTCATCGCTTCAGCCGGGTGGATCTTCGACGTCTATGAAGGACAAATCTTTAACATCACCCGTAAAGAAATGCTGTCGGACATCTTGTCAGCCAGCGGCAACGGGGCAGACGTAAATACCTACGGGGACTGGTTTCTCGCGATCTTCCTCTTGGGCGGTACGCTGGGCGGACTCGCCGCAGGCTCGCTGGCCGATCGCTATGGCCGCCGGCCAATCATGGTCCTCACCATCCTGCTCTACTCGCTCTTCTCGGGCCTCACCTTCTTTGCGACCGAACTGTGGCAAGTTGGAGCCCTGCGGTTTCTGGTGGCGATGGGAGTCGGCGGTGAATGGGCCGTTGCCGCAAGCCTCGTGGCGGAAGTCTTTCCCGCCCGGGCCCGCGCGCAGGCAGCAGGCATTTTTCACGCTTCCAGTGTCCTGGGAACCTGGCTGGCGGCGCTCGCCGGAATGGCCGTGGGTGCCCAGTGGCGTTACGCATACTTGCTGGGTATCGTGCCCGCTCTGCTGATCCTTTGGGTTCGCGCCAGTGTCAAAGAACCCAAAAAATGGCAAGACGCAAAACAGCAGGACACGAGCAGTCAGCTGGGCAGTTTTCGAGACCTGCTTTGGAACCCAAAATGGAGTGGGCGGGCCCTTCTGGGGATGGGGTTGGCGGCGGTTGGACTGGGAACATTTTGGTCCGTTACCGTGGCCGGGCAAGGCCTGGCCCAACAGTTGCTTGAGCGGGGAGGCATGGATGCTGACTCGGCAGCAACGCGGGCAAAATTTGCGTATGGAATTATCCAGACCGCCGGCGGCGGCGCAGGACTGCTCGCATTTGGTCCACTCTGCGCAAGGTTTGGCAGGCGACGGACTTTTATCGCTATGCAGGGACTGGCTTTTCTCATCGTACCAATCACCTGCTTTGGCCCACAAACCTACCAGCAGCTACTCTGGATCCTGCCGGTGTTTGGCTTTCTTACGCTGGGTATGCATGCCGGGTACGCCATTTACTTCCCCGAACTTTTCCCCACGCACCTGCGGGCCACTGGAACCAGCTTCTGCTTCAATGGCGGCCGCGTGCTGGCAGTGCCTGTATTGCTGTTTTCCGGCTGGCTCAAAGGCCTACCAGACATGAATCTGGGAATGGCCGCCTCCTGGCTGAGTACACTCTTTCTGGTCGGAATAATCGTCGTGCTGTTCCTGCCCGAAACAAAAGGCCAGGAACTTCCCGATTGAAACCGGTTGCAATCCGCTCCGAGCAATGCAGCAGCGGAATATTGGCAGCCAAGGGTGGCAAACCATCAGAAAACAGTCTGCCTCTCATGAACGGATGCAGTCGACCTCGCAATGCACCTGGCCAGTGTCGCCGGCGCCACCACGCTGCCCCCCCAGCATAACCACTTGATCATTCCCATTCAGGATCGAGCCACCCGACTAGTTGCTGGCGGCATTCCAATTTGCCCCCTCCGCAAAAATCCAGCTGCCCTCAGGCACCACTGGCCTACCGGCAGCAATCACCATCGTCACCAGGCCAGCAAGCAAGCCGACCGACGAGGGTTCTGGAACGGCAGCGTCGGCCGCAGCAGTTTGAGCCGAGGCCGTGGCTCCAAAGTTGAGTTTCCAAATACCATAGTCGGCGTAATCGACTACGCCGTTGTTGCTGCCATCGGCCGAGAGAAGCGTTGTCGAACCGAGTGCATCTCGCCAGATGGTGTAGTCAGCTGCGTTAACCGTGCCGTCGTTGTTGTAATCGCCCGCAAGGGGAGGCACGATAGATTCCAACACGACCCTATTATTATAAACGTGAAGGGTGAACTGATCGGCATCGGAGTCCGATAGGGACACGCCCTGGTCTATAACCTGGTTGGCGGCGAGAACCAGGAAGGACGTGCCAGGTTCCGGTTCATAATTGTCAATCAGGGTGACATCAAAGGTGCCAGCCAATGAAGCGGTACCGGTGACGTTTAACAAGTCATAGTCCAGGGCGCTGGGGCTACCCACCTCCAGTTGGAGCACGCCTGCCGAACCGAGTGTAAAATCGTTATTGACCGAAAGACTTCCAGCGCCATTTCCGGGAGCCATCGTTCCCGCCACAACATCAACACTTCCCGCGACAGCTCCACTTCCAGAGAGTGTTCCCTCCGTAAGTTTCCACAGACCGCCTCCCGACGTTGGTTGCCCGTCGAGCAGGACAGTGCCTGAACCTTGCTGGGTAATGGTTGCGCCGCTGAAGGTCAACAGGCCGTCAAGTTCCAGGGAACTTCCCTCTGTGACATCGACCGTCGTATTCGCCAATGCAATAACGGGAATGTTCCAGCGATGATTGCCACCGTTGACGACCAGTTGTGGATCAACCGAGTCGGTAGCCAACTGCAGCGCCCCTGAACCGATCAGGGAATACGAGCTGGCCTCATCCAAGTGAACTTGTTGAACCGTCTGTGGTTGATTTACCCGCACGTACATGGTTGCCACGTTACTGCCGGCAAACCGGGCGGTCACATTATTTCCGTCTGGCACGCCTGCAGGAGACCACTGGCTGGAAGCCTCCCAACTGCCAAACGAGGTGCCTACCCAGGTAAAATCGGTATCGGCAGGAGCCGCGGCAGCCACAAAGCCATCTTCCATCTGCACGAAATCCCAATAAAACACATCCCCCGGATCGGCCGCCTCATCGGTGAGTACAATCCGGATATCCTCCTGCCCTGGATTCGCCACAAAATTAAAAGTGATCGCCCTCCACGGATCAAGCCAGCCGTGCGGTTCGGTAATTTGGCTGCCCAAACGCTCGGCAATGACATTTCCGGAATCGGTCATGATCTGGACCTTGGCATTATCCAGATCGCCACCGGCACCTGCATGTACGTAGGCCGATATATTGTACGTCAGGCCTGCTTCCACAGTGGCCGCGTAAGAAACCTCGTTGGCTTCGCTGCCACGGACCGTCTTAAGGCCATAGGTGCCGTGCGAGCAGCAGGTGGCTGCTGCAACATTCCAGCTCAAACCGTGGGTACTGGAAACTGGCTCGGTGTTATAGTTGAAAATCCCAACCGAACCGCCTGCGCCCGCGCCCAACTCCCAGCCCGCGGTACTGTTTTCAAACTGGGGGTTGCTCACGGCCTGCGTCATGTCTCCATCGCCAAAGTAGTCGGTATTGTTCTGAACGTAGTAGTGGTCCATGGCCCGCCCCATGAAGTCGGTTGTGAGCCCGAGGGTGTAGGTGTAAGACCCTACCCCCGGCATTCGCGAGGCCACCGGGTGGTTGCGAATCGCATGCATCTGGGCATCGAGAAATCCCCAAAGTCCAATGTCTGTCGTCGTGTCGGCAGGATAGGAGCCCTGATACGATAGCAACGCAAAAATGGTCTTGTCGATCAACCCGGGTGCCTGGTTGTCGAGGAGAATTGCCATATTCGCATGCCAGAGAACATTGCCGGGGGCCGCGACTTCGTCCATATAAGCTTCAAACAAATACAAATCTGTGTAGTTATTGATGCCGTTCAACAAATTCGAATAGGTTGCCGGGTTCCATCCCAATGCCTGGGGACTGAAAGCCGCAATGATTTTGTCAGGATATTCGGCACGAAGCTGCCCCAGGGCAGCGACAATTCGGTTGGATTCAACAGTGCCATTGGCATACGGAATAATTTCGTCGATCTCGATGGCGTCAAAACCGCCTGGCAATGTGCCCCCCAACGTGTTGTTAAAGGGAGCACTCCACAAATCGACCAGTTGTTGGGTGCTGAAAGAGGAGTACGAGGAATTGTACCCCACGTTGTAAGCAAAAATTTTCCCTTCCGAGCGGAGCTGTTGGACTAACCCGGCATCGGTGGTTGTGCCGCCAATGACCGTAAAATAATCTCTCAGATCCTCGTTGAAAGAGTCGGTTCCCTGCCAGTAGATGCTGTAGCCGTCCTGGTACAAAATTTTTTCCGGAAGCTGCTGAGCCTCAAGCCAGGAGAAGCCCCCCAAGATGGTCAGCGCAAAGAGCGCGCCCAAGCCATTTCTACCCATTCCAAAAACCAGGCCTGTCTGCACCGCATGCCGAACGGGAAAGATGACTGAACCACACATACTGAGCTTCAGCTCCCAATACCAAGCCATAGCAGCCCGATCCTATGATGATGAGCATCCCAGCAAGGATCATGACTACCGAAAGACGAGCCCTCCCCCTAGGATACCCCCCAAGGGAATGCCTACTATTATTGTAACAAAACTACCTAAAAAACGACCGTTGGGAGAAATTTCCCGAGCGGCAAAAACACCCCAGCTTCCTGGTTGGACCCGGCTTGATTCCCACCTCACCACAATCACAGTTGAGTTGACCGGAAGGCAGTTCCGATAACGAAGAGACAGGGACCAAATGGCGGTGTTTGGAGCCCTTTTCCTTCAATCATGGCGAAGAAGCCAATCGCAAGGATGTTGAAAAACCCAAATTCTTGCATGTTTTACCTCGCCAATTAAACTGAAGGTAGTGGCCATCCAATGGGTTCTGAGAGCTTATGGAATCGAAACACCGCAATTCGTCTGAGGTCGTCGTGGTTCTACACGGCTTTGCTGCCTCCCCGAGATGGATGACGTTTCTTTGTCGCCGGGTGGCCCGCACCGGACGACGGGTGGTGAACTGGGGGTATCCGAGTTGGCGGCGGCCCATTGATTTGAGTGGGCAGGACCTGCTGCGGACGGCTTACCATCTTGCCAAGGACGAGTCGGTCGAGCGGATTCATTTTCTGGCCTACAGCATGGGGTCGATCATTTGCCGGGCAGCCCTGCTGAAAGATCCCCAAGTGCCCAAGCTGGGCCGGGTTGTAATGCTGGGGCCCCCTAATCGAGGGTCGCACGTGGCGCGCCTGTTGGCCCCGATGTTTGGTTGGATCTTTCCCGTTGCCCGGGAACTCTCCACCAGTCCCAACAGCTACGTGAATGGCTTGCCACGGATGCAAGGGGTTGAGGTGGGCGTGATCGCGGGCGAAAGAGACCGGGTCGTGCAACACAACTGCACCCATTTGCCCAGCCAGCGCGAACACCTCATGATGCCCCTTGGTCACGCAGGCCTCCTCTTGAGCGAGGAGGTGACTGGCGCGGCGCTCCGCTTTGTCGAAACAGGCAGTTTTGAATTGCCGAAAAAAGTGCCAGAGACAAAAGCGGTCGTCCTCAGCTCATGGCAGGTCCCAGCGGCCGGTACCAGTGTGCCTCTTGAAAACAGGTAGCTTCCCGCCAACTTCCAGGCACCCGTCCTCTGATTGCCCTGCGCGGAATGCGCCTTCTTTTTCTACGGGACAGTCGGCCACAGCCTACGGCGAGCCTGAACCACACCACGCCGGACCCGCTACACTTTTCGGCCAACCACCAACAGCAGCACCACCAGCGCACCTAGCTGCAATGGCAACAAAAACCATACAGAGACTCCCCAGCCGAGCGGTAGCGTGCCGAACGCAATGACCACCAGTGCGACCGCAAGCGCATAGGGGAGTTGCGTACGTACATGGGCAATGTGGTCACAACCGCTCGCGTGTGAGGAAAGCACGGTGGTGTCGGAGATTGGCGAACAATGGTCACCAAAGACAGCACCCGCCAACACGCCACCAATCGATCCAAGCATTATCGGATTTGAAGCAGAGACCACCTGCCCATCGCTGGTCAACAAAGCGTGGGCCAGCGTCACCACGATGGGCATCAAGATTCCCATCGTGCCCCAACTCGTTCCGGTACAAAACGCGACGATCGAAGCGAGCAGAAATACCACCGTGGGAAGCGTTTTAACGGAGAGGGTTAAAATTTCCTCTTCTTTTGACCCGGCGTCTTTGTGAGGACCAGCCTGATCAGGAGCGATAAGCGATTTGAGGTACTCTCCCGTGTAGAGCCGATGGTCGGAGAACTCATAAGCGTTCTGCGTGGGTTTTCCATCGACGGACCGATTGCCTGTCATGCGACTCAAGGTCGCAGCCACCGTCAGAATGGCAATCGCCGGAAGAACAATGCGCAAGCCCTTTGCAGCGGCCACCAGCAGCTGGCGCCCATTGAGCAACCGGCTTCCGAGGGCCATTACGATGGCCAAAATGATTCCCGCCAGCGCTCCGTATTGCAGGGCAAAGCCCGAGTCGGCGGCCCCTATAATGTCGCGGAGGGGCGGGTGAACCGCAGCGTTTGCGTCCGTTTTCAAGGCGGCTTTTCCGCTGACCACCAGCAGCACAACCACCACGGCCAGCGTGGCCAGAATGGGCACAATGGCGTGGTACCAACTGCCGGCGGCAACCTCGCTTGACCTGGCGAACTCGTGGCCATCGGCGGCCACGACCGCAGGGTCATTACGTTCTGCTTTGGCACGTCTTTCGGACTTCAACATCGGCCCAAAATCTCTCCCCAGAAGGGCCGTCAAGGGAACAAAAAAAAGTGCCATCAGCATGTAAAACCGGTAGGGAATGCTGGCCACAAAGAGATCGAACGCCTTGAGTTCGTCGCTGAGCGTAAGATTTTCAAGTCCCTGATTGACGTAATCAATTTCGACCGCAACCCAGGTCGAAACAAGGGCCAGCCCCGCCACAGGAGCCGCCGTGGAGTCGACCACGTAAGCCAGCTTTTCACGCGAGATTTTTAACCGGTCGGCCAGGGGGCGGAACGTACTGCCCAACAGCAACGTATTGGCATAGTCGTCGAAGAAAATAATCAAACCGGTCACCCACGTGACCACTTGTCCGCCACGGCGCGTCTTGGCCAGCGGCGCGACCGCTTCTACCAACCCGTGCATGCCACCGGTCCGCTGAATAATCCCCAGCATGGCCCCCATCAAAATGGTGAAACAAAAAATGGGCAGCTTTCCCGGTGCGGTAAACGACGGCCACAGGTGGGTAAAGAACGTGCCATAGAGGGCCGCTGGAACATGCCCCTCACAAGTGAGCAAGGCACCCACGACGATCCCCGCCAGCAGCGAAAGAATCACCCGGCGTGTCACAATTGCCAACACAATCGCAACCAGCGAAGGCAACAAACTCAGCCATCCGTACGGGTGAGGCATAGGGAGTGCAACAAAACTTGTCGGTAGTCCGAATTTTAGCATCGACGGCAAACGAAAGACCGCCTGACAACAAAACCGCTTTCAATCCATGACATTCTGGCCACTTACGACAGCTGCGCCCACCCGTTGGCCACTGCTAAACCTGCATTCGCCGGAGCCTTCAGGTCAGGGTCGTTTTCTCTCTCCATGGACCACGTCGCAGGTGCCCAACGGGGCCGGTGTACTGGGACTGATCCGCCTGGCTGGTTTTGCTATACTCCCTATCCAGGCAGCAAAAACCGCTGCCCGCGGTTGGGTGGCAAACACCCCCAGAACTACACCTGCGTGTTCCCCTAGGAAAATTATGATGCTCGGCGCCCATCTTGATGCCCCCGACTACCTTTCACATCTCCGCACCGTTTTGGAAGCTATTGATTTAACCAGCCTCCAAAGTTGGTCTGACGCCATTTATGAAGCGTGGGAAAAGGAACAATCTGTCTACATCATTGGCAACGGCGGTTCGGGAACAACCGCTTCCCACATGGCTGAGGATCTCGGCAAGTCAACGCTGCGGGAAGAAGACCTCCGTGATGAATCAAAGCGACGGTTAAAGGTACTTAGCCTGACGGACAATACCGGCTGGCTGCTGGCCGTGGGGAACGACCTGGGCTACGACCAGGTGTTCGTCCAGCAATTGATGAATTACGGACAAGCAGGGGACCTGCTGATTGCGATTAGCGGATCGGGTAACAGTCCCAATGTGCTGGAGGCCGTTGACTGGTCCAATCGCCACGATTTGAAAACGTTTGCGCTGACCGGCTTCGACGGTGGCAAACTGCGTGCGATTGGCCAAACGGGCCTTCATGTGCCGCTGGACGACATGGGAATGGTCGAGAGCGTCCATCTCTGCCTGTTCCACTGGGTCCTGAACGACGTATTTGCCCGCATCAATCTTGAGGGAAGGCATGCTTCGAGCTAAGCACCTGGCTTTTCACGTCACCGCTCTACGGATCGGAGGCAGCAAGTCCGGGAGCGGCAATGAAGCTGCTGACCTGGCTCCCATCTTCCAAATTCCAAACGCCGATGCGCCCATCAAAGCAACCCGCGCAGAGACGTTTTGCCTCGACACTGGCAGCCAGAGAGATGGGCCAGTCGGTATGCCCACTGAACTGATGGACTTCTTGACGGTCCTCCACCTGGTGCTGCCGGACTATCCGGTCCGCCGACGTACTGAACAGTTGGTCCTCTGCCACCAATAACTTGAATGCCTCCCCTCCGTACTTGGCGACCTCGGCAATTTGTTTTCCGTCTTCAGAATTCCACACGCGCACCCGATTGTCGGCACCGGCTGAAAAGACCTGTTTTCCGTCGGCACTGATTGCAACATCGTGGACTGGCTGGCTGTGTGCCGAAAACGTGGCCAACAGTCCTCCGGAGTTGGCATCAAAAACCTTGGCCGTTTTATCGCGACTTGCCGAGGCAAGTCTTTGGCCATCGCGACTCCAAGCGATGGCGGTCACCCAATCGCCATGATTTTCGATCGAAAGCTTCAGCTGGCCGGTAGATACCTCAAAGATACCAATCGTTCCATCGGCGAGCGCGATCGCAATCTCCTGGCCATCGGGGCGAAAGGCAATGTCAAATACGACGTCGGAACTGGCCGTTAAAAGGGCAACTTCTGTGCCATCTTCGGCACGGAGAAGTCGTGCTTCTCCCGCGGTTCCGGGCGATCCACCCGCCACGGCAAGCAAGGAACCGTCGGGGCTGAAAGTCAGGCCATACGTTCGTTCTGCTACGTTGTTGATGCGGCTGACGAGTTGGCCTGTGGACATATTCCAAACGGTCAATTCATAAAATCCACCCACATAGACATGGTCGGTTTGGGGCCGAATTGCCATAGCCGTAATCGGCACCGCTGCCGGGTACACCTCTGGCGGCTGCGGATAGTCCAGGCGGGGCAGTTGCTGGTCGAGCGGCTCGCTTTGGCTCCTGCTGTCGAACGGCGCGCCCTGCGCAATCCATTGGCGAACCGTTTCGATTTGCTCGACGGTCAGCGGGGTGCCATCCTTGGGCATCCGCTCGCCGTCGTCGTCCGAGGAAATTAGCCGGAACAGGAGGCTCTCGGCAGGTTTTCCTGCCACAACGGGCGCCTCTCCGTAATCACCCGGTTTCAGCAGATCGTCAAACGTATGGAGCCGATAGTCACTTTCGGCTTCTTTGCTACCGTGGCATGCCTGGCACTGCTGCACCAACACCGGCGCGACGTCACGTATGAAACTCACCTCTTCAGACCGACACACAGTTGGCGCACCCAACAGAACTGCAAACAAAGAGGCGCCCATGAAACACCGTGGCAAAAAGTTTTTCGCAACAGGCATTCGGCCAGCCTCCAGGCACGAAGCCAATACACCTTGTCGACAGTTGACCTGGATCATTTGTGCTTTCGCCTCAGTCTGGTAGTCCTAAATCTTCTGGCGACGGGCCGGATCAGGCTTACTGCATCTGCCACCTAATGTTGCATCAAAAATTCATTCGTATTGATCAGCGCCCAGCAAATATCTTCGAAGGCCTCAGACCGGTTCTCTTTGCTGGAAATATGGGCCCGGGCAGCTTCTACCTCGGCAGGTTCCGGCTGACGGCAGAGACCGGCCAAATAGAGTTCACAAATGACTTCATCATCCGATTTTTCCGCACCAATCGCCTGGTGAAAGCGGTTCTCTTTATCACCAAGTTTGGCATGAATGAGGGGACCGTTAAAAAGCTGAATGGCCTGCGCCAGGTTACTTTCACTGGATCGCTCACACGCACAAGCCGTACTCCGATCGGGCTGTCCGAACACCTTCATAAACTCATTTTTGGGTGGATTTGCCAGCGCCGTCGCCGGGGTACCGAGTGGCACGCCCTCAAAGTTTTCGGGGATCCTGGTCAAGTGGCAAATGGCATCTAGCAATTGTTCTGCCGCAAGCAGCTTTTCGAATCGCCGCGAAAAGTATTTGTGGTCGCCTCGATTGAACGCATTGGGCTGCGCACTCCTTTGATAGGTTCGGCTATTGAGGATCACGCGTATCATCTGCTTTTGATCAAACCGGCTCTCCCGAAAATCGGTGGCCAGCGCTTCAAGCAGTTCCACATTGGAAGGCGGATTCGTAACCCGAAAATCATCAACCGGTTCAACAATTCCGCGCCCCATGACGTGCGACCAAAGACGATTCACGGCGACGTGTGCAAAGTAGGGGTTTTCGGGCGATGTCAGCCACTGGGCAAATACAGCCCGACGATCGGTGTCTCCTTGAAAGTCCGTCCCCTTGCCTGGCAACCAAGGCTGCATGGTTTTTTGGGTCCTCGGCTGGGTGACCTCTCCGGTACTGGCCATCCAAACCACCATTTCGTCCTGACGCGAACCGGCTTTCCTCTTCACCCGGTTAAAAAATGCTGAAAGGCCGTAGTAATTATCCTGGGTCCAGCGCTCGAACGGGTGATTGTGGCACTTGGCACATTGGATGCGCACTCCCAAGAAGAGTTGCGCCGTGGCCTCGGTGCATTCGTCTGTTTTGTCCAGGGCGCGGTAATAATTGGCTGGCGGATTCAAGAAAGTACTGCCATCTGCAGTGAGCAGTTGTCCTACAAACTGATCGAATGGCATGTTTTCTGCAAACGCGTCAACAATCCACTTGTGATACTTCGAAACCCCGCGGCCACTGACGGTTTCGTCCTTCAACTGGAGCAGATCGGCCCATCGCATGGTCCAAAAAGTCGCATACTCGGGCCGGTCCAGCAGTTCGTCAATGAGTCGTGACCGTTTGTCGTCGGCCGAATCGGCGAGAAAAGCACGCACCTCATCGACCGAAGGCAAGACGCCAAT
Source organism: Lacipirellulaceae bacterium (assembly GCA_965243695.1). GTDB lineage: Bacteria > Planctomycetota > Planctomycetia > Pirellulales > Lacipirellulaceae > JAKVCB01. Next base: position 114,653 of record CBDEWC010000011.1, on the reverse strand, counting down.
CACGGTCAGGTAAACACGTCGCATAAAATGTTCATCACTCGCATCTCCTGAGGGAAGGTAGCGCAACTGCCGAAGCTTGTTGTGGACATGCGTATCGATGTAGTTGTTTTCGGGGGGATGATTCCAAACGAACCCCTCAATATCCTTTACAAATGTAAAGTGAACTGCCTCGACGTGCTGGAGATAACGAATCATAATCGCCGCCTGACCGCGATCGTGACCGACCACCAAGCCACCGGAAAGTACTTGCGCCATATTGTTATCAGAACTTGAAAAGGTCGCCAGTCGCGTCACGTCACGAACAGTACCGTCCGAGAGGTGAGCCAGAACCACCAGCTGCTGCGTGTGCGCCGGCCGCTTGAGTATCCGCCGCGAGCCAGGCAGAATCTCCAACCTCATGCAGTGAGCCTGGTCATCAGCATCGACCTGGCACCCCTGGTCGATCCAATCTCGCAACGTCTGGTAGGGGTGTTCATCTTTCTTAAGCCGCAACCCACCACCATGGGCTGTCTGCATGGTTGGCTTTAGCAGCAACAAGCTTTTCTCCGCACTGAGAAGATTAACGCGTCGGCCAAAAAATTCGCGTGTCAACGTGCCCTGGTCGAACTGGCCGTCATACGCCTGCATCGAAAGGCGAAACCCACCTTTGCCACTGGGAGATCCATGGCACCCGCCACTGTTGCAGCCTTGCCGCGTGAGCAGCGCCAGCGTTTCATTCTGAAACGATACCGGATCCCGATTTGCATAACCGGCCACCGTCACAGAAACCGTTTGTTGCAACTGGCCCACTTGCACGGCAACGACCGCCGCCCCATCTCCGGTTGGCTTGAGCACACCCTCGACGACGCGCACGACCTCTTCGTTTTCACTCACCATCGTAGCTGCTCGAGTTACATCCTGGAGCAGACCGTCCGGGTAGTGTGCGGTTACGACCAGGTGCTGCACCTGCCGTGCCGAACCGATGGCCACAGCTTCAGGCGCAACTTCCAGGCGATCAGGAGCCCCAACCACAACCGGCTCCAGGGAAAGCTCTGTCACCGCAGGCACCGTTTCGTTGGCTCCGGCCTGGGCAACCAGGCCACAGGCGACAACGGCCAACCACAGTCGAGGCCTCCGGACCACAACACCTTTTGCAAAATTTTTACGGTAGGAGATCATCGGCTTTCAGCCTCCATCACGCCAACGGTGGTACGGCAAGCCCGAAATTTTCTCAGGAAGTTGGCAACGCGTGCCAAGTACCAGGAGGATCAAGATTTATCTTCCGATCCAGTCGGCTACGACCACCGTCATTCCGTTGTCGGATCTGTCGCTGCACTACCACCAATATACATCGTTGCGGAAACACTCTCCACCACAATTTCCTGGTCCTTGAATTTTGTCGAGGCGCTAAGCCGAAGTGTCCCTGACGTGTCGACCGACGCGGTTTCTGAAGCCGCAATTTCCAACTCGACATGGGCCGCATCGGCTGGCACAACGCTCCCGATCGGTACCAGGATGCCGGCTGGCGCCTCGCTCCAGGTTAATACGACAGGATGTTTTTCCTCACCAAATCGGCGGACACGAATGGCCACCTTTTGACGCCCCCCCGGAGCGATCGGACCGGCCGGTTCAACCGTGACCACCAACGGCTTGACCACCTGCAGAGTCAGATCTTCGATAACGGCTTGCTGGGGCTGCAACTGATAAGTTCCCTGCGCGGCGATGCGGATCGAATGATTGCCAAGGGCAATTTCCGGTGGTCCAGTGAGTGTGACCAAATACTCCGTTTGACTTCCCTCGACCGGCTTGACCTCTGCCTGCACACCTTCGGGGAGTCCCTCGACCGACAGGGAAATTGGATCCTTGAATTTTTTCTGCAAACGCTCAAGCAATACTTTCCATACAGATACCCCCACCAGTTGCGGAAAATAAAGGGGCGTTTCCTCAACCCGGATCTTGTAAAAGTCTGGAAACGGGCCAGCCACGCCAAGCGCAATCACGCCGTCCAAACCACCCGGCAAGGCCGCCACATCTGGCAGCACCTTGCGCAGTGCCAAAGTGGTATTGGCTTCCACCAGGCCCGTCCGCCCGGCATCGCCGGGCTTGCCAACGATGCGCACCAACTTTAGTTCCCCCGGCTTGATTTGGTCGGACACGGTTCCGGTGACCGTGGTTTCGGTCTTGTCTTTTAGAATGGTGTGGCCTTGAAGTTGGATGTGGTTGCCAACACCTTCCAAAGACAACTCAATGGGCCCTCCATAGTTGTGCCGCTTGGCGGTAACTTTCTGCTGAAACACGCCTCCATGCGGAACTGTAATCGTATCTGTTTCTACAGCCAATTCGAAACCGGAGTCTTCGTTGCGAACCACAATACGATACGTATAGATCCGCCCCGCGCGGCCCAGAAGTTCGTTGACACTCAGCAGGTAGGCCCCCTCTTCAGGCAAGGTAAAATAAAGGGCCGCTTCGCTACTACCGGCATCATCCATCTCCTTGAGGACCTTGCCTTCCTGGTTCCTGACGCGCAGCAACAAGTCAGCAGGTGAGCCGAGTTGTCGCGTGAGGCCACAAAAGACAAGCCGCTCTCCCTTGGCCCCTGTAAAACTATACTGATCGCAATCCCCAGGTACGGAAAAACTGCCGTTAATCGCACAGGGGACTTCAATCGGGTTGGCCTCAGGCTGCTGGTTATTGGGTTCAACCTCAAGTTCTTCCGGCTCGCCGCCCGTTGCAACCAGGACAAAGCCCGATCCCTGACCACCTGGAAACGGCGCACTCAATAACTTCCGTGTCGGTCCATCTGTTGCCAACTGCACCCTCAGCGGAGGCAATCCTTCGACATGTGGCCCCTGGGGAGATAGCGTTGTTATCGACCCGACCTGGCCCCCCATCGGATAGACCACGGTCGCCAGGGGGAACCGGCCTACCCGCAGGCGGTACTGAAAATTATCGCCTCCCTGGTGGCTGACATCGCGCAACTCGAGGTAGTAAACCCCGTCGGCTGTCATTTTGTGACTCAGTCGGCTGTCCCCTCCAATGCCCGGTTCGTCGTCACTGCGAGCCAGTTCATTTCCTTCGGCATCGAGCAGTCGAAGCACCGAGTCGAGGGCAAAACCTAACCGCTGGGAGACCACCTCCACAGTCAACCATTGTCCGGCCCGACCCTCGAGCGCGTAGTAATCCGACTTCAGCGGCCTGCAGGTACCGTCGATAGCGACCGGGAGTGCAATTTGTTGCGCCTCGCCCGGAGAATGATTGGACGCTGCCTGGGCGATGGTGGGCAGGTCGTCGACCATGATCATTTTCAGTCCACTCACCCCCCCGGTAGTCACCACCCTGAAGGCCTCGATGCCTACCTGCGCGTCGCGTGGCAATGTGAGCTGGCAGTCAAAAGATTTGCCATCGTCAGAAGAGGCTGCCTCGGAACAGGCAACCGGAAAGGTGGTCCAGAGTTGGCGAAACTCGTCGAGGCCAGTTCCTTGCAATTGAAGTTGGGTTACCGCACCAGGGCTGACTGCCAATGGTGAAATTCTTGAAACCGCCGGTGGCGAAGCCCAAAGCGACTCGCCCGCCAGCAGAACCATGGCTCCAGCCAACCTGGCAAAAAATGTTTCAGAAAATCGGAGTGGTCGATGAACCATGTGGGTGCTACCAGGTTATCTTTTGCCGAAGACCTCTATTATGCGCCACCGGGCTACATCTTGCTGCCCTCAGGTAGCCTGTCGTAAAGGAAGACAGCAACCCAAGAGGCTTTCCGCCTTAAACAACAGCAGGCCAATACTTTGCAAATGGGGCCACAGGGCAGGGGGGTGCAACACCGAACGGGTATTGGCTGACTCCAATTACGACAAAACTCCCGCGCTCAAGTGGCACTGAAATCGGGGTCTTAGCTCACCTTCAAACGTGCGTAGCGGATGTGCGTGGTGGCAACCTCGGTACACCAGAACGTGCAAAAAATATCCCCATCTGCGAGCACCGTGGAAGTCGGTGCGCCAAACGATATCGTATCGTGGGATCGGGGATAGTGATCAGTCAAGGTAATGCCGATCTTGTCGCGTCCGGTTGCATCCCAAACGTGGACCTGGTCCTCGAGGTCCCATGTTTTTCCACCATCTTCCGAAACGGCTGCATAGAAGCCGGGCGGATGGGTTTCGCGGACGGTATAGATGACTGCCATGCGCCCGTCGCCAAGATCGACTGGCCAGTTGGTCTGACCGGGGATATTCGTGGCTGCCGGCATTGACCACTCGCGTCCGTCCGGACTGCCTGCACAATAATGGTGGGGCATGGCAGCTTCGGTTTTCATATTTGCGGTCCAGAACAAGGTAAACAGGCGGTCATCACGGAGGCGGTTAATTCGCCCATGCCAGTGACCAACCCCGGCAGTGTCACTTACGCCAAAGGTCACCGGGTCGCCCCACGATTGTCCGTTGTCCGCGGAAAAGAGGCCAACCGTGCGCGGCTTGTATGGCCCAGGTTCATCGTAGGCATGCCATTGGTCCGTAGGAAGCATCCAGCGGCCATCGTTTAAAACCACGATCGGACTACTGGGCGTGAGAACCATCCCCTCGGGCATTTGCACAACCTCTAAACCTGACCAGCTTGCGCCATTGTCGGTCGACCGAAAAAGTACCGTTTCAGCCGGGACGATCCCGCCAGTCTTTTCGTTGAATAACGGTCTGTTGGGATCCGACCTGTCCCAACGTGTGGCATTGGCAATGAGTGTGCCATCAGGCAGGCGGGTTAACATGGGACCGTGATAGGAATAAACGCCATCGTCACCGGCCGGATCGATCATCAGGCCCTCGGTTTTCCAATTTCGGCCTCCGTCGGTCGAGCGAGCCTGCAATAACCGGCAATCCACACTGTAGAGAGCCTGGCCCCGCTGAAATCCACAGAACAGCTCTTGTGGTCCAAGCTCAACCAGGTGACTGTGACAGGCAAAGTAGTACTCGTAACCTGGGTTTGAATTGATGTAAATCACACCACTATCGGCGATTTCAATCCGTGGCATTTCAAAAGACTCCAATTGGATTCACACGGCAGCAGACTCAGGCACTGGACACCAGTCGCGCACCTATTAAACAGCAGTCCCAACCATCAGAACAGACCTCCGCAAAAGGTTCTATCGATTGCCGATTTTTAAGCGCAGTCGCTGACTTTTGCACCCTCCACCCTCGAGCATGCCCGCTCAAGTGGCCCGTTTCTGACTTGAAGTTTCGCTTCAGACTACCCCTTTGTTGACTCTGGCTGTTGCCCGAAGGCCGTCCGGGTGACTCTTCGGTAAATTCCCAACCACAACTTGTCGTGCGCCGGTTTCTTGATAAGCTGAGACTGTCGGTTTCCGTAAAAGCAAGCAAGTTAAGTTTGGCGTAAAGACCGCAAAAAATAATTTCAAAGCGACTTCATCGCCAGCAACACCGCCTGACGGCTGTGAACCTGACTAAAGAGAGCAACAAATGTCCAAAACCCTCACTGATGAGATCCTGAGTAAGTACGACCGAGATGGTTATTTCTTCCCGCAGAAGATACTCGACGACCAGCAGGTTGCCGCATGCCGGACACAGCTTGAAAAATTTGAAGACTCTCAAGGCAAGCCCATTGGTGGATCCCAGCGGAGCAAGTCGCACCTGCTGTTCAAATGGGTCGATGACCTGATGCGTAATCCGGCCATCCTGGACCCGGTCGAGGAACTGGTGGGGCCAAATATCCTCTGCTGGAACACGTTGTTCTGGGTGAAGGAAGCTCACAGCCCGAGTTTCGTATCGTGGCATCAAGACCTGCGCTACTGGGGGCTCGATACGAATGACCTGGTCACCGTATGGCTGGCTCTCTCGCCAGCAACTCTCGAAAGCGGGTGCATGCACGTTCTTCCGGGCAGCCACCAAGGGGAACTGATGCCCCACAAGGATGAATTTAAGAATGATAACATGTTGACTCGGGGCCAGGAAATTTCAGTGGAGGTCGACGAGTCGAAGGCCGTGGCCATGCCGCTTCAACCGGGCTGCGCTTCTTTTCACAACGGGCGCCTGGCACATTCCTCGGGCCCAAACCAGTCGACAGATCGTCGGATTGGTATTTCATTTCACTACATGCCTACGAGCACAGACCAGGTGGTTGGAGAGTGGGACAGCGCAGCGCTCGTACGAGGCGAGGATGCTTTTGGAAACTTTGTCTTGGCCCCACAGCCTGCCCAGGACTTCGATCCTGAACTGGTCGAGTTTCACCAGAAGGCCACCGATGCGGTCCGCGATGTTCTTTTCAAGGACGCAGAAAAGGTGCGCAAGACGATCTGAAGACCCATCCGGTCACCAACACTAGAGGAAGGTCGTGCCAATTCAGCCCCCTGTCATGAGAAACCGTTGGCAAAGGGCACAGCTGGGCTCAAGCTCCGGGGACGGGACAGGAAATAGAGGCCCCATTTTCCGATGGCCATACTGCCTGGCAACCGCTAGCAGTCATCAAGGGCCCCAAAAAATACCTTCTGGCGGACCAGCCCCCCAGCCACGACCATCCCCAAAAGAAGTACCGACACTGCCGGCTCCGGCACGGCCGCAGCATCGCCACTCGCGCCAACCAGGGAGGTTCCAAAGTTTGTCTTCCAAACGTGGTAGTCGGCCTGCTCAATGACACCATTGCCATCCCCATCGGCAGCGAGCCCCGTGCCTGCCTGGCCCAGGGAGTCGGCCCAAACCGTGTAGTCGGCCGCATCGACCACACCATCTTTGTTATAGTCTCCCGCCAGGTCCGTAAGGAGCGATGTGAGGATGAGGGTTCCCCCAACAGCTGTGAATTCAAAATTGTCGGCGTTCACTCCTGCCAGCGCCAAACCGCTGTCGGTAATGCTGTCGGCAATCATGACCAAAAACTGTGTGCCCTCAGCCGGTCGATAACCGCCTGTCAGGACCACGTCGAGCAAGCCAGCGAGGTCCGCGTCGTCGCCAACCAAGAGCAAGTCACTCGACGAAGATCCATCCAGTTCAATTTGCAAGGTTGCAGCTGCACCCAGCGTAAAGTCGCCACGCACATCGAGCGTACCAATGCTTTGCCCCGGCGCAACAACTCCGCCAAGGGTAACAAGATCACCATTGACATCACCACTACCTCCCAGCATCCCTTCGGTGACTTCAAGTCTACCGCTGCCAGAATTGGTATTGCTGTTGAGGTAGAGCGCACCTTCTCCTTTCTTGTGGACGGTGACGCCGTCAAAATCAAACGTATCGTCGAAACTCAAAATGGCTCCCTGGGCGATATCCACTGTCGTGTTGGCATGGGAGTGCACGTCGACGTTGAACGTATGGCTCCCGCCGGTCACGACAACGTCAGCCTGATTGTCCTGGCCATCCAGTTGAATCTTGCCACCACCACTCACCTGGAACGAACTACTGGCATCTGCGACCAGTTCGCGGACCGTGACGGTCGAACCCAGCTCGATATTTGTGGTAGCCGCGGAAGAACCGGTCAATTTTGCCGTCACCAGATTCGAGTTCGGCACCACTCCTGCCGACCAGTTTGAGGTCGTATTCCAATCGCCCCCGGCGCCACCGGTCCACTGTACGGTCGGGGGCTCAATCGCAGTTAGCAGGAGACTATTCCCCAGTACGGCGTGCTGGAAGTAGCGCGTATCTGAACTGTCGAGGGTAAAACCAAGATCGGTAATGGAACTGGCAATCATGACGAGGAATTGGTCGCCGTTACTGGGTTGGTAACCATCGACAAGTTCAATGTCGATCGATCCTGACAACTCGGCATGATCACGTACGAAAAGCAGATCATGCGATGCAGGCCCCCCAAGTTCAATTTGCAGGGCTGCAGCTGCACCCAGCGTAAAGTCGCCCTGCACGTCGAGCGTGCCAACGCCTTGACCTGGCGCAACAACTCCGCCAGAAGCGACAAGGTCTCCATTCACGTCGCCGCTACCTCCCAGTTCGCCTGCGATAACTTCGAGCGTGCCACTGCCAGAATTCGTGCTACTGTTGATGTGGAGTGCCCCTTCTCCCTCCTTGGTAACCGTCACGCCATGAAAATCGAACGTGTCGTCAAGACTTAACGTGGCTCCCTGGGCGATCTCAAATTTGGTATTGGCATTGGCATCTACGTCGACGCCTAACGTGTGCGCTCCGCCTGTCACCAAAACATCAGCCTGGTTGTACTGACCATCGAGCTGAATTGTGCCACTACCACCAACTTGGAACGAGCTACTGTCATCTGCGATCAGTTCGCGGACCGTGACCGTTGCATTGAGCTGGACATTCGTTGCAGGAACTGTAGAGCCGGTAAATTTCACGCTCACCTGATTGGAATTCGGCACCACCCCTGCCGACCAGCTTGAGGCCGTGCTCCAATTACCCATCGCGCCACCGGCCCACTCTGCAGTGGGAGGATCGATCGCGGTCAGCAACAGAACATTACCCACTGCGGCATGCTGGAAGTAGCGGGCATTCGGTCCTTCAATCGTCAAACCAGAATCGGTGACAGAATTAGCAAGCATGACAAGAAACTGGTCGCCATCGCTGGGTTCGTACCCGTTAACCAGGTTAATTTCCAGCGAACCTGACAGGTTGGCGTCGTAGCCCACGAACAACTGGTCGTGCGACGAAGGCCCGCCGATTTCAATTTGAAGCGTCGCACCGGAATCGATCGTGAGATAGCCCTGGATGTCAAGCGTGCCCACGCTTTCACCAGGAGCAATCATTCCCGCAGAGGCAACCAGGTCACCATTGATATCGCCACCGCCGCCCAGTATCCCACCCTCTAAACGAAGCGTGCCAAAGCCGGAGTTCGTGGTGTCATTGATATCGAGCCTGCCATCTCCCTTCTTGGTGACCGTCTTGCCGTGAAAAACAAAGCGGTCGTCGAGGCTGAGTGAAGCTCCCGAACTAATCGCAATCTCCATATTCCCGCCCACATTGACCGGGAGATCAAAGACGTGGTCACCGGCCATCACATTGATTCCACTGGCATCTTCAAAATTCTGCTGCAGATCCAGGCTGGCCAATCCGCCTTGACCGGTAAGGCGATAATCGGCGCTGCCATCGATATCGATAATAGAAACCGTCGTGGGCTGGTCCACACTGATGTCTGCGGTAGAAGCGGTCGCACCGGTCAATAGCACCCGCGCGTAGCTACTGTTGGGACTGTTATTTGGCAACCAGTTCGAAGCGGTGTGCCAACTTCCGCCCCCGGTCGCAGCCCACTGATACTGCTGCATCCCGAAATGGATCTCGTGCAGTTGGTCGACGGCCAAATCGGTAACCTGCCGGGTGGTTCCCCCCGGCCAAAGGATATCGATATCGACCGAACCGGCATGGTTACCCAGGCCAAAATGCAAGGTGGGATCATTCTGGTTGCCTTCGCCGGTGCCAAACTCAACCTGACGCATGTACGTCTTGCTGCCCACTTGGATCCTCACCTGGGCACCGACCGCATTACGGTTGATTGTCTGGCCATCGCCCACCATCTTTAGTTTGAGCCAGTGATTGTTGTTGCCTTCGTTGTGAAAGATGTTGCCACCGGCGATCAGGTCCAAGTGGCCGTCATTGTCGTAGTCGCCAAACCCGGCCTGCCACGTGTCCATACCCGACGGCAAGCCCTCTGCAGCGGTCACCTCGGTAAAACTCCAATTTCCGTTATTGCGAAACAACTTCGATGATTCCGAGGCGGAATAATTACGAATGGTTGTGAAAAACAGGTCGACGTCGCCGTCGTTGTCATAATCGCCTGCCACAGGCGTGCCGTACGACTCCTGGTAGGTCACGCCGCTCTCGCCCATATTCTCAAAGGTGTACCCCGCGCCGGCCCCTCGATTACGAAGAAACTGCGAATGCGGATTGAACGAATGGGCAAAATGGCCTGCGAACAGATCGAGTTCCCCGTCGTTGTCGAAATCAGCCCAGACGGATCCAGTGCCGTGCCCCCAGGCGTTATGCCCGGTTCCTCCCTGCACACCACGGGCGGCGCCTTCTTCGCTGAAATTGCCGGTCCCGTCATTGACATACAACGAGTTCGGTTCCAATCGGTAATTCGAGACATAGGTATCGATGTCCCCGTCACGATCAAAATCGGCCGACGTAACGCCACGTCCTGGTCGTGGCCAACCGGGGGAATAGAGTGTATTGGCTGGCTGGGTCCACGCATTCGTAAACCCTGTCCCCTGGTTGTTCCGCAACATCACGTCCGAGTGCCAGACGGTTGGTGGGCCCCAGGTTTCATGACCACCCACGTAAAGATCCAAGTAACCGTCGTTGTCGTGATCGCTCCACGTGGCCCCACGGCTAACTGGTGCGATGCCTAATTCCGGAAGACTAATCGCCGTAAAGCTCGTGCCTCCCTCGTTGTGAAACAGTTCACCAGTGTCATACGAGAAAAAATCAAGCCAATCGTCGTTGTCATAATCTCCCCAGATACCGGAGGATCCAAGGCTGCGTATGCGCGTGAAACTCGTCCCACCGTTGTTGCGATGCAGAACTCCAACCACGCTGAGGTCGACGAAGCCGTCGTTGTTGTAATCTCCCCAGGCCACCTGCCCGCCACCCATCGTGGGATCCATACCCGTCGCATTGGTAAACACGGCACCGGCCGGATGGCAGAAACTCAGCCAGATCAAAAGTGGGACCAGTTCACAGCACGCTGCCGCGACCCAACGAAACGCGGCCCGGCAGGGCCGCACATCACCGATCCGATCGATCGCGGGCCAAAACATCTTGCGACCACCGCCCAGAATGCAACCACAGTCCAGAATGCGACCACAGCCCAGAAACGGGTGCCGACGGCGCGCGCAATCGGCTAGAAGGAAAGTCGCACGGTTCCACACGTTCATCAGAGTTCCACACCTTCAAAAGGCTGGTTGCTTCGTCGATTGATGCTGCCGTTGGGCCCGCAAGTCTCCAAATCCCATTATAACCCCATCATAACACAGCCGCCCCAGCGCTGTCCGCTGAAAGTCACAGGCAACGGCGAAGTGGGCACCCAAGAAGCTGCCGGAAGCCGAGGCTCCAATGCCGAAAGCCGGCCCACCGGCCCAAGCGATCTTCACCGAGACTGCCCCAGTGAAACAGGCAACCCAGTAAAACAGGCAACCCAGCGAAACAGGCAACTCGCTTCTGGCGTCCAGGAGATCTGAACCGCGGCCCCAGACGAATGACACGAGGCTTCCGACGGGACGATACGAGGTCACAAAACCAGGCTTTACCCTGGCCAACCTCCGATACCCACCGAGCCAACGGAAACCGCAACAAGTCACCGCCGGCTGTAAATACGAACCATGCCAAAAAATCCAGCCAGCAAGACCAGGGCCAGGCTCGACGGCTCAGGCACCGCAGCGGCACTGCCACTGCCACCTGAATTGGCGAACTGGGTCTTCCAATAAAGGTAATCCAGATTATTGATGGTCCCATCGGCAACGCCATCGGCACCTGTTCCAGGGTCCACCGTGTTGCCATTGGTGTCTTGCCACATGGTGTAATCGGCGGCATCAACAGACCCATTGCCGTTGTAGTCACCCGGGACACTGACGCTGCCGCCAACCAGCAACATCAGGTTATTGCCCACAACACTGACCCCCGCGAAAGAACCCGCGCCCGAGCCAGCCAGTGAGAGGCTTAGGCTGTTATCGACAATCCCACCGGTCGTGGTGAGAATGGCAACATCGCTCGAGGGAGTGTAACCACCCGGCAGGTTGACATCGACAGTGATGTCTCCATTTAAGGTCGTCGACCCGACGACGTCGAACTGATCGGACGTTTGTCCGGTGCTGTTATCCCGCACATCGATGGCAAGGGTGGCCCCGTCGAGGCTCAAGTTGGCACCAATCGTAGTATCACCTTCGGTCCCCAACGTTCCTGAGCCGAAAACCGAACCCCCTTCGCCCGTATCGACCACGCTGTGATTGAGCGACGTGGTACCCGACAGGCTGAGCATATTGCCTGCCACGTCAACCGCGTTGTCAAAAGCGAGACTACCGGTGGTAATCGTGACCGTCGTGTCGGCACCGATTGAGAACGGAGTTTGAAATGCATGGTCGCCGCTTAAAACGCCAACCGCAGGCGCCACCGGAGTGTCCTCGGTCGTCGTGATCATGCTCACTCCGCCAGGACCCGCAATGGAATAACCGGCTGTCCCGCCGTCAAAGTCAAGCTGGTTGACCTCAATCGGCAAATTGGTGAAGACGGTCGAATTCACACCGCCGGTATCCCCAAACGCGACCGTGTCATCGCTGAGGGTGGCCATGCCATTGCCTGGGTTTCCGGTGGGTGTCCAATTTGCAGACTGGCCCCAGTCACCCGACCCACCGTTCCAAGCAAAATCGGTAGGTGTGGTTGCCGCAACGACGATGTTGTCGACATCCATGCCGTAGTTGGCGTCGTTGACATTAGTACGGAGGTCAATGTCATTGCGAATGCGAAAGCCCGTGATATCATCCCAAACGGCTTGCGTAAAAGCCTGGGGAGCAAAAGTGTAATCTCCCACGGTAGCCGATGCCATCATGGTTGCTTTGTCGAGAGTGATCGAAGCGGTGGTCGGGTTGTTGACGGCGTGCCAAATGCCATTGTCACTGGTCATACCCAGGTCTACGCCACCCGAGGTTGTCTCACCCGTGTATTCACTGACGTTGGCCAGTCCTGGGCCACTGTTGATGAAGCCCCAGCCTTTGCCATTGGCCCGCGAAAAATGAAGGCCGAACTCGCCGCAAGCGTCACCGCATTCAATATAAATCCCAGAGTTGCTGGTGCCGTTAGAATTACTGCCGCGCTGCACAATTGTATCGAAACTCACCGAGTAATCCATCGCTTCGGCGTTGGCCGTGGGACCGGGAACTGTAGCTCTGGAGGTCGACCACACTCGGGCCGGCCAGCCCTGCGGAAGACCCGAATTGCCATCCAAGGCCATTCCACTGCCGAGCAGCCGATGGCCATCTTCGGAGAACTCGTTGTAACCATTGATGAGTATGGGACCATCCGCCGCGGAAGTTTCCCACCCACTTGCGGTCTGAATATTTGTTCCAGCCGCATAAGCCTCGAAATCCTCTTCCCACAAGGTGACTGCACTGGCAGGGATCGCGATGAGCAGGACCACAACCGCCACCACCGCACACAGTATTTTTTTTACCATCAACCTCATTTGACACCTTGCTTTCTTGAACGACCCACGGAACTAAGAAAAAGCCGGAGCTTCACAACTGGTCTTACTGACCGTGCAGCCTCTCCCAGGCCGCACCCGCAAAACACAAAACCGCCCCAGCCAGTGGTAGACCTGCCGCCTTGGTAGATCTACAGCCGTGCCCGCTCAGTATAATCGATAAGATGCTCACTGCCTAACAGTTGGATGCTTAAAAGGGAGGTTTTGGCGAAATATTGCCTCCTGCACCCAATAAAACCTGCAATTCCGTCGGAAAACCTAGAGCGGAAAGAGAGGCGGCCAATGACCGAATTCACCCTAATCGGCCACCTACCGTCGAGAAAGGGACATGCCCTTCAGGACAGACCCTAGGGTTGCCCAGCACCCGGTTGGGATGGCAAAGTTGCTTGTCGAACCAGGCAAGGATCAAGACCCGTTCTCAGGGAGATTCTCCGGGAGAAGCGCTCAACCGCCGGTTCTCGCCCGCCACGACTCGATGTTGACCGCCCCCTGTTGCCGAATCGACTCTTCGGCGGCGAAGCAAACCTCGAATACCTGGTAAGCAACCTCCGGTGCCAGGCTGGGCGGCTCGCCGGTGGCGACTCGCCTTACCACATCGGCCAATTCGCCATGGGTGTTGTGTACCAGGTCCCAAGGGTCCTCCTGGAACTGATGGCTCGTTGCAAGATAGGGCCGAGTCTGACCATCACTATCGTAGAGGTACAGATCCAGCACGCGGGAATCGTGCAGGTGAAGACTCCCCTTCTCACCAATCAAGGTCTGTTCGATACAGTGTCCCGTCCCTCCTCCATCGACCCCCTCGGCCTGGTCCTTCTCGGCGGTGCTGGCGCGACAGAACGAAAAAGTAATCACACCCGCAGCACCGTTCTCAGTCCGCATGCCAACGTGAACCGTGTCTGTTGTCTTGAAGTACGAGAGCACCGGTTCCGCGGCAAAGGTATCGACCTCGGTAACCACCGAATTGGTATACCACTGAAACAGGTCGATGTAGTGCGACAGTTTTTCCGCGATCAACCCGCCTGATCGCTCACTCAGCCATTTCCATCCCCCGGCGTGATCCAGCCACACATGCCAGAGGCTTTGGAAGTAATCCATATGGAAGTTGCGAATACGCCCCACCTGACCACTGCCGAGGATCTCCTTGGCTCTGCTGTAAAGCAAACTATACCGGCACTCAAAACCAATCTGAAGAAAAGCACCCGTCTCCTTTTGCACTTGCATGATGTGTCGGCATGCATCGATATTATGCGCCATCGGTTTTTGCAAGAGTACCGACTTGCCCGCCTCCATGGCCGCACAGGCAACCTCTTCGTGCTGGTCGTTCGGGGTGGCAACATACACCAGCTGAATGTCATCGCGGCCTATCATCGTCGACCAATCGGGCTCGACCTGTATGCCGAACTCTTGCCGGGCCCTGTCAGCACGATCGGGTAGCGGTTCGCAGCCAACCACCAGGCCGATCGATGGGAGACTCACGGCATCACGAACGGTCTTGGTCCCTCTGGCACCAACGCCGACGACCGCCATTCCCAGGGATTTTTCAGCGCCAGTTGCGCTCATGAGGGGCTTTCTTGGTACGACACGGCTCCGCTGGCCAGGTTACAAATGTTAGCCAGGTGACAAATGTTGGCCAGGTTACAAATCACCAGGTGACTTCTTAACGCGTCACCGACGCAATGGTCAAGGGTTGATCACCGAGCTGCTTTCGACTCCGTCCTCTCCCCGACCGACCATCGATCGCTCGTCAGTCCCCGCTCGGTCAATCTCCGCTCCGTCAGTCTCCGCTCCGTCAAGGGCGGTGACTTGCCGCGGGGAAACAAGTAGACTGGCCTTCAATGGTCACAGGCCCGCCAGACACGTGATTTCCCGAGGGCCCACCGCCGAGGTTATTTTTCGCATGGCCCCTACGAATCTGACCCGCCTTGCCATTGTCCGCTGCGACACACACGCCTACTGGTATGGCGTTTTCATGGACGAACCGGATGTGCTTACCCTCGCCACGGTGCACGACGACGCACCCACCCGCCCCGGCATTCACAACTATTTCAAAGAGGGTAACGAGTATACCCGGCTTAAAATCGAGCGGGTTGAGGGCTTTGTCATCAGCAAGCTATTCGATCGGATTTTCGAAAAGGGCCAGGACGAAAGTGGCAACCCCATCCTGCAATACGGTACCTACCCTGGCCGGGCCGAACAACTCTCACAAACCTTTCTCAGTCGCCCGACTGTGTGCGACACGCTCCAAGAGGCGACCGAAGGCATTGACGCCGCCTACATTGCCGATTCGAGCAGCCCGGGCGACGGCGCCGACCATCTTGAACTGGCTCGCCCCTTCCTGGAACGCGGCATCCCCACGTTCGTTGATAAACCGTTCGCCGCCACACTCACCGATGCCCAGGAGATCCTCCGTGTGGCAAAGGCCAACAACACCACCGTCATGACCGCGTCGATCCTGGCTCACACCGAAGTCGGCATGCATTTTAAAAACCGGTTTGCCGAGATTGGCGAACCTGGCCTCCTGATCGTCAAGGGCGTAGGCTCGGTCAACTCCGCGGTGATCCATGGGTTGGCCACAGCCCAGGGCCTGTTTGGCTACGGTGTCGAGTGGGTTGAGTGCCTGGGAGCCACCCCGCTGGAGTGTATCCAGCTCTATTATCCCGACGGTCGCGAGGCGTTCGTCATCAACGGACCACAGCGCGTCTTCATGCAAACGTGCTCTTTTTTCGCCTCTGCGTACAGCAACCAGGGAGTGGTCCATTCGCCGGCCATCGGTGACCCCGAGTTCCACACCGGCACGCGGAGGATCGTCGAAATGTTCCGACAGATGATCGACACCGGCAAGCCTCCCGTCCCCTACGAACAGATGCTCGAGCCGATTGCCATCATTGAGGCGGCGACGATTGCCCAGCGCGAGGGGAGGCGGGTACCACTGGCTGAGGTATGGGATGGCAAGGCCTAAAGAGCCCCAGCGCCCCAAGAGGCTATTGCCTGCTCCCCCCCTCGACCCCAAACCGCTCCAACCGCACCGCACCTCTCTCTGCCGGAAGTGACCGCCCGTGGTACAGGTAGCGATAGACACACAAACCGAAAACCGGTTAGCCCGCAGGTCAAATCTTTCCCTCTGCGGCGCCGCCGGAAAATGGTAGAGTGGATAGTCAAAGTCGTAGATGGAAAGCAGCAGCCTGACCCAGCGTTTCTGCGAATGGTGAATTCTCGTCCGTCTCCAGCGGCTGCCGTTTTACTTCGACAGGGCCACTCATGCCTTCAATCTCGTTGAGTTATGTCTCCGGTCAGCCACACCTGGTGCTTACGCACCGCCAATGGTTGGGCCAGTCGATCGTTTGCCGGCTCCCTGAGTTTGTCCGCAGCCGCGACCAACATGAGCGCATCTTCCCGGGCGATGTCGAAACCGAGATCGTTCGGCCGGGGGCCGAGATTCGCTACCGGTGGTCCGCCCCCGACCAGGTCAAACGGCGTCTGCAGACCGACTTTCACAGCCATGCCTGGGTGGAGGACGATGTCGTACGATTCCACCTGACAGGCAGCGTGGTCGGCCCGGAACCTGGTAAGCCCGGCCTCCACCTGGTCTGCCTGCAGTGTGGACAACACGAGGCAATGCAAGATCAGCCCACCACCCGAACCTACCTGCGATCGGGCGGCCGGTGGCGAACCGTCGCCGAGTGTGTCGGCAGTGCAGGCTTGCCCGATCACCGGATGTTTGGGTCCGGCGACCCTCCGATCGCACTCGACCAGGTGTTGATGGCAAGGGTTACCGAGGACGGGTGGGTGGTTGGAATCGGGATCGACGGCCCCGGCTCGGTCTCCTCGAACCATCAGCCCTGGCCGTCCTGCATCCATGCAAACCCGACCTGGCCGACGCTAAGAACCGGCGAGGAAGCCACCGTCCGCGGAGTCATCCACTGGTTCCAAGGCACACTCGACCAGTTGTGGAACAAGATCCAAGACGAGTGGCCTGACACCACACCCGGAGATGACCGATGACCACGCCTGACCCACATACTGAGGCTCGACAGCAACTCTACGAGTTGCTCGGCCCGCTCCCGCCCCGCGATCGACCGGTCGCCGCAAAAGTAGTGCGGACCGACCTGCGCGACGGGTACCAAATCGAGAACCTGCTGCTGGACCTGAATGACGACGAGCCGGTCCCTGCTTACTTCGTCAAGCCTGTCGATGCCAAGGGAAAGCTGCCCACGGTACTCTACTGCCATGCGCACGGGGGGGACTATGTGCTGGGCAAGGACGAACTGATCCGGGGACGCTCGGCCCTGGTCGACCCGCCGTACGCAAAAGCGCTAACCGATTCCGGCTGGGCAGCCCTTTGCATTGATTTCCCCCTGTTTGGCGACCGCAGAGGCCTGGGCGAGTCGGAGGCGTTTAAGCTCGAACTGTGGCACGGCCGTGTGCTGTGGGGATTGATGGTGTACGACCACCTGAAGGCAATCGACTACCTCTGCGGGCGGGAAGAGGTCGATGCCGATCGGCTGGCGGCGATCGGCATCTCCATGGGCAGCACGATGTCGATCTGGCTCGGTGCGCTCGACCCGCGGCTGAAAGTCATTGTCGACCTTTGCTGCCTGACCGACTTCGACGCGTTGATCGAGACCCGCCAACTCGACAGCCACGGGCTGTACTACTACGTGCCGGGGCTGCTCTCGCATTTCTCGATGGGCGACATCAATGCGCTTGTCGCACCCCGCCCCCACCTTTCTGTGGCGGGAAACCACGACCTGCTCACACCGCCGGCGGGCCTTGATCGGATCGACCACCAACTGCGACAAGTCTACGCCGACGCGGACGCGCCGGACGCCTGGCAGCTGCGGCGACCGAACACAGGCCACTTTGAAACAGAACAGGTACGGCAAGAGGTCCTGCTGTTTCTACGAGATCGGCTCTGATCGCGAAGTCCAAAACGAGAGGACTACGGTGGCGTGTCGACCTCCCGCAGCGGGCCTCTTGGCGCTCTGCGAATTTCGCCTTTTGCGACCGCTGAACTCTCCAAGGCACTTTCACTCACAGGGAGAGCGGGACGAAACGTCGCCAGAGAGTTTCTCAAAAAAACGCAGCAAATAGCGGGCCGCATCAAGGCGCCAGACCATCGCAGGCGAATGCCCGGCAAAGTCCACCACGTGAAGCTGATTGAACAAAATGGATTCAGGGAGTGCCTGCTGCTTCTCGAATAACCTCATCCCAAATTGAACGCAGGGAGCCACTCCTACCCTCTCGTCCTGGCTGCCAATGCACAGGTACACCGCCTTGTCGGCCAGCTGATCAACCCACCGCTCGATGCGCAGGTGACTGGTATTGCACTGCGAGAACTCCGTGAGGATAGCCCAATCGGTGACCGGCGATACCGCCGCAACAGCGCGGACTCTGGCATCAGCCGCGGCCAGGCGCAGGCAGCAGTATCCGGCACGAGATATACCGTAGGCGACAATCTTTCCGTTGGTGCCAATATCTTTATGAAGGCACCAATCTAGTGCGGCGACGCCATCGCTCACGAACTGCTCGAAGGGATCATCCCCCGCGATAAGAGCCTGGCTCATGCCTACAAGTTTCTCACCATACTGTTGAACGCGATCACCATGATGGGGCAAATCAAAACTCAGAACGTAATGTCCCGCCTCGAGAAAAAGCACGGTCGGATGATTCTGTGCTGGATCCTGAAGGGCAACCTGTCGCGAACCGCCAATATGCAGAAGCAGACCGGATGCCTCACTGCGCAGCTTCTCGTCAGGAGAGGCAAGCGTACAACTGAGCTTCTCGCTACCTGTATCGACCGTAAATTCAGTAAGGTCCATTTTTTACTGCCATAGGTTTGACTGCCGTAGATTTTACGGCCCGAGGTTTTGTCACCGGACGCCTGAGGGGCCCTTCGCCTTCCAGAAATGTTCAAGGTTGGACCGTAGCCCATCCACCAACTGGCGCCAACCTGCCAAACCGGCCCCAATTTCCCGCGTCCAAACCAAGGTCCTTGGCGCCCGGCCCCACCTCCCTCAGGACCGTCCTGGTGGACTGACCCCAAACACGCTCGGTCACTCGCTCGGACGCACCCTCAAACCGCTTGTGAACCATGCGGCCGCTTTGGGCATCGTTGGCTCCGCGTTTTCAGGCACTTCTCGTTTACAGGTCGGGCCGTTTACGCTATTTGTAAAGGCGGCTCACGGCAAACCGGGGCAAACCCGATCGCCCGGCCGGCCGCTTGGCCGAGAGAAAAAGGGATTTAATGCCCACCCTGACCTCTCTTTCACACCTTCACCAACAGCTACTCGTATCCAAACCGCCCCATGACCGACGCCGAACTGAGCTTTGAACTGCTAACCGCCTTCGATGCGCGCCAGTCGATCGGCATTCCCTCCGGGGAGATTGGTAAACGGGTCAACGCAACCACCGTGCGTTTCGCCTCGGGCTGCGAATTACAAATCGAGTTCGACGACGACGACGGGCCACTGCGGGTTGGCCAACTTGAAATCACCGCTTGCCAGTTAACAGAGCCGTTCATCATCCTGATGCGCGTGTCGCTACGCAACGACACCCAACCCTACTTCATGATCCCGGCCACGCTGTACGGCACCAACAACGCCGACCGTGGCGTTGTGGCCAATCACCGGTCGGGCACCGGCGGAGAACCAAAGCTGGCCTATCGCGCCGGGGGCGTAAAAGGACATTTCAGCCACAGCTGGCACTTCCGCGCCGATCACGCAGCGGTCCCATCGGTCAGCGCGACATTCGACGGCCAGTTCGTGGCATTAGGCATTGAAGAGGCAACGAATCATGGTACTTACAACGGCATTGGTCTCTGGACCGCTGCCGGTGGCGACTCGATCACCGTTTCGATCGGCTCCCTCGACTGGCCCGGCCGCATTGTCTGTCACCGTTTGCATCCCGGCCGCGTCGTCGAACCGATCATGCCTGAGAGTGCGGTCGGTACTTCATGTCGATTCTGCATGTACCAAAGCGAAGCGGAGGATCGATTTGCCTACGAAAGGTTTATCTCCAGTTGGTACGAGCAAATTCATGAATCTCCCCGCGAGGGGCCGGGGCCGCTGACCGCTATGCGCGACGTCGCCGAAACCCTGGTCACCGATGGCATCAATCCCGACAACGGCTACTTTTTAATGCTCCGCCATGCGGACGCACTCCAGGACCCTGCGCTGCTGTTGGCGTGGGCGGGCCTCTGTCAGATCGCCCGACCACTGATGAACGCCGGGCGCATCCTCGGCGAGCCACGTTACCTGCAAATTGGCGCCGACATGGTCGACCGGGGCGTTGCTGAATCGATAAGCGCCGACACGGGCCTGTTCTACGACGTTTACTTCCAGGGACGCTGGCAACCCAATCACTGGTGGCACGACCTGGGACACACCGCGCTAGTCAACGGCCACGCCTGCTACCTCCTGCTAAAAATGGTCGAAGACGACCCGTCGCGCAAAGCCTGGGGCAACATCGCAAGGTCAGTCCTTCAGCGCGTGCTTCCCACCCAGCGGGCCGATGGCCGTTTCCCCCATGGGTTCTCGCCAGCGGACGGCTCACCCACCACGTTCGCCGGTTTCGGTGGTTGCTTTTTTGTGGCACCGCTGCTGATGACCGGCATGACCGACGCTGGCCTGGCCGCGGTCGAGCATTACTGGCAGCAGTTCACCCGACTGGAATGGATCGGGGTAGACCTCGACTGCGCCGGCGCCCAGGATTCTGGCTCCAGTTACGCACTGATTCGCGCATTGACCGAACTGCACCGCCAGACGGGCGAGGCAAAATGGCTCAAACGGGCCGGGCACGTCCTGCACTATGCATTCACTTACCGCTTTGGACACAACACGCAACACCGCTACCCCGTCTGCGACTGGTCCAGCAGCGGCAGCAAGGTGACCAGCACGCACAACCAACACCTGGACGCCTATGGAGGCGAAATCCTCGAAGAGTTGCACTACTACCTGCAACACACCAGCGACCCCTACCTCGAAAGCCGTCTGAACG
Source organism: Lacipirellulaceae bacterium (assembly GCA_965243695.1). GTDB lineage: Bacteria > Planctomycetota > Planctomycetia > Pirellulales > Lacipirellulaceae > JAKVCB01. The sequence continues at coordinate 93,542 of CBDEWC010000011.1, read as the reverse complement.
ACTCGCTCGCCTGGGCGCGGCAGGCATACAACCGCACCGACGGCGAGTACGGTTTTGGGGCGGTTGGGCAGTGTACCGAGCAGTACTACCAGACCTACGATGTTTATCAGGCGCACCAGGGGGACGGCCAGGTGTGGTCGGCGTACTTTCCGTGGGCATCGGGATCGCTGCTCAATGCATTCATCGTCGACACCACCCGATCGGACTAACAGCGACCGGGCTGGATAACAGCGAAATGGGCTTTGCCAGGCGGGTGCAGGCAGTCAAGTAAAACAGGCTCCAGAGCGGTGGCACGCCGGTGGAGTTTTCCACAACAGTCAAGATAAATCCAGGAAGGCGCTAAGATGCCAGACAGACTCAAAGACAAAGTTTGCATCGTCACAGGTGGCGGTGCGGGACTTGGAGAAGCCACCAGCCGACTCTTTGCCGAAGAGGGCGCAAGAGTCGTCATTGCAGACATCGACTCGGCCAACGCCGAGCGTGTCGCTGGCGAGATCACACGCACCGGTGGTGACGCAATCGCCGTGGTAGCCGACGTTGCCGATCCCGAAGCGGTGAAGGCCGTCATCCGTGCAGCCCTTGATTACGGCAACCGCATCGACGTGCTGGTCAACAATGCCGCAGTCGGCGGGGCACACTACAACTACACCGTGGTCGACGCGCCGCTGGAACAGTGGACCCGCTGCACGAACGTAAATCTTCGCGGACCGTTCCTGTGCATGAAGTATGCTCTCTCTGAGATGCTCAACCACGACAAAGGCGCGATCGTAAACGTCGGCTCCATTTCATCGGTCGTGGGACTGATGACCCAGAGCATCTACGCGCCCACCAAGGCAGGTATCCTCCAGCTCACGCGGCAGGCGGCAATCGACTATGCCAAAAACGGCATACGAATCAACTGCGTACTTTCCAGGCGGTATGAATACGCCGATGACACGCGAGGAGATTGCAGCGACCGAAAATAAAGAATTGATCGAAAAGGAACTAGAACTGCTACCCATGGGACGCCTTGCCGACCCTCGCGAAGTGGCCTATGCCATCTTATTTCTGGCTTCGGACGAAGCGTCGTTCATCACCGGCACCGGCCTGACGGTCGACGGTGGTTACACGGCCCAATGAGTTGTCCAGAAAACAAACTTGTCTACCTGCAACTGGGCTGACACTGAACCGGTGCACACGCCTCGGTGTTTCTCCACCGGTGTTTCTCCACCGGCGCTTCACCACCGACAATTCACCACCGGCGCTTCACCACCGGCAATTCACCACCGATAGGTCACCACCAGTTGGACATTCGCCAACACGGGCGTGACCGACATCTGCTTGTTAAGCTTTAGGACATTAAACGCCAATTCATTGTCGCCGCACGTGACGGCAGCAGGTGCCAGGGGATACTCAAACCAGGTATCGTTGCCCATGATAAAAACCGACCGCTGGGTTCCGGTCGCAGTGTCGATTGGCTGACCATTAAACCTTATTTCGAATTCATCGGGTGCCGTATAATTGATCACCCTGAACCTGAGTTTTAACCGGGGTGACACTCCTTTTTCCTTCCCGCCTGCCAGATCTTCAGCGCAGGGAAGGTTGATGGTGTGCCGACCAACCGTCATCTCGATGGGAAGTTCAATCGCGTTGATGCCACGGGATTGTCTTTTGTTCGCTCCCGCTTCCCCGGACATTGGTTTATGGGGAATCGATTCGAGGTCGTATGTCGCATTTCCGAAACGCATGGTCTCGACTTCACCGATTTGCCTTAATGCTTCGTAGTAACATGGATGCAACTCGTCGTACCAAACGGTAGCCAGCCGTCCGGCGTTGGAGGTCGCATCCTTGTCAAATCCGTGGAGCAGGTGTCCCCAATTGAAGAGATAAAGACCGTGAGCACCGCGCTGGTACATGAGTTTTGCCCAGGCACGGGTCACTTCCGGAACTTTCCAGTGGTTATTGCAGGGATAAATCCAACAAGCATGGCCTCGCACCAACTCCAGCCACGGCTTTAGGTCCTGCGTAAATGTCATGTATCCGCACCCGGGCGAGATAGCATCGACAAGCCCTTCCTGGACCCAGGTCTTTACGTCCATACCACGCTGCCAACAGGTATCCAAATCGGGTATCACGCGAACATGCAGGGACTGTGGTCGACCACGCGCTTTGGATACTTTATCCACCACGGCGCGAACACGTCTTACCAGGTCGGTCATCAGTGCCGCATTTTCGTGCTGGCCCTCCTGGCGGAAAAACCAGGGATCGCGATCAAAATCGAGGGAGATACCGTCATTGTCCCAGCGCGTGAGAAACTCCTCGATGACAGCCAACTTGCGATCCCGCACCTGCTGGTGCGCAAAGTCAAAACCACCCCAGGTGAAAGACTCCATCGACTCGCGATTGGGATGGCGCTGTGCGCCCTTTTCCCAATCGTTGTATTTGCCATAGCCCAGCAACAAATGGGGATTTTCCAATTTGTAACTGCTTACTTCATCCTTGTAAAACATGTCGTGCATGTCGTTCATACGCACGACGGGTATGACCTTGAGCCCGAGACGGTGGCCATGTTCCACCGCGAGCTTCGGTGGGTTGGCATCCGCCTCGATCATCTTCTTGGTATTTTCCCGGTATCGCCAAACCCAGGCATCGCTCAGGGTTTCACAGTTGTCCATCAGTATCTGGCCGCTGTTCAAATCGCAACAATACCCGTCACTCGAGCAGAGGTTGTAGAACAACGCGTCGACCTGCGTGTTTTCCAGCAGCCGTATGCTCTCAGCCACAAATCGATCGGGAGTCAGCGGATAGTCCGAACAGGGAATATCATTCCACTCAGCTTCGTAGATAAAGGAGTAAGGCTTGTTGTCGTTGCTCATCATCGATCCTGTGAATTTGCAGGCCTGTGATAAAACCACACCGGCGGAGATTTTAGCCGTGTTCCCCTGTTGTCGCTAGAGTCCACCGGTTCTGTGAAACAGGACCCCACCTCCGGGCTATTACTAGCGAGGTGGCTGTCCTCCGGACTTTTTCGCACAACCGCATGCTGGACCGGCAATAGGCTGGACCATCCGCTCCCGCTTACTGCGCCTCGGAACTTGGCCCCCCACAAGGAAAGCCAGCCACCCAAAGAGGTCACCGGCCCGCCCCAAAACGGTTCCACCCATTCTCGGCAACGGGGCCGAGAATGGGTGGTTATGAACGTTGGGCTGACAGGTCACTCCGCTGGCTCGATGGCCAGTGTTGCCGGTCAGGATGTCACAAATTTCGAATTCGCTTCCCGCTCAGAGAACGGCCTTCCGGTTTTGACGACAAACCAGGCCAAAAAACCCGGCCAATACGACCAGGGCCAGGCTCGCTGGCTCAGGCACTACGGAGATGTCACCCAGGCCACTGACCTCTCCCGAAAGTAGCACTACCAACCCGCCCCCGACACTATCGACCACGCTGTGATTAAACGACGTGGTACCCGAAAGGGTGAGCGTATGGCCTGCCAGGTCAACCTGGTTGTCAAAAGTGAGACTACCACTGTCGACAGTGATGGTCGTATCGTCACCGATCGAGAATGGAGTCTGAAATGTGTGGTCACCTGCTAAAACCCTGACCAAGGGCGCCACCGGCGTGTCCTCGGTGGTGGTAATCATGTTCACCCCGCCAGGGCCCACAATAAGATGACTGGCCGTCTCGTTGTCAAACTGAATCTGATTGATGTCTACCTGGCTGTCAGTAAAGATTGTCGAAGTCGCACCGCTCGTACCACCAAACAACACTGTGTCATCGCTTAAGGTGGCCATCCCGTTGCCTGGACTTCCGCCAGGAGTCCAATTGGTAGCCTGATCCCAGTCACCCGAGCCGCCCTTCCAAGTGAAATCGGTGGCTGTGTTCGACGTAATGAGGATGTTGTCGACATCCATGCCGAAGTTGGCATCGTGGTGGGCGACACCAGCAATGTCATTGCGGATACGAAAGCCGTTAAGACCATCCCAAACGGATTGATCAAAAGGCTGGGGAGTAAAATCATGGCCTGCAACGGTCGCCGATGCCATCATGGTTGCTTTGTCGAGCGTAATCGAAGCGGAGACGGGGGTATTGGCGCCGAAATAGAAACCACCCGCATACTCCTCGTATTCACTGACGTTGGCCAGTCCACTGCCAGAGTTGATGAAGCCCCAGCCTTTGCCATTGGCCCGCGAGAAATGAAGGCCAAACTCGCCGCAAACCGCGTTATCGCCGCATTCCAAATAAAGTCCAGAGTTCGCTGTGCCGTTAGAATTACTGCCGCGCTGCACAATCGCATCGAAACTCACCGTCAAATCAATCAGTTCCGCGTTGGTCGCGGGACCGGGAATGGTCGCTCTCGCGACCGACCAAAGCCGACCGGTGACTCCTTGTTCCTTATGCGAATTGCCGTCCAAGGTCATTCCATCCGGATCCAAACGCTGGCCTACACTCGAGACATTTTCCTCGTCGTAGTAACCATTAATCATCAAACCCTCATCCGGGGAGCCCAGCCATTTTGCCGTGGTACCAATCTGTGTTCCAGCTGCGTAGCTCTCGAAATCCTCTTCCCACAGCGTTATTGCACTGGCAGGAACCGCCACAACAAACAGCGCAGCCACAACCACACTGCAGGCGACAAATTTTTTAAACCTCATTTTTATACCCATGCTTTCGCACAATGGAGAAACAAAAAAAAAAAGGCTGCCGTCCCAATATCATACTACGCCGCTCGGATTGCGCTGCCGAAACCGTCGAATTGACATCAGCATTCAGTTCGCAAAACCCACTTGCCAGCCTCTCTCCTCAGTGGCCTAGCAATACAAACGCTCCCTGAGGCAAAGCTGTGCTTCACCCCAGGGAACTTGAGTGAACTCCCTAAACAAAATTTTTGTTCTATCGCTTGCGCCGAATCACTGCCAAACCACAGAGTGCCAACAGGGCCAAACCCATGGTGGCCGGCTCAGGAATGGTTTGGCTAACCCTGATGTTGTCGACATCCATGCCAGTGTTGGCGTCGTGGTGGGCAACACCAGCAATGTCATTGCGGATACGAAAGCCGTTTAGATTATCCCAAACGTTTTGACTGAAAGTCTGAGGAGCAAAACTGTTTCCTCCAACGGTCGCCGTTGCCTGCATGGTTGCTTTATCGAGGATGATCGAAACTGCGGCCGTGCCGGAGCCCCACGCGTGGTTATCGTATTCACCGACGTTGGCCAGTCCACTGCCAGAGTTGATGAAGCCCCAGCCTTTGCCATTGGCCCGCGAGAAATGAATGCCAAACTCGCCGCAAACCGCGCTATCGCCGCATTCTAAATAAAGTCCAGAGTTCGCTGTGCCGTTAGAATTATGGCCACGTGAGACATTCGCATCGAATTCAATCTTATACTCCGTAGCGTTCGCCGAAGGACCGGGGACACCTACCGCCCTCGAGACTGCCCATTTCCGACCGGTAACTCCTTGTTCCTTATGCGAATTGCCGTCCAAGGCCATTCCATCTGGATCCACACGCTGGCCTTCAGCCGAATCCTCATTGTAACCACGGATCATCAAACCCTCATCCGGGGAACCGGCCCACTTCACCGTGGTGCTGGTTACTGTTGCATCTGCGTAACTCTCGAAATCCTCTTCCCACAACACTTGGGTTTGAGCGGAAACGGAAACGGCCAAGACTGCTACGGCCAACATGCTCATGACAAAATACTTCATTAGAACACCTCCCTAGTTAAACAGAAAAAAAGTACTCCCAGTGGCTGCGTGCCACGCAACACACTTTGTTACCACTACCTGTACATAGACAATGCGGATGTTACTTTTCCATAAACAAGACAAGCTTTAGTATAAATCGGAGTTAGACTGCTTGTCAAACAATTTGACAAACATTCCCGCCTTGCTTAGAAAACTAACCGCTTGGGCCTGGCGAAATTAAATGCTCCCTTTTCGAAAAAACCCCTAGACGTGCTTAAATTCTGAGTGACGCCGGGTCAGAATGACCCATTTAGGATCGCAAAAATAATTCGTTCTCACCAAGGTGACCCGAACCACCCAGTCCCATCCTTGGTAGGCTCTCGCAACTTGAGGTCCTATGATCACTGGAGGTTCTACGATCACTGGAGCACTCCACGGCCAAAGCGGTAAAAACCAAACCCGTAAAACGCATGGCATCACCAACCTTGTTGCCGGTCGCAAAACGGGTCGCAAAAAAATGCCCCCACAAAAATAGTATCGGAAGCCAAAAGGGGAACCCCAGCAACCTGCCTCACAGCCCCAACACGGCTTGAGACCTCCAGGACTCCATCACAGCATGTAGAAAACTGGCCTCCCAGCAAAACTCCACCGCTCGCCGAGTACACTGGCTCCGCTATGGGAAGCAAAACCAATCCGCTACAATCGTCGCTCCGTTCGAATTCGATTTCGCGTTGATGCAAATATTGGCCGATGGTATCGGACCGCATCGCGAATGGCTGCCAAACATCGGCTCCCCATCCACCCCAAACGGGCACCCCAAACGGGCACCCCAAACGGGCACCCCAAACGGGCACCTCCAAATGGGCACCTCCAACGGCTATCCATCCGGCGCACCATCCATCCAACGGCCATGAATCTTCCCCTCCCCAACAGCACCCCGCAGCGATACTGGCTCGCCTAGCGTAAGGAGCAAACGATGGTCGTCGACACGGAACTGCACAAAAACGAACCTTCATCCGGCAACGGCAAGCCGTTGGAGGTGGATCAATTCCCGTTCAGCTACGCCGATCAGCCGCGGGAAAATCCCGGGGCGATGGAAGGCATGCTATGTCAGTGCGACGATGGCTCCATCCTGTTCAGTGCTTTTGATGCCATGGTCGAAGGCGATGTGTCCGAGCATTTCGCCTGCACGCGATTCAAGCGTTCGACCGACAACGGCCAAACCTGGAGCGAGCCCTGGAATAAAAACAACGCCCATGGCAAAGCCAACGACTGTCATCACATCACGGTTCTGAACCTGGCTTCGGGCAAGTTGGGCATGGTCTATTCAACGCGCAACGTCCCTAAGGGTCGCACCGGCCGCGACGGCGGTACGGTGTTCGCCACAAGTTCAGACCATGGGCAAACATGGGCGGACGTGTCTGTTGTCGAGCCGCGCTTCGGCATCTGCTGCACCGGCCATGCGATCGTGATGAGCACCGGACGCATCGTCGTGCCGGTGTTCAAGTGGATCAGTTACGATCCAACCGGCCAGGCCGAGAGCATGATCTCGCCGAGCGTGTCGTATGCATACGTCTACGTATCTGATGACCAAGGCCTGACCTGGACCCAATCCCTCAGCGAACTTTTTGTCAGCGACTACCGCGCGGCGTACGACCTGGAAGAGCCGGCGGTAATTGAACTGAAAGACGGCAGACTGCTCATGCACCTGCGTTGTCAGCTCGGCCGCGGTTACCGATGCTGGTCGGAAGACGGTGGCATCTGCTGGTCGCGCCCCGAGCCGCTGCCATACGCGGCCGGCTATACCCCGCATTACCTTAAACGCCTGCCCGGCGGTGAACTTTTAACCATCTGGACACAGGTCTCCCGGCAGGAAATTCTCTCGGGCTTTCATCGCCATCGACTGACATGTGCGGTCTCACACGATGAAGGACAAACCTGGGAGAATTTCAAGAACCTCGAATCGCTGGACGACACGACGGTTGTCCGCCCGCCGCCGGCCGATCGCTATGAAGTGATTGAACAGTGGGAAGACTACGGCTTCTACCAGCCCTCCAACGTCGAGCGATATCATCGCGCCCCCGGCGTACTTCGTGTCGGCTACCCCAATGCGCTGGTGCTTGACGATGGCAACGTGCTGGTCGTCTACGACCATGGCTTGGGCGTGCTCGGCGACAAGAGCGGTGTCAAACAGCGCATCATCCCTGCGAGTTGGTTTATCGAATAGTCCACTAGCAATTCACAGCGCACAGGGTGCTTGGCAATTCACAGCGCACAGGGTGCTTGGCAATTCACAGCGCACAGGGTGCTTGGCAATTCACAGCGCACAGGGTGCTTGGCAATTCACAGCGCACAGGGTGCTTGGCAAGTCGCAGCGCACAAGGGTGCTTGGCAAGTCGCGGCGCACAGACTGCTTGGCCCCTCAACAAAACTCCACCGCTCGCCGGGCAAACCGGCTCCCCTATGGGAAGCAAAACCAATCCGCTACAATCGTCGCTCCCTTCAGACTCGATTCACGTTCTCCCCACAGCAGAGGTTCCGCGCAGATGGCAACCCTTGAACACCCCTATGCCGCCATTGATCAGAGGCAACCCTTGCGGGGCAACCTGCACGCCCACACGACCCACAGCGACGGCGACCGGTCGCGGCCGGAGGTGGTCGCCGATTATGTCCGCCGGGGATACGATTTTCTCATGCTGTCGGATCACGACGTTTTCACTTCTCCCGAAGAGCTGCGCGAGGTCGCCGAGGGCGATTTGGTCTTGATTCCGGGTAACGAAATCACTGCGAACGGTCCGCACATGCTGCACATTGCCGCAGAGCGGCTCGTCGATCCGCACGCCGACCGGCAGCGATGCCTCGACGCGGTTTCCCAACAGGGCGACGGCATCGTGGTTGCATGCCACCCAAACTGGTCGTATCCCCGCGGAGAGGCCGACTTCAACCACTGCTCGCTCGAGAACCTGCGAAAGTGGAACGGGGTCTGCGGTCTGGAAATCTACAACGGGGTGATTGGTCGACTCAACGGCAGTCCCTATGCAACCAACAAGTGGGACCTGTTGCTGTCGGAAGGGCAAAAGCTGTGGGGCTTTGCCAATGACGATAGCCACGCGACAACCGGGGACGTCGAACTCGGCTGGAATGTTGTATGGGCCGCAGAGCGAACCCCTGCGGGAATTGTCGATGCACTGCAGCAGGGCCGTTTTTACGCGTCGACGGGCGTAGCGATCACCGGCATTCGGGTCGAGGATGCGCACGTGCAGATAGAGACTGCCGATGCCCAGCGGGTTGTGGCGATCACGCAGCACGGCCAGCGCCTAAAAGTCGCCGATGGACCGCACATTGAAGTCGAGGTCCCAGCCGACGCGGGCTATGTTCGGTTTGAGTGTTGGGGCACCGGTGAAAAGTTTGCCTGGACGCAGCCCTTTTGGGTTACTTCTCCACCGGAACCGCAATCCCCCTCATGATGATGTTCTGGCAGAACAAGAAGATCAGAAAAGTCGGGATCGCCGCAATCACAATACTGGCGTTGACAACATACGGTTCGGCCACGCTCTGAAGCTGAAACAGCCACACCATAAGGGTCCACATTTCCGGGTCGGGGATGATGACCAGCGCCATCATGAACTCGCTGTATGCAGCGGTGAACGCGGCCAGGGCAAGCACGGCCAAAATCGGCTTGGAAAGGCTCATCGTAATTGTCCAGAACTTGGTCCACTCGCCGGCGCCGTCGATGTCGGCCGCCTCGTAAAGTTCCCGCGGCAAGGAATCGAAAAAACCCTTCAGCAGGAAGATACTAAACCCGTTGGCCGCGGCCGGAAGAACCAACGCCCAAAAAGTGTTCAGCAGGCTCACATGGGCGCTACCTTCGCCAAAGAGTCGAGGCATCATGTAGAAACCAACCACAATCCCCACAAGCCCCCCCAGGATTCCCCGGGTCGCCTCACCTAACCCAGGACGTAGCCGGCCCACCAACCAGGCTGCCAAAAAGCCCACCAGCGCCGCCACCACCAGCCCAACCAGCGGAAACCGCTTCAACAGTAAAAATGCGGGAATCATCGTCACCTCGGCCGGAAAGGCCATTGTCAGCATGCAAAACAACAGCATCTTGTAGCTGCTTGGCGGCTTGTAGCGACTTAGCGCATAGGCGGCCAGGGGATTGACCAGGAGTGTAACCAGGATCATCAGTCCGCAGTAAATGATCGTGTTGCGGACGCCATTGCCATGCAGCAGGATATAGTCGAGTACCTTGATGTAGTTGCGCTTGATGAACTCCGACCGCAAGGCACCGGTTTGCTGTGCGAAATCGGCTCGGTCCACCGCAACGATCGGTAGCGCCTGGTGGGGCACCTGGCTTACCGGAACTCCTCTTTTGCTGGCGAGGAATTCTTCGAAACCTTGGCGCACTCCGTAAACCGAAAGCGACTCAAGCGGGCATTGCTTTTTGTTGGTAACAAAATTGGCGTAATCCAAATAGACGCGCGGCGTACCACGGACCCTCTTCATCAACGGTATCTCATCGAAACTCGCGTACGTGGTTTTCCACTGCCGGTTAAGTTCGCCAATGTCTCCCGCGTAGCGCACGTCCAGAAACTCCCTGAAAGCAGATTCCTGGGCAGGATCGATGCGAATATAGACCAGGTTCAATTCGTTACGGACATAGTCTTCCCAGTCATCACGTGCCTGGCCCGATTTCGGGGCCCTACGACTCAGCAACACTTGCTGATAATTGCCGTAGTCCGTGCCATGGGTTTCATTGTATTTCTCGATCGTTGCCCAACGTGGCCTGAGGTAACTGTTCCAGAACACACCATCCAGGTTCACCACGAAGCGGTCCGCCTCTGGGGCGGACTGTTTGACCTCGTCCAAGAGTGAATAGATGATGCCCTGCGGAAACAAGTAATACCTTGCTTCGAAAGGGGTTTGGGGAGTCTGGACTTGTGACCAGCTCTTGTAACGGACCCCTACCGCGTCGGAGTAAGCAACGACATCTCCGTACCGTTCTCGCAGGAGTTGGAGACACTTTCGCTCATTCTGCCCCAGCAACAGGTGCCCGCACCGATACCAGTCCAGTGACCAGTCGGCCTCGGCCCGAAAGGCCATAAAATCCTGTGCGCGTTCTTGCTGCTGGGGATCGATCACCGGCGGACGGATCTTGTGCCAATACCCAATCGGCTCGAACTGGGCCTTTTCTGCCTCGAATTGATCGGTGTACTTCGACTCAACGTACTTGGCCCACAGGACGTCGTCGTCGAAGAAGTAACGCGGGATCGGCGTTATCTGGTAGAAATCGGCCTTGCTCTTGACCGACCCGGAAAGCATCAGCATCAACGGGTAGATCATGCTGACCGACCCGATGACCAGCAGCGTGTAGATCAACAAGACCACACTCACGACGCGCGAGTCTTTCCGTCCAATCTTACTGATAACCGGCATATCAATCGGTTCCTGCGACACGGAACTCGACATTGCTGAGCCGCTTGAGCTGAAAGACGGTAAAGCCGATCAGCAGTGCGCCAATAATCCAGGCCATTGCTGCACCCTCGCCAAACTTGAGGTGCCCAAACGTCGTGTAGAACAGCCTCAGACCAATCACTTCGGTTGCCCCCCCCGTCTCGGTGTATGGCCCCCCGCCGGTCATGGCCAGGATGTAACCTCCCGAGCCACGGATCGCACCGATCATCGCGCCGGTAAAGTTGATCATCACCAGGATTTTGATCATCGGGATCGAAATGGAGAAGATTTTCTGGCGGATCCCTGCGCCGTCGATGTCGGCTGCTTCGTAGAGTTCCTCGGGAATGGTCTTCAGCGCTGCCATGTAAATCAAACATCCCGGCCCCATGCCGGCCCAAATCGTGGGGATCAGGCAGAAGAACAATGCCCACGTCGGGTTGGAGAGCCAATCCTCGCGAAAGAAACCGAAATGAATCCCGGGCAGTAGATTAAGTGCCCATACCACGCCGTTGAGCACCTGGTTCACCATCCCGTCGGGGGTGTAAAAGTTCTTCCACATAATGATGACGACCAGCCCGCTGAGCACAGCAGGCAGATAATAGATCGTGCGAAAGAAGGTTTTACCGCGTGGCACTTCGCTCAGCAAAAACGCCAGGATAATGGGCGTGCAGAATCCAAAAAACATGAACAGCAGTGCGTACAGGATCGAGACCCACAACGACATCCAAAACTCCCTGTCGAACAACACGGCGGAGAAGTTTTCGGTCCCACTCCACTGGCTATCGCCCATGACACTGTAGTCCTGAAACGCAATAACCGTGCCCTTGAGCATTGGCCAGTACATCCAGATCCCAATCAACAGCAAGGCTGGTGCGGCCAGCAGGTAGGCCTTCCAATATTTACCGAACTGCCAACCAGCCAGTTCCCGATGGTGCTCTGGTGTGAAGGCCTTGAACACCATCCGCATTACAATCGCAAAGCTGACCAACACGATCGCAATCACAATCCACGCGATGATGTTACGATGCCTGGCCTGTTGAGGTGACAGGTTGCCCAGCATCTTCTCATTAATCCGCTTGGTACCACGTTCCATGATCCCCTTGATAATGGCCTTGGCACGCGTCTTATCTCCTGCGTCAATGGCGGCGCGAATTTCCTGGTTACTGGCAATCGCCATCAAGGGAAAACGCATCTCGTCGTAGACGTACTGGCAGTTCTTACCGTACGGCTCGGGAACGCCGCCGGAAGCAGCAATTTGGTGAGTCCGCTCCAGGTCGGGTGAGATGCGACGGATGACACTGTCGTAGCGACCATCCTGATTGTGGCTCATCAGGAGCTTGCTCGGTATCAAAGTACCCAGGCCCGCTTCCACCAGTTTCTCCACGCGAACCTTGCGCGCCTCGGGGCCATCAAAAAATCGAATGTACTGCCATGCCGCTTCGCGGCGCCGATCGTCGTTTTTCAGTCCGGCAAAGATCCCCACCATCCGCGCATTGAACTGGCTCCGCTGCAACCCTGTTGGCCCCGCCGGCAAAGGACCGAAACCAAAGGTCTGGTCCACGGCTTTCCCCAGAAAGCGATCCTCCAGGTATCTGAAACTCATGCCGAAATGGACGGTATCTCCGCCCCCCTCGTTGGAGGTTTGATACACACCTCGACAGACCAGTTTCCCATCCCGGATCACCTTCTCGTGACTTATCCGCGCCCAGAAGTGGGCTGCCTCGATCGCTTCCGGCGTATCGAACACGCAAACCCAGTCGCCCGCCTGTACGTTGGCCAGATTTTTCTTGTCTCGAAAGTACTCGACCTCGTCGGGGGCTACCCGCTTGACCACATCTCCTCCCGCTCCGTAGAGGAAATTCACAAACACAAACGCCGGTTCCATCGCCGCTATTTCTATGCCGTAGTGGCTCCGTTCCGGATCGGTGAAGATTTTTGCCCAAGCCAGCATTTCTTCCCAGTCTCGCGGCGGGCGCAACTCAACCCCTTCGTCGGCGTGTTCCGAGAATAGCGCCCGATCATACTTCAAGCCGAGTGCAACCGGACCAATCGGAAACGCGTACGTGTGGTACCCATCCCCCTCACGACCCATGCGGCGCATAACCTCCCAGCACTGCCTCGGTACCCGGTCTTCAATGCGCGCCCAATTGGCACCTTTCTTCAGCTCAGCAATGTAGTCGTCGTTGTTGAGCAGATGACCATCTTTGATCGTTATGCCCGCTAACTCTTCGACGTAATCGTCCAGCGGATAGAGCAAACCCATACTGATGTAGGTTTGCGATTGCCGGAAATTGACAGACATCACATCCGGGGCTATGTCACCGGCAATCTGCATAAACGGCAACATGTCGTGGTGCCTGCCACCAGGCAATTGCAGACCGGTCGTACTGACCGGATTGACGTGAGGAAAACGTTTGCGGAACATGTCCATTACCGCCCGCTTGCCTTCCTCGATCGGCCCCGACCCAAATCCCGATGGCACGCCATGAGCCCGCAGGTTTATCGTCGGCAGGTCGTCCGCAGGTTCAGGGGAGTCCGCCAGGGAAATACTGCATCCCAGCAGGCACAACAATGGCACCAGCAGACTGAACCCCAAAAACCGAAACCTTAAGCCCACAGAACTCGCGCAAGGTGTGCGCCTGCCCAGCGGACGCACGGCCACCGTCGGTGGGTGCGAATGGACGTGAACGCGGGCCGAAAGCAGGGCAGGGAACATCGGTTTTAAAAGTCCTGGGGCTTGAGTCTCTGATTTTGGCCTACAGGCGACGACCCGTGCGATTCTCAACGACTTGCCTTGATTTTGTGATTTCCGAAGTTGAGTCAATCCCACAGCAGGACCAATGTCCTACGGCTACCTATTCTTTGTTGCACTCGTAGCCGTACTGCACAAATGCCATCCCCAACCTTTGACCGCCTCAGCACAAACCGGTTGCCGCTGGCCAGCGAAAAGTGTAACTGCGACAACAACATTCATCCGGCGATAGGGCCCATGTGATCGAGTCCTCCTGATTGTAACAAATCCTGGCATCCGCTGAATCGCCAGTTCTTTCTCGTTGCCGTTTGTGCAACCTGATTTAGAACCTGGCTGCGGCGTCTGTCAAATCAGCGCCACCGACCCCTCCCTGAAATTAATCGTCTGTAGATATGGCCATCGGCTCCCACCCAAAGACAGGCCCGCTTACGAAACCCTCTTTCGCACTTATGTGCGTCTCGCCCGAAAACGTCCTTGCAGCCGGGACCAGCTTCCCAGGAGCCAGCCTTCCTAGGGGAGGGCCTGCGATATACAGGCAACATCCCTGGGGCCAATTTCCACCACCAGCCAGGTGGTGTCGCCTTTAGTGCTGGTGGTGATCGGGGCCCCATTCCACAAATCGACGTACTGGCCGCTCCCGCTGGCGGGAATCTCCAGCAGCTTTCCCCGGGCCGTTCTGTAGTTGGCATTAAACACCGTCCAGATCACCTTTTCGTCTGTTCCGAACCGGTTGACAAAGGTCCCTGGAAGCAAGGTGGGAACCAGCGGTTCGACATCCGATGAGGTAAATGCGTCCGCATGCTCGTGCTCAATCTGAAACAATTTCCGATAATCCTGGGTGGCTTCTTTGCCAATGAATCCCTCCGGGTCGTAGCCGCGCGACATAAACAAAGCGTCGCCGTTGAAGAGTACGAACTTGAGACGCTCCCAGTTGTTGTCCTTGAGGCCGTAACCGTAGATATTGTTAAAACACTTGATGTCGGGAAAGGCAAACCGCGTCATGTTCATAGGAACCTGGATCTGCCGCGTGAGGTAGCGAAGAAGGCCTCCCTGGTAAAAGCTGTTCTGGAACTGAAGCCGGGTATCTTCGGGGTGTGCCTCCGAGCAGATCACCACGTCTTCCGGAATAGCCTCGCTGATCCTTTTGGTCAGTTCGCGTTCACCGTAGAAGTGCGGTTCCGGCGATTTGTGGGGATGGTCCGTATGGTTGCATATACTGGCGCCGGACCCAAGCTGATCGAGGTAGAGAATCTTGACGCCCAGGTCCCTGGCCAGAAATGTCTCCGACTCCACCACGTAATCAACCCACTCTTGAAACGAGAGGCAGGGGACATACCCCATCATGCCCCCGTAGTCGACAGGTCGATACCCAAAACCCCATTCGTGTCGCTTTGCCCCAAACCGGTGTGCGTTCTCGTTGATGAGAATCGGATTCGTGTAAAGGCTGATAGGAACGCCAGCGTCGCCGGCCTTCTTAATGAAGGATTTAAAATTCTCTTCGCCTCCTACCGGGAACAGGGCATCCCGGTCATATTCGCCCGAATACTCCTGCCGATGAAAGAAACCGGGCTCACCGGAAGTGTAATCAGGGTGATGCGTTGGGTTGTCGGGATGCTGCCGGGCATGCCACCCGGAGAGAGTGACCGCATCACAATAACCAAACAGATCTCGAACCCTCTGGGCTCCGGCAATCAGACCTTCCAATCCCGAATAAACGTACCAGGTCCCTGTCAGGAACGACCTTTTGTACCAGTCCTGGGCCGGCGGTTTGGGGTTGTACCAGGTATTCACCCAGTTGCGGTACAAACGAAAACTGGCCCGCCAGTCACCTGGCGAAATAGCAATCATGCACTCGGGAAAACTCCAGCTTGCACCGGGTTGAATCCACTCTTCAAGATATTCCAGCCGGTACCAGCCTCCTTCTTCTGCCTTGCCCAGGTCATACCAGTGAAACTGGCCTTCCAGGTCATTGCTCAACAGAGTCAGCGCATACCACTGGTGTGGATTAAAGAACGAGTCGACCTGGTGCGGATGCCCGGCCCCGTGGGAGGCGTAAACATACCCCTCGTCGTGGTGAATCATGGCCGCGCCCAAACTCTCGGAAAAGTAATACCACGTATCCTCCAGCGAACCGAGTTTGAGCCCTTCGAGGATCGGAAACTGGACTCTTCCCAAAAAAGGTTCGCCCGCCTCGTTTACCAGGGTCAGGCCCATTTTGATTTTCCCATCTTCGGTGAGACCAATCTTGACTGCCGCACGAAGGTCTGTTTTTTCGTCCTCGTACTTGAGATCGATCAGAACACCATGGTCCGAAGCTTTCCTGCCGACCACTTTCCACCGGTCCGATCCGATCCATTGGTCGGTGTGCTTGATCGCAAATACCGGAGACCGGTCCAGGGTGACTTCACCAAAGAGGGGTGAGCCAAGCTGTTTCCATTCCAGGCCAGATTGAAGACTGAATTCCGCGGCGATGCGCCCATCGGAGACGCTCGCACTGTTCTGCTGGACGTTGGACTCGGGTTTGCTGGTGATGGCGGGAAACTTTTTGTCGACAACCGGATACCAGGGCGAGATTTCACCCGGCCCAGGCTCAGGCGAGATCGGCTGGCCCTGGTTACAGGTAAGCGCCACCAGGGCAAAGCTACACTTGTACACCTTGTCGTGAAAAACCAGCTGTTGGGGGACTTTTTCGGACGTCGGATGGACCACGTAAAGTGAAAGCCCGTCCTCCAGCCCATAGGCCCGGCTGGTCAAGTTCAGCGGGACGAGGTGATCGGAGGTGCCGTCGCGATAGACGATTTCGGCCGTGAATCGCTCACTCTGGTTAATCGGGGCAATCGGTTTCTTGGGCGGTCCGGAGTCCGTGTCGATCGGTGGTATCTTTGACCAGACCAAAAGAAAGATTTCTCGTGCCGAGTCGGGAAGCTCGACCTGAAGCGGTTTTTGCTCCTCGAGCAGGCGACCCGTTTCAGGAACATCCTCGACCTTGGGGATCTGGAACGGAATCTCGTTGACCTGGACCTGTGGGTGAGAAAAAATGTCAGCCGACTTGCTGCCTGGGGGAATTGAAAATGGTTCGTCCTGCAGCCTGGGGGGCAAACCGGTAGGGAGAAAGTTCGCCTGGCCGGAGGCCTCCTGGTTCTCAAGCGGGGTAAAGCGAAAGATCTTCTCTTCAACCTTCCATTTTCCACCATCGCTCTGGCTGGCAATCTCAAACCCGATCACCGAGAGGTGACTGCCACCGCCCACACTCTTCTGACCAATATTCTTGATCTTGAGTGAATGCTTTCCGGGCGCAATGAACTTTTCGCAAACCGGAATCGATGTGCGATGATTACCGGTGGCATACGTGTCGACTTCCGTTTGCAGCTCGTCGTCAATGAACACCTTCAGACAGCCGCCATTGGTCACCTTCACCAACCCCAAAGATATCTTGTAAACAGCTCCCGAATCGGGGACGATCACTTCGAAACGCAAAAAATTATTCAGCCCATAAGACTGCATGCACGGGATGCCATTCTGCGGAGTCTCACCCCAACCGTCAGCCTCCCCGGCAAGATTCGCAGCGATGAATTGTTGTGTCGATTCACCGCAGGCACTTCCAGTGAAAGCAACCAGCGTAATGGCCCACCCCACCAATCCCGGGTTCCAACAACTTTTGTTCAAAGGGTTCATTTCAACTCCTTCGGTTCCTTACGGATATTGCGAAAACAACTCTCACTCAACAGGCCAATCGCCCCGCAACCACGCTTGTTTGCGGTCACTTCAGCATAGGCTTTGGTGGCGTCGCTGGAAACCGGCAGGCCTTTTTAGACGAAGTGCCGCCACCATGGGGCGGCTTAACGACTCTGCTCAGCCAGCGAGAGCCGGACGCAAATCGAAGTTGTCAGAAAATTCGCAATGCCTCATCCCGCGGTCGATATTCGCACTCAACCGAGGATCACTCTGGCAAACCGTGTCACGGCGCCCTCTGCTTCAGCGGCAAGATCACTCGGAACCCACGGTCTTGCCAGGCGTTGCCTGGGGCAACATGAAAACGGGCCACGCTACCCATGGCGCTGGAAGCGAACCATTTAGGCGTCTTTCGGTGAACGCCGGGGCCGGTGCTCCACGATCCGCCGCGGAGTGGCTTGGTCTGCGCTTTCGGATCCAGCCGAACCGAGCCGTCGGATGGGGCGTTTTCGTATCGGTAAATGTAATCGTCGGCGCACCACTCCCACACGTTGCCGTGCATGTCGTGCAGCCCCCAGGGGTTGGGCAGTTTCGTCGCCACCGGGTGGGTGAGGTGTTCGGCGGCCAGATCCGCCCAGGCGTAGTCGTGCAGGTTCTCTTCGTCGCCCCCGAAAGAGTAAGCGGTAGTTGTACCGGCGCGGCAGGCGTACTCCCACTGCGCTTCGCTGGGGAGTTGCAAGCCGGCCCAGGCACAGAAGACCATCGCGTTGTGCCAACCCACCCAGACGACCGGATACTCATCCTCCGAGGACATGACGCTCTTGTCCTTGAAGTGCAATAAATACAGGTCATACGCCGGATCGACGTCCGCTTCGCCGTCGTAATCGGGCTGCGCCTCCATGAACCGGCGATACTGGCCGTTGCTGACCTCTGTCTTGCCCATGTAGAAAGGCTGGGCGATCGTCACCTCATGTGCCGGCGCGACATTTGATGCGGCTTGGGGATCGTCGGTACCCATCACGAACGTGCCACCAGCAATGAAGATCAGCTCGATACCGGTCTTCTCGTGGATGACGCGGTCGGCGTAACCTTCGGGACCCGGCTTGGCGTTGTCAGCAGCGACACAGCCGGCGGGCGTTTTGAGGGTCTCGGCACCGGTGAGCGTCGCGGGAGTGGCGGCAAATATCAACAGGATTGTCGCATAGGTTCTCATGGTAGCTCCTCCAACTTCAGGCCAATCATGCCGTGCGGCGGTATCTCCACCGTGTCGCCGACGATGCCGCCTTCGATTTGCCTTAGCGGCTTGGCGCCGCCCTGGACGGTCCACTCAGTGACTTGCAATTGCTTCGATGCGTCCAGCCCGGCGATCTCGCCGAGGTCGGTTTTCCAGCTGAACTGATGCGGCTGGTCCTGGTAGTTCATAAAAAAGATGCCGACGCTGCCGTCGGGTGCCCGCCACGCCGTGCCTTCAACGGCCGGCGTCTCAAACGGGCCGTCGGCTGCCTCCATCGTAAGAACGGGCAGGTCCCCGGTGACCTCAGGAGGACGCAGCATTTCGCCATAGCCGAGGTAGGGCCGGGCGAACTCGTGAGTGCAGCGCAGGAGGTCGCGGTACCACTCCATTGTCTCCGGCTTGGCGTTGGGAAACCCAAGCGAGCCGGGGATTTGGCTGATGCGGCCGTAGAGCCACTGGCGGCTGAGCGGAATTTGACTCTCTTCCATCCATTGCATGCCGCCAAAAACCTGAATGTAGTCGTGATAGACTGCCTGCCACACGGGCGCGTCGGCCGTTATCCCCACATAAGCCGCATCAAGCACATCGATACAGAACTCGGCAAGGTCTTCCGCGCAGAGCATGGCCTCGGAGTCGACCTGGTGCACGCTATCGCGTACCTGCTGAAACAAATCGTGCACGCCCCGCGCCCAGTAATCACCTCCGGCTACCGCATGGCCGTGATTGGGGTTAAAGCAGTTGTTCATGTGTGTCGAAAAGTAGTCAAAATAGATGCCGCCCGTACGATAGCGCTTGACAAATTCGACCGACACCTCGGTTAACTTGTCACGCCAAATCTTCGAAGCCGGGCACATCGCAATATTTTCTTCCGACGGCTCGAGTTCGGCCCAAATCACACTTTCGCCATCTTCGCCCAGCATGGCGCCTTTCTCTTTGGCTCCCCTGAGGCGAAAGTCATCTGACGCACCGTTCCACATCCATCCCATGACGTAGGGCAGGACGCGCGCGCCGCGGTCGCGCAGTTTGCCCACCACCCGCTGGTAGTTCACTGAACCAGGCTTCGGCGGGAAATACTCCGGGCCGGCGTCGTGGATGGTCCAGCCATTGAAGTGGCCGTAGTCGTGGGTGACGGTGATGGGGAAATCGAACAGGTCACGCTTGATGAATTCGCGCTGACATTGATAGTAATCGCCCATGTGGCCCATGGCCCAGTAGTCGATGTTCAGGAACCATTTTGGGTAATCATCACGCTGGACCATGGGGCCTTTGGCGCACCACGGCGCGGTGACCGCCCATCGGCGATAGATGCGTGCCGCGTCGTACCAGTTGCCCTGAAACGGGCCCAGCACGCAGTCCCCGGGCGATTCATAGTGCGTCACAGGCTCGTCGCCGCCCCAGTCGAGCACGGGATGCGATACGGCGTAGGCGAGCGTCTGCGTGTCGGCATTTGGTGTCCAGCTAAAATCCTTCCAGGCCGAGGTCGGGTCATGGTCGCCAAAATAGAGCCCCTGCCCGCCGCCCAGCAGGGCCGCAAGCTGCATGTGGTACTCGATACAATACTGCATCTTCAGGGGCTCCCCCGTGACCAGCGGCGACGGCCGCGTAAAACCGGTACGGAAGGGAAACAGCACACGGTCTTCGGCGGCGCTCTCAGTCAGCGGCCGGATGCCGTCGACGACCGGAAAGACAACGTCGCGCAGACCCTCGCCCTCAGCGAGGGTCTCGACCTGGATTCGCGCCCTCAGCAGCCGATCATCCGCACCAAGCCGCGCCACGACGGTCACGCGAATGTCACCGGTCCAGGTGAATGTGAGCTCCCCTTCCTGCGACTTAACCTGGCAGGGCAAGTCGGTATTGGCGATGGTGCGTCCGTCCTTGAGCTCCACCCGCCACCACGGGGCATCATCCGCTGCAGGGGTAAGGAACTCCTCTGCCGGCTGCCGGCGGTCCTCAATCCCGACCAGCCCCCCTCCCTGCTGGACCGGCGCCCAGTGGTAGGCGACCTGGTCGTTGGCCAGTGTCGGCCCGCTTGCCTCAACCGCGACGGCACGTGGCAGAAAGCCACCGCTAGCCAACACCAACATGAAGAGGAAGGCCGCTGAAAATAACGGTGCGTGTTTTTTTGCGGTAGGCATATTTTTATTAAATCCGAAACAGGAAATCGAAATTCAACACAAATTCAAAGGCTCGAAACACGCCAGGCGCCAGACACATTTCCCAAAATGACATCGCAGCCAGAAAACACATCGGGCATCGGGTCGCAGCTTGTAAACTCCTCGAAGAAATAGCTGTCACAATGATCAACGATGACCTGTATGCCCAACACCCGCCAAAGCAACGCGACCTTTTGAAGCGCGCATTGATCATACATAAAAGACAGGCTAATAGCGAGCCTGCCCCCGACCAGCCTTCAACCTGTTCAACGATTCACACAAATTCGGGAGGGTCGCGTACTGGTGTTGAGCATCCGTAGATTCATTGGTCTTCGCTCTCCACAAGGCAACATAGCTATTTAGTGGTCAGCTTTTTTCCACAGAGCCTGCTACACTTTTCACCCTGTTGGTTACCTCTGCCAACAACGCCGCTGGCAACGGCCCCTTTTCAAGCGAGCATACGTTCTCGGCTAGATGATCGTGATTACACGTACCAACAATCGTCGTGTGACAATGTGGATGGCTAAGTGTATATCTCAGGATAAACTCAGCCCGATTCATTTCATCAGACAGCAAATCATCCAGCCTTGCAGCGGACCATACCTTGTTTAGAGCAGGTCGCTGTATTTCCGCATCAGGACCACCATGGGCAATACCACCACGAATAATGATCCCAGCACCTGTCGCAGCAGCTGCCGCAATCAGCTCATGATGAGCTGGCGCCAAACATGAGTACGGAATTTGAAATGTGTCACACACCCCCATATCGATCATGCCTTGCAAGTTGGGTATCGAATTGGAAGAACCGATAAACCTGATTAACCCTTGCTCCTTAAATTCCATCAGCGTTTCAACCAATCCAGCACGCTTTATTGTGGCTGCATCTCCACCATGAAACTGCATCAGATCAATGCAATCTGTTTTCATCCGGTCGAGACTTGCCTCCAGGTTTCTAAGCAGCACATCTCTGGTCCAAGCATGAATCACCTCAAGGTGATCCTCGTGCTGTTGATAATCACAGCCGCATTTTGTTGCCAGGAAGTACTCATTGCGGCGTGACGAAATGAATTTCCCAATACGCTCTTCGCTGACGCCATAGTCCGGCGCGGCATCAATAAAATTAATACCCACGTCCAAAACAGTATTTAGAAGTGCATCGGCATCTTCATCGCTAACAACACGCACACCCCAGGTCCGCGGGCCACGTAGTCCCATACTTCCAAATCCCAACTGGGTTACTTCCAACCCAGTACGACCAAGCATTTTCTTGATCATCGCATTCGCTCTTTCGCTTTCCGCAAAGTTCCAGATACCTCACACCATGCGAATACGATCGTACCAACGTGACAGTAAGTCGTCGACAAGTGGCCCATTTTTGACATTCTCAATCCGCCTGCCGATGCGACTTGAACCCTTAAACTCACGATACACTCCAAGCACGCTATAGAGAGTGCGAAGCAGGCCATTGACCTCGACCGGACGATCTTCGATTTCGACACTGCCGGTGTCCACTGGCAGAAGTTTTAATCGTCGACCGATAACTGCCAGGAGTTTTAAATTGACAACCGGGCACCAACGCGCCGGACGCAACAAAGATCAGTTGCAGGGCTTTGGTGATGA
This sequence comes from Lacipirellulaceae bacterium, assembly GCA_965243695.1. Lineage (GTDB taxonomy): Bacteria > Planctomycetota > Planctomycetia > Pirellulales > Lacipirellulaceae > JAKVCB01. The sequence goes on along the minus strand of CBDEWC010000011.1, from coordinate 70,996 downwards.
ACACAACAAAGGTGGAGTGTTTCGTCTTCCTGCGTCCGTCTTTCGACCTCATTCGCCTGGCTTTCCACTTCATTAACAGCGAGTGGTTTTCCTTCGACGCAAATTTGTCACCGTCGCATCCCGTGCAGTACGGATGCGGCGACGAGTGCAGAGGCCGGTTTGCCGCGGGTTTTGCCAAACCAATTCGCCGTCGATCGCTTTCACCCGATCGACTGGTCTGGTTGCACCGGCTTGTGTTGTCGACCTGCCCCCAGGGACGATACCCGTTTTAAGTTTATCCCTGCTGTGGTTCATCGTAACGGAACGTGACCGAGAAATCGCCGGATGCCCGGAAATTCTTTGTCGTACCGTGCCGTAAGGACCGCCCAAAGATATCCGTTGAAACACCTGTTTCGCGACATCGACGCACTGCTGGAAGAGTGCGTGTCGCGGGCCCTGTTGCGTTTCAGTCTTTGTATGAGTGAATGCGAAAGAATCCAGTCGGGTCCAGCGTCAGAAAAAACGGTTTCTGCTCACACAGAAACGACACACGGCAGGCCGGATTAGCGCGACGTTGCGTCGAGTGGGCGATTTAGAGGTCAACCAAGAAGCAGCAACGTTCCGCTACCACGCTCGGTGATGACTGGTACGGGAATCATGGTATTGTCCGTCGGTACGCTGACCGTCGAGGCCGTGGCGCCGTCGTTGTGACAACAAAGTGTCGCAGTTCAGCGACACACAAGTCCGGACGGCAAGCGGGTGAGCCGGCACATTGCCGTAAAATCACAGTCTTAAATCGCAATAACTAAACCTCGGCACACAATCTGCCCTCACACTCTGGCTGAGGTACCGATTCTTTTTTTCCAGGAGAAGAACCATGAAACGAAATCTTTTCGCGTTGATCGGTCTGGCCACGTTGACAACATCCGCTGATTCCCTGATGGCTGATTTAAATTCGTCCCAGTTGCGCAGTTCGGTCGGTTCACAATCGCAACGAGGCAACTACTTCGACGAGAGTGGTCGCCGCATCGGTTCCAGCCGGACATTCGGCGACCAAACCAGATACACCGATCGAAGCGGCCGCACGACGCAGACAAATCGTCGTCACAACAATCACACGACATTCAGTGACCGTTCCGGCCGCAGGATTGGTTCCAGCAGAACCTCCGGTCGCCGGACTTCATTTTATGACCGCAGCGGTCGGCAGGATGGATACAGCCTGAAATCTGGTAATCGAACGACCTATTTCGACCGTCGTGGACGAAATGTTGGGGCCAGCCGGACAAGCAACGGGCGCACAACTTTCTATAATCAGAACGGCCGCATCAGTGGCTCCAGCCGTAATCGTTGACCAGCGTCCGTGCGGTGAGGACTGACTCCTGATCGGCTGAACGGCTTTGCCCCTGACCCACCGCAGGCCGGTTGAATCTAAAGATCCCGGCCTACGACTATTCAACTCAACCAACCCAGGCGGAGTGCGTCCACGGCGAGCAACGCACTACCCACAATCTCTGACAGCTAAAACACAGGCCCGCCATTTCAACGGTTGGTTCAGTTAGGGCTGGTCGCACGCAGTCGGTGCCGCCCGTTCCACCCACGTTTGTCGCGTACATCGACGTTGACGTATTCGACGGTCAGTTGCTTTTTGGCCACCAAACCGCGCCACGACGGTCGCGCGAATGTCACCGGTCCAGGTGAATGTGAGCCCGCCCTGTTGTGACTCAACCTGGCAAGGCAAGTCGGCCCGCTTGCCTCAACCGCGACGGCACGTGGCAGAAAGCCACCGCTAGCCAACACCAACATGAAGAGGAAGGCCGCTTGAAATAACGGTGCGTGTTTTTTTGCAGTAGGCTTAGTCTTATTAAATCCGAAACAGGAAATCGAAATTCAACACAAATTCAAAGGCTCGCAAACACGCCAGGCGCCAGGCACAGAACCGAACCTGGTCGGCTTGCCGGCTGAATTTTTTCATCTTGCGGCGCGGCACATTTTTAAATTTTCCCAACGGTCATTCAAGCGAATTGTCCACCGCAAGAATGACCCGGAACCCGAACTCGGGACAGGCATTGGTCGGGGCGCTGTTGTAACGGGCACTGTTGCCACAGAGATAGGGGGCTGAACTGTTGCCCCAACTTCCTCCGCGAACGACTTTCGTCATGGCGCCTTCAAGAAGGTTTGCCGATCCGTCCCTCGGAGCGCCATCAAAACTCGCGTGCCAGTCGTCTTGGACCCATTCCCAAACGTTGCCCAGCATATCATAGAATCCCCAGGCATTGGGCAGTTTTTCAGCAACGGGGTGGGTGTAATGGTTTTCACCGTCGCGACCGGCGTGCGCCCAACCATACCTGGGAAACTCCTGGGGGTCGTCGCCGAAGTAGTAAAGCGTGGTTGACCCTGCGCGGCAGGCATACTCCCACTGCGCTTCGGTGGGAAGAGCCAGGCCTGCCCATCGGCAGAAAGCTTTGGCATTTCTCCAACTCACCCATACCACAGGGTAGTCGTCCTCAGGCGGCATAATGCTCTTGCCGCGCCAGTGTCTCAGGTAGAGGTCGTAATCGGGGTCGGGATCCACATCGGGTCGACCGTCGTACCCACTCTCATCGACAAACCTCCGGAATTGTGCATTGGTGACCTCGGTCCTGGCCATGTAATAGGGCTGGCTGATGGTTACCGGGCGAGCCAAATCGTCGCTCCCCATCATGAACCTGCCAGGAGTGACCAGGATCAATTCAATACCGGTCTTATTGTGGAGGACCCTGTCCGCGTAACCGTCAAGCGACTCCTTGGCATCCTTTGCAGCCCGGCAACCAGCCGGCACCTTCAAGGGTTCGGCCTGCGCAACCATGGCCATGCAACCAACAAGTATCCCTACAGCAGGCAATGTTCTCATTGTACGACCTCCAACTTCAACGCGATCATCCCCCACGATTTGAGGCTCATGGTTGTACCGACCACGCCGCCCGACCATTCACCAAGGACTTTTTCGCCAGTTGGGGTCCAAAGCGTGACTTGGACTTTCTTGTCGGCACCAATGCCAGCAATTTCATTCAGATCCTTGGTCCAGGTGAACTCATGATCCGACTTGTCATCGTAGTTCACAAAGAAGATTCCCACCGAGCCGTCCGAAGCCCTCCAGGCGCTCCCCTCCACCGCGTTGACCGTAAACGACGGGTCTTGTACAGAGATATCCAGGGTCGGCAATGCGCCGGTAATCGCCGGCGGACGCAACATTTCGCCATACCCTAAATAAGGTCGGGCAAACTCCCAGTGACATTGGACAAGCGTTTTGTAAAAGGCACCCGCCCGTCGATAGATTGGTTCGGGTGACGTGGCAAGAGCGTATTCCTGGTGCAACCAGCCGTTCTGACAACCCATCAGCCACTGACGTCCCACGAACGGCGGCGTGAACCGGTTCGTCAGACCACCGCTGAAGATCTGCGTATAGCCGTGATAGATGGCCAGAAAGATTGGTGTATCCGATTCCGGGCCAGCCTCGTAGCAGGTGTCGAGTACGTCGATACACCACTCGGCGACATTTTCTCCACAGAACATCAATTGTGGATCCATCTCTCGGCACTCGGAGCGCACCTGCTCGTAAAGTTCATGCACGCTTTTGGTCCAGTAGTTACCACCGGCGATCGGGTGGCCATGGTCCTGGTCCCAGCAATCGATCTTGTGGACAGTAAAATAATCGAAGTAGATTCCTGAGAAGCCATACTTGCCAATCAATTCCTTCGAAAGGGAGGTAAGTTTATCTCGCCACTGCTGCGTGTGAGGGCACATCGCAGCTTGCGGGTCATCCCCGCCAGCCCAGGTCCAAATGATGTCTCCCGACTGCCCGAGGATTGCGCTTTTTTCCGCCTCTTCGGTGCGGTAGCTTTCGGTGGTCATATTCCACAACAAGCCGATAACATACGGAATGACGCGCACCCCTCTTTTCCTGAGGTCCTGGATGACGCGCTTGTAATTTTCCGTACCAATCCGCGGTGGCAGGTACTCGGGATTTCGATCGTGATGCCGGAAGCCAAACGTGTAGTAATAGTCGTGACAAAGACTCTCGGGCAAATCGAAAAAGTCATGCTTGACATGCTCCTGTTCGATGCCTTCTTTGTCCCGCAGCGCACCGTCGGTCCAGTAGGGAACCCGGGCAAGCCATTGAGGATAGTCTTCGCGCTGGTGGATCAGGCCCTTGGCACACCACGGCGCAGTAATCGCCCAGCGGCGGTAGATCCGCGCCGCGTCGAACCAGTCTCCCTGAAACGGTCCCATCACCACGTCGCCCGGGCTTCTATACGCCGTAACCGGTTCATCACCACCCCAGCCAAGCACCGGGTGGACGACGGAGTAGGTCAAGGTGCCATCCGCTTCGTCGGGGGTCCAGCAAAGATGCTTTTCGTTCGCCTGTCCGTCCTCCTCACCGAAGTACAGGCCCATGCCGTCACCGAGCAGCGCCCCCATGGACAGGTTGATTTCGATCGGGTAGTCAAGAAAGAGCGCTTCCTTGGAAACCACCGGAGAAGGCAGCGTAGCACCCCGCCTGCGCGAGACGAGAACCTTGTCCTGCTTGCCCTCTGCGGTAAGCGGCTCAATGCCGGCGACAATCGGGAAGGTCACCGTTTGTAATCCCAGGGCCTGACCGTCGGTGTTGATGGTCAGGCGCGATCGCGCCAGACTCTCGCCGGTTACCAGCCGCGTCTGAACCTTCACCTGCATACTGGGCTGCCGCCACTGGAATACCAGTTTTGCTTCGCCTCCTGATGCCTCGAAACTTACCTCGCACGGAACTCCCACGTTGCCAAACGTACGGGCTTGCCCCCCACGGCTCTTGGCCTCGATCTTCCACAACGTCGCTTCGGCCTGATCCACCGCCAAAAGCTGCCTGCCTGACCGCAGGTCGCGCAGCCGAAGCAGACCAGAGCCGTTTTCCGCCTTGTCCCACAGGTAAATCACCTGTTCATTGCGGAGGTAAGGAAATCCACCGAGAATGCCCGCTTCGACTCCCTTGGACCTTTTGGCTTTTGGGCCAGCTTCGACATTCAACAGCTTCGCCAGCACACCGTCTTCGGCCAGGGGGGTCGCAGCAACAGCCGTATCAGGGGCGACAGGGGCAGGGGAAAAATCCCACAGGGAAAAGTCGTCGATCCGAATGATGCCACCGGCGCCACCCTGGCCACGCGGAGCAGGGTTCACCGTCAGGCTGTAGAAATCCTCAGCCGTCGTGGACTGCTCAGCGGTGAACTCGCCAGATACGTATTTCCACTTGCCATCCACCGTCATGTCGAAATAAAGGTCCACACGGTCTTGATTGGTATGCTCTTTCTGTTCTCGGGCGATCACGTTTTCGACCGGACCGTCGGGGTCGCCACCGGCGATAATCTTGTACCAGATGGAAACCCGATATTTCTTGCCGCCTTCAAGGCCGTACGCCGACCGGCGGATAAAATTCTCGCAGGCGAATGGGCTGGTGGTATCAATTTGAAGCGATTGCTTGCCGGTGGAACCCGGACGCGCATCTTCACTCACCGAATAGACAACGCCCACGGCGCCAGGCCCCTTACAGTGCCACGGGTTCCATCCCGATTTACCTGACTCAAAATCACCATTTCTGAGCAACTCGCGCGCATCGGCAGCAGGCACCATCGCGAGGGGTAAACTGATCAAGACGATGATCGAAATGGCGATCTGTCGCAAAGTGACTTGAGACACTTTTAGTCCTTTCGAGCAAGCCGCCAAACAACGAGGGAGCCCCGGCTGCATGGGGCCACCATGGTGTTGCCCCCAATCGAAAGAACTTCTACCAACATGTTTCGGCCGCTGCGTGATTCCTTGAGTCATGAAACCAGGATATCAGACAACCGGCTCGAATTCGAGAAGATTCATTGAATCTTTGCCCACCGCCATTTCAGAGGCAGGCGATTTTAAAAACAGCTGGCCGCAAGCAGGAGCAATCGTCAAAGAAAAATGCCAAACCACCGGCTCACCCCCTCGTGCAGGCCAACCCGCGCGGAACGATTCGATTTCGTGGCTTTCTCACTTTGACCCAACGACTATGTCGCCACCCCTTCCCACTGACGTCGCCCGATCTGCACCACCTGCTCGTCGTCGAGCTTACCCAGTGGGGTATATCGCGGATGGTGCGAATCGCGGTAGGGGTCGTTGCGGGCTGCGTTATAGCAACAGATGAGTGTCCAGCGGGGATCGTCGCTCTGATTGGCCTCGGAACGATGCAGAAGGTTGCAGTGGAAGAAAACCGCCGATCCCGGATCGAGTTCGAGGTGAACCAGTGGCAGACGCTCGACCGCGGCGTTGACGCGATCAGGGTCCGCCGTCGCCTGACCATCGACGCGCTGATGATCGATCAGGCCAATCTGGTGCGACCCGGCCAAAACTTGCAGACAACCATTGGCTTTGGTCGTCCGGTTCACGGCAATCATGCAACTTGCCATAAACGGGAACAGGCAGTGCCCCGTGTTATGCCAGTACCCAAAATCCTGGTGCCACATGAACGCACCGCCCGTGTGTGCCGATTTCAACATCATCTTGTGATGCCAGTGGTAGGCCTCGCCTCCAAGAATGTCCTCAATCCCATCGACAACACGTCGGCAACGGGCAATCGCGCTGTAGTAATCCTCACCAATACTATCGTCGACCCAGAACTTCGACTCACCACCTTTACCATCACCCAACGACAGGACCTTCGCCGAAAACTTGCGGCTCAGGTCAAGTTCTGTGGCGTCCTTTGCGGGACCTTCAAGCGAATCGTCACTGGAGGCAATCTTTAGCAACAGGTCCGCTTCCTCTTCGTCGAACAAGCGCTCGACAATCACGAATCCGTCACGATCATATTGTTCCATTTGATCTTTGGTAAACCTGTTCATGGTATCTGCCAATATTTTCCTGGCTGGGCCAATGTTTTTCTGGCTGGGTCGGCGAAGCGGTGTGGAAGTTCTTTTTGATAGGGGCGGTGCGGAAAGCCTCATTATAGGGATCGAGACGGGTGCCGCAATCGATATTAAACGTTGCTTCAGGCCGCCTGGGTAACCCTTAGCAGTGATTTTCTCCCGGTGTTGATCAAAATGATTTTACCGATATAAAATCAACCTGGCCAACAGCAGACCTCGAACCGATTCAACACCCACCACAGGAATGCGTCCAGGAAATCCGATGAGCCCAACGGAGCCAAAAAGAAGCACCACGATCAAGTACATCGATCCCCAGGTGCCGCAGACAGAGTTGCCCGCCTATGCTGGCAACCGCTACGAGGCAACCGTGCCGGACACCTTGGACCTGCAGGCACAGATGGCCTCGTTGGCAATCAACGGCCTCACAGAACCGACGGACCCGGAGGCGGATTACGAAATCTACTGGCAAGTCGCTTTCAACACCAATCCACCTGTGATGTGGCATGCCGAAAGTGATTGTGTGCAGGCCAAGCACATGGAGGCGTTGCCGTTGCTGCGGTTGGCATCCGGTAGCCGGCAAAATCTGCACGTTGAAAAACGATGGTCCGAAGTATTGCGCCAGATGCAAGGCCCCGATGGGTTGTTGTATTTTCCGAAGATCGGTCGGCCATGGTGTGTCTTCGGAACGTACGGGCAGGAGCCTCCCGGCGATCATTACTTTTCCCCGTCCCTGGAGGGGAGACTGCTGGCGGCGATGACCGTCTACTACCTCCTGACGGGCGAAGACGCCTGGAAGGATGCAGGCAGGAAAGTGGTCGACGGGCTCAACGCGCTGGCCGTTCACGAAGACAACAAGGCCCATTTCCCCGCAAATTTCATTGGTGCCGGCGGCAAATTCAAATCTGGTGATGGAGCCGCAGGCATTCATAACCCGGCCAGTTGGATCTCCTGGATGATTCAAGGCCTTGCCAATTACGGCAAGCATGCCGAATACCAACCAGCCTTGGACCTGGCAGGCAAACTTTCCCGCTGGGTGATCGAAGACGCGAATCATTTCGATGCTGCTGGAGGCTTTCTGCCGGAGTATTCAGGTGCACCGCGGGCGCATTTCCATGGGCACACGATGAATTTGCTCTCCGTCCTGGAATATGGCACGGCAGCAGAAGACCCTGAAGCGATTCAATTTGCAGACCGCGGTTTTAAATACGCGATGTCCCAGGGAGACTGTCTGCTTGGTTTCTTTGGCGAATGGCTAAACATGTCTACGCCGCAGACACTGGAAATGTGTACTTTGGCAGATATGATTGCCCTGGCGATCAAACTGAGCCTGGCCGGCACGGGCGATTACTGGGACATGGTCGACCGATGGACACGAAACCTTTTTGTCGAAGGGCAACTTACCTCCGCCCACCGTGCCCACTGGCTGGCATCCAAGACCGCGACGACCCCAGTCGCACCGATGCAACTGCCCCCTTTCCATAACAGCGACCAGGCAATCGAGAAAAACATTGGCGGATTTGGTTACTCCCTTGCGCCGAATGATTTTGTCAGCCGCTATCCGTACGGCGCCCACAACCCCGCCTTAGGGATTATCCACTGCTGCACCGGAAATGGGGCCCGCACCATTTACTACCTCTGGGAAAACATCCTGGCGTTCACCGAGGGTCGTCTGCAAATCAACCTGCTTTTGAATCGTGCATCCAAGTGGGCGGATGTCGACAGCCACATTCCTTACACCGGCCAGGTCGATGTAACCGTCAAGCAGCCACTGCAGCTTTCGATGAGAATCCCCGAATGGGTAACGCCGGAGCAGGCTACTTGCACGGTCAACGCACAGCCCCGCAGCCTCGGCTGGGAGGGGCGATACGCCCAGGTTGGGGATGTCGAGAAAGGGGATGTCGTGACGCTCTGTTTCCCGATCACCGAAACGGCCGAAACCATTGATGTCGAAAAACGCACCTACCGCGTCCTGCTGCGGGGCAACACGTGTGTGGCCATCGATCCACCGGGCGTGGACTGCCCGCTGTTCGAACGCGATTTTTACCGCAGCACAACGACACGCTGGCATAAGGTCACGCGGTTTGTGGCAGACAAAGTCCTTGATTGGTAAAAGACATATCGCCCACATTCGACGGCGCAATAACACTACATTGCAATAAAAATCAACTCACGTCTAGTTGTGCAAACACTTTGGCGAGCCATAATGAGGTTTTCCAGAAAGGTCACCGATGGTCGAGATTAAAACACAGTTACAACTCTGCCTGGAACGCTTCCGCCAAGGCAAGTTGAGCGAGCAAGATCTCCAGACGGCCGTCGACCTCGTCAACCGCCCAAAAAAACAGAGCATCCTCTATATCCAGGCACCCACAACGATGCCGCACGATATCGCCATTGGCATGAGTATCTTCGAGGAAGGCAAAGACCCCGAAGGTACCGATGAGAACGGCGAGTTTCTTTACCCGTCGTTAAAAGCAGCACTGGACGATGGCTGGCGGATCATCAAGTTTCCCGGGATGACCTCGGGCATGGACGATCAGAATTCCTATGGCCTCGGTTTTGAATTTGTGCTGGAGCGATGGAGATAAACTGCGATGACACCAAAAGCTGACGACCACAGCAGTCCTGCCGCAGCCCCGTTCGTTCGTGGCGATACGCTTCACGACTGTCCGCCAACACTGGATGACCAGGGGGTGATCGATTTTTGCCGGGACGGGTTTGTGATTTTCCCCGGCGTGGTGCCCGACGAGATCAACAGCAAAGCGATTGATTATGTCGACAACATCGACAGTAATTCAAGGCCCGACCTGGCCCACACCGACTGGTTTGTCGATGGCGTCCTAAAGAATCCCCAGGCTGCCGGTGCGGTACGCGCCCTGCTGGGGCGGGACTTTGCGCTGCCTGTAAGGATTCATAATCACCGTGGCCCGCTGCCCGCTTCGAATCAAGGCGGATGGCATCGTGATGGTGGCGCACTCTATACCCACCGGGTCGAATACCTCCAGGTTTTTTATTATCCCGAGGCGTGCACCGACGAGATGGGCCCTACCGAAGTCCTCCCCGGCTCGCATTTCGTGCGGACCAAGCACAACATGATGTCCCACTATGGAAAAATCGCGGGGACCGTTTCGACGGCCTGTGTCGCCGGCACGATTTTCCTCACCGCCTACAGCATCTGGCATCGGCGCACCCGTGCCACATCGGGCCCAACCGGCAAGAGCAAGTTTCGCAACCTGCTGAAGTACACCTATTGGCGAACGACCCCGCCCGAGCGCGACTGGATCATCGAGCCGCCGTTCGACTTTGGCGGAATCGACTTCAGCCCAACCGGCGACCGCGCCTTGTTCGAGCAGAGCCAGGGCGCCATTGCCGCAGGCAACATGTTTGCCTGGCTCAGTGGTGTCCAGGAGCAATATATCAAGCGGGGTGGTCCATCCTGGCCCCTGGGGCCGGTGGGCATGCCACCTGCACTCGAGAACCCTACGGACCCATCGTGACTGGGTGGATAGCCGGTACTGCCATGGGACCGAAGGGGTGTCGAAGGATCGATGCTTCTGTAAGGCAGCCCGTTAGAAACCAAACGCCAGAGCGCCCCCATCGACGACAAACTCCTGACCGGTGATGTAGGACGCTGCCGGAGAAAGCAGGAACAACACCATGGCGGCAAGTTCGTTGGGATCGCCATAGCGATGCAGCGGCATCCTGCTGAGAATCTTCTTTTCGCGCTCACTGTCGGCCAGTTGTTTGATGATTTCCGAGGGAAACCAACCGGGCGCGATCGAATTGACCAGGATGTTGTCCTGGGCCCACTCGATGGCCAGGCCCCGCATCATCCCCGTAACGGCCGACTTGGATGCACTGTAGGGAACCACTTCGGAAAATCCGAGGTGGCTAGCGATGGACGAGATCGACACAATGCGTCCAGCCCCTGACGCGTTTTTCAGGTACGGATAACAAAGTTGCGACAAATTGAAAATGGCTTCCACATTGACCTGTTGAATCCGCTTGAACGATTCAAGCTCAAAACTTTCAGCCCGCACCTTCTCGGTGATCCCCGCATTGTTGACCAGAAAATCCAAGCCGTCGGCCCCCACCTGGTCGACCACGGACTTGATTTGCTCGTAGTCAGACACCTCGGCCTGGATGTGGTGGATCGACGGATTCTGGGTGCGGTGATCGACCTTCACCTTGCCGGAACGGCTTAACACAAACACCTCTGCCCCTGAGTCTGCTAAAACCTGGCTTGTCGCCAACCCGAGGCCGCTGGAGCCACCGGTCAGAATGCCCCGCTTCCCTTCCAGGGAGAACATCTTTTCCAGTGTGTTTGCGGTTTGGGGTTTCATGGGAACTCCAATTCTTCAAAAAAAGAAGGGAAAGGGCCTTTGGCAAAAAGTTTGCCAAGTAGCCTGGCCCGATTCAAGGGGCCCTAAGGCGTGAGCAGGTCCTCAACGGCCTGCTCGGATCGGGCTGCTTCGATCGCTCCAGGAAGATCGATAAAAATCGAATGTTCGCCTCCGGCCTGAATCTGGTTGTTGGGCCGGCTTGGATAAATGTCCTCCTCGCCACCAATATCGACAAAGAAACTGAGCGAACTTCCGCCGTGGTAAACGTTGCCACCGTTTTTGGCCTGGTCGGTGTCACGATAAATATCGCGGCCACCTCGCTCCAGAAAAATCGACCAGCCATTGTTGGCCGAGGCTCCCTGGCTGAATCCACCACCTTCGTAAACATCGTTGCCCGCCTCATCGATAAACAAGGATACGGCTTCATCCCAGGCACAGCCTTGAACGACATTAAATCGTGTCGTGTAATGATCATCACCACCGGCATCGATCATGACACCGGCCGCCTGGTGTGCCGACCAACCCTGAGCCCATCGTGATCCGATGTACTGGTCCGATTCCTGACCGTCGTTGTAAACAAGACCCAAACCGTAAAAGTAGCCTCCCCCCTGGGTGAAGTTGCCCCCTTCGATCCGATCGCGTCCACCGGCATCAAACATCACCCCAACGCCGCCGGAGGCATAAGGCCGGTAGCCCACGCCTAATCCCTGCCCCCAACCGGCAAAGACACCGGCCGTGCCATATCCGCTCGGTTTTCTACCTTTGCAATAGTACTGGTCGTCGCCAGACCCGAAATCAGCAACGAGTCCGAATCCCATCGGCAGGCCCACGCCTTGCGAAGTCATGTCCGCTTCATAACGATCATCGCCGGCGCCATCGATCAGCAGGCCAATTCCCCAGTGGCCCACGCCCTGGTGGAACTCCTGCCCGCGATAAATGTCGTCCCCCGCTTCATCGATCAGCACCCCGACTCCCAGAAACGCCGCCCCCTGAGTAAAGCGTGTTCCGATGTAGCTGTCGTCGCCCTCCAGGTCCACAATCATCCCAACCCCCAAGTCACCACAGGCCTGGGTGAACGGTTGATGGGTTTCATAAGCATCGTCGCCTTCGTAGTCGACGATGATGGCCGAGGGGATTTGTGGCATGACTGAACCGCCCTGATTGTGGGCATAGATGTCATTTCCGCCCAGATCGTAGATCACCGCTGCCGGCGCGTTGCTGTGCCGGTTCCGGCCGCGGCCGGCGACGATCACGGGACCAAACTTGGTGTCGCGTCGAACCACGATCGCCGCCTCCAAATCGGCCTTTGCCCCTTCAGCCGCTTTGCGCAAAGAAAGCGTAAAATCAGGATGCACCAGCAGCGCAAGCAACCGCGCCTGAGCCACCAGCGCTTCGAAATCGACTTTTCGGGCCAGATCCAGAATCGGCAAATATCCCCGCTGACGCCCCTGGTTATTGTCATAACTCAACATGTGGCTTTCGATAAACACATCGAGCAAGTCCGCGCGATGTTCGCGAATCGTTTTCCGATCTTCGTCGCTCAGTGCGGCAAAAGCGCGAACATTCTCTTTGGCCGCAGCCTGAAGCACAGCCTCGACATAATCGAGATGGGCCGCCAGGTCCTGATCCTGGTAGGTTGGCTCCGGCTCGCTGATGGCAGGAGCCTCTCCTTGGGAGCCAAACCCCAGCAGGGCGCCCCGACCGTGCTCGATGAAAAAACGACAATCGGCCGCTTTGGGGCCTGTTCGGGCTGCGAGAGGATCGACGAGCTCAGAGCTCACCACTTCAAGCTTGAAAGGGTCCCGGTGCACATATCGAACAATAGGGAGGCGCTCCGGGTCAGGAAAACTCTGGCTTCGATCGAGCCGGGCCAGCAGGTCTCGACTCGGGTGCTCGTAGTCGAACTTTCGAATGAGGCGCCAACAGAGCTCCTCATAAGCAGAAGTGTGTCCGGCCAGGTCGGGACGGATCTCGTCATTGGTCGGCATCCGGGGCTCCTCGCGCCGGGCTCGAGGATAGGAGGCCAGCGGAACCTCGATGGTGCGAAGCTCTCTGGGGCCGCTCGGATCTTCACGGTTTGTCTTCAGCACGACCAGATGAACGGGCACGCCGACAATCGCCTTGTCCCCCGCCTTGCCGAAGGAACGGCTGAGACGAATCTGGTCATTCTCCCACGACGTGCCGTCGATACTGACGACAATGTCGCCGATCTCAAGACCCGCCTTCTCGGCCGACGATCCGACCGGAACCCGGACGATCTTGATGCCAAACTTTGAACGGTAACGCGAATCTTCGGGCAAAGCTACGTGGTCGCCCCCAATCCCAAGAAACACTTTTCCCAGGTAAACCGTTTCTGACTCCGCCCGAAGCTGGGCATAGCCGGCCAACGTGATACCCATCCAGCAACCGAAAATTATTTTTCTTCCCATCGCGCCAATCTAACAGTCCAGCGGTTCAATGACCAGCACGACAAACTAAAACGGTGATACCCGTTTAACTTTGCCGACCGGCCAAAACCCGACCCCGCGATTGGTTACAGACTCGTTGTTGGTTTTTAAGATGCTACCGCATAAAGTGCCGTGCCAAGGTTTGTCGTTTCCACCCCAGGTCTTGGTGATGGCAGTTCTTCCTGACAGACAGCCCGCAGGACAGGCTGGTTTACAGCCTCTGCTGGCCCGTTAAAATCGCCTGATCCGAGGGGGCACAGTCTCCGACGCGCATCGACACAACCCTTCCTAACACCAGCACACCTCACCCAACACGCGATTCCCGTATCACAAGGACCTCTGCACGATGCCTGACTTTCCGATTATCGATACGCACGTTCATCTCACCAACCAGGACCGCATCTCCTACTCATGGATGTCCGCAGCACCGTCACTGGATGGATCGCACGGGCTGAAGGACTACGAGGCGGCCCGCGGATCGGTCGATGTGGCAGCGATCGTCTTCGTCGAAGTAGGCTGCGACACGGGCGACCGCCTCTCGGAAGTGGAGTGGATCACCGAACTGGCGGCGACCGAACCGCGATTGCAGGGAATCGTGGCCCAAGTGCTGCCCGAGGGGGGTACGGCCATCGGCCCGGAACTCGAAGTGCTGGCCCGCAATCGCCTGGTGAAAGGAATTCGCCGCGTGATTCAGGAGGAAGATCTCGACTTCTGTTTGCAGGCGTCCTTTCTCGACGGCCTGCGACTGTTGCCGCAACATGCGTTGAGCTTTGACATTTGCATTTCGCACCGCCATCTGGCGAATGTCGCAAAAATGGTTGAAGCCTGTCCTGACGTGCAGTTCGTGCTCGATCACATCGGCAAACCGGCCATCAAGGACCAACTCTTCGAGCCCTGGAAAACAGAGATCAAGACCCTCGCCAATTTCCCGAATGTCAGCTGCAAAATCTCCGGGCTGTCGACCGAAGCTGACCTGCAGAACTGGAAGCGTGATGATTTACGGCCCTACATCACTCACATCATTGACTGCTTCAGTTTCGACCGCGTGATGTTCGGCAGCGACTGGTTTGTTTCCACGCTGGCATCCACGTACGGGCGGTGGGTCGAGGCGCTCGACTGGTCGGTGGCCGGCTGCACAGACACAGAACTTCGTCAGCTCTATGTCGACAACGCACGCACCCTTTACCGACTATAGAGCTGATCAAACCACCGGGAGACTTCCATGCGATTCTCCCCAACGCGAAAGAATGGTCCAAGGCAAATTAGCTACCAGCCGTGTGGCCGTCGTAAACTTCCTTTAACGAAGCACGACGCTTTTCCGCCTGGGCAATACGTCCCGCTTCGAGAATTGCAATCAGTTCAAGCGTATGTTCGTACGGAACCTGCGGCTGGCCGGTTTGCACCAACTTGAGAAACATCTCGACAATCTTCCTGCTACCGGAAGGAAACCGCAAAACTCCAATGCCCGGACTGTGAACGACTCCCTGGTTACTGTGGGCGGAAGCATAAAAATCGTGATCTTCCGTCCTCAGCACGGGGTTCATCAACACGATTTGCCTGCCATCGGGGTAATGAAGCAAGAGATGTTCGAGATGATACATCGAAGAGGCGGGAGTCCAGTCCTTGGGATCGGGGCGGGGAAGTGAACCCATGCATTCGACCGATTCCACGCCATAGCCGAACAGGCTGAGTGCCAAAGCGAGACCATGCCCAACGCCTGCATTGCTATGACCTATCCCCTTGACCACCAGCAGCCCCGGCTCGCCGATCTCAGCAAACCGCCGTCGAAATCCTTCGCCGACATCCGTGTTTGCCAGGATCGACGCATTCATCAACACGGTGTTGTTGGCCTTGGCGAGATTGATCATCTCCTGAGCATCAGCCAAAGTTGCCGCAAACGGCTTGTCGACAAAACAGGGGATGCCTTTTTCCAAAAACGGCCTGGCCTGCTCCAGGTGATCTCCTCCGTCCTTGGGGCTTGACGAGTCGCAGATGAATGCAGCATCCACATCTTCGGTCGCCTGCTCGAGAGAATCGCACAACTGGGGCCGTCCCCCCAAGGTCTCACAAAAGGCAAGCCCCCGCTCGGGGTAAGTGCCATATTTCAACAATTCAGGATCGGTGTTGTAAAAACTGCGGTCGCCCACGCGATCAAAGACTTTCGTGATCGCAAATCCCGGCACGCGCTGAATCGCCATCTCCTTGTAGTTACCCCGTACGCAACCCAGGTGGTGAACTTCCTGTCGAGTCGGCGCGTCTTCGCTATGGGTTGCCAGCACCGCCGGATCGACTTCGTCCAGGTAAGGGGCAAACCAGTAGGCATGCGAGTCACAACGCACAATCGCCACACGAATGGGATCTTTTTGGGACATGGCTGTTCACCTCTCAAAAGGCACACACGAAGGACATTCAAGGTCTATGGCAGGCGAAATGTATTCGCAGTCTGCATTGTTAGAGGCACGGCTCCATCGAAACAGAAGATTCTATCGGTCGTCACCGGCCATCCATGCCATCGGGATTTCTACTTAGCTATCAGCTGCACTACCAGCCGTGCGACCGTCGTAGACTTCCTCTAAGGACGCACGACGTTTTTCCGTCTGAGCAATACGTCCTGCCTCGAGAATGGCAATCAGTTCAAGCGTATGTTCGTACGGAACCTGCGGCTGGCCGGTTTGTACCAACTTGAGGAACATCTCGATAATCCTCCTGCTGCCTGAAGGGAAACGCAGAATGCCAATGCCCGGGCTGTGAACAACCCCTTGGTTGCTGTAGGCAGAAGCATAAAAATCGTGATCGCCAGTCCTTAGTACCGGACTCAGCACAATTGTCTGTCTGCCATCCGGGTAATGAAGCAAAAGATGTTCAAGATGATACATCGAAGAGGAAGGGGTCCAATCCTTGGGGTCAGGCCCGGGAAGTGACCCCATGCATTCGACCGATTCCACGCCATAGCCAAACAGACTGAGTGCCAAAGCAAGACCGTGCCCAACGCCTGCATTGCTATAACCGACCCCCTTGACCACCAGCAGTCCCGGCTCGCCGATCTCAGCAAACCGCCGCCGAAATCCTGCACCGACATCCGTGTTTGCCAGGATCGACGCATTCATCAACACGGTGTTGTTGGCCTTGGCGAGATTGATCATCTCCTGAGCATCAGCCAAAGTTGCCGCAAACGGTTTGTCGACAAAACAGGGGATGCCTTTTTCCAGAAATGGCCGGACCAGTTCCAGGTGATCTCCTCCGTCCTTGGGGCTTGACGAGTCGGAAATGAACGCAGCATCAACATCTTCGGTCGCCTGCTCGAGGGTGTCGCACAACTGAGGGCGACCACCCAAGGTCTCGCAAAAGGCGATTCCCCGCCCGGGGTAACTGCCATATTGCAACAATTCAGGATCGGTGTTGTAAAAACTGCGGTCGCCCACGCGATCAAAGACTTTGGTGATCGCAAATCCCGGCACGCGCTGAATCGCCATCTGCTTGTAGTTACCCCGTACGCAACCCAGGTGGTGAACTTCCTGTCGAGTCGGCGCGTCTTCGCTATGGGTTGCTAGCACCTCCGGATCGACTTCGTCCAGGTAAGGGGCAAACCAGTAAGCATGCGAATCACAACGCACAACCGCTACACGAATGGGATCTTTTTTGGACATGGCTGTTCACCTCAATTCAAAGGGCATACTCAAGGAAAAACAATATGACTGAAAAACCTTCTTCGCGACTTGCATGGCTAGGCACATGGCTCTGTTGAACACGGCTTCCGTGGTAGCACAAAATTCCTCTAGCGAAGCTCCTCGAATGGCTTGTCCTTTAATGCAGTTCCTTTAATGGCTCACCAGTTCCTTTAATGGCTCACCGCCGGTAGCGTAAACGCGTTGGAACTACCGGTCAACCGCCACCTCACACCGTCTCTAAATGTCGCAAGCAAAGGCAGCTTCCCCGGTCTCCGAGCCTCCTTCCCCCTGAAACGACTCTTTGACCGCGCCCCATTCGGTGGTAGAATCAGGGTTAGTTTCGCTTGATTGCTACCTTCTTGATCACACCCTTGCCGCTGGGCCGCCGTTGCCCTTGGAGCATCATGAACAATGAGGCCGCAAGACGGGGCACCTCCTGGGAGGTTCGTTCGGCGTTTACGCTGGTAGAACTACTGGTGGTGATTGCCATTATCGGCATCTTGATTGCGCTCTTATTGCCGGCGGTACAGTCCGCCCGTGAAGCGGCCCGTCGGATACAGTGCACCAACCACATGAAGCAGGTCGGTGTGGCGCTGCACAACCACGAGAACGACAAAAGGAGACTCCCCTCTTCCATGATGGGGCACCTTCCCAACGGCGGCATCGATTGGACAGGATTTACGGCCCAAACTCAACTACTGCCTTACCTCGAGGAGATGGCTATCTACGAGGGTATCGATTTCACCAACAGGTGGCTGAGTTCTATCAACCAGAAAGCCGGCAAGGCGGCCGTCCCCGTCTATACCTGCCCCAGCGACAACGCGCTGGGACGAGTCTATGCAACGGTGGGCGGACCACCTAGCCATTCTCCCGGCACCCAGTTCGAGTGGTCACGATCCAACTTCGTCGTTTGTGCCGGGTCGTCGACAATAACTCCAGGGGACCTTAATCAGCTCCAGCAGGAACTATGGAAACGAAGTGCCCCCTGGATTAAACCTCCGATTCCCCCCGTCAGCGAATTTAAATCCGATGGCGCGTTTGTGCTGGAAGTCGGCCGAAAGCTGAGCGAGTTCACCGATGGCTTATCGTATACGGTGCTGGGCAGTGAAGTGCTGGCCGGTCGGGATGATCGTGGCAACCCGGGAAATGGAGATAAATACGATACTCGCGGGATTTGGTTTCAGGGTTTTGGAGGCGGGGCAATCTACGAGCACCAACATACACCCAACTCCAGCAATCCCGATTGCGCGGCCAACCCTACGACATGTGCCCCCAATCCGACCCCAATCGATATGCCTTGCGTTCCCTGCACGAGCAACATTTCTGGCAGCTATTTTAGCGCCCGCAGTATGCATCCAGGCGGAGTCAATGTATTGTTTGGGGATGGGCATGTCGCGTTTGTGACCGACGACGTTGATCACACAACCTGGCAGGCTATCGCTACCGTGGCCCAAGGAGAGGTTGCTGGAAAATTTTAGTCCTCGAGTTCTGTGAGTCTCCCCAAAACATGTTGATCCGCCTGAATACTCCCGCAAACTTACTGCTGGCAGGGTTGACGTTGCTGGCCTCGGCCACCAGCGGTTGCAACTCGTCTTCGCGCCAGGGGATCGAGGGCACGGTTCAATTCGACGGCACACCGCTGGCGGACGGTTTGATCAGCTTTCTGCCGCAGGCAGGGACAGGCCCAACCGCTGGCAGTCGGGTTGCGCAGGGAGCGTACCACATCGATCGCGACAAGGGTTTATTGCCAGGATCTTACCGCGTAGAGATTAGCGGGTGGCGCAAGACGGGCGCCAAGAAGACGGACATGTTCGGTCGAGAGGTCGACGAAACCGAACAAATCGTTCCCAGCCGATACAATAAGGAGAGTAAGCTGACCGCCGACGTAGCAAAGGGCCAGTCGACTCCATTGGATTTCGACCTTTCTTCGAAGTAACCGGGTAAAGAAGCAACTGAGTGAATCTGTTGCTAAGGATTCGGCAGCCAACCCGGTCCCAAACCGGCTATCTACAACAGGCAAATGCGGAAAAAGCCAGACTGTCTTTATGAGGTACGTGTGGCGTCTCAATCTTGCCCTTGGAAGCAGCGATAGTTCCCCCAAGTCATTTCTACAGACTGTTCCAAAAAGGTCGGCCCGCGTACGGACGAGTGCCTGCAAATCAGGGACGGTGTTGGTCCACTCTACAAAACGGCGTGTCCTACTTTTTTCGCGTGGTGTTCCTTTTTCGCGCCGTATTCCGCGTTATCTTCGATTTCCTCACGGACTATGGATCGGGCCTGGGTGCTGTGGCACTTGTGCTGCTCTTGCCTTCGATCCTGTAGGGCTCGCAGTAAAAACTTTTTTTATCGGGTGCCTGCAAGGGGTCTTCGTAGGCCGTCAGCAAGGTTCCCGCTGCCACGTTATCAATGTATTGGGCGTGGCCCGATGGCCAGCGCACCGAGACTCGGCTGGCAGCCGGGTGATCACCGATCCCGATCAACAGGGTAGAACTATTCTGGGCCGCAAAGCCTTCGCCGCACCGATGTTCACGAACCAGCCGCTTGTCCCCCAATTCGACGGTGACCACCGCTCCGTAGCCGTCCCGGCATGACCTGCCTGGGTCAGGGTGGGCCTTTTGATTTCCTCCGACAAACCGCAAGGCCAACATCTTGCGACGGTCCGCCATGCGCCAGCTCCCAAGTTCGTTGCGAAACAGTTCAAACAGCGGCGCGTTGGCATTGACCAACCCGATGTCGGGCCAACCATCCCGGTTGTAATCGAGCACCGCAAAAGATCGGCTATCGCCGAGTGCATCAAGGCCCGACACACCCGACCGGTCGACAAACGCCTTTCCACCCTGGTTAACAAACAGGTGATTGCGTTCGTAGCCACTGAAGGAACTGCTGATTGCCTCCTTGTTATTGTCGGTCATCTCCCAGCCTCGCTGCTCGGAACGCCACTGGGAAGCCTCCCGAAAGTTGTGGCCCAACTCTCCATCGGTGCGAACGACCGTTCGCCAGAACCGGCTTCACAAATCAACGTCACAGGCAATCGCGCGTGGCGCCGAGTAATAGCCACTGGCAGCGTAGATATCCAAAAACCCGTCGTTGTCCACATCAACAAATTGCCCACCCCATGACCAGTCGGCCTTCGTCACCGCCAGGGCAGGGGGGTTCGCTCCGGAGACCAGGCGAAACTTGTTACCGTCAAAACGAAAAAGCCGGTTGCCTTCGGCTGCCCGTCGGAAGCGGCCGTCCAGACCAGGGATTTGCGACACGATGCGCATGCCGGCTTTGCTGTACATATTCGAAACGTAAAGATCCTGGCGACCATCCTGATCGTAATCGCCAAATGAGACTCCCATCCCAAAGCCCATCATCGCCTCACCGCCCAGCTGACGTGTGACATCCGTAAACCCCTCTTCTCCGTCATTTCGCAATAGGAAGTCCGGCTGCGAAATCGTTGGCCACATACAAATCGGGGTCCCCATCTGCATCGTAGTCAGCCCACGTCGATTGGAAGGTATTGGCCCACAGGGCAATCGTTTCCTGGTGCGGCGATGGGCCAAACTTGCCCTGACCTAAATTCTTCAGCAATACATTCGGTGGACCCACCGAATCCAAATAGACAGCTGACTCGTCCTGGACGGCAAGCCGGCGAATAAGTTCATCGACATCCGCCGGTGGCAGAAATATCGCCGCCGCCCGCGAATCTGGAAGATCACGAAAGGGGGGTGCGTAGGTCGAAAAATAAATGTCGAGCAGGCCATCCCCATCGTAGTCGGCAGCCGAAAGCGAAGTGACGAGCGCGGGCAGATACGGCTTGCCCAGCGACGTCGACCGATCGACAAACCGACCGTCCATGTTCACGAGGTACAAACTGGGCTCCAGCCAGCGGCCGATGAACACGTCGGCATCTCCGTCATTGTCGAAATCGCCAAAAATTGCACCCGTGCAGAGTCCATCCATGTCCAACCCCACCTGCCCGGCGATTTCAGTGAAGGTGCCGTCACCCAGGTTGCGGAACAATTGGTTGCGCCCCCACCGGGCCATCACGTACAGGTCATCGAAACCGTCTCGATCAATATCCACCACCGAAATGGCCGGGTGTTTGCTCATGGAGTCGAACTTAAAATAGGGCAGGTATTTCGGGTCGGGAAGTTTTGCCCCCCCCGTGTTGAACACGTCGAAAAGTTTTTCCTCATGCAATGACCGTTCTGCACGGAATCGCTGCTCTTGGTCAGGCAATGCCTCGCGGAGAACCGTGCGGAACATCTGCCGAGGCGCGTCGGTCACCGACATCTCGAGGTGCTCCCATATGGCGATCCGCCAACCGGGCTGCGCGGACTTCGCGGTCCGCGACCACACGACCCGCTGTCGGCTGCGAACAGCGCGCCAGGAACCCGCCTTGGTCCGCGCCAACCCGCGAAAACCCAGCTCCGTATCAAATCGCTTCGATTCACCCTCCTGGGATCCGGTTCGTTCACCGCGGATGAAATAAAACGTCGCGTGCTTGAAATGGTCCACCTTCTCCAGTAACGGCTCCCAGAGCGCCAACTGGGAACGTGGCAAGCTGCCCGTTGCCGGAGCCGCATTCCACACCGCGGCGCGGATCGGCTCGTCGGTGACCGGTGCGCTGCCTGAGGGGCAGGCGATGTCCGTCAGCTGCACCAACGGGTCCTCGAACAGCCCGGCCGACTGTTCATCTGGCAGCTTCAGGTTGAGCGCTGCGGTGGAGAGTTTCTTGAGTTCTGGCGCGAGCTTGAGAATCAATGCTTCCGATTCGACAAGCGCCTCGATCCTGTTTGCGTGGCCGGTTCGATCGCGAAAGTCGCGTATCACCGAAACGGCCTTCACGCTCCCGACGACGGCAAGCAGGGCAAACACCCAAAGCTTCCAGTTCGACAAGACGCCGCAAGCCTGGTGCACCACGCGGGTCAACATCAGTCGTCAAAGTCCATCTCCCATACGTTTGGCGAGAAGTGCAAGCAGCCGAGAGAAACCGGCGCTAAAAGAAGATTTACTCGACTGACTTCACCTTACTTGACCCGCGATATTTTGGCAACTGAGCAGGTGGGTGGCTGACTGGTCGCCCCACACCCCATTTCTCAAAGGCCCGTCTTGTGCCCCGCGGGTCGCCCGGCCGCTTCAGGGGCACATCCGACATTCGCAACTTTGACGAGGACACCCAACTAGATTATCCTCAACCTGGGTAGTCGGAAATGGCGTCCTCAAACAACAGGTTCTATCGATGAGCAACCACCGCGTTCTGCCTGGGATCTTGGTTGCGGTTTTGTTCGCGATGCCCACGGCGACACGTTCGGTCGCGGATGCGGTCGATGCGCGAGAGTTGCTCACCAACGGCGATTTTGAGTCCGGCCTGTCGGGATGGGAACGGTGGCATTGCAAAGGCCCCGGGGCTGTGGGAGTAACCTATACCCCCAGCAACGATACGCGTCCCGGTTCCATCGGCAAACAATCGCTCCAAATCGACACCACCGACACGTTCGCCTGCACCAACTGGATCCGCCGACCGGTGCACGGCCTTCAAGGGGGAAAAACTTACCAGATTTCCACCTGGTACAAAATCGTCGCGGGTGGCGCCCCCAACGGACCGGTCGAAAGCGTGATCGCCAGTGACCGGAAAAACGACACCAATCAGGACCGCAAGGTTCTTCACTTCGACATGAAGGTCGACGGCCAATGGAAATACACATCTGGCAGGTTCACCGCTGAGCGGTCGACGACCGATGATGATTTTTACAGACTGATGGTGAGCCTTGTTCCGAGGGGCAAAGGTGGCAAAGGCGGGACCCTTCGGCTGGACGACTTTTCACTTCGAGAATTGATCCCGATGCCGACCGAAGACATCGAGAACGTGCTGACGAAACTCAGTACCAAAGGAGCCAATCCGCAAGGAAAACAATCGAGGGGAGTCGAAGCAGGGATCTTCGGTGGATTACCCTACCTCCGCAACGAGAAGGTCATTTACCTGTGGTCGCGACCGCAAAACGGGGGCGGATTATTAAGAGTGCGCGACCTGAGGTCAGGCAAGGATTTGTTGGCCACCGAAGAAACAAAAGCCTCATGGTGGAAGGTGGACTTGAAGCAAACCGGTGAACCACAGGTCGCTTATGAAAACACCCAAGTGCCCTGCGAAGTGAAATTCGATGCCACCGGTGGCGAGGGAAAACTCATCTTCACGTGGCCAGGTGAGGATGCGCAGGTCCAGGTCGAGACGCGACTGAAGAACGAGGAAAGCCTGATCCGGTCCCGGATCACCATCGAGGCCTCGAGAGAGGACCGCGGTTTGCTGGCGGTAACATTTCCGGTCATCAAGGGAATTGTCCCGCTCACAGACGCCGCTCAGGGTGATCAAATCATTAACACCGGTGCTGTAGGAACGGTAAAAGAATCTCCGCTTGTTTCAGGGGAAGCGGTGGGCTTTAAGTATCCGCTTGGATCGATGCAGTTCACGGCACTCCTGGGAGATGGAGAAGGTCTCTACTGTGCCGAGGAAGACGGGCAGGCCCATCGGAAGTATTTTGCCTGGACCCCCGATGCGGCGAGTGGAACGCTGGTCTTTTCTGTTGCGCACCCGGTACTCAACTGGGGAGCTGAGAAATTGGTGCACGATTACACGAGCCCTGGCGACCTGGTCATGGGGCCGTTTCAAGGCGACTGGTTCGATGCGGCGCGGATTTATCGCAAGTGGGCCGTGACGGCACCCTGGTGCAGGAAGGGCCGCATGCACGAGCGAGATGACTACCCGTCGTGGCTCGTCAATCTGGCGTACTGGACGAACAACCGCCTGACGAACGAGGGGGCTATCGGTCTGGAATTCGTGCATCGCGAGTTTTTCGATCTACCGGGCTGCATCTGCCACGATTATGGGTGGATGTCCGATGCCTATGACCACCATACGAATCCCGACTACCTGCCCCCGAGGATTGGATCAGAGAACTATGCGGCGCTCGTAAAGAAACTAAAGACAAGGAATATACGCGTCGTTCCCTACGTAATCGGGTGGCTCTGGAACACGACCACCGAAAGCTACCGAACCGAGGATGCAGAACGCAAAGCGGGCTTGCTAATGGAATCCGGAGTTGTACCGGTAACCTATGCGGGCAGCCATGATCTCTCTGCAGCCATGTGTCCGGCCACCCCGTTGTGGCGCAGGAAGATGGTTGATTTATCCAAGGAACTAGTCGGGAAGTACGGAGTGGACGGTATTTATTTCGACTACTTCACCAACCACACGGAAGATTGCTTCAACACCGATCACGGACACCCGATTGCCGGAGGTGACTACTGGTCCCAGGGCGTGCACAGCCTGTACGAAGAGGTGCGCACCGAATGCAAGAAGCTGAACCCCGAGTTCATGCTCTGTGCCGAGGACACCGCGGAGTGGTGCATCGATGTTGTCGACACCGTACACACCGGGTCGGTCTCCTCCAACGCGCCGGTTTACCTCGCCGTGTACCATGAGTACACACAGGTATTCGGAGGCGTAGCAAACTGCAGTACACCGCAAACGATTGGCCGGTGGTGGATGATGGGAACCCAAAACGGCAGAAACAATATTATGCCCTCGCTTGCGACCGGGGTGTTTGGTGAGATGGGATCCTATTACAGGAATCTTTTGCGATGTCATACCCAGTTCGCCAGGCCGTATCTGGGACATGGCGAAATGCTCAGGCCTCCCAAGATTGAGGGGAACCTGCCGATCCTGCCCGGCAGCGCGTGCGGGCAGTACGAGCCCGCATTCCCGGTGAGGGCGGTCGAAGGCAGCGCCTGGAGAGCGCCCGATGGGACCGTGGGAATCTTCTTCTTAAATTACGACAGTGAACAGGAACACGAGTTCACCTGGACCCAAGACCTCAATGAAATTGCAGAAATCGGCCCGGAGAAAAAATTGAAGGTGACTGGCTGGACGCCGCAAGGCGAGCAGGCCGTTGGCCAGTGGGCGGGCGGCCTGTTGAGGCGAACCACGAAAATCGAGCCGTGGGGGTTGATTGCCCTTAAACTGGAGGTTGAGCCGTGAGCAATAGGTTCGCAGCGGTTGTGGTTGTTGCTCGTTTTGAGACCGCGATCCTTGTTGGCAGGGGCCTCCCCAAACTACAGGCAGCAGAACTGACGAAGGCTCCAGCCGAGTGGTTCTGGTGATTAACACTCCCAGACTCTCCGCCCAGTGTCCCAGGTAAACAGGGCTCCAACGACGAGGTGTTGGGCCCCCGTACTTTAGTGCATTTCAAGAAGGACAGTACGATGAAACAAGTGGCGAGGTTACTGAAATGGTGCGCGGTCGTCACCATGTTCCTATCCGGCGTGCCCAGATTCTCGCATGCCGTGGAGATGCTTCCGCAGGGCGACTTCGAGACAGGCGTATCGGACTGGAAAATGTGGCACTGCAAGGGTGCGGGCGCCGTCGGCACCGTCTATTCATCGAGCGATGACGTCCGTCCGGGTTCAACCGGCAAACGATCACTTCAGATTAACACCACCGAGAAGTTTGCCTGCGGCAACTTCATTCGCGCCCGGGTGTTTGGGCTTGAAGGCGGCAAGAAATACCGAATCTCCGTCTGGTACAAGGTCGTCGCGGGCGGCGCGCCTGACGGTCCGGTCAAACACGCGATTGCCCGCGATATGAAAAACGACACGAACCAAGACCGCAAAGATCTTCATTTTGATATGAAGGTCGATGGGAAATGGAAGTACCTATCCGATGAGTTCACTGCCCAGGCATCCACCACGCCTGAGGATTTCTACAGCATGATGATCCACTTGGACCAGCAGGGGCAGGGCGGCAAAGGCGGGGTCATTCGGGTGGATGACTTTTCCCTGTGGGATTTCCACCCGACACCGGTCGCCGTCGAATCCGCTGCGGCGAAAGCAACTGACAGAGCCCAAGCGATACAAGATGCCCGGCTGGCAACGCTGATGACCAAAACAGATCCGAACGCAAAGCGGTCGGCGGGCGTCGAGGCCGGCATGCTCGATGGATACCCCTATCTGCGCAACAAACAGGTAACCGCTTTGTGGTCGCGAGGTAAAAATGGCGGCGGCATGTTGAGAGTCCATGATTCGAGTTCGAAAAAAGAACTACTGCGGATCGACGAGCCAAAGGCAACCTCGTGGAAGGTGGATGTGAAGAAATCCGGTGGAGAGCGCCTCTCTTATACCAATGCAGGCGTGCCCTGTGAGGTGACTGTCGAGGCGGACAATGGTGAGGGCAAGCTCTCATTCACCTGGCCTCTGGCGGACCTGCAGGTCACGGTCGTAGCACGGCTGAAGGCCGACGAAAGTCTGGTGCGGTCGCGGATAGTGGCCGAGGTGACGGGTGAAGGAACGGGACTAATGACTGTGACGCACCCTTTGGTGTCGGGGATCCTGCCGATGACCGACGGGGCGGCGGCGGACCAGATACTCCATACCCACGCGATAGGTAATGTCAAAGAATCCCCGCTTCTTAAAGGCGCCCCGGTCGGCTTCAAGTATCCCGAAGGGTCGATGCAGTTCACGGCACTCCTGGGAGATGAACGGGGTCTCTACTGTGCCGAGGAGGACGGCCAGGCCAATCGGAAACATTTCGACTGGACGCCAGATGCGGACCGCAAGACGCTGACTTTTTCCGTTTCCCATCCGGTACTCAACTGGGGTGCCGAAAAAATGGTGCTTGACTACAGCAGTCCCGGCGACCTGGTGGTGGGCCCGTTTCAAGGCGACTGGTTTGACGCGGCGCGCATTTACCGGAAGTGGGCGTTGACGGCGCCGTGGTGCCGAAAGGGACCCATCCATGCGCGGGACGATTACCCAAAGTGGCTGCTCAACCTGGCGTACTGGTCAAACAACCGCATGAACAACGAGGTGGAAATCGGCAACGTCGACCTGCATCGGGACTTCTTCAACCTGCCGAACGTCATCATTCATGATTACGGCTACATGCCCGGCTACGACCACCATTCCAATCCCGAGTACCTGCCCCCGCGAATTGGCTCGGCCAACTATGCGCAGCTCGTGAAAAATTTGCGTGCGAAGGACATCCGGGTCGTGAACTACATCATCGGGTGGCTGTGGAACACCACCACCGAAAGCTACCGAATGGAAGAGGGAGAAAAAGCGGGCTTGTTAATGGAACAGGGCATCGTGCCGCTGACCTATGCGGGAAGCCATGACCTGTCTGCAGGGATTTGTCCCGCCACCGAGTCGTGGCGAAAGAAAATGGTTGCACTCTCGACGACCCTGGTGGGGAAATACGGGGTTTCCGGCCTCTACTTTGACTATTTCACCAACCACACGGAAGATTGCTTCAACACCGATCACGGGCACGCCATTGCCGGCGGTGACTACTGGGCAAAGGCGGTACATGGACTGTACGAAGACGTGCGCCGAGAATGCAAGAAGCTGGATCCTGAGATCATGATCAGTGCAGAAGACACAGCGGAGTGGTGCATTGACGTCGTCGACACCGTGCACTCAGGCGGGGTGGCCTCCGACACCCCGATTTACTTTGCCGTCTATCATGGATACACGCAGATTTTTGGGGGCGTGCAGAACTGCTCCACCCCGCAGACGCTCGGGCGTTGGTGGCTGACGGGGACCCAGAACGGGGAAAACAATATCATGCACGGGCTGGGCAGTGGCTACTTTGGTGAAATGGGACCCTACTACAGAAAACTCCTGTGGTGTCACGCCCAGTTCGCCAGGCCCTACCTGGGTTACGGCGAGATGCTGCGGCCTCCAAAGATTGAAGGAAACCTGCCGATCCTGCCCGGCAGCCCCATGCGGGCAATACCAGGCCGCGTTCCCGGTACCGGCCGTCGAAGGGAGCGCCTGGCGAGCACCCGACGGAACGATCGGGCTGTTCTTCTTGAACTACGACAAAGAGACGCACAAGTTCACCTGGACACAGGATCTTAATGAGATTGTGGGCATTGGCCCCAACCAGAAACTGAAAGTGTCGCAGTGGAACCCCAAGGGAGAACTGATCGTTGGCGAATGGGACGGTGGCGTCCTGACAAAAACTATGAGTATCGACTCATGGGGATTGATTGCTCTTAAGCTGGAGGTATTGCCATTAAAAACCCCCACCGGATGCCGTGTGGCCGAGGGTGCCAAGGCCTCGCCGGAAGGTTACGCGGATTTGATCATCCATGAGAAAACCGGGATCGAGATGATCCTGGTACCGGCCGGTGAATTCGAGATGGGCTCAGGCAAAGGGGCCCGCCAAGTGACGATAGGCACACCTTTCTACACGGGAAAGACAGAGGTCACCAACGCCCAGTATCGAAGATTTGTTGAAGCAACCGGTTACGACGCCGCGGGCGACCTAGACCCGGACCCCGACTATGACATGTATCTGCGGCATTGGCGCGGAAAGAGCATCATGTCCTCCGCAGACGACTATCCCGTGGTGTGGGTGAACTGGAAGAATGCGAAGGCGTTTTGCCAGTGGGCGGGACTGGCCCTTCCCAGCGACGCGCAGTGGGAGTACGCCTGCCGCGCGGGAACCACCACGCCCTATTACTTCGGCGAAGACGAGAAGGAGTTTGCCAAGTATGGTTGGTCAAATACCAGCCGGGAATACCATACACATTCGGTAGCGGGCAAACTCCCGAATACCTGGGGACTCTACGACATGCTGGGCAACGTCAGGGAGTGGGTAGAAGACGACTATGTCTCTAACGAGTATGTCGAACTGTCGCAGCAGCCCTGGTGGCAACGGACCAGGTACGCCGAGCCGCCAACGGACGGGTCGGCACGCCTTGAAGGCAGAATGACAAAAATACTCCGCGGTGGTAGTTGGGGGCTGGGCACTGTCGTCTGCCGTAGCGGCTCACGATACAACTACGCACCCACCAATGCGGGCGCCGAGATCGGGTTCCGAGCGGTTCTTCCTTTGGACAAATGAGCTTCGCGGCCCGTTCCACCAGGCTGAACTGGCAACCGTGTGCACCATTAGGCAACGTCATCTAGCAACCCGCAAATCGAAAACAAGCAACAACTGATAACGGCACCCCAACCAGGTCGTCGTGCTGTGAATACCCACGACCGGATGCATACCGTGTCGTTCCTTACAGTAGCGAAACTCAAAGCACCGCGTCCTATTAAAGAAACCCAGAACCATGAAACGAATACGACCATTCACAGGAAGGCTCGTTCTTTTGGCAACTTCCACGCTTTGGGTAACTCCAGCGGCGGCCGATGATCAGGGAGTTGATCGTGTGATGGCGAAGCTATCGACCGAAGCCATTCATGCCCAAGAAAAGAGGTCGGACGGCGTGGCAGCGGGAATTCTCGATGGATTTCCCTACTTGCGGAATGAGCAGGTGATTTATTTGTGGTCGAGGGCAGAAAACGGCGGGGGCTTATTGAGAATCCGTGACCTGAGATCAGAGAAAGAACTACTGAGGCTCGAGGAGTCGAAGGCGACAGCGTGGAAGGTGGATCTAAAAAGAATCGGTGGAGAACTCCTGTCTTATGATAATGTGGGCATACCGTGCAAGGTAAAGTTCGATGCCACCGGTGGCGAGGGAAAGCTGTTATTCACGTGGCCCCGGGAGGATGTGCCGGTCGAGGTAGAGACACGTCTGAAGAGCGGACAGAGTCTCGCGCGGTCGAGGATACGCATCAACGCAAGGGACGCAGGACCGGGGCTGAAGACCGTAACGTTTCCCGTGGTGCAAGGCATTTTGCCACTCACCGAGGGAGCGAAGAATGATCAAATACTTCTAACACACCACGTGGGTGACGTGAAGGAATCGCCGCTTGTTTCGGGCCAGGCGGTGGGGTTCAAGTACCCGCTTGGATCGATGCAGTTCACGGCGCTCATGGGAGATGGACGAGGCCTTTACTGTGCCGAGGAAGACGGGCAGGTTCATCGGAAGTATTTCGCCTGGACACCGGGTGCAGCCAGCGGAACGCTGGCCTTTTCCGTTTCGCATCCGGTGCTGAACTGGGGAGCAAAGGAACTGGTGCGTGAGTATCACAGCCCCGGCGATGTGGTCATGGGGCCATTTCAAGGCGACTGGTTTGACGTGGCGCGGATCTACCGCAAGTGGGCCTTGACGGCGCCCTGGTCCAGGAAAGGACCGATTCACAAGCGAAACGATTATCCGCAGTGGCTGGTCAAACTGGGGTACCGAATGATTGGCTCCCTGAGTAACGAGGGGAACATCGAACTGGCGTACATGACTCAAGAGTTCTTCGACACTCCCGAGAGCATCTGCCACGATTCCGGGTGGAGTTCAAATGCCTACCACCACGATACCAATCCCGCCTACTTCCCTCCGAGAATTGGTTCGCAGGAGTTTGCACAACTCGTAAAAGATTTGCAGGCGAAGAACATGCGAGTAGTGCCCTACGTGATCGGATGGCTGTGGAACACCGCCACTGAAAGCTATCGGATCGAAGATGCGGAGCACAAAGGGGGCTTATTGATGGAGTCGGGGACCGTCGCAGAGACCTATGTGAGCAGCCCCGAACTGTCTGCAGCGATGTGCCCCGCCACCCAGTTGTGGCGAGGCAAGATGCTTGAGGTGGCGACGGAACTGGTTGGGAAGTACGGGGTGGATGGCATTTATTTTGACTACTTCACCAACCATACGTCCGATTGTTTCAACACCGATCACGGGCACCCGATCGCCGGAGGTAACTACTGGTCCCAGGGCGTGCATGGGTTATACGAAGAGGTGCGCGCCGAGTGCAAGAAGCTGAATCCCGAGTTCATGCTCTGCGCCGAAGACACCGCAGAGTGGTGCATCGATGTCGTCGACTCCGTGCACACGGGAGGCGTGTCTTCGAACACGCCCGTTTACCTCGCCGTGTATCATGGGTATACGCAGGTATTCGGAGGTGTGCAAAACTGTAGCACACCGCAGACGATCGGGCGGTGGTGGATGATGGGAACCGAGAATGGGTTTAACAATATCATGCCCTGGCTTGCTGCCGGAAAAGTTGGGGATATGGGAATCTACTACAGGAATCTCTTGCGGTGTCACACCCAGTTCGCCAAGCCGTATCTGGGATATGGCGAAATGCTCAGGCCTCCCAAGATTGCGGGCGACCTGCCGGTACTGCCTGGCAGCGCGTGCGGGCAGTACCAGCCCGCATTCCCGGTGAGGGCGGTCGAAGGCAGCGCCTGGAGAGCGCCCGACGGGACCGTAGGAATCTTCTTTTTGAATTACGACAGCGAACAGGAACACGAGTTCACCTGGACCCAGGACCTCAATGAAATTGCAGAGATCGGCCCAGAGAAAAACTTGAAGGTAACTGGCTGGACACCGCAAGGCGAGCAGACCGTCGGCCAGTGGGCGGGCGGCCTGTTGAGACGAACCACGAAAATCGAGCCGCGGGGATTGATCGCCCTTAAGCTGGAAGTCGAACCGTGAGCAATGGACTGGGTGCGATTGGAATCTTCAAAATTTCCGCCAGCTTCCCCAGGCAGATCTGGCTACAATAACGAGGTGTTGGAATCCACACGTTCGTGCATTTCGAGAAGGACCGTACGATGCAACAAGTGGCGAGAAGGATAGTACGATGAAACAAGTGGCAAGGTTACTGAAATGGTACGTGGTTATCACCATGTTCCTATCCGGCGTGCACCCAAATTATCGCATGCCGTGGAGATGCTTCCGCAGGGCGACTTCGAAGCAGGCATTTCCGACTGGATCACGTGGCACTGCAAGGGTGCGGGCGCCGTCGGGGCGGTCTATTCCTCGAGCGACGACGTCCGTCCAGGCTCAACCGGTAAACAATCACTCCAGATTGACACCACCGAGAAGTTTGCCTGCAGTAACTTTATTCACGCCCGAGTGCCCGGGCTTGAAGGCGGCAAGAAATACCGAATCTCCATCTGGTACAAGGTCGTCGCAGGCGGCCCGCCAGATGGCCCGGTCGAACAGGTGATTGCCCGCGACATGAAAAACGACACGAACCAAGATCGCAAAGATCTTTATTTCGACATGAAGGTCGATGGAAAGTGGAAATATATCGCGGACGAGTTCACTGCCGACCCGTCCACCACGCCTGAAGACCTCTACACTATGATCGTGAACCTACAGCCGCGTGGGCAGGGAGGCAAAGGCGGGGTCATTCGGGTGGACGACTTTTCCCTGTGGGATTTCCACCCGACACCGGCCGCCGTTGACTCCGCCGCAGCGAAAGCCACCGCTAAAGCTCAAGCGGCAGAAGATGCCCGGCTTACAACGCTGATGACCAAAACAGATCCGAACGCAAAGCGATCGGCGGGCGCCGAGGCCGGCCTACTCGACGGATACCCTTACCTGCGCAATGAACAGGTCACCATTTTGTGGGCGCAGGGCAAACAGGGTGGTGGCATGTTGAGAGTCCACGACTCAACTTCGAACAAGGAACTGCTCAGGATCAACGAGTCACAGGCAACTTCGTGGAAGGTCGATGTAAAAAAAGCGGATGGACAGCGGCTCTCTTATACCAATGCAGGCATTCCGTGCGAGGTCAAAGTCGATGCAAAAAACGGGGAGGGCAGGCTCCTGTTCACATGGTCGGTGGAAGACCTCCAGATCAACGTCGTGACCAAGTTGAAGGAAGACGAAAGCCTGGCGCGATCGCGGATACTCGTTAACGTAAAAGGTGAGGGGACAGGGCTGAAAACCGTGACCCATCCTTGGGTGTCAGGGATCCTGCCTTTGACCGAGGGGGCAGCGGAGGATCAGGTACTCGTTACTCACATGATAGGTGACGTGGAACCATCTCCGCTCTTGGAAGGCGCCCCGGTTGGCTTCAAGTATCCCGGCGGGTCGATGCAGTTCACGGCGCTGCTGGGAAACGGACTGGGGTTCTACTGTGCCGCCGAAGACGGCCAGGCCAATCGAAAGCATCTCGACTGGACGCCCGATGCAGAACGCAAAACGTTGGCCGTTTCCATTTCGCACCCGGTGCTGAACTGGGGTGCGGACAAAATGGTGCTCGAGTATCGCAGTCCCGGCGATCTGGTGGTGGGTCCGTTTCAAGGCGACTGGTTTGACGCCTCGCGCATTTACCGGAAGTGGGCGCTCACGGCGCCGTGGTGCAGCAAAGGCCCGATCCATGCGCGGGATGATTATCCCAAGTGGTTGCTCAATCTGGCATACTGGTCGAACAATCGCATGAACCACGAAGCGGATATTGGTTTTGTGGACCTCCATCGAAACTATTTCAATCTGCCAAACGTTATTCTCCATGATTATGGCTACATGCCCGGTTACGATCACCATTCCAACCCTGATTATCTGCCCCCGAGAATTGGGTCGGACAACTATGCTGCACTCGTGAAAGATTTGCGCGCAAAAGACATCCGGGTGGTGAACTACATCATCGGATGGCTGTGGAACACCACCACCGAAAGCTACCGAATGGAAGAGGGGGAAAAAGCGGGCTTATTAATGGAGCAGGGGATCGTGCCGCTAACCTATGCAGGCAGCCATGATCTGTCTGCGGGAATTTGTCCGGCCACCGAGTTGTGGCACAAAAAAATCGTTGACCTCACCACGACGCTGGTCGGAAAGTACGGAGTTTCCGGCCTCTACTTTGACTACTTCACCAACCACACGGAAGATTGCTTCAACACCGATCATGGACACGACATCGCCGGCGGTGACTACTGGACCAAGGCAGTCCATGGACTGCTGGAAGAAGTGCGCACAAAATGCCAGGAACTGGATCCGGAGACGATGATCAGTGCCGAACACACTGCCGAGTGGTGCATTGACGTCGTCGACACCAGCCACACAGGCGGAGTCTCCTCAAACACCCCGGCTTACTTTGCCGTGTACCATGGATACACGCAGATTTTCGGGGGCGTGCAGAACTGCTCCACCCCGCAGACCATAGGCCGTTGGTGGCTGACAGGGACCCAGAATGGGGAAAACAACATCATGCCCTGGCTGGCCAGTGACGTATTTGGGGACGTCGGGCACTACTACCGGAAACTCCTGTGGTGTCACGCCCAGTTCGCCAGGCCCTATCTGGGATACGGCGAAATGCTGCGGCCTCCCAAGATTGAGGGAAACCTGCCGATCCTGCCTGGAAGCCCATGCGCGCAATACCAGCCTGCGTTCCCGGTGAGGGCTGTCGAAGGAAGCGCCTGGCGGGCCCCTGACGGGACGATCGGGCTGTTCTTTTTGAACTACGACCAAAAGGCACACAAATTTACCTGGACGCAAGATCTCCATGAGATTGTCGGCATTGGCCCCAACGAGAAACTGAAAGTGTCGCAGTGGACTCCCAAGGGGGAACTGCTCGTTGGCGAATGGGAGGGCGGCGTCCTGACAAAAACCATGAGTATCGACCCGTGGGGTTTGATTGCTCTTAAACTGGAGGTCACACCATGAGACAGTTCATTACAGCATCGGTGATTGTAGGTTGCATGGGAGTCGTGGCAGGTGCACAGCAGCCGAAAGTGCCTGCCGGCTGTCACCCGGCCACAGGAGCCAAGGAATCTTTTGAAGGCTACGCGGATAAGATCATCCACGACAAAACGTCCATGGAGTTGGTCCTGGTTCCGGCCGGCAGTCTCACGATGGGAATACCAGCCAAAATGTCGTTGGGGACCGAGACCAAGCAGACCCTGGTGACCCTGAAAAAACCCTTTTACATGGGAAAGACGGAGGTCACCAACGGGCAGTATCGGCGTTTCGTCGAGGCAACCGGTTACGATGGCAAGGGGGACGTCGACCCGGACCCTTTTTACGACATGTACCTCAAGCACTGGCGCGGCAAGAGCATTATGTCGCCCGAAGATGACTACCCCGTCGTCTGGGTAAGCTGGAAGAACGCAAAGGCCTTTTGCCAGTGGGCAGGCCTGGCCCTGCCCAGCGATTCGCAATGGGAGTACGCCTGTCGGGCACAGACGACGACCACCTATTTCTTCGGCGACGACCCAAAGCCGTTTGGAGATCACGGCTGGGCCAACACGAGCACAGAGTACCATACGCATTCGGTAGCGGGCAAACTTCCAAATCCGTGGGGACTTTACGACATGCTGGGCAACGCCGCCGAATGGGTGGACGACGATTACGTCCATCATGACCACGTTGACCGGTTCGGCAAACCGCCAACGGACGGCTCCTCGCGGCTTGACGGAAAAATCACCAAGGTCGTCCGAGGTGGCTGCTGGAGTTACCATCCTGTCCATTGCCAAAGCGGTTCACGCTATAACACCGCACCGGTCAACGCGAGCGCCGAAGTCGGATTTCGAGCGATTCTGTCGCTCAAGTAATGTCGCCGGCAACGATCCCGAGAAATACATATCCATGACCGAAACTCTTCTGTCATGAAAACGTGTGATATTCACCGCCATCCTCATGATCCATGGATTCCAACCGGGTCCCTATGCCTGATGCGACTCGCTGCCGCGCCGACCCGCGCCGAAGGGAAATCCAACGCAAGGTATCGCGGCATGACGGCACACCGCGTGATAGGCCGAAAACGGCACAGCCGCGCGCGGACGCATTTCCTCGGCTGGCCTCCGCCAACGAAGACACTTGGGGGGCCATCTGTGTTGAGGCGAAGAAGCTCGGCTCCAACAATCACAGGTTGAAAAATTGCCATGAGCAAATACGAATCCAGTTTGCGCATCGACAATCCGAATTTTTCCTATGAGCTTGAGATATCCGCAGCGGGCAGCCTGCGGGCGGTTGGCATTGCCAACAAGATCACGGGCGAGCATTTCCAACTCGGCCGGCGCGATGAGCTAAGGCTCTGGATTGACACGGCCATTTCCCGTATCGAGATCAAGAACTGGAAACGAGTCAACACGGGCCCTTCTGACACCGCCCCTGACGAAGATCCAGGCTTCACGAGCGGGTACTTTCAGTGTGACGTTGATGACAAACAATGGGAGAGGTTTCTTATTCCCCTAGGCAGCCAAGCCAGGTACACCTGGGCGCGCACCTCATTCTCTCTGCCCAACAGGACCGGCTCTCTGCCCAACAGGACCGGCCAACCCGTAACGATCGTACTAGGAGGCTATGGACTACACGACTCTGATTGGATGCGCGTCTTTTTGAACGGCACGGAGATCTTACTGCGCGTCGAAACGGCGTCCTGGAGAGAGCCGGCGGTTCTCCGCTTGGCTCCAGACGATGCGTACTATGAGCTCTTGCGGTTTGGTGGCGACAACGTGTTGGCACTTCAGATGAAGGGCTACAGAGCAGAGACGGCGAAATTGCAGAACGCCAATGGGCTTGCCCCCTGCAACGAGATGAAAATCGGAGCGTGCACTCCAATTCTGTTCGATCAGTATGTTACCGTCGGTGAACCATCCGAAGCAATCGACTTTGTGGTCTGTTCTCACGAAACACAAAATCGAGATAAAAGTGCAGAGCTTGTTATAGAACTAAAAGCCCGGGGAAAACCCATTCAGGCAAATATTCGCTACGCATGGGAAGAAGATTCTCCCACGCTCCGAAGATTTACGTCATTAACGAATTCTGGTTCAACCTCTCTCTGTTTGCTTGATGCAGAACTGGGCGATTACCACACCAATGGTGCTGCCAGTGAAGGATTTGTTGGATTTCCAGTTCACGTCAACAATCAGTTATTCTTCGGCCTGGCGCACCCCGCGGGATTGTGCCAGGGACTGGACGGCCGGATCCGTTTGAGGCAATTCTCCGGAAAGACGCTCAGCCCTGGGAACACCGTTGACCTGATGGAAGTTATCGTGGGCACGGCCGGGGAAGGCCAGTCACCGGCTGCATTCAGAGATCACATTGAGAGCAGGTGCAGACGCGTAGCTCGAAAGCACGACAAACCGTATGCCTTATTTGAGGGCTGCGGGACCTGGGACACCGAAGAAGAGGGCTCAATACTAAGTGAAGAATATGTCCTCGAGATACTCGACGGCATGGCGAAGATAGGAGAACGGCACGCCCTCTGCTTTGATGCCCTGACACTGGAGGCGTGGCTGGATACCGCGGGTGACCTGACAAGCTTCTACAAGAATGGCACAGAATGCAGCTACTTGATCGAAGATTGCAACATACTCGAGCCAGGTGATTATTTTGAAAGTGGCTGGCCCGATGGACCCGGCCGAGTGTTTGACAGAATCCGCAATGTGGGGGCTCAAGTCGGACTGTGGTTCGACAGTTCCCTGCGAAAATGGTCGATTGGAAGGAACCCTGCGGTAGCTT
This sequence comes from Lacipirellulaceae bacterium, assembly GCA_965243695.1. Lineage (GTDB taxonomy): Bacteria > Planctomycetota > Planctomycetia > Pirellulales > Lacipirellulaceae > JAKVCB01. Next base: position 33,531 of record CBDEWC010000011.1, on the reverse strand, counting down.
CTTGTGGAATAACACCTGAAAGAGGATTCCTATCAAAAGCAATCAATCAGATGGGTACAGGCCAGTTTGACGGCGCAAATATTCTTTGCCGTGCCAGCGAACCGTACAAGAGCCTTTTCGAGCAGGGCATTCGTACCCATATCCGTGATAACGGTGTTTGGCTGTTCAAGCTCGACAACCTGTTCAAGAACTGCTGGAACGAGAATCATGGGCACAGAATCGGCAAGTATTCTATCGAGGCGATCTGCAGTTCAGTCATCGAAAACCTACAGGCCTGGGACAGGGAGAACCCCGATTGTTTATTGATAGGTTACTGGGGATACCGGTCTCCGTGGTGGCTCTTGTGGGTGGACACGATCTATGAGTCGGGGCTGTTTATTGAAGCAGGTCAGCCTTGCGGGTGGGAGACGAAATACAAAAGAGACTCGGTCACCCGGGCATTAGACCAGTCGGAGTGGTATGCGTGTCATGCCGGTGATGTTCCTTCCCTCTGCAAAGATTCTCTTGGAATATGGCTTGCATCGACAACGTGGAACTCCCATGTTGGCAAAGAACGCTGGCAGGAAGGGTTCGTCATGGACTTGTGCCGGGGTAGCCTTCTCTCGCAGCTATGGGCACATCCGAAGTGGCTTACAGATGAGGATGCAGGAGATCTGGCAACCTTCACTACCTTGCTGAGAAAATACCCCGAGTGTTTTCGAAATTCTCGCTTTATTCTGGGGAATCCATGGAAGGACCAGCTCTACGGATATCTTTGCTCCAGCGCCGACCGGGCATTCATCGCCCTGAATAATGGCGGCCCGATCGACGCGGAGGCAGAACTCACGCTCAGTGCGGAATGGGGATTCCCCCAGGACAGCAAATGGCAGATATTCCAAAGGTGGCCTCGTTCGGAAAAATATTTCCCTTCCAAAGGTGAGGAAGTAGCCAGTAGAACCGTTTCTTTGAGAATGGAGCCTTGGGACATCGTCCTGCTGGAAGTCGTGCCTGACCGGTCCCCACCAACACGGTTTCCCTAGCCCCTGGAACGAGGTGCTATAATACCGCAGGGCTTTCCCTTTATCACGGGCCCTTTATTACGGGGCTCTTGATCACGAGTTTTCACCCCCCCCTCTGTGATCGCCGCATGTCCATGAACCATAGTGCCGCAACACAAGCCGCTTCTTTGGGGTTTCGTGCAGCATTTACGCTCGTCGAACTGCTGGTCGTGATTGCCATTATCGGCATCCTCATTGCGCTGTTGTTGCCGGCGGTGCAGGCCGCCCGTGAAGCAGCACGGCGGATACAGTGCACCAACCACATGAAGCAGGTTGGTGTAGCACTGTACAACCACGAGAACGACAAGAAAAGATTTCCCTGTGGAATGATGGGATATTCGCCACTGCCACGCAAAGGTGGCGGAGGCAAGCAATGGACAGGATTCACCGCCCAAACTCAACTACTGCCTTACCTGGAGGAAATGGAACTCTACGATCGCATTGATTTCACCAACAGGTGGCTGAGCCAGATCAACCAGAATGTCGCCAAGCCGGCCGTCCCCGTCTATACGTGTCCCAGCGACAACTCGCTGGGAAGAGTCTACACGACCAACGGCGGGCCACCTCACCATCCTCCCGATACGCTGTTCGAGTTCTCGCGATCGAACTTCGTTGTTTGTGCGGGAAAAACGCAATTGTGTCCGATTTCCTTTACCGTCCTCCAGAGGAGACTGCCACCGCTTCGCAAGGCTCCCTGGCTGGATCCGGTTCTTTTAAGCGACTTCAAGTCCGAGGGCGCGTTCGTGCTGGAAGTCGGTCGAAAGCTGAGCGAGTTCACCGATGGCCTGTCACAGACCGCCGTGGGCAGTGAAGTCCTCGCCGGGCGCGACGAGCGCGGCAACCCCGAGAATGGCAATACGTACGATCCCCGCGGGATTTGGTTTCAGGGGTTCAGTGGCGGGGCCATTTATGAACACCGATTCACACCCAATGCCAGTGATCCCGACTTTTTTAGATGGGTAAGTTCATGTGAACCTCTTCCGCCGCCGGCCGACATGCCATGTGTCACAGGCAGCACCGAGGAAGGAGAATACTTCAGCGCCCGCAGCGCGCACCCCGGCGGAGTCAATGTGCTGTTTGGGGACGGACATGTAGAGTTCACCTCCGACGACGTTGACTTTGCGGTTTGGCAGGCGATCGCAACCGTGGCCGAAGGAGAGGTGGTGGGAGAACGGTAGTCCTTACCTTTTCTCTCCAAACAGCTCTTTGACCCATCCCGCGTGGGGAATTAGAATCAAGGTTACTTCCTTATGATCGCGGGACTCTCCTCTTTACGGCCAGATTGCCGTCCCCTTGGATTGCCGTCCCCTTGGATTGCCATGAAGCATGCTGTCGCAAGACACGCCGATTCTTTGAAATTTCGTTCCGCGTTTACGCTCGTAGAACTACTGGTCGTGATTGCCATTATCGGCATCCTGATTGCGCTATTGTTGCCGGCGGTACAGGCCGCCCGTGAAGCGGCACGCAGGATACAATGCACCAACCACATGAAGCAGGTCGGCATAGCACTGCACAACCACGAGAACGACAAGAGGAGATTTCCCGCTTCAATGATGGGCTATTCGCCGCTGCCGAGGAAAGGTGGCGGAGACAAGAGCTGGACAGCTCACACGGCCCAGAGTCAACTACTGCCTTACCTGGAAGAAACGGCTGTTTACGAGGGCATTGATTTTACCAACAGGTGGATAGATCCGGCCAACGGCACACCCACCGCCAAGCCAGCCGTCGGTGTCTATATGTGCCCCAGCGACAACTCGATAGGACGGGTCTATCAGACATTCGGCTTTGGATCCATCTTTGAACATTCGCGTTCCAACTTCGTCGTTTGCGCGGGAAAATCGCAAGTCTCGCCGATTCCCGCAAATCCTCTCATGACGAGACTACCTGAGCTTCGCAATGCTCCCTGGCTTAAACCGATTCTTTTAAGCCAATACAAGTCCGCTGGCGCGTTCCCGCTGGAAGTCGGTCGCAAGCTGAGCGAGTTCACCGACGGCTTGTCGCAGACCGCCGTGGGCAGTGAGGTACTGGCGGGACAAGACGTCCCTAAAAACACCAGCGGCCCACATCACTACGACAGCCGCGGAGTTTGGTATGTAGGGTTTGGAGGTGGCGCCATCTACCAACACCGATTCACGCCCAATGCCAGTAACCCCGATTATTTTAGCCACTACGCGACATGTCTTCCCGGGATTCCAGAGAACATGCCCTGCTCGACAGGCGCCCAGGACGTCGGCGAAGAATACGTCAGCGCCCGCAGCAGCCATCCCGGCGGAGTCAATGTGCTGTTTGGCGATGCGCGTGTGGAGTTCACCTCCGACGACGTTGATCTTGGGGTTTGGCAGGCGATCGCGACCGTCGCCGGAGGAGAGGTTCCGGGAGAACGGTAGTCCGCTTTTACTCTCTCCAAACAGCTCTTTGACCCATCCGGCCTCGGGGATTAGAATCAAGGTTGGCCCCTATTGTATTGTGGGAATTGGCCTCTTTACCGCTAGACTGCAACGTTTGCAGAATTTTCATGAACACTACATCCGCGAGACAAGCCAATTTCCTGGGGTTTCGTGCAGCATTTACGCTCGTAGAACTGTTGGTCGTGATTGCCATTATCGGCATCCTCATTGCGCTGTTGTTGCCGGCGGTCCAGGCCGCCCGTGAAGCAGCACGGCGGACACAGTGCACTAACCACATGAAGCAGGTCGGTGTGGCACTACACAACCACGAAAACAGCAAGAAGCGACTCCCCTGTGGAATGCTGGGCCACCTGCCGAAGGCTACCCGCGAGTGGTCGGCCTACACCGCCCAGACCCAACTACTGCCTTACCTGGAGGAGATGGCTATCTACGACGGCATTGATTTCACCAACAGGTGGCTCAACCCTATCAATCAGAAAGCCGGCAAGACACCTGTCGCCGTCTATACGTGCCCCAGCGATGACTCGCTGGGACAGGTCTACACATCGCAGGGACTCGAACCCGATACCCTGTTCGAGTGGTCCCGATCGAACTTCGTCGTTTGCGCGGGATCGTCGCAACTGGCTCCCAACAATCTGAATGACCTCATGTCGAGACCACCCGAGTTGCGCCAGGCTCCCTGGCTTAAACCGGTTACTTTAAACCAATACAAGTCCGATGGTGCGTTCGTGATGGAAGTCGGTCGCAAACTGAGCGAGTTCACCGACGGTTTGTCGAACACGGTGCTGGGCAGTGAAGTGTTGACCGGAATGGATGGTAAAAATGACATCCGCGGCATTTGGTTTACAGGTTTTGACGGAGGTGCCATCTACGAACACCAATGGACGCCCAACTCCAGTAACCCTGACTTTATGGTTGCTGGCTCTCATTGCGATCCCCGGCCGCCCCCGCCTGACATGCCATGTAGATCCGGCGCTGGTAATGATTCCCAAACCTACTTCAGCGCCCGCAGCAGGCACCCGGGCGGAGTCAACGTGCTGTTTGGGGACGGACACGTAGAGTTCATCACCGACGGTGTTGACCTCACCGCCTGGCGGGCAATCGCGACTGTTGCCGGAGAAGAGGTTGTGGGAGCACGGTAGGCGCCAGCTTGTCGTGGGTCGCCTGAGATTTCCCGCGATTCGGCTTCCTGCAGGGCTAACGCAACTCGAGTTCGACCTTTTTGCACCACAACAAACCGTGGCCTTGCGGCGCAGCAACAATCAGCGAGTCCGATTTGTCCCTAAAGACGCACTGCCCCTGCGCAGACCTATTCTCGGCAAACGCCAGCAAAGCGACCGCAATCCAAAAACAACTGATGATTCAAAGGAGCCCTGATTCACGACTCCTAGCGTCTACGGAAGTTTCACCCAGCCTTGCGATTCTTGCTTCGGCGCTCCACCTGGGGGTGGTGCAAAGATGAAGTAGTAGACCAGGTCTTCGTCACCCGAGTTGAACGACTGATGGTGCACATTGGCCGGTATAAAAATTGTCATGCCCTTACTGACAATGAATTCTTCCTCTCCCAACACCAACTTGCCCGTACCACTGACCACGAAGTAAACCTCGTCGGCATCAGGATGAATATCAGGATCTGATTCATGTCCAGGATGTAGCCTCCAGAGCCCGGTCACCATTTTCTGGGATTCGCACGAATCGGGGGTAATGAGTGGCGTCACGCAGCGCGATCCACCTTGCGCCTCCCAGGTGGGAAAGTTATCCGGTTCAAGAACGCATTTTCCATACTTCGACATATTTACTTAACTCGTTTCGTGATTATTGGTCATAGGTTGAAACAATCTCTTGCTACACGAGAAGCGACCCACCATTCACGTGTAGCGTAGCGCCAGTCACATATGTGGATCGATCTGAAACAAGGTACCACACTGCGTCGGCAAGTTCACGCGGCGTGCCCTGACGTTTCAGAGGCGTCGCTTCGACGAACTGCTCCTTTTGGGCGTCTCCAAAACTGGCCGCGAGCGGTGTTTCGATGCATCCTGGGGCAATTGCGTTGACCAGAATCCCATCGCTGGCGAACTCTTTGGCCAACGACTTGGTCATCGCAATCAATGCTGCCTTCGAGGCACCGTAAGCGGGATGGGCACACACACTCCCCAAAAACGCTCCGACCGACGAAATATTGATAATTCTCCCTGCCTGCTGTTTTTTCATAAATGGCAAAACCGCCAGCGTACACAAAAAAGCCCCATTGAGATTCACATCCATCACGCGGCGCCAATTTTCTTCCGTCACTTCCGCCCAGCGTACAGCCGGTGCGATGCCGGCATTGTTGACAAGAATATCGACCCGCTCAAACTGAGCTACCGTTCGCTGGACCATCGCTTCAACCTGAGTGCCCTCGGCAACGTCAGTGGCGAGGGCGATGGCAGTCGTACCGAACTGTGCAGTCATGTCACTGGCAACTTGCTGAGCCCGATCGCCATCTATGTCGGCGACAGTAAGACCCGTAAGGCCCGCTTCGGCAAACACCTCTGCCACTGCCTTTCCGATGCCCGAAGCACCCCCGGTGACAATTGCCACCTTGCCCGCAAGTGAGTTCATGGAGTTCTCCGTAGGTAGCTGACTTCCGCCACCGGAGCTATAATAGCCGCCCCTTTAGGCTTACGTCCAGTCCTCTTGTGTCAACGTGTCACTTGTCAGTGCTTGTCAGTGGCTTAGAAGGTTTCGTCCGGCTTACAAGGCCACTTCGGCCCAACTGGCGTCTTTGACCTCGAACATGAATGACCCTCGAACATGAATGCACAGAGTCCCAAACTGAAACTCAACTGGAAGTTCCCACTGCCCGACACCCACGCTGGCATTCTCATGGGAAATGGCCTGTTTGGTGTCTCGGTGTGGGGTGATGAGCAACTTTGCCTGACGATAAACCGGGCCGATTTTTGGGACCGCAGGGAGGCTCGCGGGGTAACCTCCCGGATGAATTACAAGGACATGCGGAAATTCTGGACGGCCAGAGACCTGGGGGGGCTCGACCAGATGGTCGAGCCCTCGGACCCATCGGTCCAGATTGAAGTTCCTACCGGTCTGCCGATGGGGCGGGTCGAATTGGGGCTCCACCTCCAAAGTGCTTCCCTGGAAATGGCCCGGGGTGCCCTTGAGATCCGCGAAGAGGGTTCCCAAGCACCGCTGAAGATTGTCGTCGCAGCCGATCAGCCTTTGCTTCTGATTGAAACGGACCGCACCGATTTAAAAATTGCCTGCCGACCCGCCCAGGAATTCCTCGGTGACTACCTAAAGTCCATCGGCCACGAACCCCCGGAGTTGTTTGACCAGGAAAACCTGTCGGGTTGGATCCAACCATTGCCGGCGGACCCGTGCCTTTGCCTGGCTTGCGGCAGGCTCACCGGCGGTCTGGCCATAACGGCCGTCTATGGCGAAACGCCTGAAGAGGCCAAATCCAATGCCGTCACCCTCTTGAACGAGGTCCAAGAAGCAGGCCTCCATACCGTTATCCAAACGACCGAGCAGTGGTGGCAACACTACTGGGAAAAAATTCCGCAGATCGACCTCCCCTCCGAAGAAGCCGAAGAGGTTTACTATTTCAGCCTTTTCAAACTGGCCGGCTTGACCAAGGAGCATGCAGCCCTCTTGCAGGGGCCGTGGGTTGAAGAATATCAAATGCCCGACTGCTCCAACGACTTCCACTTCAACATCAATGTCCAAATGTGTTACTGGCCTGTCTATGCGGCCAACTGCCCGGAACTACTGGAACCGTTGTTCGAGAAGTTGCGAACATGGGAACCACGGCTGCGACAATACGCGAAGTTCGTGTTCGATATCGATGACGGAATCTTCCTGCCAATGTCTGTCAGCGACAACGGCCGGTGGGCAGCCAACTTCTGGCCCTCGTTCCTTGATTTTGCCACTACCGGCTGGACAGCGCAACTCATGTGGCTGCACTACCGGTACTCCATGGATATCGAGTTTTTACGAACCACCGCCTATCCCTTCATGAAGGGCGCGATGCGAATTTACGAAGCGGTTATGGAGGAAGAAAATGGCCAGATGGTTTTGCCAATGAGCACCTCGCCGGAGTATGGCTGGTCCGACGGGCAAGCGGTCGGCAAAAATCCGTCCTTCCAATGGGCCTGTGTCCATTTCCTGCTGGAGTCACTGATTACCGCCACCGAACTGCTGGACGTGGACCCCGAGGACAGGACGGCCTGGCAGCAACTGAAAGAAAAAGTACCCCATTACACCACCTTCACCGACGCGGATTCCAAACGCACCGCCGAGCGACAAGGTCCCGGCGCCGAACTCGACGCACTTCCCCGGATTGCAATTCTCGAAGACCAGGACCTGGAGTTCTCCCATCGCCACCACGGCCATCTCGCGGCAATCCACCCGTTCGACACCGTTGATCCGGAAGATGAAGCGTTTGACCGTGTCCTGCAGCCGACACTTCGCCACTGGATTGAAATTGGAACCGGCAACTGGATCGCCTTTTCTTTCACCGCTGCCTCAATCATCTACAGCCGGCTAAAAGAGGCCGAGGCCGCCTATCTTCACTATCAGATCTGGCACCACGCATTCGCCAATGAACACCGAGGAGCTGTGGAACTCGCCCATACGCCCGGGCTGACCACGTGGACCAATGTCGAGGAAAGCACCCCCATGCAGATGGACGCCATCATGGGGGCAGTCAACGCCATTCAGGAGATGCTCCTGCACACGGTACGAGGAACCATGTGCGTATTTCCGGCCATTCCCCGTGCCTGGCAGAAATCTGCCAGGTTCAAAGCAATGCGGGCAGAAGGCGCCTTTTTGGTCAGTGCAGAAATGAAAGAAGGCCGAATCACCGAAGTGGAGATTTTCAGCGAAAAGGGCGCCGAATTAAAACTGGCCAACAATATCGCCGCAGAGATTGTTGTTTGCCGTGGCGAAAAAGAGGCGCGCACCAGTGACCGCCTGCTGAGAATGCAAACAGAACCGGGCGAAACCATCACCATCCATGGCGTCGCAGTCACCTGACCGACCACGGCCCGGCAGTTCACGGACAGGATCACTTCACGGGCAGGATCCCTTTACGGGCAGGATCCCTTTACGGGCAAAATCGGTTCGCCGTGCGCCTCTAAGCGACAATTTGATCCAGTGCACGCCCGAGCGTTGCCACCGTTTGGTCGACGTTGCGGAGCTTGTCCATCCCAAACAGTCCAATCCGGAAGGTTTGGAAGTTGTCACCTTCATCGCACTTCAGCGGCACGCCAGCGGCAACCTGCAGACCTGCGGCGGAGAACTTGCTGCCAGACTTGATCTCGGGATCCTCGGTGTAACTGACAACCACCCCTGGAGCTGCAAAGGCGTCGGCAGCTACACTTTTGAAGCCTTTGCTGGCCAGCAGTGCACGCACCTTGGTGCCGAGTTCCTCCTGTTTTGCACAGATCGCTTCAAGACCATACTGCTCGGTTTCTCGCATCCTATTGCGAAAAATAGTAAGGGCATCTGTCGGTAGGGTGGCATGGTAGGCGTGACGGCCACTTTCGTAGGCTTCCATGATCTCCAGCCACTTGCCCAGGTCACACGCAAAACTGGTGCTGGTGCTGCTGGCCGCTTGCTGGCGCGCCTCGGCGTTGAGCATTACCAGGGCACAACAGGGAGAACCGCTCCAGCCCTTCTGCGGTGCGCTGATGAGGACATCCACACCGCTGGCTTCCATGTCAACCCACACGGCACCCGACGCAATGCAATCGAGGACAAACAGACCACCTGCGGCGTGAACCGCCTTTGCGACCCCGCGAATATAGTCCTTTGGCAAAATCATGCCGGAGGATGTTTCAACGTGGGGTGCAAAAACAACGTCGGGTTGTTCAGCCTCAATGGTAGCGACCACCTGGTCCAATGGTGGTGGCGCGTAGGAGGGGTTGGGCCCCTCTTCGACGGGACCGGCTTTCAGTACGGTGGAGCTGGCCGGGATGCTTCCCATGTCGAGGATCTGCGTCCATCGGAAACTAAAGAATCCATTGCGAATGACCAGGCATTTTTTATTGGTAGCGAACTGCCGAGCGACGGCCTCCATGCCGAAGGTGCCACTGCCGGGAACCACCGCCACCGCGTTGGCGCCGTAAACACGTTGAAGCGTGCTGGAAATGTCGCGCATCACCTCTTGAAACTGCTGCGACATGTGGTTCACAGCACGATCGGTGTAAACCACCGAGTATTCAAGCAGACCGTCTGGATCGACATTCGGCAAAAGGCCAGGCATGTTATTCTCCGGTTAATTAAAAAAACACCCTGCAATCTCCTGCAGACGCATAAGACCCACTCTATGCGAAACGAGTTTCCACTTACGATGCCGTACCCACTGACGCCATACCCAATCTTCCGTTTCCGTGTTTGTACACAATAGTCAGTTCACCTTGATGGAACAACAGGACTGGGTCACAAGTCGACAGCAGGCCGGCAGGTTTCGTATTGGGTGCCGGAAAGCTGGCAAAATTCCTGATCGTCCCACCTACACCTCAAGCACCTCGCCATGGCCCGGCGGTGTTGGCTCGATGGCCGCAGGACAGAGCAACCATCACACCTGAGCAGGTCGGCCTCCTGGGCTACCAACTGGGCTACCAACTGGGCTACCAAAATCCTGGGCTACCGAAATCGGCCAGCGTGATTGGTACCTGTAGCCATTTTGCGTTACGATAGACCCCATAGGAGATTTATCTTGAAAGCAGTCCATTCGCGCAATCGTTGCAGTACGATCTTTGCCTTATTCGTGTTCGCCGCACTCTATGGAGCAATCCCCTCCCAGGTGCAAGCAAGTCACGGCCCGACGTTGGGTCACGACAGGGTGGTCTATCGCTGGGCACCGGCAGAGCAGGGCGGCGGACTGATCGGAATTGAGGAGCGCACCGGTCAGGCTAATCTGCTCGACTTAACAGCGCCACTCGACTCGACAGTGCCGACTCCCCTGTGGTGGCAAGTAAAGCTCAAAGACGGTCGCACGATCGCCAATACCGACTTGCCGTGCCGTATCCAGTCAACGCCTGACGCGATCACCTTCACCTGGACCGGCGACATCCGTGTGGTTGTCACCGCAAAACTGGGTGCCGACGACAATCTGTTGCGGTCGCGTATCCGCGTGGCTGTCGACAAAGATATTGCGGGCCTGCGCGACGTGGTCTTTCCGATCGTCGACGGGATCCGACCCCTGGCCGAGGATGCGGCCGAGGACCGCCTGCTGCAAGCTACTCGCACGGGTTATACAGAGCCGACGCCCCTGACCACGGGCAAACCCGTGAACATGCGTTATTGCGATCGCTATTACATGCAGTTCACCGCGCTGCTGGGCGGGGGACGGGGACTTTATATCGGTGACCACGATCCGACCGCAGCATGGAAAGACATGAGCTGGACAGCAGACGTCGATTCACAGACGCTCCGCTATGCCATATCGCACCCGGTGCTCGGCTGGGGCGGGGACAAACCCGTCAGGCAGTACCAATCGCCCGGCGACTGCGTAATCGGGCCGTTCGAGGGCGATTGGTTCGACGTCGCGTGCATCTATCGCAAGTGGGCCGTCACGGCGCCGTGGTGCGCCAAGGGGCCGATGTATCAGCGCAAGGACTATCCCAAATGGCTCCTAAACCTGGATTACTGGGCGTGCGGCCACCTGGGCGATTACAATGACCAGCAGCGTGAATTTATTAAGCGCGACCTGTTCGACTTCCCCAATACGGCTACACACGACTACGGATACTACGGCCAACCCTACCAGCACGACGTGAATGTAGACTACTTTCCGCCGCGTTGCGGGTCGGTGAACTATCAAAATATTAATCAGAAGCTGCGTGCACGGGGTGGACGCGTCATTCCTTACGTCCTGGGCTGGATGTGGAACGGGGGCACGGATAGCTATCAGCTCAGTGGTGCGAAAGAAAAAGGTGCGATGCTCGTTGAAGATCGTGAGAGTATTCTCTGGGCCGAACTCTCACCGTCCGAAGAGTGCATCGCCATGTGCCCGGCCTCGAAGATCTGGCGCGAAAAGCTTACCAGCGTCTCGATAGAGCACGTGAAACGCTATCGCACCGGCGGCGTCTATTTCGACTATTTCTCAAACCACCTGAGCGACTGTCACAATCCCAACCACGGCCACGCGCTGGCGGGCGGAGACTACTGGTCACGTGGTGTCCATGATCTGTACGAACAGGTGCGTGAAACGGTGCACAAGATCGATCCGGAGGCCATGTTCTGCGGCGAAGATCCCGCCGAGTTCTGCATCGACGTCCTCGACGCACAATATACTGGCACCTATCCTTACGACGCGCCTGTCTGGCAGGCCGTCTATCACGACTACACGCAACTGTTCGGCGGCATGCACTGGATGGAGGAGGGGCCGGTGCCTGTGGGGCGACAGTGGTTGCGCGGACACATGAACTCGGTGTCCGGCGCGTGGGGTTATCACAAAGGTGGCGCGCTGCCCGAGGCCGCACAATGGCAGCACGACCTGCTGCGCTGCCATCACGAATTTGCGAGGCCTTATTTAGGTTACGGTCAAATGCTTCGGCCGCCGGTGGTCACCGGTGACCTGCCCACGATCACGAAGAAAGGCGGCGATGGGCCGTTTACCGTCTCGGCGGTCGAGGGCACCGCATGGCGGGCGCACGATGGCAGCGTCGGCATCTTTTTCTTCAACTATGAGGACCAACCCCACCAGTTCACCTGGAAGAAGGACGTGGCGGAAATCGCCCGGTTCGACGCATCGACAAAATTGCAAATGACCCAGTGGACCGTCAACGAGGGTGCGACTCTGCTGAAGCAAACGAGCGGCCCGATTGTCGGTGACACCATGGACATCGCCCCACGTGGTCTGATAGCGCTGAAGCTGGAGGTGGTCAAATGAGGTTACTCATCATTGGTTTTTGGTTATTGGTTGTCGGCCTCCTCGCCGGCGGAAACGGCTTGGCGGTGGCCGACCCATTAAAAGTTCCCTCCGGCTGCGTCGCCGCCGACGGCTCAGAGGCAGGTCCCCATGGCTACGCCAATCGGGTCATCCACGAGGAGACCCGCATCGAGATGATCCTGCTGCCCGCCGGAACTTTTACGATGGGCACCGATGATCCGATTACCGGCGGCAACCTGACGGCCCGCCAGGTGACGATCACCCGTCCGTTCTACGTGGGCAAAACAGAAGTCACCAATGGCCAGTACCGCCGATTCATCAAGGCCAGGCCCAACTACAAGGGCGCAGCCGACGTCGATCCCGCCTATGACCTTTACCTGCTGCACTTCCGAGGCAAAAGCACCATGTCCGATGCCGACGAGTATCCGGTCGTGTACGTGAGCTGGCAGAATGCCAACGCTTTCTGCAGATGGGCGGGCCTGGAAATTCCCAGCGAAGCGCAGTGGGAATATGCGTGTCGGGCTGGCACGTCGACAAAATTTTCGTTCGGAGATGACCTGGCCGACATCCCCAAATATGCCTGGGTCGACCTGGCGGCCGGTCACACGACCCATCCGGTGGCGACCAAGCTCCCCAACCCCTGGGGCCTGTACGACGTGCACGGCAATGTTTGGGAGTGGTGTGCCGACGATTATATTCTCGGGTACAACAATGCGCCAGCCGACGAATCGATTCGGCGCGATCCGAACTCGCAAACCAAGCCGCTCCGCGGTGGATCATGGAGCACCGGCCCGGGCCGCTCGCTGGAACGTACGCCTGAGTGGTTCTATACCCAAGCGCTGGGTAGCGTATCGCGGTTAAATATTGCACCCGGAAACGCCTGGTACGACCGCGGGTTCCGTGTTGTCCTCCCGCTGTCGTCGGTGCCGCCGATACCGATCGCGGCCTCCACTGCCCAGCCCACGCCTTAACCGCCTCTCCAAGCCACTGTCCAAGCCACTGTCCAAGCCACTGTCCAAGCCACTGTCCAAGCCACTGTCCAAGCCACTGTGCCGGCAACACCCACCCGGTCAACGCCGGCAGGAATCCTGGTTGGAAAGTACACGTTTGAAGAAGGCAGCGGGCAGAAGGTGGTTGATTCCAGTGGGCGGGATAACCATGGAAAAAACCACGGGGCCCGCTACGTCAAGCTCGGCCCCGACCAAAGTTTTGCCTTAAATTTCGATTCGACCGATGCCAGCGTCGACTTCGGCGATCGGCCCGACTTCGACCTCCGCTCCCACCTGACGCTCGAGATGTGGGTGCACCCCAAGGCGCTACCGGAGGTACGCGAAATCGGCGTTATGGGCAAAGGATTCAATAGCTATTTGCTCAGTTTCACCGGTCACATTTGGTTCTACATCGACAGTGGCTCGAACTACTGCGGCACAGAACATGGCCTTGACCAGTGGTACCACGTCGTCGCCGTGTATGATCGGCAAAACATGAACCTCTACCTCGACGGCAAGCTGGTGGACCAGCGACCGATGTCCGCCCCCGTGGCCCAAGGTGGGAACTTTTTTATCAGACCTCCCCTTTCGACCGACGACCAGATCGAAAAACCCTGGTCCTTCATGCTCGATGATGTGCAGATTTACAATCGGGCCCTGTCCCCCGAGGAGGTCGCCCACCATTATCAAGCGCAAGCGGCAAACAAACCTTAACAAAAGCCAAGGCAGCTATCTCAAGGTCGCCAGCGAATCAGTACGCCGCCAGCCAGGTAATTGCCGTAGCCGGTAAGGATAGAGCCATCGGGCATGAGCGTAGAACTCAAATGTCCGCACTCGGTGCTAATCCAATGTTCGCCGTTGCAAAACGGAAAGTCGTCGAGCACGACCAAATGCTCAACATCCCAGGTGACTCCGTGGTCACGGCTGATCACGGCATCGCAACCGCGTCGATAACTGGCAAGCTGATTGCCCTCGAAATCGACCCGGCAGATAACGGTCATCAGCAGATCACCGCTGGGCATACAGATCAGGTCGGGGTGGTGCCTGCCTGCTTCAAACACGATCTTCATCGGAGACCAGGTTTCCCCGTTGTCCTTCGATATGGAAACGGCCGTTCCCTCCAGGCTGTCTTCGTAGTGCGGATGCTCGGCAAACCATACCGGAACAAAAGTGCGCAAGGCTGCGACCAGGTCACCATTGGCTGCCCGCACCAGTGAACCTTCGCTAGCGCCAACTTGGTACGTTTTTCCAGCATACGTCTCGGTGTAGTGCCACGGGGCGGGAGAAATAACCCGGGGCCACGTACGGCCACCATCTTCCGACCACCGAAGATATTCGGTGATCTTCCAGTGAGGGGCACCGCCCCCAAGCGTTTGCCCTATCTGGGCAATACGGATGGCATTCCCCTCGGAATCCCGTTCGATCAACGGATTGCCCTCGAAGCCCAGTGGCTGCCCGTCGGGGGCGGGGGCAGGCGCGACCTCAACCCGTTCGTCCCACGTGCGTCCATGGTCATGGCTAAACAACCGGAATCGCTCGGTCGTGTCTCCCGCTTCAAAGGTAACCACCCCCTGGCCAAGGTAAGCCAGCATCACCGGGCGGCAGTGAATGCCAGGCAGCGCCAGGTACTCCCCCCAGGTCGCCCCTTCATCTTCGCTGACGGTCACCAGTGTTTGCACCTGGCCGGTCGATTCGGTTGGCCAGGCCATCGCGACACAAACAACCTCCCTGTTTTCCATGGTGGCCAGCCCGTAGGGCACGGTCTTGCGACCTTGGTACTGCGGCATAAACTGCATCTGCGCGGCATGACAGGTATAACCACCATTTCCATCGGCCCGCTTGATGGTATGTTTCTTCCACGACAACAGGTCGGCCTCAACAAGAAAACGGTTCTCGCAGACGCATCGGCCAGAGTCCCTCTCGGTGAGCGCCACGCAGGCGAAGCCATAATTGAATCCCTCAGGAACGGGCAGTTGTACGGTTTCGACATGCGACTCCCCGGGCCCAATGCGAAGGGAGTGCTTGATCTTCTCCGATGGCGGGTGACCTGGACCCACAAACCAGACGTGTAAATCTACCTCGCGAGTTTCCGCCGAGAGGTTCGTTGTTTTGACCTTCTGGCGACAGGTGATTTTTCCATCGCTCTGGCGGAATCGGGCCCGCTGATCCCGCTCTACGCGCCAGGCAAAGGGCAGCAACAGTTCGGGCTGCTCAAACTCGGCCTCTGCCATCTCGCACTGCGGCTCCCAGAATGTTTTCTCCGCAAGCACAGGAAAGCACACCCAAAATTCTGGCACGGCGTTCAGTCGAGCTACGTTGAAACGGAACCGGCGCAAACCGCCTTGTTGGTAACCAAGCTGCCTCAGTGGTATTTTCATGACCGACGTCCATTCCTGGGCCCCCACCCCTACCTCAAATTCGACTTCGCCCGGCCAACTGTTTCTTGAACCACTTCTGTGGGCCGTTGACGCGGACAAAACTCCATCCGCATTTCCAATGAACTTGCCTCCCCACCGTCGGTCACCATCGAAGTCGATCACAACATGAACGCGCTCGTGCAAGAAATGCTCTGCGGAACTTCCCGGACACACACCACATTTCATCGCGATGTACAAGCTGTCTTCATCGTGCACCATGGCAAAGGATGTGCCAGCCATCGGCTTGGCGTCCACACTTCCTGGAATCGTGAAATGGTCGTGCCACGTCACGCTCGCCCAAGCGCCGGCGGAAAAGTCGGTGGTCATTTCCGGCGAGTCGGAGAGGTATTCGATTTGGATCATATTTCTTGCTCCCCACGAGTGCGTAGTCGGTCGTTCACATGTTGTAACCACATTCGCTGCCACCGCTCACAGGCAGGTTACAGCCAGTGATGAAGGATGCCTCGTCGCTGGCCAGAAAAGCAACGGCCGTCGCAATTTCGACCGCTTCGGCCGAGCGATTCAACAGGTGGATTTTATCAAGCTGAGCGAGGGCGGCCTCAGAATCAGGGTGCTGTGCGGACCATTGGTAGGTTGCGTCGGTCAAGACACATGCCGGACAGACAGAGTTGACGCGGATACCATCGGTGCCCCAATCGATTGCAGCACACTTGGTCAGTCCGTTGACAGCCCCCTTGGTTGCACCGTAGACCGCATGATCCGCCTGCCCGGTAACACCCGCCATGCTCGCGATGTTCACAACACACCCTCGGGACTGCTGCAGATGGGGGTGCGCCAGCTTGCAGCCCAGAAATACGCCCTGCACATTGACCGACATTAGCAGGTTAAACTCTTCGCTGGTCGTTTGCTCAAGCGGCGCTGCTGGAACAACCACGGCGGCGTTGTTGACCAGAATATCCAGCTTCCCCCATGCCTGGACCGCCATCGCAATCGCAGCGGAAAACTGGTCTTCGCTGGTGACATCCAGTTCCCCAAACAGAACCCTTTCGCCGAGTTCCGCCGCCAGTGCCGCACCTTTTTCGGCCTGAACGTCGCCGATCAATACGCGGGCACCCTCGGCAACGAATTGCCGCACGCAGGCCTCTCCGATACCCTGGGCACCGCCGGTGATCAGGGCCACTTTTGATTTCAGTCTGGACATGGCTCCCCGTTCTTACATTTCGTTCTTCTGCGGTCCACAGGTAGACCGAAAAGACCTGCCTCATGAACAACACACTCCTGTTCTTACAACGCGTCTTAACCAATTGCCTTTCGTTTTACAACCGCAAGAACTTACCTAGGGCCCACTGCCTTGATCTCCAAAACCATCCCACTTACGGCGCCGCGGGGAGGTCGATTGTCATGCGAAAATCTCTGTCGGTGTCGATGCCCGCCACCCACTGATTTTTCCACTCAGCAACAAGTGAATCCCGCTTAAACTGAGGGTCATCGAGTTCGACCGGGGAGATCGACAAGGCGCCATCGCAAACTCTCACCAGGCGCATTTCAAACGGATATTCAACCAAGGACCCGGTCAAGCAGTGCACAGTGTTGCGGTCGCGCGTGATGTCCGCAAAGTGCTGATGCCCGGCAAACACTGCCATGACATTCGGGACATGATCGATCATATCCTTAACAGCTTCGTCATGGATAAAAAAGTTTCTTGTCAAGCGAATGTCACCATCGACAAACTCTGTTCGCGGTGCTGGGTTCCATTTGGCTGGATCGCCTTCAGGGATCTTCCCCTCTGGAAGCGTGCCAATCGAGAAGGTTGGCTTGGTATGCATTGGTACGTGGGTGACGATCACCGTTGGCGTTTTCTGATCAAGATCAAGCTCCCGCTTAAGCCACGCCAACTGGTCGTGCGTTGGGCCGATGTCAGCGTAAATGCCTTTTTCATAGAGATCCCAGTCAAGGCCCTCAGACTCCACCCCGTCCTTACGTATCCAGTAGGCACAGTCCAAAAACAGAAAACGAATGCCACCCAGACGGCGGGTGTAATAGAATCTGGCACCGGGACCATGCTCAAACAGTGGTGCAATTGACTCGCGTATACCTTCGGTCCATGTGTCATGATTACCCAGCACCATGAAATAGGGACACTCCATACGGTCCATGACTTCCTTGCCAAAGCGAAAGCTAGCCATATCGCTGGCATCGGTAAAATCGCCGCAGTGGATAATAAAGTCCGGACTCAACGACTTGACGGTTGAGACCAGCGAATCGGCAATCCCCAAAGAACGAGAACGTAGTACCCGGTTCCAGTAGCACTCATCTTCACTTGTACCCGGGGCAGTAAAATGAGTGTCGGTCATCACCACGAAACGAGTATCCATCGCCCCTCCTTTGATCGGTGTTCGTGCTTATGTTCTATTCAATCCGAAAGGCACTCCGCGACCTGGCGGGCAGGCTTGCGCGAATCGCACAACGAACCCCACGCCCGCACCATCGCACCCAACATGTCACCGGCTACCAAAGCCACTCACCTTTTCGCACAAAGTCTCGTGCTTACGCTTCCGTCAGTTCCTGCAACTTCTCCCGGATACGACGATAGGAATTCTCATTCAAAATGGCGATAGCGCCGCGGTCCGAGTTGTCGGCGGCTACGTCGGCGTAGGCCTGAATCGCTTCGCGGATCTTTGCCATCGCGGTATGCAGTTCTGTGATTGCTGTTTCCCGTTGCCCGGCTCTTTCGGCGACACCTGCTTTGAGGACTGCCTCGGTCGTATCGATATAGCGGACGCCAAACACGAGTCGTCCAATGAGGTACTCCACAAACTGTTTTCCCGCAGGCCGGGTATGCCTGGACGCTTCTCGGGCAAGTTCCAACGCCCGCGCATACCGATCACGGTCGGCCAGGATCGCCTCCGACAGGCAATCCCCTACGATCGGGTTGACCTCGGGGCCCTCCCAATGTTTGGTCATCATCCGCACCGTGGGAAACCCATAGCCAATCCCATACTTACTGAACCCAGCGCCCACGCTCTCGATTAAATGCCACGCTTCTATCAATGGCTGCGTGCCTTGCGAACTGCAGACCGTAGCGGCCAGATCGGCAAATGCCGCAGAAGGGCTGATACTCGCATCCCAGGACGAGTGCGCCAGGTATTGAACGGTTGGATCCAGGTCGCCAATCAACCAATGGCGCGTCGTAAATCCTTCCCATCCGCTCTCGCGCATTCGCGCGGCAATCTTATCCAGCGGAATGGTCGACAACTGGGGTAGCAGGCCGACATTGTCGTCGGCCAGCGTGAAGATCATCCGGCAGGGAACCTCCTCGGTGGATGCATAGTCCATGGTCTCGATCTGGTCCACGATGCGATGGGCCGTGTAATCGATAAATCCATGCAGGCCTCCGCCCTCCGGAAGCAGCCGGGGGAGAATTGGCCACAATTCTTCGGCAACCTGGCCGTAGATGACACGCACCGGAGGCTTCCCACACCGGGCAAGCAGTTGTTGGTCTTCCAGGACTTTATCGAGCAAACTCACTGCAACAATATCGGCCTTGATCCGGGATACCTGCCGCTGAACGCCACCGAAAACTTCGGAGCGCTTCTCGGCATTTCGTACAGCCTCCTCCAGACTGAGGACACTTGAGATGTCATACTTCGCATCCAGCCGCTGCCACGCGTCCTCGGCCCGGTCCATCCACGCGCGGTGCTCCGGAACGCCCAGGTAGATAACATCTGCCTCCGGGTACGTCTGGAGGTGGGCACCGATAACGGTGCGGACCAGTTCCACCAGCAGAGGATCGTACGGATCGTGATCGTCTCCCGGGCCACAGGTCAAAAAGCCGAGTTGGTCGACCGTTTTCGAACCAGGAATTTGAGGCTGCAGTTCAAGCGGATATTCGAGCAAGCTGGCAGTAATACCTGTGTTCATCCCTCTTCGTTGGGCATGTTGCAAAATCCCCTGAGCTTGCCGACGAGCCGCCTCGTGACGTTGCCGGTAGTCGGTAATTCCCGCCAGGTCTGGGTTTTCGAACTCGGTTGCGCCCGCAAAAATTTCTCGCCCAACGGTGTCCTCGTCGATAAGATAAGGGTAGCCAAACCAGCTCAATGCGCTCTCTTTCTGCGCACCGCGAAATTCATAATGCACATACGACTGCCAAGGGTAGAACGAAAGAAAGATTTCATTGAACTTCAGCTTGGCAAGTTGATTGATGAAACGGATGTTTTCGTCCAGCCCCCACGATTCGGGGCCACAGGCAAAATCATTGATCAGCCGCCAACACCGGACCCGCAGGTTGGGAGTAAACGTCTCGTTCACATCGGGCAGGTGAAATGTACCCGCATCGTCCGGAAAAATATCACCATGGACCAGGTAACGAACCCCCCACCGTTCGACCAGTTCGTAAACGGCCCATAGCGTCGCCGTGGGACTTCCGCCAATGGCTGCCAACGCAGGCCTGTCGTTGTGGGTCAAGCGACAAAGCAGAAAAGACTGCTCATCAGACGGCTGTTCGAGGCCTGCGGCGGCCGCATCGAGAAATACCACCGCCTCAGCCGATGGCGCTTCGGGGGAGACAACAGCCGCCACTCCGAATAGCTTCGAGACATACCGTTTTAGTTCGCCCGCCGCGAACAAGACCTGTTGGTCAGGCTGCCCGCCGGTGACAATAGCGAGTTCAGTCATCAAATATCCTCAATACTTGCCTATACTATTCGCCCGAATCGTCAGGCGATCCGAACGTAGTGTCCATCGAACCATCTCTTTAACGTGTGTTTATGTTCTCTTCAAAAATGAGGCCTCGGAACCGTGGGATTGGGAATTTTTCTCCGCACGCCGGAAACCACCACCGGCATGCCGCGGTCTGTCGTACAAGATTGCGTGGATTTCACAACGAGCCCCACGTCCACACTATCGCACCATCGCACCATCGCACCAAACATGTCAACAGTTACCAAAGCCACTCACCTTTTCGTACAAAGTCTCGTACTTACGCTTCCGTCAGTTCCTGCAACTGATCCCGGATACGACGATAGGAATTCTCATTCAAAATGGCGATAGCGCCGCGGTCCGAGTTGTCGGCGGCCACGTCGGCGTAGGCCTGAATCGCTTCGCGGATCTTTGCCATCGCGGTATGCAGTTCTGTGATTGCTGTTTCCCGTTGCCCGGCTCTTTCGGCGACGCCTGCTTTGAGGACTGCCTCGGTCGTATCGATATAGCGGACGCCAAACACGAGTCGTCCAATGAGGTACTCCACAAACTGTTTTCCCGCAGGCCGGGTATGCCTGGCCGCTTCCCGAGCAAGTTCCAACGCCCGCGCATACCGATCGCGGTCGGCCAGTATTGCCTCTGACAGGCAATCCCCTACGATCGGATTGACCTCGGGGCCCTCCCAATGTTTCGTCATCATCCGCACCGTGGGAAACCCATAGCCAAGGCCATACTTACTGAAGCCGGCGCCCACGCTCTCGATTAAATGCCACGCTTCTATCAATGGATCCGTGCCTTGCGGACTGCAGACCGCAGCGGCCAGATCGGCAAATGCCACAGAAGGGCTGATACTCGCATCCCAGGACGAGTGCGCCAGGTATTGAACGGTTGGATCCAGATCGCCAATCAACCAATGGCGCGTCGTAAATCCTTCCCATCCGCTCTCGCGCATTCGCGCGGCAATCTTATCCAGCGGAATGGTCGACAACTGGGGTAGCAGGCCGACATTGTCGTCGGCCAGCGTGAAGATCATCCGGCAGGGAACCTCCTCGGTGGATGCATAGTCCATGGTCTCGATCTGGTCCACGATGCGATGGGCCGTGTAATCGATAAATCCATGCAGGCCTCCGCCCTCCGGAAGCAGCCGGGGGAGAATTGGCCACAATTCTTCGGCAACCTGGCCGTAGATGACACGCACCGGCGGCTTCCCACACCGGGCAAGCAGTTGTTGGTCTTCCAGGACTTTATCGAGCAGACTCAGTGCAACAATGTCGGCCTTGATCCGGGATACCTGCCGCTGAACGCCACCGAAAACTTCGGAGCGCTTCTCGGCATTTCGGACAGCCTCATCCAGACTGAGAACGCTTGAGATATCGTACTTCGCATCCAGCCGCTGCCACGCATCGTCGGCCCGGTCCATCCACGCGCGGTGCTCCGGAACGCCCAGGTAGATAATATCTGCCTCTGGGTACGCCTGGAGGTGGGCACCGACGACGGTGCGAACCAGTTCCACCAGCAGAGGATCGTACGGATCGTGATCGTCTCCCGGGCCACAGGTCAAAAAGCCGATTTGGTCGACCGTTTTCGAACCAGGAATTTGAGGCTGCAGTTCAAGCGGATATTCGAGCAAAGCAGTGGAAAGACCTGTGGTCATTCCTCTTCGTTGGGCATGTTGCAAAATCCCCTGGGCTTGCCGACGAGCCGCCTCGTGACGTTGCCGGTAGTCGGTAATTCCCGCCAGGTCTGGGTTTTCGAACTCGGTTGCGCCCGCAAAAATTTCTCGCCCAACGGTGTCTTCGTCGATGAGATAATGGTAGTCAAACCAGCTCAATGCGCTCTCTTTCTGCGCACCGCGAAATTCATAATGCACATAGGCCTGCCAGGGGAAGAACGCAATAAAGATCTCGTTGAACTTCAGCTTGGCAAGCTGATCGATGAAACGGATGTTTTCGTCCAGTCCCCACGATTCGGGGCCACAGGCAAAGACATTGATCAGCCGCCAGCACCGCACCCGCAGGTTGGGTGTGAATGTCTCGTTCACCTCGGGCAGCTGAAATGGACCCGCATCTTCCGGAAAAATATCACCATGGAGCAGGTAACGCACCCCCCACCGTTCGACCAGCTCGTAAACGGCCCATAGCGTTGCCGTGGAACTTCCGCCAATGGCTGCCAACGCGGGCCTATCGTTGTAGGTCAAGCGACAAAGCAGAAAAGACTGCTCATCAGACGGTCGCTCGAGGCCTGCGGCGGCCGCATCAAGAAATACCACCGCCTCAGCCGGTGGCGCTTCGGGTACGACAACAGCCGTTACCCCAAAGAGTTTTGAGATGTACCGTTGTAGTTCGCCCGCCGCGAACAGGACCTGTTGGTCAGGCTGCCGGCCGGTGACGATAGCAAGTTCAGTCATCAAATATCCTCAATACTTGCCTGGGTTATGGGGCTGAATTGCCGAGCGATCCGAGCGAGGATCAATCGTGAGCCTGCCTTCCCAAGGTCGAATTCAAGAGATCTCTTCCACGATTTCCCCCATGTATTTCAAACCCAACTTCACGCGTTTTCCTTTCAGCGGCGACCACGGCTCGAGACGGAAACCGTCTGGGCCGAAACCGATACCGTAGTACCCGGTAAAAACTGCCATCTGCGCGAAATAGGAATCTGCCAGGAAACCTTCATAGCCCGAGGGGGTTCCGTTCCAGTGCATGAACTCCAGCCCCGTTGAGTACCCGCCGCTGGCAGAGTCCGGCTTTTCGCGATTCTGATATCCGCCCACTGCGTATCTCTCCATCATCGGCCAGAGGATACGGTCGGCCTCTTCCCTTCGCCCAAGCTGGTAGAGCGCCTGGATGTAGGAATACGCCAACAGCGCCCCGGTACCGCCATTGGCGAGTTCTCCGAACCCATCGCTGCCATCTTCATTGACAGACGACCCCATCACGGGGAACTCCCTTGGCCCTAAGACGCCATAGTCGCACTTACGAATCGGGATCAGGCAGATGGGAAGGCCCAGATCGAAGCGATCATAACCAACTTCCTGCATCTTCGCCTCCAACCGGTCGACGATCGCATTCGCCTCATCGGTGGGTACCAGGCCGTAGATAATAGCCACACCGTTGACCCACGGGAACCAGTAGTCATGCAAGTCGCCATTGCAGTCGCGCCAACCGGCGATGATTCCTGTTTCGGGATTAAAAAATTTCTCCATGTAACCGGCGCGGATTCTCTCGGCAGCATGCTCATAAGACTCCGCCCGCTCATCATTACCCGCCAGCCGCTCCAGGTCGGCAAGGCAGTTGAGGGCCCGATAGGTCAGCGCCGACGAATAGGCATCGTTGTGGCCAAAATTCATCTGGTCCGCAATATTCGAGTGCGGTGATTTGCACTCCTCGGACGGAGTGCCTGGCTTGATGGACTCAGGAAAACCATCGTCGTCGCGATCCTGTTTCTTGATGTGGGCAGCGTAGCCTTCGAGCACCGGTAGCCAACGCCTCAACAAATCCAGGTCCCCTGTTACACGTACGACCTCCCAGGCGGTAATCAGAAAACAGGGATACGAATCGAGGAAGATCCACGGTGCATCGGCCTCGGTCCCGTAGCCGCGTGCCCCGGAAAAGTAGCGATCCAACGTCTCTCGACCGACCTGGATCGCCTCCACACCCCCCCCCATTGGCGGCGTGAACACGGCAGGCTCAATGTAGTGAAGCATGCAGCTGGTGGTTGCATTGGCGCTAATCACATTGTTGGCCAGGACCCCCACATCCTCCTGATACTGGAAGTTGTTCAGCCAGTGGCGGGGTAACGTTTTGAGACGAGAATCCTCGTCACTCAAAGCAGGCACAGGCTTGACCGTCTCGACCGAGAGGGAAAGCTCCCAGCCAAAATTCCCGGGCGGCATCGCATAAAGTCCATCTGCGGTGCGGCGGCTTGCCTGGTCGACGATCGTCGCCTCCCAGAGTCGGTCGGAACGCGTCTTGCGCCCTTCCAGGGCAGAGCAGCCACTGTCGGTTCGCTTTACGAGCAAACTCCCGTAGTCTGGCGCGTGCAGGACGCAGGGTAGCGGAGCTCCCATTCCGGCCACCGGGTTGGCAACGGGAGCTGTGGGGGTTGGCACAATGTCGAAGGCAAGTTTCAGCGCCGGAGGCGTCGCAAAGATCGACGTTCGCCCCAAGGCCCCACGAAAGGCCATCTGCACCGATTTTTCCTCCACCCTGATTTCCCACCGGGCACAGCCGCCGTCGGGGCACTCCAATTCGTAACTTATCACGTTGCCTTCGCACTCCGCAGGACCCCGTGATTTAAAAGCCACCTCCGGTGAGAAAAGCGGAGTACTGATCAAACGCCCGCCGCCCCCTTCCTGGGTTTTGAGCAAATTTGTGTACAGATTGCCCTTACCAAGGCTGTCCCAGCACAGAAACGTGATTTCAGGCCGCTCACGCGCCACCGCCAAACGAACCCACGCTGAGCTCAACTCAATGAGCTCTTTGGTATGTCGGGTTCTAAAGAACCTCTCACGCTGCCTGGTGGGCTCAAGCACCTTCTCTGGTAAAGCACCTGTCTTCACTGCAGACTGGACCGGGGCCTCTTCCTCTACAAAATCGCCAAAAACCTCGATCTCCGAGATTTCGGTCTCGTTCGGATGATCCTTGTCGGAGGATCGTTCGATCCGCAGGCGAAAATTATCGGTAACGACCGGCTCAAAAGAACACGTAACTGCGAATGTCGCTTCGTCCATCCGGTTGTCCACCAACTCAAACAGGGGCTTGAGTGTCAGGCCACCGTCGGGACTGTACTCTCCGGAGAAATCCACCGGATAGTCAGCAATGTCGGCCCGATGAACGACGACGCGTGAAATACGCGCTGGCTGGCGGAACCGGATCCAAACCCAGTGCGGATGCGGTTTAGAAACCGAAGGGACCCAGCGATCCGTATCGGCGACCGCCGCCCCTGTCGGAACGCTCGTGTCGTCCCCGGGCACCATCCGAATGCCGTCATTGACGAACTTCGTTCGCCCACCAGCCCTGTGGTAGTACGCATCTCCCAAAAACTCCGAGTCAGCCACGGCAACCGCACCCTCGGTCGCCAGTGCAACATTGATGATTTTTGACATTGGGTTGAGTTCCTGACAGCCTGTTCAGCCGCACTCTGCATAAAAACAAATGTCCGCAGTCACCTGGCCGGTACCCCTCACCACTGGAACACCAGAAAACTACGATACGCCAGTTCGTCCCGAGAAGTTACTGTAACCGTTTTGGCACCACTGACACCATCGACATTCACCGTATCAAAGCCTGCCTGGACAGGTTCCTTCAGAGGGGCAAGAAGTGTGGCCTCAACGGGCGGTCTGTCAGCTGCGCCCATATGGACGGAAGGCCGCGCTGCATCAGGACCGCCATTAAAAACCACCAAAAATTGCCCTCCCTGCCCCTTGAAATGGATCGGCATCAGGTAGGGAGTTCCACGCACCATGGCTGCGCTGAATTTTCCCCCGGCCAGAAACGCCACTATTTCCTGGGTGATCGTCTGCCGCTGAAAACTGCGGGGTAGGCACGCGGGGTTGGGAGCACTGGTCGTAGCTATGCGCCCACCCAACTGGTTCTCGTAGACCACAACCCCTGCTCCAAAACGTTTTCTTTTGGGCGTGAGGACCGTGGTCCACTCCTGGGCTCCCTCCAACGGTTCCAGCACATAAATGCTTTCGAGGTAATTCGCGTTGAAATAATGCCCTTCGGCAACCCCCGTCTTTTCCGAATGGACCCTTTCAACAGAATACGGGGCTTCTTCTCGAAGCACCTGTCCTTTGGACGTCACACCGATGTAGGGTCCGAATCCACGCTCACAGAGTATGTCCGCACTGAGTCCGTCAAGGAAGAGTCCGCCAGAAAGCAATTCGCGGATCTTCTCATCATCAAAGGCCCATGCCAAACTGCCAAAAACAGCGTTCACTTCCTGAAAACCTGCCGAAACGGGAATGCCGTATGGCAACAGAAAATGGCCAGGCCCAAAGGAAGAGGCATTGAATTCCTGCATGTGCTCCCCCTTGGAAGTGCGCACATGGGCCTGTGCATCCTCCACCCACGGAATGCCAACGCCGCAGGTCTCCAGGCTGCCGGAGAATCTTGCCGAAATCCACTCCAAAGCTGGCCGACTGTTATCCAAAAGCGTGCCTAATTCCGGCTCCCTGTCGGCACGGTTCCCGGACATCGGAAACAGGTCCAGCAGCAATGCGTCCGCACCGTAGAACATGCAAAACCCCATCTCCGACCAGGTCATGCTGTCGGACTTGGTCCAACTGGTGAACGGGAAGTTCTCTACCTCCGGCGCAACCTCACAACCCGCAGGCCGAAAGCCTTTCTGCACGTCCAGCATCATGATCGAAACACCCTGGTCCCTTCCCGGAGCCTCACGGTAGCCGCCAAAATGAGGCCGGTGAGCCACCTGGCCGTTGATCATCAACGCATCGAAAAGCCTCCGCCACTCACGACCCTCTCCGCTATGCATACTGGGAAGTGAACTCATCAACCCAAGCTTCGTTTCGCCGGGGCCGTTTTCGGCGACTGCTCCCGCCAGGCCCTCGGCCACCTCAAGCTGAATGTCACGCCACAACTCCAACCATTTGGTTCTCCACGGGTGCGGTGCTCCCGGCGCGAGTACCTTGCTGACAACCTCGGTTCGGCTGACCTGCTGGCCAACGCGGTCTGCAAATTGATGAAGAACCTCCTCCTCAAATCCACCTCCCCAATCGAGCGGATCGTGGTTGTGGTAACGAAAATCGTCCTCAATCCAAATCACACGAAAGCCAAGCTGGGCAAAACGGCCATAAAGTCGATTGATGTAAGTGCGCCACTGGGGGTCCGCGAACGAGGCACACGACTGGCTTGCCTTGCCGGTGGGCGACACCATCGGTTTGAACGGACGATCTTCAGGGAAGCCACGTCCCCGATCGCAATGCAGCACCGTCATCCACGGGTTGAGGCTTGTAATCACTCCTGCCTTGTCCAACACCGTTTTGACACCCTTGATCGTTTCAAACCACAAGTCTTCTTCTTCTTGGGACAACAGTCCGTTGTTCCATTCTTCGGCGGCGAAAAACAGCACAACTTCCTCAATACCATGCGCCGCACAAAAACGGGCGAGAACCGCCGCATCCCCCTGGGCGTCTTTGCCGGGCAGCACTTGAAACCGCAGATGATAGCGCAAAAGATTGGTTGTCGGTGTGGCCATAGTTGGATCCAAAGCGTTTTCCTAGTCAATGATCGCTGACTTTACCGAAGCGCCTGCTCCCATTTTGGACATGAGAGGGATCGCTCATTGAACAGCGGGTAGCTCACAGCTCGGGCGTGGGTTAATACTCGATTTCTGGCAACTAACGACTCGGGAGATCGCAGCTTGTGATGATTTAGGTTTTGAGTGACTTCAGGTAATCGCGAAAAAGAATCGTCTCGCTCAGCGTATCTGCCCGGTTGCAGTTTTCCCACTCGATCCAGACATACTCCAGGCCAAGGTACCCCCGATAGCCGGTCGATTTCATCACCTTAACGACCCGGGCAAAATCGATTGTGTTCTCACGGAACGTTGCCTGCAGCGAACCTCGCCGTGCACCTCGCACGTGGAAATGACTGGCATGCGCGATCAAGGGTTCAACCTCAGCATCGGGAATGCCAACCCGCGTGAAGTGGGCGTAGTCGAGCGTGTAGGTCAGTCCCGGCACCTGGTCGATCAGGCGGAGTGCCGATTTGGGTCGTGGCACGATCGACCCGATATGCGGCTCCACACCCATCGTAATCCGGTAAGGGGCTGCCTGCTTGATGCGCCACGCGAGTTCCTCGCGAGCAATCTTCATTGAATGTGCCCTGGGATGCTCCTTAAAGACAACACCTGGACCTATGGTGACGTGCTTGGCGCCACATATGGCCGCATAGTCGAGTGTGCGCTGAAACCAGTCGCGGGCCCTGCGCCGGCGCGAAGCCTGGGGATGATTGATGGCATAAGATCGTCCATCGTCATCCACCTGTAGAAACAAATCCGCCATTTTCAAGCCGCGCGAATCGAGCTTTTTCTTGAGTGCCCGGGCCGAACGGCTGACATGCTTGAATTGGTCGGAAGGCTGCAGGTGGGACCGCCGCTCAAACAACCCAATGTCCACGCCACCAATGCCCAGTGCCGCAATCAAGTTCAACACATCATCGTGCGGCAGGAGTGGAAAGGTAAAATCTGCACAGGCGAGTTTAAGTTTCATCGCATTCACCTCACTTCACGATCACATTCGTGGCCCTGCGCACCGAGTCGCACGCCCCTTCGATCAATTTCATGGCACTCCATCCGAGCGTCGCCGGCGAGCGGTTTGGTGCCGTGCCCAAGACGACGTCAACCAGGTTATTCGCCGGCGCGGTCAGCGGGTAAATGGAATCGTCCGCAAGATTCGGATAATTCGTCACCGTACCGTCGCCCGCATGATACTGCATCGTTCCCTTCCACAGTTCCATAAAAAGCATACCGTCGGTTCCGTAAATCCGGGCCTCATAGTTCCGCTCCGATAGCATAGTCGCCCCGGTGCTTGCGATCGATACCAGCGTCCCCTGTTCCAACTTGACGTTCAGCGTATTGAAGACATCCACGGGCGTGTCGTAATTGTCAAACCGGGCGAACACTTCCACAGGTTCCTGGCCAGTGAGGTAGGCCAGGTGCCCGGCGACATGGGCAATCTGGTTGTAGATCTGCCCGCCCCCGCTCACCGCCGGATCGCTGCTCACAGACGGCTCAGGTTTGAGATAGGGTGGCTGGGCGTTCTCAAACGCGTCGGCTTCTCCAAAAATGGTATCCCAGGGTAACCCACGATAAAAACCAAGACAAAAGTTGGTCATCAACACGCTGATCATCTTGAGGTCTCCCAGCGCACCCGATTGGATCAGGTGTTGCGCCTGGAGAGCATGCTCGGTGTAGTGCCACGGTGCACTGATCAACATCTGAACACCCTGTCGGGCTGCCAACTCAACCAGTGTTCCCGCCTGGTCAGCCGTGAGTGTCATCGGTTTTTCGATCAGCACATGGAGGCCCTGTTCCAATGCTGCTTTCGCCTGGGGGTAATGCGCATTGACCGTGGAACTGACCACCACCGCGTCGAGGCCATCGACGGCAAGGACCTCGTCCACCGAGGACACACCGTGGGGAATTCCAAAGTCGCGGGCAATTTTCTCGGCAATCTCCTGGTCTCGATGATGGACGGCCACCAATTCCGCCTGGGGATGGCCCAACAGAGCCGGAACGTGTGCCAGGGTGCCCCACCAACCAGCGCCAATGACCGCACAGCGAACTTTCTTCTGCATGTGCAACTCCTATCGACCGCTTGATGCTTTGCGCAAAGCAATTTTGATGTTATCGTAAAATCGGCCTTGGCTCTCCCACCCAACCGGGTACCCTTGGTGTCAACCTGCCGGGTACCCTTGGTGTCAACTTGTAGGTATTGAGGGCCGGGCTTCAAGTGTCCAGTGTCCGGTGTCAAGAGTCTCAACGCAAGTCAGTAACGCAAAATGGATGCCCACAACTTTTCTGACGCCCAGGTCCAACAGTTCCGAAAGGAAGGCTACCTGGTCGCACCCTCGTTCTTTGGACCCGACGTGCTCGATCGGGTCGACGCGACCATCGGCCAACTGACCGACGAGGCACTGCAGAGCGAAGATCACAGCAAGTTTCTCGAGCTGGAACCCGAGTCGCAGAACGACCGCCCTATGGTGCGGCGAATCTACAATCCGTACGACGTGCACGAGACCTTCCATCAACTTGCCAACACCCCCGAGCTGGTGGACTGCGTCGAGTCGCTCATTGGTCCCCACATTAACCTGCAACACAGCAAAATGAACATGAAGCCACCTGAGGTTGGATCGGTGGTGGAATGGCATCAGGATCTGGCCTATTTCCCTCACACCAACGATGACCTGGTCACCCTTTTGATCTACCTCGACGACGCGACCCAGGAAAACGGTTGTCTCCGCGTGCTGCCGCGGCACCACACCCACTTTTTCGACCACCACGGAGAGGATGGTTATTTTGCCGGGATGATTACCGAAGACCTGGAATCGCATCAATTCGGACAACCGGTTGCCTTGGAAGCGCCAGCCGGCAGTGTGATTTTCATGCACTGCATGACCCCCCACAGTTCGCACGCAAACCGTTCATCAAAACCTCGGCGAACCCTCATCTTTGAATATCGTGCCGCCGATTCGTTTCCGATCCAATGTGTCGGCTCAAGCGTGGCAATCGACGCCGACCGGAAGATTCGTGGAAAACCGGCTCGCTTTGCACGATGCGCCGGTCCTCCGCCATATATCCCGCGATTCGACACGGGATACCAATCGCTGTACGAACTTCAAACGCGAAGCAGGAAAACGTTGGCGGAGACGACCACCGATCGCACACCCGATGCAATCAACGAGTCGTAAAACAGGGGTATACCCCAGAAACAAACGGCCCAGGAAGGAAGCATTTTAACAGTGGAAGATCTGACATCTATTGCGAGCCGTTTTCAACGGGATGGATTTGTGCTGGTCGAGAATTTTCTCTCCCCCGACGAGCTGACCACCCTACAGCGCGAACTCACTCGGTATATCGACCAGGTGGTACCCCGCCTGCAATCCCGGCATGTGTTCTACGAGGCGGGAGACAACGGCCCTATCAAGCACCTCACCAGCCTTGAGCTCCACGACGATTTCTTCAAGCAAATGCTGTCACGTCCCGCCACACTGCAGGTCGTCGAGGCGTGCCTGGGAACGCAGGCAGAGCCACTTGGCAGCGAAGTATTTTACAAGCACGCCCATGTGGGAACCGAAACACCTTACCACCAGGACAACGCCTACCTTCATTTCGATCCTGCCGATGGTGTGGTGGTGTGGATCGCCCTGGATGACGCGACCCTTGATAACGGCGCGATGCATTACCGCAAAGGCGCTTTTAAGCTTGGCGATCTGGACCATTTCGAAACCAACCTGCCCCTGTTCAGCAAGCAACTGTCTGCAGAACTGGATCCGGCCCGCAACCCCGAAGTTCCCGCCCTGGTCAAGCAGGGCGGGGCGGCAATTCACCACATCCAAACCCCGCACCGCGCCGGCCCCAATCGTACCGATCACGACCGACGCGCCTTTGTCGGCAATTACCAGGGAACGCGCGCTAGAGTCGACGAGCAACGCAAAGCTGCACACGACGCCTACACGGCCAAAATTTACGACGAAGGCTAACCGACGCCAGGACGGCGCGTCTTTCCACATGCCGCACGCGCGCCTCGGCGGGCCCGTTGTCAACCAGTAGAAGACCGCCCAAAAGACGATTGAAAGTGGGGCCATGCAGAGAACACCGCTGGACATAGAAGCGCTGCTGAAGCAGCACGACATGATCTATGAGGCCGCTCCCCTGGAGTGGGAGCAGGGGTTTTTGCTTGGCAACGGCAACCTTGGTGCCGTGATATGGGGCGACGGCGCTCCAACCCATTTCGCGCTCAACAGGATGGATGCCTGGGACCAGCGCGACAGCCTCGACTTCGGTGCGGATGGCAACTACCAAGCGCTGAGGAAGCTTCTCGACCAAGGGCAAGTTGAGGAGGCAGCAGGGCTCTACCATACGCGCCAAGAGATCCCCTATCCGACCAATGTTTGCGTGGGCGGAATGCGGCTCGAATTTGGCTCACAACCAACGGCCTTCCAGGGAAGGCTCAACCTGCTTGATGCCACGGCAGCCGGAACCATTTTTCTGCCCCATGGCCAGGCCAGGTTCTCCAGCTTTATTCACGCGCAAAAGAACCTGTTGGTGCTGGAGGTCGACCTGGAAGGAGACGCCACATTCAAGTACACGCCCGAGGTGGACTGCCAGCTCTTCTACAGTTCCCAGGTGCAGGTGCCAGAAAACCATGCCGAAACCTTTCAAGCCTGGGGGTATCCCCCGGCCGAGACCGGCAGCGAGGGAATCCTTTCCTGGCACGTTCAACAGATCCCAAATAGCGGAGCCTACTGCGTGATGTGGGCGCTGCAGGAGGACCCAAGCCAGCGCCACTTCACGCTGTTGCTCTCGGTTGAGCTATGCGCAGATGGCGATCCGCTGGCGGCCGCCAGGAATCGAATGGACGAGGCCCTGGAATCTGGCAGCCAAACCCTGCATGCGCAGCACCACTCCTGGTGGCAGGACTATTGGAACAAATCGGCTTTGACCATCCCCGATTCCAGGCTGGAGAACCTCTACTATGTGGAAATGTACAAGCTCGCCTGCAATACCATGGGCCGGACTCCCGTAACCACGCAAGGCGTGTGGGTCACTGGCGGCCCGGACTACCATCTCAATTTGAACCTACAACAGAGCTACTGGCCGATTTACACCTCAAACCACCTGGAGTTGGGCGACTCGCTGTACGACGTCTTTTTTGAGATGCTCCCCCGGTTTCAGGAATTCTGTCGTGATTTCTACGGCTGGGATGGGGCCATGGCACTCGGCTCCATCGCTCCCAATGGGGCCGCAGTTCCCTGCACCTTTCAATGGAGCTTCTGGACGGGAAGCGGACCATGGGTTGCCCACCACTTCTGGTTGCACTACCTCTATTCCACCGACGAAGTCTTTCTCCGGGACAAGGCCTACCCCTTCATGCGCGAGTTCATGAAGTTCTTCGTCGGCTACCTGGAGAAAGGTGAGGATGGGCTCTACCATCTGCCCTGGGACTCCTCGCCGGAATTCGAGTACCTGATGGGGTGGGACGTGACCTGTTCTCTCGCCCTCGTCCGGTTTCTGGGCGAGTCGCTGTTGAAGTCCCAGGATATCCTCGGGCTCAGCGACCCGGACGTCCCCAAGTGGGAAGAGATCCTGGAGCATCTCACGCCCTACCCGGAAGATCAAACCGGGCTGATGATCATGAAAGATACACCCCTGTCGCACTCGCACAGGCATCATTCGCACCTCATGCCCATCCATCCCCTGGGCCAAATGGACGTCAACGGCACCGAAGAAGAAAGAGACCTGATCCACCGTTCGATCCACACCTGGCTCAGACAGGGATTTGGCGAGTGGATTGGAGAGGTATGGTCGTGGGCGTCACTGATAGCCTCCCGAATCTACAAGGGCAACATGGCCAGCATGTTTCTCGAACGTTACGCAGAC
>CBDEWC010000010.1:0-20756 GCA_965243695.1 Lacipirellulaceae bacterium | reverse complement strand
GTTTTTAAGGGTCCAAGTTTTAAGGGGATTCTGAGAACCACCAGTTGGTGGACCGCCCAGCCGCCGATTTCTGCACCCAAATGTGACGACTTATGTTCAACTTAGTCATTTTTATGCTCATGTCAATTGACATTGATGATCGAATTGGTCAGAATTAGGGTCAAAGTTGGAAGGAATTTGATCCATGCGCCATTCGTTGGAGCAATGCGATGAGTAGGGCCACTGCCCAGCGACATACCCAGATTTTGACCGAACTTATTGCCAACAAACATGTTGCGGTGAGGTCCCTGGCAACGGAGCTGCGTGTTTCTGAAGCGACCGTGCGACGAGATCTTCGCCAGTTGGCCGAACAGGATGAACTCACGTTGGTCCATGGTGGGGCCACATTGCCTCGGGACGCCGACTATTCCTTTCGTGCCAAGAGTGGCCGGGCTCCGGAAGCCAAGCAGCAGATTGGACAACTGGCCTGCCAACTCGTCCAGGATGGCCAACAAATCTTTCTTGATTCGGGGACGACTTGTTTTCAAATGGCCACCCAGTTGCGAGGGCGGCACGACGTTTCGGTCATTGCTGCGAGTGTACGGTTGGCGATGGAACTGGACGAACCAGGGGTCAATGTGATCTTGCTGGGAGGCCAGTATCGATCGACGCGGATGGATACGGTTGGGGTTTTAGCTCAGAAGACACTCGAACATTTGCGCGGTTACACCGCATTTATCGGGGCCGATGGGTTAAGTCAGGATTTTGGTCCCTCGGCCAGCGATATTGAGAGTGCCCATCTGCACGAACTCGTGGTTCGCAATGCTAACGATATCGTGTTGTTGGTGGATGAAACTAAATTTGCAGCCGCTTCGCTGTATCGGATTGCCCGATGGAATCAAATTGGCCGGGTCATTACCAACAATTCACTGAACCCTGAGTGGGAGTCATTTTTTGCGAGACAAAAAATCGACGTGATTCAACCTGAGGATTAACAACCATGCCAAAGACTTTGATGATCGAACCGACCGCAACGCGGGCCCCACAATATTTGGAGCTGGCACCAATTCCGGTTAACCAGTATGGCCGGACCATCGAGGAAGAACTCCTCAGCGGAGATATCACCCGAGATGACCTGTTGCAAATTCAGCACGACATGATGTTGATCCGCGGATTTGAGAACATGCTCGACTCGGTCAAGAAGCAAGGACACTACCAGGATGTCAAATATGTCCACGGAGGTCCGGCCCATCTATCCACTGGGCAGGAAGCCTCGGCCGTTGGGCAGGCTTTCCTGCTTGACGTTAACGATCACATCTTCGGTTCCCACCGGAGTCACGGCGAGATTTTGGCCAAGGGGCTGTCGGCTATTTCCAAGCTTGACGATGACGCGCTCCAGAAAACCATGCACTCATTTTTTGACGGTGCCACACTGCGAGTGGTGGAGTCGGACATGGATGGAAGTGTGCAGGATTTGGCGATTGATTTTCTGGTGTACGGTACCCTGGCAGAAATTTTTGGAAGAGAAGCTGGTGTCAACAAAGGTCTGGGCGGGTCGATGCACGCTTTCTTTACCCCCTTTGGTGTCTATCCGAACAATGCCATTGTAGGGGGCTCAGCCGATATCTCGGTCGGCGCTGCACTTTTCAAGCACGTCAACCGACAACCGGGGATCGTGATTGCCAACATTGGCGATGCCTCAGCCGGATGTGGCCCTACGTGGGAAGCACTCTGTTTTGCCACGATGGACCAGTTCAAAGAGTTGTGGGACGAAAGCCACCGCGGGGGCCTGCCACTGATTATGAACTTCGTCAACAATTTCTATGGCATGGGAGGCCAACCTGTCGGCGAAACAATGGGGTTCAAGGTGCTTGCCCGCATGGGAGCCGGACTCACACCCAACCAGATGCATGCCGAACGTGTTGACGGCTACAATCCCTTGGCGGTTGTCGACGCAATCCGACGCAAACGGGAAATCATCGAAGCGGGAGATGGACCGATCCTGCTCGACACGGTGACTTATCGCTTTACGGGCCACTCGCCTTCGGATGCCAGTTCGTATCGAGAAAAAGAAGAAATCGATGCTTGGAGGGAGTTCGATCCGCTGGTCACCTTTGGTGAGCGCCTGGTCGATGCGGGAGTCTGTTCGGCGGACGACCTCCAACAGCTTGAGGCCAAGGTTGAGAAAGTCATCTTCAAGGCCTTTCGCAAGGCAATTGATACCGACCTCTCGCCTCGGGCCGACCTTATGCCTGCCGATTGTTTGCTCGATCGGGTGATGTTTTCCAATCTTCAGGGCAATGCGGCCCTTGATCCGGTTGCCGCTGACCGAAAACCGGACGTGTTAATTCCGCTCGCGGAAAATCCGCGCGTCAAACAGCTTGCCAAGCGGAGTCGGCACGGGTTGGACGATTCTGGACAACCACTCTCCAAACAACGTTGCATCGGAGTTCGCGATGCACTTTTCGAAGCAATTATCGATCGTTTTTACCAGGATCCCACACTGGTTGCCTACGGGGAAGAGAACCGCGATTGGGGTGGGGCATTTGCCGTGTATCGGGGACTCACTGAATCGCTACCTTACCATCGACTTTTCAACTCCCCGATCAGCGAAGGAGCGATTGTGGGAACGGCTGTTGGGTACGCTCTCGAAGGGGGACGCCCCCTGGTGGAACTCATGTATTGCGATTTTATGGGTCGGGCTGGCGATGAAATCTTCAACCAACTTGCCAAGTGGCAGTCGATGTCCGGGGGGTTGCTTAAGATGCCGGTTGTACTCAGGGTTTCGGTCGGTTCCAAGTATGGTGCCCAACACAGCCAGGATTGGTCGAGCATGGTCACACACATTCCGGGACTTAAAATCGCGTTTCCCGCGACTCCTCACGACGCAAAGGGACTGATGTATTCGGCCTTATTGGGGAGTGACCCGGTTATCTTCTTTGAAAGCCAACGAATTTATGACCAGCCAGAACTTTTTCACCCGGATGGTGTACCGGTCGGTCAATATGAAATTCCCTTTGGTGAACCTGACGTGAAGAGGGTGGGAGCGGACCTGACGATTCTTTCGGTGGGAGCGACCTTGTACCGGGTTCTGGAAGCCGCCGACGAACTTGAATCTCGTTATGGCATTTCGTGTGAGATCATCGATGCTCGTTCGTTGGTTCCCTTCAATTACGAACCGGTACTCACATCGGTTGGGAAGACCAGAAAGATATTGCTGACCTCGGACGCCTGTGAACGTGGCAGCATGCTGCAAACGATGGCGGCCAAGATCACACAACTTGCCTTTGACGAACTCGACGCACCGCCGGTGGTTGTGGGGGCCCGCAACTGGATTACTCCAGCCGACGAAGTCGAAAACACGTTTTTTCCACAAACGTCCGATATGCTGGATGCCGTCCACGAGTTTATTCAGCCGTTGAATGGATATTCGACGCAAAGGGTGTGCTCGGCAGAGGAGCAAATGCGCCGTAGTCGCGCCGGAGTATAAGTCATTCCGTTTACCGGTCGGCTGTGTCAACCGAATGCAGCTTGCTGGCCACGTTTTTAACCAAGGAAAATAGGAAATACCAAGAAACATGCCTGATATTAAAGTTGCCATTGCCGGGATAGGAAACTGTGCACAAGCCTTGTTGGAAGGAATCGAATTTTACCGTCAGAATCCTGAAGATACCCGCGGGTTGATGAATCCCGATCTTGGAGGTTACAAGGTGACGGACATCGTGCCGGTCGCTGCCTTCGACATTAACGCCAATAAGGTTGGTAAAGATCTCAACGAGGCGATCTACGGCGAACCGAACAATGCCTATCGGTATCCGGGTGTGGAAATCAAGCCCACGGGAGTGACCGTCCAAATGGCACCCGTGCTCGACGGGAATCCACCGCATCTTGCTGAATTTGCTCCCACAGCAGACGCTGAGCCTTGCAATGTTGCTGAGGTGTTGAAGGAAAGTGGTGCTGAGATGCTGCTCAACTTCATCCCCACCGAATCGCACGATGCTGCCCATATGTTTGCCGATGCGGCCATCAAAGAGGCCAAAATCGGTTTCGTCAACGGGATGCCAACGTTGATCGTTTGCAATCCCGAATACCAGGAGATCGCCAAAGAGAATGGTGTCGCGCTGATTGGCGACGATGTCAAGAGCCAACTGGGTGGTACGGCAATCCATCGTGCACTGGCCACGTTGATGAATTATCGAGGGATTCACCTGGCCGACACGTACCAGATCAATTATGCGGGGAATACCGACTTCGCAAACTTAATGTCGCGCGGCCGCAGCAAGCACAAAACCAAGCAGGAAGCGGTGACCAGCTTGATGCCGTATCCGGTTCAAATGTCGACCGGCTTCACGCATGTACCCTTGATGAGGGACCGCAAAACCAGCTACTTCTATTTCAACGCCGGAAATTTTGGGAACGCACCACTTCACTTTGAAGCCAAACTCGAAGTCGAAGACAGTCCAAACTTTGCTGGTGTGATGGTCGACATGGTTCGCCTGATGCGGGTGGCGAACGATCGTGGCGTGACTGGCGTGCTTGACTCCGCTTGTGCATTTCTCACCAAGCACCCTCCGGTACAGATTCCAGATGCGGTTTGCGTCAAGTACGTGGAAGAGTTTATCGAAGGTACCCGCGAGCGGTAGTGGATTCGGGAGAAGAGCGTGTCACTGGATATCGTTGCCGTTGGGCATATTATCAACGAAACGATCGTCTTTCCCGGTAAGGAAACACGATCGGTGCTGGGAAGTCCCCCTGCCTATTCGATGTCGGTTGCAGCGCGGGTGGGTAC
Source organism: Lacipirellulaceae bacterium (assembly GCA_965243695.1). Taxonomy (GTDB): domain Bacteria; phylum Planctomycetota; class Planctomycetia; order Pirellulales; family Lacipirellulaceae; genus JAKVCB01. The sequence continues at coordinate 15,988 of CBDEWC010000010.1, read as the reverse complement.
CCAGGTCGGAATCTTCACGCGGATTGGCTCTGATTACCCTGAGCGTCTGCTTGATCCGCTGCGGGGGTGTGGAGTCGACCTGACAGGAGTTTTAAGAGAGGGCGATACATCCACAAATAACCAACTGGTCTATGCCGCCGATGGGAGCAAAACGATCCATTACCTGAGTCGCGCTCCGCTTTTGGAACCGGCAGATCTTCCGGCCCCTTACCGGGATGCAAAGTTAATTTATATCTGTCCGATGGACTGGGATTGTACATCCGCAGCCGTCGAAGATTTTGGCCGGTTGCCCGGGCTGTTGGCAACGGACCTGGGAGGATTTGGAGGCGCCCACTCGCCTCCCGGCAACGAACCGCAAATGGAACGTGATCCGGATGCCGTGCGCCGTATCATCGCGACCATGGACATCGTCAAAGCCAGCGACGAGGATTGCTACCGCTTGACCGGCAAAGAAGATCTCGACCTGGAGGCGTTTGCCCGACAGTGGCTTGACTGGGGCGCCGAGGTGGCTGTTGTCACGCTTGGCAGCGCAGGTACCTTGGTTGTGACACCCAAGGAGAAGTTTGATGTTCCCCCCCTGCCAGGTGAACCGATCGATGCTACCGGTGGCGGCGACAGCTACATGGGCGGGTTTTTGGTCGGTTACCTTCGCACTGGAGGGGATGCGTGGGAAGCAGGCCTTTATGGCGCGGCAACCGCCCTGATGGTGATTGAGGGCACTGGTGGCGTGACCAAAGATCGCATGCCGACTCAACCGCAGGTCGAAGCACGCCTTGCGGCTGCCCGGTCCCAACTGAATTTGTGACGTACATCCAGCCGGTTGCGCTTGGCAAAAACGCGAGGGAGGACAACTTCCGGGCGCCATGTTTTGTCCCGAAAATCCCATCAGGCGGTTCCCCATCTTGGGTGCATGGTGGATATGGTGGATATTGTTTTTTCAGGAGGGGATTTTACCCCCTTCGCACGATTGCTCGTTGGTTTGATTGAAAATCTACTAAGGAAATAACCCATGTCCAAGAAATTCGGATTCGGTGTACTCGGTTGTGGCAGTATTGCACATATCGCCCATTTCCCGTCAATTGCGAAGACCGAAGGTGCTGAACTGGTAGCCTGCTGTGATATTAGCGAGGAACAAGCCTCTAAAGCGGCCGACCAGTGGGGAGCCAAGCATTGGTTCACCGACCACAACGAGATGTACGAAAAGTGCGACGGTCTCGATGCAGTCATCATTGCGACTCCCAACAATGTACATCGAAACCAGGCAGTTGGTGCGGCGAAGCGCGGCCTGCATGTCGTTGTTGAAAAGCCCCTGGCGATCACCAACACCGAGGCCTGGGATATTGTCAACGCTTGCCGTGAACACAAAGTTAAACTCATGGTTGGCTGCGACCGACGCTTTTGGACCCACAACCAGTGGGCCAAAAAACTGATTGAAGATGGTGTGATCGGCGAGGTCCTGATGAGCCGTGCCTCCTTGCACGAACATTGGCACAATTACCAGAATCATGTTGCCCACACCGATTTTCGGCTCGACTGCTCAGTGGCGGGTGGTGCCGCCATCAGCGATACCGGTGCCCACGCGATTGATCTTTTGACCTGGCTCAACGGTCAGAAAGTGAAGCGGGTGGTTGGTGTTGCCCAGCGGGCAGCCATGCCTGAAAGCTACACCCAGTGCGATGACCTTGCCTGGGCCATGCTCGAATTCGAAAATGGTTCCACGGCGGTGGTCCACTGCAATCGTTTTTCACATGCCGTTTCACAGTCAACCGACCTGTGGGGGACCGAGGGCACCATCCATACCGCGACTGACGCAACCAACCCGTTCCAGAGCGTACCGATGGCTGTCTACACGAACAAAGATTACAACGAGGAAGATTTACCCCAAATCCTCAAAGATTATCGCTGGCCCCAGGTGTTCTGGGTCGAAGACCGGATCCATCGTCCCTTGCAAAAACGGTGGATCCCTATCGTGCCACCCCGGTCACCGAACAATTACGAGCGGATGTGCGAACATTTTATGGGCTGTCTGATGCGCGACGAAGAGCCGCTCGTCTCCGGCGACGACGGTGCCCGTGCGATCGAGGTCATGTGTGGGGTGTTCAAGTCAATGGAAACGGGCGGTTGGGTTGACCTGCCGCTCGAGGAAGAGGTTGTGCCACCCCACTACAAGCCTTTGCCGAAGGAAGAATGAGCTTTCTAAGGACCCTCTCCAGGATTGAAAAAGCGGATTCCCCCGGCCCAGTTTTTCGAACCCCGGGCCGCCGCTTGCGGTGATGGTTTTCCCGCGTTTTAAAGCGGCACTAGCCTCTTGAAATGGGGAGGAACCAACGGTCCGCCGTGGTTCACCAAATGGCCCTCTGACGATTGGGACCTTTACGATAGACTAGAATATTGGAGGGGCAGTCAAGTCGTCGCTCTTTTAACCTGGTAGCTGGAAACGTGGGCATCCGCTCGTTTTTTACCCTCGCAACTTGGTTTTTTGTAGCAAGCGTTGTGCCGGTTTTCGGTCAGTCAACAGCGCCTGCTGCCGAGAACCCACCCAACACAACCAATCGTGAATCCAACGAACTGATTCACGAAGTGGTGTTTGTGCGCAACGGCTCTCGTCGCAAAGTTGCCGGTCGATTGTTGCTGGAATCCCGTGACCAACTGGTCCTGCAAACGGATGACGGAGCGATCTACACCATCTATCAGGGCGAGATCCAAAACCATTTGCAGACAGACCAGATTTTTCGACCAGCCACCTCCGAGGAAATTGCTGAGCGATTACTGGCTGAAATGCCGAGTGGATTTCGCATCCACACCACCAGCCATTACGTCGTTTGTTATGGGACTTCCCGTACCTACGCGCAATGGACGAGTTCACTACTGGAGCGATTGCATCGCGCCTTTACCCGCTACTGGAGTCGCCGCGGTTTTCAGCTCCATGAACCTGAATTTCCTCTTGTTGCCCTGGTATTTCCTGACCAGAAATCGTACCTGCGGTCAGCCAAGGAACAAGGTGCACAAATCAGCTCAGCGGTCGTTGGGTTTTACAGCCTGCAGTCGAACCGGGTGAATATGTACGACTTGACAGGTGTTGAGGCAGTGCGACGTCCTGGCAACCGGCGTGGTTCGCTCAAAGAAATCAGCCAAATGCTTTCGGTTCCTGCAGCGGTTCCACTCGTCTCGACCATTGTCCACGAAGCGACTCACCAAATTGCGTTTAATTGTGGTTTGCAAACACGGTTGTCTGACATTCCGCTTTGGCTTTGTGAAGGGATGGCGATTGTGTTCGAGGCGCCTGATCTTTCCAGCACCAAGGGGTGGCGGGGAATTGGAAAAGTCAATCACCCACGCCTGAAGATCTTTCGCAAAAATCAAAAATCGTGGCGAACGGCTCGACTCAAGAGCATGGTGGCGAGCGACAGGCCATTTCGAGATTCGCGTACGGCGGCCAATGCCTATGCGGATGCCTGGGCCCTGAATTATTATCTCATCAAATACCATCCAAAAGCGTATACTGCTTACTTGAAGATTCTTGCCCAGAAGCCCCGCCTAGGCAAAGATGGTCCCGATCGACGTCTCGAGGAGTTTTATGACAGTTTTGGCGATATCAGGGAGCTGGAACGCGATTTTCTCAAACAGATGGCAAAGATCAAATCGTAGAGGCAGAAGATCTTCGGCGTTGAGATACCGTCAAAATGATGCGGACTAAAGCACAAACCATCCGATGCAGTTTTGTTTTTGTTGCTCTGGCAGGTTGGGCAGAAGTAGAAGGTGAGAAACTCGGTGCTAACCGCGCCAATCCGCGAGAGTAGACGCATTTGTACGTGAGCGGGACTGAAGGGTATCACCGTGGGCTTAGCCAGAGGTTTTGTGAAAGCTGGCATGAAGAGACAGGAGCTTGTTGCCCTGCGGCAGGAAACGCGTTGCTGGAACCTGGAAATCCTTAGATGCAAACTACTTATCAAAATCGCACGTTTCACTTTGCGCCCTATGGGTTGCAAGTCTCTGAGCCGCAACAGGAACGTGGATTCCAAGGATAGCAGATGTCTTATCGAATCGGGATTGGAAGAATTTGGCACGAGTCCAACAGTTTTTTTGCCATCGGCACCCGTCTTGAAGATTTCGAGTCCTATCCAGGTGGTCTTGTCGTGGGCCAGCCCCTTTTTAACCGGCCAGATCGAGCCGATGAAATCACCGGAATGCTCAAGGTCTTCAGCCGCGATGAGCAGTTTGAACCGGTCCCCTTACTCGGTGCGTCTTTGGAGCCATCTGGTGCAATCACTCCAGACTGTGTGGAAGCGTTGAGTGACCTGCTTCGCGGGCAACTACAAGCCTCCGGTGAGCTTGACGCGATCTGTTTTTCGCTCCATGGCGCGATGACGGGCGAAACGATTGCAGATTTAGATGGTTATTTCCTGCAGGTGATGCGTGATGAGGTGGGGCCTGATATCCCGATTGTCTGCTCGCTGGACTGCCATGCCACGGTAACCCAACAAATGCATCAGCTTAGTACGGCGCTCACCGCCTACCGCACGCATCCGCACACCGACGTTGTAGAGACGGGCGAGCGGGCCGCAGAGATTCTGATGGATGTGATCTCTGGAAAAACGAACCCAGTCACCCACATGCAAAAAATTCCGTTGCTGTTACTCGATCGGGGGACCGGGTCATCCCCCATAGATCGGTTGTTCGAGAAATTTATCGGCTGGGACGATCTTGAAGGTGTTATTGCGTGTTCACTCTGTCCGGCCTATCCGTTTCAAGATGTACCAGGGCAGGGCTGGACAGCGATCGCCGTGACGGACAACGACAAAGCGCTTGCCCAGCGTCTGGTGGAAGAATTGGCCAGCGAAGCGTGGAGAGTACGCCACGAACTGCTTCCCGAACCAATGTTGGCACCGGTGGCTGCCTTGCAAAAGGCAATCCAAATGCCCGGCTTTCCAATCCTCGTGACCGACTCGGCCGACAACGTTGGTGCCGGGGCACCGGGTGACACTACCGGTATTTTGCAGGCGTTGATGGAAACTTATCACGATGCCGATGGACTGGTGCTGGCTAATTTTCCTGACCGGCAGGTCACGCAGATTGCTGAGACCAGGCAGGTGGGGGAGACCATTACGCTTGACGTGGCGGGAAAATCGGATATTCGTTATGGCCACCCCGTGCCAGTGACCGCAGAAATTCTGGCGATCACCGGTGGCGAGATTACCGACGATGGTCAGTTCAGCGGCAATCCAACCATGGATGCCGGTGTGATTGTCTGCCTGGGAATTGACAACTTGCGCCTGGTGCTCTCGGAGCATGCCATCTGGGGTCCGCAGCCTTCTTTGTTTCGCCAGGTGGGGATTAATCCGTTCGAGGCGAAGATTGTCGTTGTGAAGAGTGGCATCGGTTATAAAGTAACGTACGGTGCAGTGGCCAAGGGAGTGGTCCACGCGGACTCTCCCGGGCCAGGTTCGCGGAACGTAGCGAACTTTGATTTCAAGCATATACCACGTCCGATGTTTCCGCTTGACGGGGATACCGCCACCCTTCACCTCTGACAAGGCAAAAGAATCTGCAATGTTCAACCCGATTGTGACCACCGATCCGCTCCAGCTCGATGCCAAGGAGATATTCAGTCATTTGCCAGCGGGCCGCGTCGGTGAAGCAGATCGTCGCTACATGGACGAGGTGCTTGCAGCCGGGTTTGGCAATTTTGAACCAGCAGGAATACTGGAACGATTCGAAAGTGCGTTTGCCGAAAAATTCGGCGTCGGCTACGGCATCTCGATGAACTCCGGATCGGGGACCTTGCTGAGCTGCCTGCTGGCCGCAGGCGTGGGACCGGGGGACGAGGTGATTTGTCCTGTCTATGGTATGCCGGCTGCAGCGTTTGCAACGGTGCATGCCGGTGCCGTGCCAGTGCTGGCCGACTGTGATCCGGATACCTACAACATCGACCCGAAGGACGTCGAACGCCGCATTACGCCACTTACCAGGGCTATTGTGGTGATTTGCCATTTTGGGTTGCCGGTGGAGTTCGATGCCATCATGCAGCTGGCCGAGCAGCACGATCTGACCGTGATCGAGGATGACGCGCAGTGTTTTCTCTCGCTCTACAAAGACAAACCGGTTGGAACCATCGGACATGCAGCCAGCTTCAGCTTTCAAGGGTCCAAACATATGACCAGCGGGAACGATGGTGGGATGGTGATCACCGACGACGAAGCCTTCGGAACCAGTGTCCGCAAGGCAGCCGTCCATGGTTATCGGACTCTGACCGCAAAGCCTGGATCCACGATGATTCCACGCGATGAGCGCCAGGATTGGAGTTACCAGCGCTATGACAGCCTTGGTTACAATTTTCGCATGTCGGCACCACAGGCGGCACTTGGACTGGGCCAGCTTGAGCGGCTCGATTACCTGGTTGCGGCGCGGCGCTACATTGCGGCCCGCTACGAAGAGGTCATCCGTGGAGAAAAATGTGAGTGGCTCAGTACGCCCGTCGTCCCGCCTGGCATGACCCATTCGTGTTACATCTATGCCAGCAAGCTCGACGAAAAAATGCTGGGCGTCCAGTGGCGCGATTGGCGCAAGACTTTTATCGAGAAAGGGGGGGATGGGCTGTATGGAAGTTGTTTGCCAACCCATCTCGAACCGATTTTCCAAACCATGACCTGGCATGGTGAAGTGGAGCGGGCTCCCCATTTCGACCCGCGTTACAAGGGCCAGGTCAAAAGTTATACCCAGGGCGACTATCCCAACGTCGAATCGTTCTGGAAGCGTCTCAGTTGCTTCAAAACGGGGATGCAGACTCTCAGTGAGGTTGAAAAACAGGTCGAGGCACTCGAAGCAGCCATCCGGGCTTATCAGTGAGTTATCTTGCTCGACTTCGGATTCTCCGGTGAATTTTCGCCTGTCGTCAGCAGCGTTTTTCCATGGGCATCTCTCAACGGTTCATCCCGCTGGGCATTTCAGGGTGGTTGTCAATCAGCCAGCGGGCATCGCGGGCAATGGCGCCGGCACATGCCTCGATCCACTCTCTGCCTTGTTCAGCAGTCGACTCCAGCGCATCGTCACCGCAGCCGATCCCCTGGTACTCTTCTTGTCGCTGCAGTTCGTCCAGGTCAACGCTGAGCGGTTCAATCGCCATGGTGATACTGGTTTCCCACTTGCCACCGTGATCGCCGAGCGTGAGTCCGGCGGCGTCGAACTCGCCGCCGCAGTCAATGTTGATCGGTTGCTGTGCCATCCACGCGGCGCGGGCAAAAGCCGTCGCCACGGGCCTGGCCCAATGGATCAAAGGGTTATGCCCGCACACGATATAGATCGACTTGAAGCCGAGCCCCGCGATTTGTTCCAGGCTCATTCTCAGCAGTCGCTGGTAGAACAGCCATTGCTCTTGAATGTCCATGCCGCCGTGAGATGCGAATCCGCGCACGCGCTGAGTTTCGGTCTCCAGTGCCTTGGCCACCGGTTCGGACAGGTCGCCGAAGCTGCTGGACTTATTTACAAAAAAGCTGTCTTGGGGCACACCCCACACCAAGGCGGGAAACACCGCACCACCACCAAGTTGCCCTGCTGCCCTGCAGCAGATGTGATGCGCTTTGATGGCGTCCACGCCCAGGGGATTGTGCATACCGTGCCACTCGATCGCACCCAGCGGCAAAAACGCCACGTCGGCCCGCTGCCGGCAGGCTGCCACGTGGGCGGGTCTCATTTTTTCGATACAGACCTCTTGGTCATTCACGGGTGGTCTCTCCTTGGAAAGCGATACAACTTCTTTGGGTGCCAGGGGGTCCATTGCCCATTGGAAAATTGTGAAGCCTTTGGATCGCCGTTCATGCATAGCCAGCACACCAACAACAGGCAGCGTGCCACCGGCGGGACAGTATTCATAGCGGGCCAGTATTCATAGCGGGACAGTTTTCATACTTGTTTTCCCTGCTTATTGAGAGAAGGGCACCCGCACTACAGGCTAATGGTTGTCCGGTGGGGGGTCAAGAAACACCCGGCATGGCAACTGGCAGGGCTTCTGACTCTTAATCACCACTATCCATCGGCAGGTCGTGTCGAGAGAGTATGTCACGGATCTTAGGCAGGAAGTTCGGGTCTAGTGGAGCGGCGGGAGCCACCAGCCGTCGAGTACACAAGCCCAAAATCTCTAAGGCAGCTTTCTGCGTAGCCAAAAAAGAACTGTCATTCATCTCTCCGGTGACCTCATAATAAATCCTGAACAGATCCATTCCCTGTCGCTGCAACTGGTGAGCTGCTGCGATGTCTCCTCTCTGGCCGGCTTCGAAGAGTTGGACGATAAGACGTGGCGCAATCACTGGAAGTGCAGCAACCGCCCCCGCCGTGCCCAACAGGAACGACGAGGCCATGGTTGTATCGTCGCCTTGGAATACGATGAAGTCATCCCGGCCTGCGAACGCTGTTAGCAACGCTTGATGGAAAGCGAAATCGCACCCGGAATCCTTGATGCCGATGATGTTTTCGTGCCGTGAAAGCGACTCAACCATCTCGACGTTAAACGGTATGCCGCTGTTGTGTGAGTTGTGATAAATCACCAATGGCAGAGGCGACGCAGACGCGGCGTGCTCGAAGTATCGGCAGATATCCTTGGAGGAATAGTGGTAATAATAAGGCGCTATCATGAAAGCACCATCCACTCCAGCCTCTGCGGCCAGTTGAGCGTTTGCTTTGATTTCGCTTATGCAACAACTGGAAATACTACCTAAGACAGGGACCCGCCCGTTGACCTCGTCCACGATGGTGTCGAGCGTCAGTCGGCGTTCTTCCCGTGTTAAGGAGGTAAACTCGCCACCGGACCCGAGCGCCCAGATGCCATGTACGCCTCCATCGAGCAAGTAATTAACTAGCCGTCGAAGTGCCGGGCAATCGATTTCGTCTTCGTCGGTCACCGGTGTCGGGATCGCGGGAAACACACCGCGAAAGCCAGCAAGCAGATGTTTTGCCTTTGGCGTTTTTTCGGTCATAGTGCTCATGTTACGGTTTTCCTGTGGTAGTAGTTTGACAATAGGACTACGCGTACTTGGCGGTTCAACTGAAGTGGTCGATAGGCGCGTCGTCCAAGTCTATGCAGATGTTCTTTAGCCGGGTGTATTCCTTCAGTCCCTCGTCTCCGAGTTCGATACCGACCAGCGTGTCGTCGCCCGCCAGTCGCATGCCGACCGCCATGCCATAACGTTTGCTAAGCCTGAAGTAATCGCGATAGGCCTGTGCAATATCCGGGTCGTCCCACTGCTTGGGTGTTGTAAGTGCCTGCGTGGAGGTGAGGCCCAACTCGCTCCAGTCGCGAATGAGTGCTTCCTGCTAGTCGGGCCGATTTTGGTCAAGCAGGAGTTCGCGGTGAGGGCCGTCTGAGAAACCCTTGTGCATCAGGTAATACATCGGGGTGGAATACGGCGCGTCACGCTCGGCCGTCGGTGGTGGTGCAACACGCTGCTCGATCTGGTTGCTGCTCGATCAGGAAGTTCGGAGAAGCCTGACGGACTTGGCGGTTCCGCGGCACTGGCCGAACCAATCAGACAAACGCAGCACGCAACAATTGCCACCGCCGGGCGAGCTAGTATCAAACAACTCCTGTTGTCTCTGCCGTCCGCATACGTATCAATCATACTTGGCTCTACCTCTTTAAACGTGCGAGATTGGGCAACTCCAACAACCGTTTCGCGACCAGGACCGCAGTCTCATATAGGGGCGGCAGCCCCTTCGCAGTCGCCAGTTGTACAATGACGTTCTCCCCAATGCGCGGTAGGGTTTACCACGCTTGTTTAGAAGATAGTGCCTGCACTACAGGCTAATGGTTGTCCGGTAGGGGGTCAAGAAACACCCGGCATTGCAACTGGCAGGGCTTCTGGTCACGTCGCGCAGACTTTGATTCCTAGCAGGAGTGGATCCAAGGGGCACACGGCGCAGCATGGGGCAGTCAACCCAAGCTGCCATACAACTGCCATGCGCAGGAAAATGAGATACCGGAAAATCAGGGGCTGGATGCCCAGCGGTATCGTCCCTTACAATGCCGGGCGTCCACTTGGCTCCCTTAGCTCAATTGGCAGAGCAACTGACTCTTAATCAGTAGGTTGAAGGTTCGATTCCTTCAGGGAGCACTTCATGATGCTGGTTGACGCCGCAGCCGATCGAACCGGCTTGCACTTCATCGCCTCAGTCACCAGTCGGCAAAGCCCTGGATAATTCTTCCTCTAACAGTGGGACTGTTTTGGTGCGCCGGTGATAAAATTGTGCCGATTCGTCCACATTCCCTGTCGAGTGGAGCGGCCTGGTATTTTGCACGGAACACCCAACCGTTGAGCGATTGACTCTGCAGGGCTATTATGACAGCTGAGGTTGTCGCTACAGTTTTGCCCAGCCACAGGATTCATTTTCGTTTCCGGAGACCCCGCGATGATTCGACACATCAATGACCGACCCTTCAGCCTGCGTGTGATTTTACTGGCCCTCCTCACCACGGTGCCGGGCGTGACCTGTGCGGAGGACGACCATGCGATGACCAAGGCTGACGTCGACCAACTGGTTGTCGAGCTTTCGAATTGGGGCCGCTGGGGCAAAGAAGATCAACTGGGAACTCTCAATCTCATCACGCCGGAAAAAAGGAAAGCGGCAGTGAAACTGGTGCGGGATGGGATTTCAGTGTCGCTGGCGCGCGATGTTGAAAAAGAACAGACAGCCGACAACCCGTCGCCGTTCGTGCACGAGATGCTGCTGTTTGGACGCGGGACCGACAACCAATGGGCAGCGGACAGATACAGTGTTAATTATCACGGTTTCGTACACACCCACATGGATTCACTGTGCCATTTGTTCTACAACGGCAAGCTTTACAACGGCTTTACCCGCGACCAGGTTGGTCCTGACGGGGCAGAAACTCTGGCCATCAGGAATATCAAGGATGGAATTCTGACCCGTGGGATTCTGGTCGACATTCCCCGCCTGCGCGGTGTGCGGTTTCTTGAACCTGGCACACCGATCTATCCAGAGGAATTGGATGCGTGGGAAAAATTTGCAAAAGTGAAGGTCTCCAGTGGCGATGTGATTTTCATTCGTACGGGACGCTGGGCGCGGCGGGAGATCTCCGGGCCGTGGGACGTCGAACGTGACGGGGTGGCTGGGTTGCACGCGTCATGTGGAAAGTGGCTCAGGCAGCGCGACATTGCCATGCTCGGCAGTGACGCCTGTAGTGACGTGATTCCATCGGGGATCGAAGGGATGGATTTTTCCGGTGCACTTGCTCACACTCCACGTGATGGGGGTGCACATTTTCGACAATTGTGACCTGCGGGACTTGAGCACAACGGCCGAAAGACTTGGGCGGTACGAGTTCTTGTTGACCGCCTCGCCATTGCCTGTGGGTGGCGGCACCGGGTCGCCACTGAATCCAATTGCCACTTTTTGACGACGGCTCCTGCGCGGAACGGTTGTCTTTAGGGCATGGTCAATTCTTCGCCTGTTTTGAGGTAGTGGGCAAGTTTGCGGGCTGCAAACCGCCTTGCCTCGTCAATCGACAGCGTGCTGGCTCCACCCATGTGGGGTGTAATCAATACGTTGTCGTGTTCCTGTGCGTAGCGCACGACGGGCGATTCGCGCATGTCCGAGCGCCACTCGTTGTGCAAGACGTCCGTGCCAAAAGCGGCCAGCCGGCCTGATTCGAGCGCCTTCAGGAGCGCCGTTTCATCAATGATGTCACCGCGGCTGGTATTAACGAGCACTGCACCTGGCTTCATGCGGTCAAAAACATCCTCGTTGAAAAGGTGATAGTTTTCTCGCAGCATGTGGATATGGATCGAGATCGCATCGGACGAGGCAAGCAGCGTGTCAAAATCAACCTGCTCCACGTCGGGCAGGTCAAACGGTTTGAGATCGCATCCCAGCACGCGCATACGAAAAGCGGGGCCAAACCTGCAAACCATCCCCCCGAGCCGTCCTGTGCCAAGGACGCCCAGCGTCATGTTGGACAACTGCTGACCTGTGAACCGGGGCGCGTCCCAGCCACCTTCCAGTACATGCCCACTGGCCGCGCGCAGATGTCGGCAACTCGCCATCAATAGCATCCAGGCACATTCGGCCGTGGCTGTGAACAGGTCCAACAGGCCGTAATCTTTCGTGATACTCAGTATGCGAATTCCCCGCCGGTTCGCTTCCTCGACATCGATGTGGTCGGTCCCGGTCGAAGCGGTGTTGATGACCTTAAGACGCGAGGCCTGTTCGAAAACCTCTTTATCAATCCGCTGCTCGACATGAATCCACAGTGCATCATATTGGCCGACTACCTCAAGCAGCTTGGCCCGGTCAGGGGCCTCGATGTCCACATCTGCGATCGCTTCAAGATCACCGACAAATTTTTTCACACTGGATGGGTCCAGCATGCAGAGGATGCGTGGTTTACTCAAAATTGCTGCTCACTTTTCTTGTCGGTCAGTGGTTGCGTGGGGCCTGCCTACTCGTAGGCGGGTGCCTGCTCCGCGATTCTAACCTTTTGGGAACCGGTTGTCTTGGGTCAGGGGCCAATGCGGAGGGGGGAGTCAGTTCCCGCCACTTATCACACACGGTTGCCGACTTGTGGGGCCGTTGGGAACTGTGTGACGCGAGTTGAATTTGAAGAGGCCACTCTACAGACCCGTTCTGCGGCAGGATGACGCAGGTCAGTTTGCCAATTCCTCTTTGATAGCCGTTTCCAACTCCGCCGGACGGAATCCGGAAGGTCCCCGCTCACCCTTGTAGACAATCTTGCCACTGCGCCCGACAAGGTACAAGCGGTCGGGCCAACTGGAATAGGCGGTACCCACGGCATTGTCGACCCCGTCGATCAGCGTGGGGATGGAAATCTCCAACTTGTGGCACATGTGCTGGGCGACATTGACCCGTTCTCCGAACGTGGTCGGTTGCATCACTGAAATTTCCTGACGCGCATTCGCACGGACTTGGCGTTCGTCAGTTGGGTGAGCTTCGCGGATGTAAAGAATATAGAACTGAACGTCGCCGCCATACTTGCGGTACATTGCCTCCAGGGCGCCAGCCTGGCGCCGGAAGGGGGGTCACGTGTACGAGCCAAAAATAAGGGCGACTGGTTTTGTGCCAGCAAAACTGGAAAGCTGTACGGTCCTTTTGCCGTCGAGGGTTTTCAGTTTAAAGTCCGGCGCGATCTTGCCTTCCGCAGCCAAGCTATTTCCATCCCGACCAGCCCTTCTGCGGCCGATTCGATTGGCAAGCTGCCTGAGTTCGCCCTGGTCAATCACGCCGTCGCCATTGGCATCCATGCGTGCGAATCTCTGGGCGAGTGGCCCGGAAGCTTCGACCCGAGTGATTTTCCCGTCTCGATTCTTGTCGTACGCCTGGATCCTGTCGAGCAAAGTTCCTCTGCCAGCGGGACGATTTGGCTGGGCTTCAGCTCCCATCGACAAGACGAGAAAAGCGGTGGCAAGACTCGACAGGTACAGTGGTTTGGTCGCGACAGACATTGTCAATCGAGAGTGCGTGAGAGGGCGTTGAAAGGGTCTTGAAAGATGAAACCCCGATTACGGACGATAGTTCCGGTATACCGCTAACATTGCACACAATACCAGCAACCAGGAGGCCGGTTTCTGGTACAGGGCTTCCCTGGGAATTATTGGCTGTGGATCCACCAAAGGAGGTTGTCCAGAGCAAGTAGTCTGGGTGGCCAATGAATCCATCTCCGTTGCCATCGGCGCCTGTGCCCGGTGGTACGAAGTCTCCCACCTGATCGCGCCACATCGTGTAGTCGGCCGCGTCGACGAAGCCATCGGTGTTATAATCTGCTGGGAAAAGACTACCATTGAAAGCCTCTATTTGTTGCCTGACGAGTTCTGCGGTAGCCAGTTGCCAATCGATATCCAGAGTTTCGTCGTAAGGTGGCCAGTCTTGTGGACCGAACCGAATTTCCAAATGAGCCGCCTGCTTGAGCCACTTGCCGGCGTCGGAAGAATGTATATCGTCCCGGTAGAGCTCACCACGATCCGTGATAAGTCCGGTTGCTAGGAGTTCCAGTTGGAACTGTGGACCTGGTATGCCCCACACTTTCGTTTGAGGTAGCTGGGTCTTAACTCGAGTTATCAAGTCTCTAAAGTATTTTTCAGAATGGTGGAACGGTTGACTATCCTCGTCGAGTGTCTGCTCCGCCCACCGCTGGGCAAGGTCCCAGCTTAACCTGGGCTGCGGCATGAACAGGAGCAAGTCTGGATTCTGAGAACTGGTTGCCGATTCAAACATGTTCACAATGGCATCGGTTTGAAGGCCCAGGGTCTCAAGGTTTGTGGGACCTTGATGCAGTTGGATGGCGATGCCATCCCAGGACTGACTTGGCAACGCCGTGTCCCAGGTGCTGGGAACGGGTTCCTCACAGGTCTCACCTGGATTCTGATAGATATAGGCAGGTCCCTTGGAACATCTGACGTGGTAGCCAGTTTGGATGCCCGCGAAACCAGCGCCGGCAGCCAGGTCATCCATCTTGTCCCTGTGCACCATGTCGAACGTCAGGGAATTGCCGATGTGGTAGACATCGGTCAATATCGAAGTGGCAGCTGCACTGCTAGTTAGTGCACACAGCAAAAAACTACCGTAGGCAAAGTGCCGCATTACTGCATTTCCGGGTGGAAGAAAAAATGCTGGACAGGACCAAACTTCATTGTAAGGTCAGTTACCAAAAATTTCAATGTTTTGACAGTGCCCGTCCTTTGTTTTGGAAGATACGGCTTAATCAGGTTAAGCCAGTTCCTACGGTTCCTATGGCGACTCCTGCATCAAGTGCAATTCGGAGACACTCGCTGCAACATCAATGGGGTAGCTGTCGCTACCAACGAAAGTAGGCCTGGCCTTTTATCCGTCTTGGGACCATTTCAAGTAACACAAGTCGAGTGTCACGCGAGCAACGGTAGTCGTCTTTCCAACCCGGTGTGGGTGCAAAGTTGTTCTAGTGGGTGCAGTGGTTCTGGTAAGAGAGCTAGCCGGGAGACTTGGGGAGCCGGTTTGTTGAAAACGTTGCCATTTGTTGGTACAAAGTTGGTTTTCCAACCCTGCAATGGACTTGAAATGGGCGTCGGATCGCGTCCCGAAATCGATCACGATGGGCCTGTCCCGTTTGCAATTTATACAATTTTTTAAACGGAGGAATATTCCATGACCTACATGTTTCGTTGGATGACTCTTGCGGCAGTGTTTGGTGTCATTTCTTGGACCAGTGAAGTCCATGCCCAGAACAAACAATGGGTTTCGCTGTTCGATGGAAAAACGATGAACGGTTGGGAGAAGGTTGGTCACCCAAAGAGTGTGTGGGAAGTCAAAGATGGGGCATTGTCCGGTTCAGGGCCTGCCTCAATGCTGGTTTGTACCAAGGGGCCCTATAAGAATTTTCGCTATCACGCAGAGATCAAAATCAACGACAAAGGAAACTCCGGACTCTATTTTCGAACGACCCGCAAGCCAAGTTTTTCCGACGGTTACGAGGTGCAAATCGACAGTACGCATGCCGATCCGATTCGCACGGGGTCTCTTTACGGCATGTGCCATGTCTACAAAAAACTGGCCCCGCCTGATACGTGGTTCACTTATGACCTGGAGGTCCGCGATGATGTATGGCGCGACAAGCCAGTTACGCGCATCAAGGTCACGGTCAATGGCGACGAACTTTACGAGTATCTTGACTTTGACCAAACCTTTAAGAAGGGATATTTTGCCTTCCAGCAACACGATCCCGGCAGCAAGGTCTCCATTCGGGATATCAAAGTGAGGCAACTTGCCGACAAAGATTCTTGATTGGTGGCCGGCTTTCAAGCGGCAGGCGACACCTCTTTACCAGAGGTACACCCACACCGACTCGTCAAGCAAGCGTGCTCGTATCTGTAGGAATGACTGCTTCCCACCGATGTCGTTACGGCATGGGTTCACGAAGAACCTGGCACTACTTGTCACCTTTCTACAAGAACGCTTTCCGGGAGATTTTCCCCGGTCGGCGCTAGACTCT
>CBDEWC010000009.1:0-285611 GCA_965243695.1 Lacipirellulaceae bacterium | reverse complement strand
TATTTGCCAACAACCGCCTGGAGAAGGAACTCCAAATTTTTATTACTGGTACTATGGGACCCTTGCATTACACCACCATAAACACCGAGGAGGGTCCCAGGCTACCTGGCACCAATGGAACCGAGGCCTGAAAGGTGCGCTGCTGAAGTCCCAGGTGGGGCAGGGGCCCGAGGCGGGAAGTTGGCCCGCGACTACCGTTTGGGGGGGATACGGGGGCCGCGTCTTCACGACTTCCCTGGCCTCACTTTGCCTGGAAGTTTACTACCGCTACGCCCCGACCCCAGAAAATCGGCAGCCCTGGGTCGCCAGCGACTCCGGTCCCCACAAATACCAGCGGTAGGTCTCGAAAAAAGGCCACGGTAGCGACGAGGCCTACCTGGGACCTTTGCAACGACTATCCTGCCGCTTCTTTGAATGCCGGTTTGACTCCCCTGAATGTCTTGTAAAATTAAGAACTGTTGTACAAGTATTTACGGCCCGACCATAACCACTGGAGTCTCGCCACTGGCGGGCAAACATGTTTGGCGTCTCTCCCTGGCAAATCATGATTATCCTGGCCGTTGTGGTCCTCTTGTTCGGCAATCGACTGCCGGCCCTGGCTCGCTCACTTGGCCAAAGCCTGGTAGAATTCAAAAAGGGCGTGAAAGAAATTGACGATGCCTCCACGCCCCAAGACTCCAACCAAGAGCACTAGCGCCGCTGAACAACTGTCACCGTTGTGGCATGCGTCGTGGTATGCGTCCAGCCGTGGACACACGTTAAAAAGTGCAGAACACCAACCGCTGAGAGCACCCGGGAAATTGCGAGTCGTTCGTCGATTTCCGTGACCTGGTCCGTGCAACACCCCTTGCTTCTGCTCCGAAAGGTTTATCTGAGATGTTTGGCATCGGCTATCCTGAATTACTGATCATCGGGATTGTGGCCGTTCTCCTGTTTGGCGGCCGCTTACCCCAGGTCGCCCGCTCGATGGGTAAAAGTCTCACCGAGTTCAAAAAAGGAATGCAAAACCTCGAAGGGCATGTCTCGGACGCTATCCACAGCCAGCCCAGTTCACCGGCCCAATCCTCGCCCATCGACCACGATGATCTCAGCGAGCCCTCGGCGCCGCGATTCGAACCCCCGACCAGTCCTCCAAAAGAGGTCGAGGAAAAACCTCCCCAAGCGGTCGGCGACAATTAGCGGTAGTCGGTCCGCTAGCGGTGGCCACCGCTTGAGGCCCTGGCTATAATCGATGATCCTGTTTGTGCAGCCAGCGGTCGCGTCGGCACACACAACGGGCGGCTAGCTCAGTTGGTTAGAGCGCCGTCTTCACACGGCGGAGGTCACAAGTTCGAGTCTTGTGTCGCCCACTATAGAATCTTGTCGGAGGTCGCATGGAGGCGCATCCTCTGGCAGGGTAGGGCCTTTCTCATTTTCGCCTGTCATCCCTTGCGAGCCAATTCCACCCCGTGCGTGCGCCTGCTGCGTCGTATTCTGCGTTGCTTTTTTGAAGTCCTCATCGGTCACCTGCCAGTAGTGCTTCTCGGCCACCCTTTCGGAGTGCCCCAGGAAGGCTGACGCAACGTGTCCAGGAAACACTCCGGCAAGCTCTGTGGCCCTGCTGGCACGCAAGTTCTGCCACAACTTGGGCCAGGGGGTGACACCTGCTCGCTTAATGATCTTCTGAAGTTGCGTCCTTAGATTCGCATTTCCTCGGTATCGGGTGATGACATATTCCTGTCCCGCTTCTGCTTGTTCCCACGCCTCCTCCAAGAAGGGACGCAGTTCCGGAAAGATCGGAACCTCGCGACTGGCCTTACCTTCATGATGTTCGGTTTTTTTACTCCGGACGGTCATCCGCCCTTTCTCCCAATCAATGTCACCCCACCGCAGTTCCAGTGTTTCACTCGGGCATCTCAGCCACATCCTAGGTACCGCGCAGCCCTCTAGGGGGCTGCGGGAAAATCCTTGTCCCTGCGCTAGCGAAAGGCCATGCTGGTCATTGGTATTCCGCAGGAGGTCCCTTTCGCTGGAGTCAACGCCCGTGCAACATTCCATCACCAGCAGTGTTTTCTGTGTTTTGCTATTAGTAATTTTGGCATGCGGCGTTCCAGCCTCGGCGACGGTCACCACGACAGGTGATGTGGATCCCGGTGGTGCCACAGACCCTTGGGCGGTTGACGGCACCTTGAAAGTTGGCAATTCAGGCACCGGCACGCTGAACGTTACGGATGGCGGTGAGGTTGCCAATACATACGGTTACATCGGTACCTACGCTGACTCCACCGGTGAAGTGGCAGTGACAGGTGCAGGATCGCAGTGGAATAACTCGGAGAGTCTGTGGGTGGGCGTATCTGGCACCGGTACGCTGAACGTCACCGACGGCGGTGTGGTTGCCAATACGAGCGGTTACATCGGTAGTGTGTCCGGCTCCACCGGCGAAGCGACGGTGACAGGTGCGGGATCGCAGTGGAACAACTCAGGTTTGCTGTATGTGGGCTACGAAGGCACCGGCACTCTTAACATTGAAGACGAAGGGTTGGTTACGGTAGGTGATACGACATCCATCGGCGCAGCTGGCACGGTCAACTTGACCGGTGGCAGATTCGAATTTGGTCAGACCACGCTAGCGGAATTCAGCACCATCAATGCAACTTCAGGTTCAATGGCTGGTGATGTCATGATCACGGGCGTGAACGATGTGGCTTCACTGACAGCGTTACAAAATTCATTGGTGGAATTAAACGAAGTGGCAGCAGTCAATGAAGGACTTTTGTATGGCAGTGCCATTTTAAAAAGCTCTCTGGATAACCGGCCATCCGGCGAACTGCGTACCACCGCCAGTCAGTGGGTACGTTTTGAAGGTGACAGCAATATCAACGCCAGTGAAATCAACAACTTTGGCGGGCAGGTGGACTTTGCGCAGGATCTGACCAACGAGGCCGACGGCGAAATAAACAATTTCGATGGCTCTCTGGTAGTTGGCGGCACCGCCAGTAATCAGACCGACGGTTTTATCGGGGGCGAGGGCCAGTTCATCACCAACGGCGGCTGGACCAACCAGGGTGTGATGGCCTTTAGTGGTAAGACACACATCCTGGGCGATGTGGTCAATGACACCGGAGGCCAGATCGTCACATCCGGCGGTGCGACCACGACGATCTTCGATGACGTTGAACACAACGGTGATGAAATTCGCACCAGCTCAGATAGCCGAACTGTCATATTCGGTCAGGCCAGTGGCGCAGGTCCCTATACCGGTGATGGCACCGTCTATTTTGAAGGTGACTTGCGACCAGGTAACAGCCCAGGCACCGTAACCTTTGGCGGCGACGTGGTACTGGGAACCACCTCGACCACGCAGATTGAACTGGGCGGACTTGCTCCCGGCGAAGAATACGACCAACTCATAGTTCGTGGAGAGCTGAGCCTTGATGGCCAGTTGATGGTGCAGCTAATCGACGGTTATGTGCCCAGCGATGGCGACAGCTTTGATATTTTCGATTTTGGACGACTGGCAGGTGATTTTCAGCAGTACGATCTGCCACTGCTGCCGGACGACCTGCTCTGGAATACTACAGGCCTTGCTGCCGAGGGTATCCTGGCCATCGAAACTGCCGTAACGACCCTGGCTGGCGACTTTAACAACGACGGTACCGTGGATGCAGCCGACTACACCCTCTGGCGAGACGGGGACAGCCCCGATTCGACAACAGCTGGCTATGCTCTATGGGTGGATAACTTTGGCGCGTCTATCGCCAGTGGTTCAGGGGCAGACCATGTGCCAGAACCCACCACCCTGCTCTTAGCCCTTCTGGCCCTGGTAGCCGCACCGCTTCGAGTGCGGTGCGGGTGAGGTGTGTGCAGGCCGCGTAGCGGTGTATCATCCCGCGTTTTTACCGGGATCAATTTGGGACATGTAGAGGTAGAGCAATGGACTATGGTTTTCATTTGCGCGTATCATATCCGCAATACTGTCGAAGCCCATAAGGGCTACGCTGTCGTCCTGTTGGAGGGCTGTTCGCCCTGGGGGGGTTGCTGCTTGTCGGCCGCCGGGGGCTCCGGGTTGATCGGCTGAAGGTCTATGGGATACTGCTTGACCTTCGATAGCTGTCCCATCAACTGCTCGAACGTCTTCGGTTGTTTCTCCGGTTGGGATTCCATACTTTAACGCCTCCTGATTGATTTTTTCTTTATTTACTCCTGGCCTTCGGCTTGCGAGAGGCGAACCTCGTCGGCCACTTCCTTCATTGCCTCGTCCCCCACTTTGCGGATCAATTCCATAAAGTTTTCTGGCAGCTGCGGCGGTGTATCCTGAGATTGTGTCGTTCGTTCTGGCATATTTATACCCCCCTTTTCCAAAAGCATCTAAAACATAAAACCATCTTACACCCTGAAGGGGCGCGGCGGGCAAGTCAAGACCTTCCACCGCTTCATTAAATTTCTCGTTAAATTTAGTGGCAAACTGCTGCATAATTCGCTGTTCGTCTCCAAGTAAACGACCAAAGCCTGTTTGTCCCGGTGGATGACATGGAAGATTTTGTCGCAACCGTCAGCCTGCTGGATAAGTTGGGACCACCCAAATCGTGGGAAGCTTTGGACCGCTACCGCATCGGGGATTGCATCGCAACGAGACTCGATGAAGACGGAAACCCGGCAAAGACCGCCGTGGGCTTTGCGCGTATCGGTCCACCCGTTGACGCCCCCCGGTTAACCGGGGGTGGGTCGAGTTCAAGAGGCCGTTAGTCCGGGTAATCGCTTGTTTCCACGTGCACTTTTTTTAGCATAAGTAGGGTTCCGAGAAAAAAGGGAGGTGTGCTGTGAAGGGTTTTTGTTACGGTTGCTCACTACTCGCCCTGTTGTTGTCGTTCGTTTGTCGCAATAGGGGGCGTCTCGGCTGACTACTTTGCCATTGTTTCTGTGGCGTTTGGAGTCTTATCAATAGCCGCAAAAGTCCCTCGGAATGATTAGATTCTGCGCAGGCTCTGCGCAACGTCCCACTGTGGGACCATGCGTTGTTCCAGTGTGGAACATTCGAGGAGTGACCGGTAGACAGAACTACTTTCAAGGAGTGGTCGGTAGACAAAGGGAGTGTGCCAGGCCCCATTTTTTGTGCGCACTATTTTGCAGACAACTACGGACCCTACACGCACCCCTGGGGGGTGCGGGCAAAGATCATACGGGCACTTGCATCCCAGTCCGTTCCGGAGCCGGCGAGCGGCATTTTCGCCATGATAGGATTTCTCTGAGCTCTCAGGCGTCGACGACGCGATAGGTAGCAATCTGCCCAAGCACGATTTTCGGCCACGAGGGCAAATTCTCCAAGTTTTCAAGGTACCGGCCACATGTGCAAATTTTACAAAAACTTTTAGACAGTCGGTGGATTTTGTTGAATGAAGAGCAACTGTTGGGTACGCTGGGAGAGGTTGAACTCCGCTGTAGGTAGTGCGGGGCTCGTAGACGGAATTGATTGGAAATCAGACTAATGATGAGACACAAAATTTTTCAGGCCGTTTTCGGCCTCGCCACCGCTACCCTGTTCTTGACCGCGGCTCAAATCGCCAGTGCGGCAAACATTTATGCTCAACTCGCCACAGCGCCGGTTCTTCTCGATGGGGTTACGGCAAGCAACCCGGCGGAAGTAGGAAGTTGGGAATACGTCTACGACATCATTTTGGACGATGAGAGTGAGTTTTCCGAATTTCAACTCGAGGGCTTCGATACGACTCAGATTGTCAACCAACACTCCTTTGCCCACGGATCGAACTCGGGAATCCTTACACAGAAGTGGGACGGATATGCCGCGAGATCCACAATCCAAAGCAGGGATCAAACGGCCTACGGTTCCTACCGTAGCGGTGACACTTGGACCATTCCTGCCGATTACACCGGATTGGGTGAAGGAATTCTTAATACCTGGCACACTCCCGGCGAGTATCAGGTCACTAGTACCTGGGCGGGTGTGGATCCAAAATTTGTGACTCCGGGTCATTCCGTCACCTCATCGACTGGTGGTGTCGATCAAGCACTACGATTTACCAACAGTGTTACCACCTGGAAGCGTTACACCGGTTTGTTTATCACCGTACGGATTGTTCACCCGAATGCGCCCGGCACCATTGATATGCGTGCCTACTCGTATAACGGTGGTGGTACGGTTTATACGAATTCGGTCATGGGCCCGGGTGCCGATGGCGGTGTCGTTCCAGAACCAACTACTCTGCTTCTGGTGTTGATGACTCTCCTCGGCACGCCCCTAAGGCGTGCCGTGTGATGCGTGAGAGTAGATGGCACACCCCTCCTCAAGAGTGCGCACTATAGAGGACACATCCAGGGTACCTCGCAGCCCCATAGGGGGCTGCGGGCAAAACCTTGCCCCTGCACCGGGGGCAGGTCATACTGGCCAGTGGTATTCCGCAGGTCCCTTTTCGCTGGAGTCCACTCATGCGTCTGGTTACGCTGTTTCTGATCGCCGCTTTTGCGGCGTCTACTGTGGGTGCTGCTTCTGCAACGTCTACCCAAAACGTCTACCCAAACAGTCGCTAATTTTGCGTTCGTTTCTCAATCATCAACCGGTCACAACGGCGCTGGTTTACAACTGGAGAAAAGCATCATGTTACGGCAAAGTTTTTCTGCGGCGCTCGTGCTCTTTGGCCTGCTGGCCTTTGGGGCGGTCTCCCAGGCAGCCGTCATTCTGGAGCATGTTGGCGGTAACAATCCCACCGATGAAGGGTGGGGGTTGTTCGGAGTTCCGGGCCAAATGGGACTGACTGGCGAATTGCCCAACTGGCGGACCCAATGGGATAACGTTCCGCCGAGTAATTACTACCGAATTGTCGGCGAACAAAATCCCGCACGACCGGCCGCACCGGTCGACGAGGCGGTGATGGATCCAAGTGGATGGACCGCAACCTGGAAAGTCCAGGTCGTTGAGGCAAGCTCTTACAGCGAGATCTATTTTCAAATCCATGACGGGAGCAACCTGTTCGAGGTGCGGTTGTACGATGGGACGGAAGATCCTCAAGGCGCCTACGCGTTCTTTGGGATGGGCCCCCAACTCGCCTTGGGTACGGTCGATCCCACGGACGGTTTTCACACGTATCAGATTGTCCTTGACCCGGGTGAGGATACGAGTCTTGACGGCCGCATCGATGACGTCATTTCCTACTACGTCGACGGAGTTGAACGACAATCTTTTTATCGTTCTGTCCTGCCTGGGGTCATCAACCCTCGAGCTGAATTCAGCGTCGCCCGGACAGGAAACTCGTATGATGGGACACTCTCCGATGTCAGGCACCACCTCTGGCGTCTGGAAACCGGGCAAAACCCCTGCACACCTGGCGATGCCCTGTGTCCGTTGCCTCCCCCTCCCACAACGACCGGCGATTATAACGGCGATGGCACCGTCGATGCAGCGGACTACACAGTGTGGCAAGACAACGGGGGCGACCAGGCCGAGTACCGGACCTGGAAAGATAACTTCGGCCAGTCCACAGCCAGTGGCTCAGGGGCAGACCAAGTCCCCGAACCCACCACCCTCCTCTTAACCCTCTTGGCCCTGGTAGCCGCACCGCTTCGAGTGCGGTGCGGGTGAGGTGCCACAGGCAGGCAAAACCTTGCCCCCGCACTCGAAACCAGCGATAATGGCCTGCGTATTTCGTAATCCATTGGTGGAATTGTTGCCCGCAACTCGAAGGAGAAAGCTAATGCGTCTGTTCACACTGTTTCTTCTGGCCACTCTGGTGGCCACTTCCGCTAGTGCTGCTTGGTATCAAATGACCGACGGTACGATTGTCGATCCGATACAAACCATATCTGGTGGGGACCTCGCCTATTCAGGACCATATCTGAAAAGCGGTGCATCGCTGAACGGCGCATTCCTGGAGAGCGCGAACCTGACCAACGCGGACCTGTACGGCGCGCACCTGTACGACGCGAACCTGCGCTCCGCGAACCTGACCGGCGCGAACCTGGAGGGCGCACTCCTGACCCACGGGAACCTGGAGAGCGCGAACCTGACCAACGCGGACCTGGAGGGCGCGAACCTGTCCGACGCGAACCTGCGCTCCGCGAACCTGACCGGCGCGAACCTGTTCGGCGATATCTTGACCAAAGCGAACCTGGAGGGCGCGAACCTGTCCAACGCGTACCTGCGCTATGCGGACCTGGAGGGCGCGAACCTGTCCGACGCGAACCTGCGCTCCGCGAACCTGACCGGCGCGAACCTGTACGACGCGGACCTGACCAACGCGACCTTTAGTTTTGGCACAATTCTTTTCGATGAGCAGACCGTGGCGCAGCATGGTTTTGATGCAGCAGGCCTGCGGGCCAAATTGGAGGGGTACTGGAGTGCAAATAATGCCAACAATCTAACCATCGTCCCAGAACCCACCACCCTCCTCTTAGCCCTCTTGGCCCTGGTAGCCGCACCGCTTCGAGTGCGGTGCGGGTGAGGGCTCTACAACCGCCCTTTGGGCCGTTGAAAATGCATATCAACACAAGTTACAATGTGTGCATTCTTCTACTGGCAGGGATTTACGAGAGCGACTAATAAAACTTCATCATTTACGGACGGCTTTTTTAGGAATGCGAAAACACACTATCTGTCTTGGCCTTGTGATGCTGTTAGTCGGTTTCAGCTTTTCGGCGTCGGCGGACTTTTACCCTTGTAGCTTAGACGAGGCTGGCTGGGACGCCGGATTCCAAGGTGGCTGGGCCGCCGCTGAGGCTGGGACTGGTTCTGATCGGACTGGCTCCCCGGCAAACGCATACGTCCATGGCTGGGACGCCGGATACCAAGATGGCTGGGCCGCCGCTGAGGCTGGGACTGGTTCTGCCACATACGACGCTAGCTGGGTCGCGGCTAGAGCCGCCATTATCGAGGGTTCTATAAACCGTGCACAAGTCAAATGGACTTGTCGGGTCCGTGGTGGGGTATGGGATGATTCTAACAGTCTTTTCCAATCCCTGCTTGATTCCGTTTCACTAACTGACAACAACACCACCACCATCAACACTGATCCATCCGTTCCCGAACCGACAACGTTATCGCTTCTTGCAATGAGCTTGTTGTTCGCTGGGCGAAGGTGGAGATAAGAGTTTCTTTACGGTGGGAAGATTTTTGGGAAGCCTCGAATTTGAGGGGCGAGGTCATTTCCTGATAGGGCACCGTCCCAGAACCCACCACCCTCCTGTTAGCCCTCTTGGCCCTGGTAGCCGCACCGCTTCGAGTGCGGTGCGGGTGATGTAACTCGATCAGGAATCTGATCGGGGAGTAGTTGGAGTCTAAACGGTCGCTATGCCGCTCCGGTGGATGACATGGAAGATTTTGTCGCAACCGTCAGCCTGCTGGATAAGTTGGGACCACCCAAATCGTGGGAAGCTTTGGACCGCTACCGCATCGGGGATTGCATCGCAACGAGACTCGATGAAGACGGAAACCCGGCAAAGACCGCCGTGGGCTTTGCGCGTATCGGTCCACCCGTTGACGCCCCCCGGTTAACCGGGGGTGGGTCGAGTTCAAGAGGTCGTTAGGCCGGGGAATCGCCTGTCATCGAGAAAAAGGATAAAGCATTAGCTTAACCTTCGTCTCCACATCATCAATCCCACGCTTGCCAACGCTCCCAACAGCAGCGTACTTGGCTCAGGAATGATGCTTGCGACGCGAAAACCAAGGTCTCTGTTCTCGTTGGACAGGTATTGGTCGAAGCGGCTCGACGACGACAAGTTGAAGGCCGCCTCCTCGTTCCAATAGCCGCCGCGGACGCCGCGATAAGTTGAGTCGTTCCCCAGGTACCGGTCAGTCTCTTCCCATTCCTGAACATTGCCGCCCTGGCCCATTGTGCCGTAGGGACTCAGGCCGCCGGCGAGCGTGATGTCCGCGGGGTCTGCGGGGGATATGCCTGAAAACTTGTATACGGCGGTGTCCGCCGCCGTGCCGTTGTGTACCGCCGTGGGTGGCTCGTCGCTGCCCGTGGGATAGTCATAGTACCCCGGACCCCCCGGCTTCTGCGGGTCATAGTACGCCGCCTTGTACCACTCGTCCATGCTGGGCAGAAAATACGTGGCGAGGCTGTTGCGGTAGCGATTATTTGGGTTATATCCCTCATCGCCCGATTCCCACGATTGAAAATTCCAACCGCCATCAAACTTGTACGCCCTGTTGCCGCCGGTGCTCGTGTTGAGCCAATTCACAAACCTGGCCGCCTCCTCCCAACTTATATTGGTCGCGGGCTTGTTCGCTCCGCGATCGTTTTGGTAAATGTGCAGCGTTCCCACGGTGTTGGCCTTGTCGATCATGTCCTCGGAGATTTCAAACTTGCCGATGCGATAGGCGTACTCCACCTTCCCGGCAGGGTCGGGCTTGCCATCGGTGTCGTCGGCATTGCCTGGGTTGCCGATCGTGACGAAGTCGATGTTAAACGTGTTGCCGCCGCTGCCGAATGTATCGGCGTGGGCGGTGGGTACATAGAGAAGGGCGAATACTAAGATAATCAATGCTGCGGTCGTTTTCATTAGTCGGTCCTCGTGAGAGATTCGCATTCCAGGTGGAAGGAATTGCGTAGCAAAAGCAGCGGTGATTGTAGCAGAAAGCGTCCCCCTGAGTAGCGCATGATGAAGATTTGGGGGATATTTTGGGCCGCCCACCGTTGCGAACAGAGAGTGGAATAACTTGCAAGTACCGCGTAACCAGGAGTTTAGACGCTATCGCGTTGCCTGAGGCTGGACCGCGGTTCCACCGCGTCGCGCTCGGGCCAGAAGGAGCCGCTGTTATCGACTGGGGGAAGGCATATGTGACAATTCCCGAAATGGTGACAACCGAGTGACCCAAGGGCACCGGGGACCACCCAATGCCATCACTCGGATAACCGGGGGACGGGGCGAGTGAAAAGGTCGTCCTGTTGCCGCAACTGGGTCACCCCATGTTTTGGTGTGCCCCTTTTTTTGTGCGCACTATTTTGCAGACAACCAAGGGTACTTATTGCACCCTAGGGGGGTGCGGGCAAAACTGTGTCGCTGGCACACCTCCAGATCAATCGCCCACAGAGGCCCTTCTAGGGGCCTCTGGTGAGTGACTGTGTGGCCTGCTGAAGTAGTGCTTCCCGTACACTGGCCGCCAACTGCGGCCAGAGGGTGATGAGCTGCTGAAGATCGGCATCGACTGCGCCTATTTCTGCACAGCGTGCGTCGTATTCTGCGTCGCGCCCTAGCGTGATGGCCTGTTTTCGGGGGGATTGCTGCACAAGTTCGAGTCTTGTGTCGCCCACTAATGAATCTTGTCGGAGGTCGCATGGAGGCGCATCCTCTGGCAGGGTAGGGCCTTTTTCATTTTGGCCTGTCATCCCTTGCGAGCGGGTTCCACCCCGTGCGCGGGTCTGCTGCGCCCGGTTCTGCGCCCGTTTTTTGAAGTCCTCATCGGTCACCTGCCAGTCGTTCTTGGTGGCCGTTGTTTCTAAAAACTCACCCTCTGTTGTCGGGCGGTTGAGGTGCTTCTTGAGATACCTTCTACCAACCTGTCGAAAGTACTGTTCACCCTCTCCCCACAGTACTACCGACCCCAGACATACTCTTATGTACCTAATTGGTAGTACCCTATGAGTTCTTCAGAATTTGACTCGAAGTATCGAAAGAAGGTCGCAGACCTTGAGAATGCGGCTCACACGTGGGAAAGTCGCAAGAACTGGACCGAGGGTAGTTCCATTCTCCTAGGTATTGTTACCGGCGTTGGAGTCTGGTTTCTCCATCGACCAATTAATCGTGATTCGATAGCGTCTGATGCGGCTTTGGGATTGGGGTTCGCTGTTCTGCTTTCTGGTTTCTACCTGGCTTGTAAGCTATTCCCCAGGCCCACCACCCTATGTCCCGAGTGCGGGCATGACTGGACTTTTGGCTGCGGTTATCCCCACAACTTATGCACCTGGAGCCACTGCCCCGGCTGTGGATTGCAGATGAGAGACGATGCCGGACAGGAATGCAGCTGAGTTGGGAGCCGATAGCGGTGGGCATCCTGGCCCTTACACCGACCCCAGAACCCACCACCCTCCTCTTAGCCCTCTTGGCCCTGGTAGCCGCACCGCTTCGAGTGCGGTGCGGGTGATGGCCTGTGCAGGCCGTATAGCGGTGTATAATCCCGCTTTTTCACCGGGACTAGTTTTGGCCATGCAGAGGATGACCCACGCGGGACATCCGCTTTACAATGGTCACTCGGTTTACCCAGTGACGCTACCCGGTTTGCCGGGGGCAATGCGCTGAACACGGCGCACCGCCCCCTCGGCCTGTGGCAGACAAAACGATCACCCGGCCGCCTTCCGGAATGACAACATCGACACAAGCGACAGTTTCAGCCCATATCTTGGTGAGCGCTCACAAATTCGTAGCGCCGCCACCTGGAAAAAAATAGCGACCGACACCCAGTTTATTGAAACAACGCAGGAGTTGTACATGTCATCACACGATCTCACACCTGAACAATTGGAATTCTTCGATACGTTCGGTTTTCTGGCATTGCCCAGAGCGCTGGCCGACAGTATCGCGGAGATCATCGCCGCGTTCGAGGAAGTCTGGGCAACACGCGGCGGCGGGCACAACGGCAAGGCGCACGACCCTGCGCAGCGCTCCTGTATCGTGCCGTTTATCGACCAGCATGAGCGGCTCTGTGCGTTGCTTGAAGAACCGTGCATCCACGGTCTGCTTTGCAGTCTGCTCGGGAACGACTTTAATTATATGGGTTCCGACGGCAACTACTACGCCAACGACACGCCCTGGCACTCGGACGGCTGTCACCCGGCGTTGCGCTATGTCAAGATCGCGCTCTACCTTGATCCGCTGACGCGTGATGCCGGCTGCCTGCGTGTCATCCCCGGCAGTCACAACACCGGCGACACCTACTCCGAAAAGCTGAATGAGGTCAGGGAAAACCCGTTACTCTGGGGTGTGGAAGGTAAGGACCTGCCGGCAATCGCGTTGGAGACCGATCCAGGCGACGTGCTGGTGTTCAATCACAACCTGAAACACGCGGCCTTCGGTGGCAGCACCCAGCGGCGCATGTTCACCATCAACTGTTCGCAGCGCATCCCGGACGATCAGATCTCCGAGCTCAAGGATTACATTGCTAGCAACGCGCGATTCTGGATCGACCGCATGTACGGTGAAACCATGATGGCGACGGCGAACGCGCAACGCCTGGTCCATCTGGAACAGGGCATGGCAAACGACGGGCACCTGGCGGCACTGTCGGCCAAAGCTCGCGAACAGATGACGGAGCCATCCCGCGGATAAACCTACAGCCCGAGCGCCTGAAGGTTCTCGAAGCTGATCCGCATGCTCTTGAACGGGCCATTCGTGATCGGGCAGTCGTCCTGCTCGACGATGAAATGCCTTGTGCCGGACGCCTTGCAGGCCTTGATAACGGCCGGCCATTCGATGCCGCCCTCGCCTACTCCCGTCTCCCGTAACCATGCGGCTTGGTGGTTTTCGTGTTGCCAGAACTATCCCCTGATCACCTTAACCACTTTACCCCTTGCCCGGCGTAGCCGGTGCGAAGTTTGACCGGGCGGTGGGTCGATTTCAAAAGGTCGTCCTGTTGCGCAAATGGGTCACCCCATGTTTGGGTGTGGCCCTTTTTTTGTGCGCACTATAGAGGACACATCCAGGGTACCTCGCAGCCCCATAGGGGGCTGCGGGCAAACCTTGCCCCCGCCCTCGGGGCGGGTCATACTGGCCAGTGGTATTTCGCAGGTCCTTTTCGCTGGAGTCCACTCATGCATCTGGTTACGCTGTTTCTGATCGCCGCTTTCGCGGCAATTTTTATAGCTTGAGCGCAGAGAAAGGTTCCGATATGGCGCGAAGAAACGAAGGGATTACGGTGTTCTTCAAGGGCGGTCGCTTAGCCTCCTGGCACCGGCTCACGCCCGAGCAACGCAAAGCGTATGAGCAGGAGCACGTCGATCTGATGCTCGAGATCGCGCGATCGCACCGCTTGCGGCGGATGGAAGGATTCCGGCTGATGGCACCGCAGGGAGCCTACGAGCGCTTCTGGGTTTTGGATTTTCCCGATCTGGCCGGTGCCGAGGCGTGGATCGCGGCAGAAATGGCGCCGCCATACGGGCGATATGGCTACTACGAATACTATCTGGCGCGGGGCGACCTGCCCGATTATTGCACTGGATGGGCGCAGGGAGTGCCGGCGCCGGTGCCGGCACCGGGTGATCCGCACCAAGTGCCGCTTCTTGACATAGATCGCTCGAGCGTGGTCGCTTTGCTTTTCGAGCGAGGTGAGCTGGGGCAGATCGCGGGGGAAAAACCGGTGAATACAGTGTATCTCGAAGCGATGAGCACCTTTTGCCGGGAACGTAATCTGCAGCGGCTCGAGTGTTTCAAATTGATGGCGCCCCAGGCGGAATGGCACCATGTGTGGTTGGCGGAGTTTCCGAGTTTGGCGGCAGCCGAGGAGTGGATCCAGGTCGAGAAGGGGCCGGCGCACGGCTCGTTGAGCGAGCGGTCTTTCGCGCTGGCACGCAAATGGGCACCTGAATATTTTGCCAGCTGGATCCCCAGAGAGGAGGCCTGAGTCATGGCGATAACGCTGGGCGAAGCCCACAAGGTAGTTGCGGCGACCAGGCCGCGCGGAGATTTTCGCGGCGCGGTGATCGGCTGTGGTCGGATGGGCAGCACGATCGACGATGAGCATATCCACATGCCGCACTATCCGTGGCCCTGGGCGCATGCCCAGAACCCACCACTCTCCTGCTGGCCCTCTTGGCCCTCGCTGCCGCACCGCTTCGAGTGCGGTGCGGGTGAGGTTTGGCAGAGGGCCTGTGCAAGCCGCGTAGCGGTGGATCATCGCAGCTTTTCACCCGTGTTGATCTGCATCGGGTAGAGGATGGCCAGCGCGCAACGATTGGCGTATGCCGTGGTCCATTTGCGGACACGCGTGTAGACGTAGTGACGATTGGGTAGTGGAACCAGCCCAGTGCCCGCCCCCCTGTCGGAAGTCCGAGAAACGGGTCGGGCGTGGAATCGGAATCCTAACGGAGATTTTCAAGACGATGCCTAACTTCGGCAACCGCTTTTTCTACAACGGCTTCAAGGATTTCCCGGCCAAACTCCGCCGAAGCATTCTGCGGAGGAATGGGGCCTTCGGCACCGACGACTTTCTCAGGTTCAGGCGGCAGCAAATCCAGATCCACTGTTTCAGGATGCAGAGCCATAAGAAATGAAGTCTCCCAACCGCCACCGTGGTCGCCTAAACCGGGGTATTTGTCTTGGACCAAACAATCATCATAAAATGCCCAGGCAAGCATCTTTTTCTTTGCTCTGCAATTATGCACAAGCACGGCTGCCCGGGCATGAGCCAGCAACGGGCCATGCCCGGGCACCAGAACCCCGACTTCAAAACCAAGGCTTTGAACTTCATCCAGTATGTGCAGAAGAAGTTTCTGATAATTAAGTATTTGTTCTGTTGCCGAAAACGTCATTTTGTCAGGCTCAAAGTTTTCCGCAGGCAGTTCCATCGCATCGATCACCGGCGGATTATTATCTCTTAGCGCCTCCAGCCGACATTCACCGTAATAAAGCGGCGGGAACACCAATCCACCGCCTTTTCGTGCGCATGCAACAGCAATGCCCTCAGCCTTAAGGGTGTCGAGCCCCAGCGGATTATGAATACCGTGCCATTCGACATTGCCCAAAGGAACATAGGCCACTGGACAATCTTTACGCCTGGCGATTATCTGAGCCGGCCTCAGCATCTGATACCTGACTTCTTCCATTCTTACCACCTCTGACACTTTCTTGCTTTTTTGTAACCCGATCTTTTCTTGGTTAGTTAGTTACTGAACTTTTGCAAACTCATGGCTGATTGCTTTTTGAACCGCGCCTTGACCTATCTTCACGCGCCGGGCTGAGTATAAGCTCGTTGAAACTGCGCGTAAATTCCTCCCCGGCCTGCCTTTAAACGTGACGAGCAGCGGCGGCGTGTTTGACGCAGCCGACTACACGGTCTGGCGTGATCGCATAGGTGGACCGGTGCCGCCGGGCTACGGCGGCGATGCCGATGGAAATGGACTCATTGACTACAAAGACTACCTACTCTGGAAAGATGCGTACGGTGGTGTGGTCACCACCTCCTCTTCAAGCACACGTGTCCCAGAACCCACCACCCTCCTCTTAGTCCTCCTGGCCCTGGTAGCCGCACCGCTTCGAGTGCGGTGCGGGTGATGATGTAATGCAGATTTCCTGCGCACTTTTTTGGAGATGACCAGGGTACCTCGCGACCCCTACGGGGGTCGCAGGCAAAACCTTCCACTTTCCTGTCTGAATCATGAACCCCCATGATAATTCTTGCATTCCAATCGCGCCACCGATAGCATCAGGGATGGAATCGCAACGTGCATGGGGGATAGGGAGCCCTTTGTGGGGCTTCAAATTCCTGGCAACAAGGTCGATTCGTTTGCCCAGCCTCCACCGCGGAAGAATAGTCCAGGGAATTAGGCTGAACAGAAGTTAGGCTACCCACCGGACTTTCTTGAACGATTTCCCGAAAAACTCGGGGGCCCCAAAAATGTTCTATGCGGTGATAACACATTGATAACTGGGAGAAATACGGAATGCCCAATCCGCATGACTACAATTGGTATGAAAACTGGTATAAGCATTCAATATTCAATTGTGGCGTGGAATAATTCCGAATCCCCCTTGCCTTCGATGGATTCGTGGGGTGTCGACAGCTTGTCAGCCAGGCAGCGGGGCAGGCCTCAGTCCAACTGGGGGAAGGAGGGATTCACGATCGCTCCGCGAATCACCAGCGATGTTTAACACCAAACACAAAGGAAGAGCAGCATGAGCCGCATTGTTCTCAGTCAAGAAGCGGCTGTTTTCCTTCTAGCACTGGCTTTCTTGATCTGCGCTGGATCGGCAATCGCTCAGAACCAAAATTCAGCTCCATCCTCCCACATGGTATTCAACGACAATTTTGATGGCGACATTATTGTCAACCAGGTACGTGTTCCCGGCACTGGTGAGGCCACCTACACCTATTACGAAACCCTGGGCTGGCAGGGAACGGCCGCAGGTTACGCTGGCATACAGGCGCATCCCGATGGACACAACTTCATCTTTTCTATTTGGGACAACGATGCCCACAACGCACCGATTCAAGCAGTCTATACAGGACATGGCACGACGACCGAGGAATTCGGTGGCGAGGGTACCGGCCTGAAGTCGTGGAACTTCGATTTAGGCTGGCAGACAGATACGTGGATCACTCAGGTGGCACGGTCTTGGGCTGTCGGCGACCACACCTACATGGGCTATTGGGTATCCAAGGAAGATACAAACCAGTGGTATCACCTGATCACAATGGACGTCGCCGTGGCAAATGCCAGGTTCAGAGGTGGGACAGATGCATTTATTGAGGATTGGGTGCATTCTGGAGAAAACGCACGAGAAACGCAGCTTAAGGGAGGTTGGAAACGTAAAACCAACGGCGATTGGTTTCCGTTCACTTCCGCAAGATACTCCGTGAATTCGTGGGACCTTGCAGAAGACGGTCGGTCGTACAACTATCGCACTAACTGGGACGGTGGCATCGCGTCGGATGAGGGAGATGAATATTACTTCATGAAAGCCGGAGGCGCAGAGACCACATCGACAACCACGAATCCATCGACACACGCTTCAGCTCGATCGGAAGTCGGGGTCGCATTCCCAGAGATATCGATATCCTCTGGCCAGGCCACTGCCGACCAGACTAATGATATCCTCCGTATTGATTGGGACGTCAATACGACGACTTCGCCTCAGTTTTCGTATGATATTGAAGTATTCGACTTTGATATCGGCCTGGACCCACTGGT
This sequence comes from Lacipirellulaceae bacterium, assembly GCA_965243695.1. Taxonomy (GTDB): domain Bacteria; phylum Planctomycetota; class Planctomycetia; order Pirellulales; family Lacipirellulaceae; genus JAKVCB01. The sequence goes on along the minus strand of CBDEWC010000009.1, from coordinate 267,777 downwards.
CACAGCCAACGCCATTGCACCGGAGGCTCGCCATTACGAATTCAGTCAATCATCGTTCAATTCCAATGGCCCGCTCGTCGTCCAGTTGACGCTCACCGACATCTTCGGAGGCTCTAGAACGTATGCCGAGTGGGTAGCCACACCCATCGTTGCCAAACCAGCGCCCGCTGGAGGTATATTTTTTAAGGGCAACTCCCGTTGGATTGGGGAAACCGCGCCTGGTCAAAGCAACCAGGCAGTGTTTCGTAATTTCACTGCATCAGGAGGAACTGCTCCAGGACTGGTGCTGTGGCAAAACCAAGACACGTCCACTTTCGAATTGAAGATCGAAAACAGTAACGTCGAATTTGTTACCTGTTGCGGTGCGTCGGCTAGGACTTACACAGTCCAAGATGACGCTGTTCTATTGGACAACAGCACGTTGAAACTCGGTCGCGGGGGTGAGTCGCTGCACCTGGTGGTGAATGATCAGCTCAGCATTGAAGCGGGCAGCAAAGTTCAACTGGTCGACAGTATCCTGAACGTTGGTACGTTGATTAGCAGCGGGAGGGTGGATATTGAGAGCGCCGGTCGAGTTGTTGCTAACAGCGAGATCTTTACCAGTCCGATAGGCGAAATACACGGTAACGGAACGTTGCAGGCAACGGGCGGGGTCCGGAATGAGGGATTGATCGCACCGAATGGCCAACAAAGTGCTGTCATTGACGTTGAAGGCGAAGAGGTCGGCACGCTGCACATTGACAGCGCCTACAAGCAAACAGCGACTGGCAAGCTGAGCATCGAACTGAGCGGGCCCAATTTCGGCAATGAAGGCTTTGACATACTGACCATCACCGGCGCCGCAAACCTGGATGGAACCCTCGATGTGACGACCATTAACGGTTTTGGAGCATCCGCTGGCGACCGTTTCGACATCCTCACCGCCGCCTCACTAGCGGGCACGTTTGCTACGGAAAATCTGCCGAGCCTTTTTGGCAATCTCGAGTTGGAGGTTGTCTACTCACCTACTGGCGTTACCCTGGTTGCCGTCCCTCAACTGGACGGTGATTTCAACTACGATGGCACCGTAGATGCAGCCGACTTCACAGTGTGGCAAGATAATTTGGGTCAATCTGCTTCCGCCCTAAACGGCAACGGCTCAGGAGCAGCGACTGTAGTACAGGCTGACTACCTACTCTGGAAAAGCAACTTTGGCCTATCCGCAGCGACCGGTTCAGAAGGTGCGGCTGCTGTGCCAGAACCCACCACCCTCCTCTTAGCCCTCTTGGCCCTGACTGCCGCACCGCTTCGAGTGCGGTGCGGGTGACGAACAGCTCAGATCAAACAAGCGGAGTTCTTGTGATGCTCACTGTCAAGTTGCGACAACTCTCAGGCCTTGCCCTGCTGCTATCTGGAATTATTTACCAATCGGTCGTCGCGCAAACAGCCTCCTACAAGATGCTCATGCAGGACGTGCTCATCAATGCGGATCTGTGGGGCGACTCGCCGTCGATTCTCTCAGCAAACTACGCTTTTGAAAACATCATAGGCGTCCCCGGGAACCAACAGGACGTGATCGCGGCCGGCGGTACCTGGGAGACCGTGACCAGCAGCACCGATCCTCCGTACCGCGCGCTCACGAGCTCCGCAACGCCGTCGCAGGTTGCCTTTGGATTTGGGTATCCCGTGTCCCATGCCGATGCGATGCCAGTCGTTTTCAGTTGGCCGGTGTTGCCGAGCACCGTGCAACCATCCGACTTCCGTATCACCCTCAACACGGGGACCGTCGTCACGCCGATGGTTGTTTCGATTTCCCCAAATATCGAGTACAACGAGCGGAACACGGTGGTGGTGTTCGGCGAGTTCGGGAACCGCCTGACGCCCGCCACCGAGGGCGCGATCTACATCGAGAGGACCGAGATTGTCGATGACGGTACGCCGCTCAAGCTCGTCGGTGCGTCCGGTCCGGTCAGCGCCGTGGGACTTTCGAGGACGAGTGGAAACCCGTGGTTGCCAGGCGGCGGACCGACGCTCGTCGGAGCGAAGCTGAGCCATATGTTGACGACGGGGGAGGGGGCCCCGGCACTGTTTGGGGCGGCCCAGCTGCCTAACGATGGTTTTGCCCTGTACGGGTCCGATGCACATTTCCGGCTCCGAGTGCTCACGACGGGTGGCTTCTCTGCGGACGGGGTTGTCAGCGTCTTGCCGTCCGATTTCGCGACGTTCTTTCGTATCCGCTTGATGGACAACGGCAAGGAGCAGTGGCTGACGCAGACCGGAACATCCTACGCCACCTCTGCTGGCTCGATCACGGTGGTTGGCCTGGCCGATTTGGGCCTCGGAACCGACCCATATAACGACGGCTACATCGAGGACCACGACAATCAGATTGACATCATCTTGAAGGGCGATGAGTCCGCAATGCGCCTCATCACCGACGTCGAGATCCCTGCCACAGGCGGATACAGCCCCTTTTACAATCCCGGTGGGCCGGGCAACAATCCCACACCGGGCGTCGCTTACACGCAGCCGGGGCCGTACGACCTGCAGCCCGTGATCATAGCGATCGACGATCCACTGACCGTAACCTATATCATTCCCGAGCCGGCGACGTCCACCAGCGTGCTCGTTGCGATGCTGGTTGTGGTGACCATGTCGGGGAGGTCACACAGGACGAATCCAAAGATCGATCACTGCAATGACTCGGACCTATAATCAACCTCCAGATCAGTTCAATCCGTCGGTTCATTAGTATGCATCGTGCGACCATCATTCATGGTCTATTTTTCTGTGGCGTTTTGCCCAGCCCGCTCGTGGCCGTAGAGGAGATGACAAGCAACCGCCGCATTTGGCCAATCCCGAATGGTTCTAAAATGCTTATCACAACCAGGCCCATTACGCTGGTTTCGATGGGCGTTCGTCTCCCACTCGTCAGCATCTGAGGGACAATGTGCCCAAGTGGGCTAATGGCATGACCCCATTGGAAATGGGGATCATTGCCGGTTTCCCAGAACCCCCGGGTGTGTCGGCTATTGACTATAACGACGATGGCATTGTTGATGCAGCCGACTACACCATCTGGCGTGATCAGATGGGACCACTCGTGCCACCAGGGTACGGTGCCGATGGCGATGGTGATGGGTTCATCGGATACAAAGACTACCTGCTCTGAAAGATGCTTATGGTGGTGTGGTCACCACCTCCTCTTCAAGCACACGTGTCCCAGAACCCATGCTCCTCTTAGCCCTCTTGGGACTGGTAGCCGCACCGCTTCGAGTGCGGTAATGTGTGGTGTGGCACATCCCAGAAGGGTGTGCCAGCTCCCTTTTTTTGTGCGTACTATTTTGCGGACAACCAAGGCACCTCGCAGCCCCATAGGGGTCGCGGATAAGCGGGTAAACGGAACTTCGCAGCTTGACTTCTACGAATACCACCGGTATCCTAGCTGCTTACTGGCAGTTAGCTATTCTGCATTGCCCCTTCAGGCACCGCTAATTCAGTTCAATCAACGACATCTGGATCCTTTTCCCCGCAGTTGCCCTTTGGCCGCGGCGAATTTGGGAGCATCCGGTTGTCGTTTTTTTATTGGGGCCATCCCACAAAACGAGAATTGGCAACGTTGACTTCCGGTTACCAACCCTGCCACCGTTTCCACCAGGCAAATCAATACCATTGTTTTTTCGATCACTATTTCACCAAGAGAAAACCCTGATGCATCGTATCCTTGACACGTGCTTGAGATTGTCCAGTTCGCTCCTCTTTCAGAAACCTGGCATCCGCAGTGGAACAGGTACGGGAACAACAGGTCGACACATGGCGTTGGCTACGGTGTTGTTATTTGTACCGGCCCTGACGGCTTTTGCCGAAGTGGATGACACTCTGCCAACGCTCGGTCTCTGGCACGAAACGATTCCCAGCGCAACCTGGCAGGTCGATTCCCTACAGCCCTACCTGCAGGGAACGCCTTCCCAGCCAGGAACCGGCTTCACCGACTACGCAGAGGCCTACGTCCAGTACGTCAAGAACCTGAAGTCTCTAGCGACGGCAAAAGGTGCGTCGCTCGGGACCGTCTATTTCGCACTCGGTGACCCGGATATTTCAAACTGGTCTGGCGCACTCAACAACGCCTACAAATATGCATCACCCGATCCCGGGCCAAACATGCGTCCCTTGATCAATGAACATGTCATCGAACCGCTAGCGAAGGCTGGCGTTACACAGTTCGGCTTTGTCATCGGCGATATCCCAAAAACACCATGGAATTGGACGCCGGCAACGCCTGGAAGCGTGTCGCCACCAGGCACGAACCGGAACATCGAATCGGTATTCCAGCTCATTGCTGAACTCAACGACGACCTGGCTAAACACTACGCGCAGGCCGAAAACAAACTCTACATCCAACACCTCGGCCTCGACAACGAGGGCTTCGGCGAAATCTACCAACCCCAAACTTGCCCACCGGCTCATACCCCAGGGACAATCATCAACCAGCTTTGGGATCACTACATTGCCCCGGAGCAATGGGGCACCGACAAGTACCAATGGGGTACGACAGGTGCCTCTCCACCTTTCGTCTACGAGTGCAAGGAAGCAAAGGCCCCCTACACACAACACACGATCGAGGCAAGCCGCCACGAAACGGCCTTTATCGAGTACTACAATGTTCCGGGTGACATCGCTGCGGCGTTAACGTTTGACCATCCCGGCTATGCCCCCTGCAGCGAACCCTGGAGTGGAGATGCAACCAACGCTACCTGCGACCACGGTGACGAACACGCAAACATCAACATCTACTACGGCCTTAACACCCCATCCAGAAAACAGCATTCACTATTGAACCGCGACCTCACACCAACCAACCTGCCTGAGATCTACAATCAAACAGAACCGACATTGGCGGAAATTATGGTAGACCGTGACAAAGTAGATCCTGAATTCCTCGCGCTCATCTACGAAACACTCAACCAGAAAGCCACCCCAAACGCCAAACAGGGAAATCTCACCACGCTCTCGGAATCGGACCTTTACAAAGACAATCCGGGAGGCGCGCGGTGGATGCTCTCGATCGAAAACCTTTCCTCCTCCTATGCGACCATCAATCCCGACGCGCCCCTGCCAACGGTGGCCCCTTACGCCCTGCCAAAAGATCAGGTCGATGTGACACAGGACGAGAGCTCCATCACACTCAAATTCCTCAACAAGGAACCTTTCAATCTCGATGCCACCAAAACACACTACCTGCTCAACCAACCGCTCAATACCTCCGGCTCCTTCGAAGCCTTTGGCGGATGGGAACTTGAAGAGATCATCGACCTGGTTGCCTACCTGAACACCCAGAACTCAAATCTGCAGAACTTCATGCTGTATGAATTTGCCTTTGCAAAAGTAAAACAGACCAGGACGCCACTCTTATTCGTTCCCGAACCGGCCACCCTGCTGCTGGCCCTCTTGGCTCTCGCCGCCGCACCGCTTCGAGTGCGGTGCGGGTGAGGTTTGTGCAGGCCGTATGGCGGCATATCGTCCCGCGTTTTCACCGGGACTATTTTTGGCCGCGTAGAGGATGGTTAGTTATGAAAGACGGATTCAATTTCCCAGTGAATGTCCGGCCGGGCGAGGATGACCCCAGCCTGATTTCCGTTCCAATGGATTGCATGAAAGACTTCGTGAAAGCCGTTTGCAAGTTGGACAAGCTTGGTGCGATTCTGCCAGGCCTTTCATGTTTTCGATCGTTCACTTTTCTATAGACCTGGCCGGCACATAACAGGTTACGCAAACACGGGAAACACGTCGCAATGAGTACAAAAGAGAGTTCCATGATTGATGTCGCTCCAACCGTCTGTGCTGCCTTGCAGTTGCCTGCCCCCAGGGGGGCCAAAGGCGCTTCTATTCCAGAGATAGTCACTGATCTCGCAGACGTGGACAGAGTAGCGGTTCTGGCCCTTGATGCTCTGGGAATGTTTGCCTGGAATCTTTGGAAATCCGAGATGCCGTATCTGAGTTCGCTGCGTGCTCGAAACAGTATCACGCTTCGTTCTGTCATGCCTTCCATAACGCCGGTGAACTTTGCGACAATGGTGACGGGAACCGATCTGGCGGGGCACGGAATACAGGCCAAACAAGATGACTTCGCTTGCGAAACGATTTTTGATGTCGTGCGAGAAGCCAAGGGCAAAAGCGCCGGGGTGGGGTTGGATGGCTACACCGGGTGTGAACTGTTGGGACGATGTGCCGACATTCTAGGTAACGCCGGCAATGTGTCAGATGATGCTGTGGCAGATACGGTCATCGAGATTACTGACAGTGCACGACCGGAATTTCTGATCGCTCAGTTCGGCAAAGTGGATGATGTTTTTCATCAGCATGGTCCATCAAATCCATTGGTCGTCCCCATGTTGAAAGAGACCGATACACGCTTGGTGAGACTGGTTGAGCATCTCAAGCCGCTAGGGTATGGCATTGTGATACTGGCGGATCATGGACAGCACGACGTGACCGAATTCGCTGCGGAAGGAATCCTCGGGATCCACGGGACCGACAGTCCCGAAGATTGCCTGGTACCATGCACATGGCTATGAGATCGTCAGTCAAGTAATGCCGGGGTCCCGATGTGGGGAAGTATTTGAATAATTAAAATGCGGGTAGTTGCCCTGCGGGCATTGAGGGTGATTTCAACGACAACGGCACTGTAGATGCCGCTGGCTACACAGTGTGGCAAGACAACGGGGGCGACCAGGCCGACTACCTGCTGTGGAAAACCAACTTTGAAGCTCTACCGACCGATTTAGAAGCTGCGGCTGCTGTGCCAGAACCGTTCACCCTGCTACTAGTCCTCATGGCCCTGACTGCCGCACCGCTTCGAGTGCGGTGCAGGTGAGGTTCTAGAACCGCCCTTTAGGGCGTTGAAAATGCATATCAACACAAACTACAATAAGTGCATTCTTCTACTGACAGGAAGATTTTCGGGAAGCAACTAATGACACTTCATCATTTACAGACGGCTTTTTTAGTAATTTGTTTGCTGCTTGTATGTAGTTAAGTGAGGTGTTCATGCTTCAGAACGCCAGTCCTCATTTTGTTGAACGTTTTTCCGAGGTGCACGCACAGGAAAATGTTGCAAGTGATTGATTTCCTTGTAGATATCAAAATTCTATGCTCCAGATTCTGATTCGCCATGGCGAGAGTTTGTCGAACCGCGAAGGAAGAGTTCAAGGACAAGCAGATGTAAAGCTTTCCGATACAGGTCGTCAGCAGGCAGCCGCAGTCGCTTCATGGTGCAAGAGTCAATCCTTCCGAAATCAATCCTGCGAACTCTGGAGTAGTCCGCTTTGCCGTGCCCGGGAAACGGCCGAGGCGATCGGAACGGCAACAGGTCTTCCTGTCCAGATGGCAGACGAACTTGTTGAGCTGAATGCAGGTGTATTCCAAGGTCACTTATGGGATGACCTGGCGGATCGGTTTCCCGAGGATGTTGCTCGATGGCGTTCAGGTGATGTTGATTTCCAGATACCGGGCGGAGAGTCAAGGCGGCAACTTGCGGAACGGGGACGTCATGCCCTGCAGTCTCTTTCATGTCGGCCTGTTGGCAGCATGATCATTGTGGCTCATGGGGGTGTTTTAACGGCAGCACTTTGTCTTCTTGTTGGACGTGACCACTCTTTGCTCGCAGAAGTTGCCGAAAGGCCTTTTACGCAATTGCCGGCACTTGGCAATTGTTCGGTATCCCAGCTCAAATGGCCTGGTCCGGAATTACTTTGTTTTAATGACACGGATCATCTCGATTGATGTCAGAGGCGCGTTTTATGACCCAGAAAATATGCCCGAGTGGGCTAATGGCATGACCCCATCGGAAATGGGGATCACCCCATTACCACCTACTGTGAATGTTGCCGACTACAACGACGATGGTTTTGTCGACGCTACCCAACTCGCATTGGGACATGCCCGCACTAACGTTGTGGATGTCTACGCCGAAAAGAACCTGTCGTTGCTTGTCGAACTCGCCAAACAAAACGGTTGAGTGTGATCCCTAATAAAATGGTTATTAATGGGATAACCGTCGAGGGCTCAGGAACCGCTGTCAGCTGAACCCCGAACACGAATTGCTCATTCTGTGTATTTCCGGCGGGGCTGACGAGGCCGGCTGTGTATATGGCTGTGAATTCCGAGGCTCCGGCCATGTCGATCCCCCAATTTTTTTTTTGCGTGTGTAGGGTTCCGAAAGCCATGAGGGGAATCATAGTTCGCAGAGTTGAAGGTAATGGTGCTTCCGCTTGTAAAGGCGACGGGTGTTGATCCAACGGCAGCGATAAGATCGACCGCTGACTGATCGTCGACCGTCGCAGAAAGCCCGGAGAGGGATAAATTAGAAGCATTATTGAAGGATAAATCGAGAGTGCGACCTGCCAATATCGAACTTAGGGAGGAGAGCGAAATACCGTCCAGACCCCCAATTGGGTTCTAGGGTTAGCACTGTGAATTTGAATTCGATCGTCGATTCAGGATCGATACCTGCGGGTGATGTTGCCCGGGCAAGAAAGACACCCAAATTGGAGACCGATTTTTCAGCGGTCCCGTCGTTTGTGAATGGAGAATTAAAAGTCGTCGAGAAGCCTTCTGTGGCGTTCACGGCCTCCAGCTGAACTGTCCCTACGGTGTTTCCTCCGAACGTCATGTCACCGGTTCTAGACGTTCCGCCGTCTGTCCCACTCCAGTTAGCAAACGACACATTGTTATAGATCAGGTCGGCTTGGGCAGTAGAGCTAGTAAGCAACGTCACGGCAACGATGAGAAAAGCAAATCTGTACATTAGCGGTCTCCTGGAATACAAACGGATGCGGCGACGGTGAATACAGGTCGACTGAGCACGGAGCTTCCTCTTTCACATTTCTGCGCGTTCGCTTTAAATGCAAGGAACACGCCAGTGTTCCGCCCCAGCTAAACAAATAACATTACATTTAATAATAGGGACTTATATCTAGCCTGCACCAGGCCCCGGGGGGATAGCTCTGCCGCCTGGGAAACCGGTTTCGTTTATTGGAAAACAAGTTCCACAACCTTACTGTTGTGGCTGCGGCGGGATCGAAGTTTCTGGGGCTCTTCGGCGGCCCCCGAGAGTGGCACCACCGCCAACCCCGAATCCCGGGCGCTGACCGGCCGTTTCGGGCGGCGGGGCACCGTACGTCGCGTTCGTCGACTTTTCCTCAAACACATCGCTATAAATGGCCTTCGTTCATTTTTTCCGCCACGCAATTCACGTGTACGAAGCGTACCTGAACGGCGCGAATCTGAGCGGTTCAATTCTTGCCGATGTGTATCATCACAACACTGCCACGTGGAACGATCCGTGGTACTACACCGATAACGAACCGACCTGGGCCAGTTTCTTTCCGGCTCGAGTGTTATGTGTGTACAATTAAGGTTATCAGTTGAAAACGTTTAACTGTTCCAGTTACGGAGAACTCATACGAATCGCGGAAAATAGCATGCGAAATGCGTCGTGTTTTGTAGCCTTGATTATCGGATGTGTTTTTAGTGGACACGCAATCGCCGAGTCCATTTCATCGGATGATTTCGAATCGTACGCCCTCGGCGCACTCAGTGGAGGTTCGGGGGGCAGCGGGTGGAGTAACCCGTGGAGCGCGAATTCGAACGTCAACGTCATCTCGGGAGGACTGAGCTATTCCAACGGGCCAGTCACCGTGAACGGTGGTAACCAGGCAGTCGAGATCGCCTTCGATCCTGCCGAAGGAAACGGCATTACGAATGGAATCCTGTCGCGAAGTCTCGCCTCGGCACCCTCCGACACTATCTATATGAGTATGCTTTTTCGCGATACCATGAATTCGGACTTAACGACTTGTAGCCAGACGCCCTGCGACTTTGTCCAGTGGGGTTTCGACGATGGTACGGAAAATCCGCAGGCCAGCATCATCCGTCGTAATGGCACCTTTCAAGCTCGATCGACAATCATCTGGAAGAGCAATTCTGTCGATAGTGGAATCGCGGCACAGCTCGAAGAAACTTTTCTGCTCGTTTTCAAAGCGGAGAAGTCGGCGACGAATTACGACAGTATTTCCTTGTTCGTCAATCCCGATTCACTAACGCAACCAGGAACTGCCAGCGCGGTCTCTTCGGTCGACAGTGGCCTTTCGTCGCTGGACAACTTCGTTTCACGCAGTGCCTTTCACGAACTGAACGACGCTTTTCAACTAGACCATATTCAGATCGGCACGCAGTGGGGGGACGTGATCGCCACGGTACCTGAACCCACCACCTCCCTCCTCCTAGCTCTCTTGGCCCTGGTAGCCGCACCGCTTCGAAAGCGGTGCGGTTGATGGCCTGTGCAGGCCGTATAGCGGTGTATCATCCCGCGTTTTCACCGGGACTAGCTTTGGCCATGTAGAGGATGACCCACGCCTGACAACCGCTTTACAATGACAAGCCGGTCAGTGGTGCTTGCAAAACAACCTATTGACGAATGTCACCCGGCGTCCCCAGTGACGCCCCCCGGTTAACCGGCGGCGGGTCGAGTTCAAACGGCCGTCCTGTTGGCGCAACTGAGACACCCCATGTTTTTGTGTGTGCGTACTATTTTGCGGACAACTACGGACCCTACACGCACCCCTGGGGGGTGCGGGCAAAACTGCCTCCGCTGGCATAAATTCAGATCAGGCGCCAACAGAGGCCCTTCTAGGGGCCTCTGGTAAGTGACTGTGTGGCCTGCTGAAGGAGTGCTCCCCGTACACTGGCCGCCAACTGCCGCCAGAGGGTAATGAGCTGCTGAAGATCGGGATCACGAGAGAGTGTTTCGTCAAAAAGTGCGCCTAATTTTGCGCCTGCCAAGTCCGTCACGCGCGTTTTTTCCGAAGAAGTTTGCGTTAGTTCGACTCCCCTACGGGGACCTGGGTGTGTTTGCCGCGTGGCCCTCATATTTTCGAATAGTTTTGGCCAAGGCTTTAAACCAGCCCGCGCAATGATTTTCTTTAGTCGAGTTGAATATTTTTTTTGAATGGCAATTCTATGCCGGTTCTCAGTGCGTTGCCATAGCTTTCCCGCGCCTCCTGCTGCTTCACGCTGTTTCCTGCTAAAACATATGCCATGGAACACATTCGAAACTTCTGCATTATCGCCCATATCGACCATGGCAAGTCGACTGTGGCGGATCGGCTCATCCAAACTTGCGGTGGGATTACGCAGCGAGATCTGCATGAGCAGATGTTGGATTCGATGGAAATCGAACGCGAACGCGGCATCACCATTAAGAGCAACACGATCACGCTCGACTATCGCGCTCCGGATGGCAAAGACTACCTGCTGAATCTAATTGACACTCCTGGCCATGTCGATTTTTCGCATGAAGTCAGACGCTCCCTGATGGCGTGCGAAGGTGCGTTGATCATTGTCGATGCGTCGCAGGGAGTGGAGGCGCAGACGGTGGCCAATCTGTATATGGCGGTGGAACACAATTTGGAACTGCTGCCGATCATCAATAAGATCGATTTGCCCTCTGCAGACATCGAGCGAGCACAAGAAGCGATTGATGCGGAATTGGGACTCGAACCGTTCGATGCGATTTCGATTTCCGCGAAGAACGGCACCAACATTGATGAGGTGTTGGTAGGCATCGTCGAGAAGCTTCCGGCTCCCAAAGGCAATGCGGACGCGCCCTTGAAAGCGCTTGTGTTTGATGCTCACTTCGACAAGTTCCGTGGCGTGATACTGCAATGTCGCGTGATGGAGGGAACACTCAAGCCGCGCGATTCAATTCACTTCATGCACGCGAATCGCGACTTTAAGGTGGATGAAGTTGGCTACAACCAGTTCCAACTCAATCCCCGCAAACAACTTAGCGCGGGCGAAGTGGGCTACATCGTTGCTGGTGTCAAGAGTGTGCAGGATATTGAAGTCGGCGATACGATCACGCTGCTTGATCGACAAGCGGACGAGCCAATCCCTGGCTATCAGGAAGCCAGGCAGGTAGTGTTTTCGTCCATCTATCCCATGGATACCGCTGAGTACCAGGAACTCGCGAAGGCTCTGGACAAACTCGCGATCAACGACGCGGCTTTGACATTCGAGAAAGACAGTTCGGCGGCGCTTGGTTTTGGATTCCGCTGCGGGTTTCTTGGCCTGCTGCACCTGGACGTCATTCAGGAACGCCTGCAGCGCGAGTTCAATATTGGCTTGGTGATCTCTGCTCCGTCGGTGAAGTACAAACTGAGCTTGAGAGATGATTCAGAGATAGAGGTTGATAACCCCAGTTACTGGCCCGATCCGATGTCCATCGAGTCTGCTAGTGAGCCGTATATCAAGGCTTCGATTATCACTCCCGAAGAGTATGTCGGCCGGGTCATGGAACTGTGCCGCGAGCATCGCTCGGAGAGTCAGACGATGGACTACCTGTCCGCCAATCGCCTAGAAGTGACCAGCGTCATGCCGCTTGGAGAGGTTCTGTTCGACTTCTACGGCAAGTTAAAAATGCTGACGCGTGGATACGGATCATTCGACTACAAGCCGATCGGGTATCGCAACACCGACGTCGTCAAAGTCGACATCCTGGTAAACAAAGAGCCGGTCGATACGCTTTCCTATCTCGTGCACCGTGACAAGGCACGCACACGTGCTTTGCACTACTGCGAACAACTGGCCAAAGAGATTCCTCGACATCAATTCAAGATTCCGATCCAGGGCGCAATTGGTGGCGAAATTATCGCGCGAACTACAGTTGCTCCCTACCGGAAGGATGTCACCGAGAAACTCTACGGCGGCGATGTGACGCGCAAGAAAAAGCTGCTAGAGAAGCAGAAAAAGGGCAAGGCCAAGATGAAGCAATTCGGCAGCGTGAATATTCCGCAAAAAGCCTTCGTCTCAGTCCTTCGCATGGACGATGACTAATCGACATCCTGTTTTCTGAGAAACGCCAAAGGTGAAGCGCAACTGACCTTACCCCAAACTGGGTACCAGCCTTAATGAAAGGATCTAGGGTTAAGGGACCGCTGCTGTTCTGGAGTGAGGGCGTAGGCTCCAGCGGAAGAACAGCAGCGGGCGGCAAACTCCGCCGGGGTCTGGTAGTCTAATGAACTGTGGGGTCTCCGGTGGTTCTAATCGAGTCACCAATGATCGACGACCCAGCGGGCATGTTCTAAACCGACGAATAGTTTACGGTTGAGGAGTTCATCTCGAAAGCGGCTATTGAAGCTCTCCACGTAGCCGTTTTTCCAGGGGCTCCCCTTGGCGATGAACAACGTCTTCACGCCAGCTCGTTAGAGCCAGCGAGTCACCACCTGGGCGACAAACCCAGGACCGTTGTCGTTTCGGATATGCTCCGGCACGCCACGAACTGCAAACAAGTAGCCGAGCACCTCGACCACCTGAGCCGCCGTGAACGACCAGGCAACCTCGATCGCCAGGCTTTTCCTTGTGTACTCATCGATCACCACCAACATCCGTAGCTGACGACTATCTTCGGTCAGATGTGACACAAAGTCGTACGACCAGATATGATCCTTAAGCTCTGCCCGATGACGTACACAGCTATTCTCGCTGCCACCAGAAAAACGACGGCGGCGATGCTGTTTTCTCGGGACTTGCATGTTCTCTTGCTGCCAAAGATGGTGAACGCGTTTGTGATTGACGTGCCAATATCGCTTCACCAACGAACGATCAATACGGGCTGCTCCAAAGCGGGAACGCTGCCGACTACACGCGCTGGTGTGATACCATGGGCGAAACCGTGACACCAGAAACAGGTGCCGACGGTAATGCCGATGGATTCATTGGCTTGCATGACTACGGAGTCTGGGCATCAAACTCTGGGTGGTCCGTAGAGGGCGAGTCAGGGGCAGACGCCATCCCAGAACCCACCACCCTGCCGCTGGCCCTCTTGGCCCTGACTGCCGCACCGCTTCGAGTGCGGTGCGGGTGAGGTTTGGTTGGAACTGGAAAATATCCTGATATACTCAGAGTCGTCAGCAGGCATTGCGTTCTGCCGTGCTTTCTTGTCTTTACCGTCTTGCTTTGACCCGTAGCGATCCGCCAGGCGAGTTATGAAACGTCACCGTTTATCAACGGCCTTTCTAGTGACCTGTTTGCTACTTCTATGTAGTCAAGGGCGTTGCTCCGGTGATTGCGATCAGATAGGCGCGTTTACATTTTGGAAGTCTAGGTAATGGTACTTGTAGATTATCTTTTCGGCATCCAATCGGATCGACCATTCCGCCGGGAGATTGCCTTCTTTCCAAGCCGACTCGTAGACCATCCCGGTGACTGTAAAAACCAATCGCCGGTGGATCAACGAAACTCGTTCGAGTATTGTGGAGCCAATGAACGTCACCGATTTTGCCGAACAAATTGTCTTCGGAAACACGCTTGAAGACAAACTGGTTGCCCCAGGGCGATTGACTCGCGACGGGGACGTTCGAAATCGCCCTAATGTTCGTTCGTTGGTCTCGCCGGGCCGGCCAGTTGGTCTACAGATGCGGCATGATCTTATTAGCACGAGTTCACCGCCAAGTGATGATCAACTTGAGAACGAACGCGCCCGCGGTCAGCTGCTTCACTTTCTTGCCAATCACGAATTGCTTGCCACTGAGTTGATGGCGCTCGTATTGTTGAAGTTTCCTGAAGCGCCTCACGCGTTTCGGCAAGACATCCTGGTCACGCTCCAAGAGGAACAAGAGCACACGCAGATGTACATCAAGCGGATGCGCGAGTGCGGTGTTGAATTCGGGGCCTATCCTCTCGGCGGCCGGTTTTGGCGAATTGTGGAGCCGATGCAATCGCCGATGGATTTCGTATCTCGATTAAGCCTGACGTTTGAGCAAGCCAATCTCGATTACAGTTTGCATTTTGCTAACGTATTTGGCCGGCTGGGCGATTCGGAGACCGCCGGGTTGCTGCAGAAGATTTACGAAGACGAAATCGGCCATGTCCAACATGGTTTGCATTGGTTTCGTCAATGGAAAAATCCTGAGCAGAGTGACTGGGAAGCCTATCAGAATTCGCTTGAGTATCCGATGTCGCCTCAGTGCGGGCGCGGGCCACGAGCAGCTTTCAATCGCGAAGGCCGAGTGTTGGCAGGACTGACCGACGATTTTATCGACTCGATTGAAGTGTTTCGGCAATCCAGAGCTCGACCGCCAACGGTTCGTTGGTTCGATCCGAGTGCCGAATCCGGACTGGCAGGGAAGGGCGATTCACTTTTGCTGGATCAGCTTGGAAAAGACCTTGAACTAGTCATGGTCCCTGTTGCTCGACAAGACGACATTGTGTTGGTGCGTGAAATCCCATCTCGTGATTTGCGAAAACAGTTGATCGACGTCGGTTTCGATTTGCCTGAGTTTGTCGCGTTGGATTCAAGACTGACTTTGGCACATCGTAAACTGCACGAATTCGCGCCGTGGGCGTGGACGCCGAACAACCATCGAGTCGCCGAACCACTGGTTCAATCCGTGTTTCGCCCGCCGCCCGAATGGAAAAATGAACAAACCGTACTGTTTCGAAAGTCTTGGAGTGCGAATTGTCTAGGCCGCTGGCTGAGCCAAGACGATCAGAACCAATTCAAGGAAACCCCAGCTCCCGATTGGTTCTCAAAGTCTGATTGCGTGGCAATTGAGCTCTTTGGGCAGGCTGACGTTCAAGAGGCTTTGGATGAAATCAGATCCCGCGGATTTGAGAAAGCGGTCTTCAAGCTTGATTTGGGTGCTTCGGGTCGCGGCCAAAGACGTTTTGTGACCGGTCGTAAACTAGACGAATCGGACGAAGCATGGTTGCGATCCGTTTTCAAAGTTTCAAACATCGTTGCTTTTGCGGATTCCGGAAGACTCTGTCCAACGAGCGGTCGCGGTTCTTGAGCCGGAATTGGAACGGGTGGTTGACCTGTCTTTCTTGTGGGATGTGAGATTCGACAACAGCAAGTTCGCGGAAGCCTTGGAGCCGTGCGATCGGACGCCTGAGGATTTAGGAATAAACAGTTTAACGAAGTGCCTTGGTTGGACACGGTCTCTGGTTACTGCTGGACGTAAGTATGTGGGCACGCGAGTGAGCAAGCCGTTCTTTGACTGCATACCCGAGGTTAGGCAATTTCTACTTGCCGACAGAGCGGAAAAACTGGGTGCGATTTTAAATTGGCTTGAGCCACGTCTTGCTGCTGAACTTTCTTCGCGAAATTTTACGGGCTGTTTCGGCGTCGATGCGTTTTTGTATCGAGGAGTTCGCGGTGAACTCCTAGTCAAGCCATTGGTTGAGCTCAACCCTCGGATGACGATGGGCCATGTCGCATTGGCGATGCAGAAGAAAGTGGCTCCTGGCGTGGTTGCGGAGTTTCGGATCTTGACGAAATCGGAATGGAGCCAGTTGCCGGACTCAATAAAACGAGCCCCGTTAACGACTTCCCAGGATGGTCGCTGGTCGTCAGGCATCGTCCGATTGAGCGAAATCAATGAGAACACAAAACTGGTACCAGTGGTTTTGATTGGTCGCGATTGCCTGACAACAGCGGGTTAAAGGCGTCCTGACGCGCGAGTTCACGCGAGAATCAAAGCGATGACCTGGCACCAGCAACCTACGGTGCTAGGTTCGAATTCTTGGAAGCCGATTACTTGAATTGGCTGACACAAACGCATTCGGATGCCAACCTCTCGCGCATTGAAATCTGTGATCTGTTCAATGTAATGGCTGGCAAACAATGATTATCTCATCTCCCGTTTTTTTGGTGTCACTTGTTTGAATTCCACCCGATTAATTTCCATTGCCATACGCGGATGGACATTGTCAGACAAAAAATGGATCAATTTCAACGTTTGAAATGCATCTAGCCATTCGTGAAATCGCTGAAGCAGCATGTCGTTATCTCGTGAGTTGTTCTGCAATTTTGGCCACACACTCGCAAACTTCCTGCCAACCAACCAGCTTTTACAAACCTCGGGAACGTTTTTCAAAATATCTTCCGCTGAATTGGCAACTCCCCTTTCAACCACGTCGAGCAACTGACCAAGATCCCGATAACAGTGATCGTGGTACGTCAGCCATCGCCCACTTTCGACGATATCGCCTACCGCTTTACCAGTTCCAAATGGAACTCGATCCGAAACTCGGTCCGAAGGAAAGACAAACGCTTCTTCGATCATTTCTATGTTGCAACCTGTCTTGCTGAGTTGTTGCAAAAGATAAAAATCCTCGCCAGCCATTCGGCGACAATGGTAGCCTCCCGATTTTACATATGCTTGCTTCGTGCAAACGATCGTCGAACCAATCGCATACCAGGCGTGTGGAGAGTTCGCATCTTCAAGTTTTTGGCGGTGCCGTTTCAGATGCCGCTCGTAAATCTCAATGGCCCGCTTCTCGTCTGCATTGCCGCAATGTCGATGCTTGAAATTCACATGACCAGCTTGAAATCCTGGATGATGTGCAATGTAATCAAAGATTGCTTGAAAGTAATTTGGATCGACCGGACTATCCGCATCAAGACTGATAATTGGGGCAGTTTCATCGACAAACGGTATACCCCCCGCGCAGCACTGGTGCCTTGCAAGACCGACTCCAAATTTCTCTGGATACGCCCTGCCATCTGTAACATGATCCAGCCAAGCCAACGGCAACGACGTTTTGAATTCATCGAGCCAATTCAGCGTCGCCAAATTGTTGCGGTTGTCCATCGAAGCGCGCTGATTCACGTTGACGACAACCAGAACCTCATCGCGAACCTGCCCGGTTGCCTCCAGACTCTTCAACGTCTCTGGAAGCGTTTCAAATTCATTGCAGCAAGGAATCGCAACCACTGCCCGGTACTTATTTTGCAATGATCTGCGCGACTGAATTGGAGCAGTTTCAGGAGGATTTTGGGCCATAACACAACGCACAAATCATTAACAAACTGGCTTGCCCGAACTGGATCGCCTATCAGTTTTCGCCAGGTGCGAGACGAGATAAAAGCGTTTATAGAGACGCTTCCGGGGAGCCTTGAAGGCGCGTAATTCGTGGGGGCCAGCGGATGGAAAATTGAAACCGGGTTTCATTTTATTGCCCCTTCCATTTCAGGTAATATTTCAATGCTTGCGAAGGTCCACCCTCGGCAACGAATATTAGGCCGGTTTGTGTTGTTGATTGGCCGGGTCCGAGCGTCGGCAGGTGCGCCGGACGGTATGAATGGACACAATGGATTCGAGGTGCACCATTGCCGAAAATCGTCCCCGAGCCTGAAAACGCATGGCCAAAAGTGTATTTTGCACAAGACGATGGAACCATCATCAGTGGATGCTCGAATGGGACCTCAGGGTCTTTGAGAAACTGACATCCCCATTCATTGACAGGCATAAATTCTTTGGCAAAGTGACGGATTCCGTCGGTGCTCGCATAGAAAACAGCGACACCGTCTGCATATCTAAAGTCCGGTGCTGTGGCTAATTGAATGCAGGCTTCTGCATAGGCGTTTTGCCACAGCTGTTCGGAAAGATTCGTTAGAACAAGCTGGAATTCGAGGGAGTTCGGATCGATATATTTGCAGATAGTATCAACACGGTAAATTCCCGGATGGGAGCATGACATATTCACGACTTTGCATTCAGACTCCGAGTCTGCCTGATCGATGTGAACGTCAGTTACCGGTACATTCCACGAGCCATAAGTTTTATCGTCGTGGCAAACTACTTCAGGAGACCAGATAACAACAGTATTGCGGCGGGGTTGGGGTCTTTCCGGGTACCAGACGATGTTAGGTCTAAAATGTGCGTTCATAAAAAAGACTCCGTGTGATATCGTTTGGCTTGTGATAAATCACTATCTTTTCCACACGTCTTTGATGGAAACGGTAGAACCTTTTTTCTGGGCGAACTACTAGCCGTTTTGAATCGCCAACTTGCCTATCCTAACGCGGCGGTGTGATTATTAACACGCAAAAGCACCACGGTCAATGAATTGACGAGCCGTGATCGAAACGCCGGGTTTCAGGGCGTCCGGCGGAAGTTTTTGCGGCCGCGTGAGTCCCCTCCCGACATGCCGCGGCGAGCGGCGGCCGCATCCGTCGATCCGCGCAAGCCTTTCCACCACGGGCAGTTGTGGATGTCAGGTGACCTGCCTAAAACCCTTCACGCGTGATCAGTGAGTGGAATAACTTCTCCCCTCTTTCAGTGGGCAGCAGTGGCACCGGCACGCTGAACATCGAGGATGGCGTTGTGGTTCGCAATTCGAACAGTTACATCGGCTACTACGACGATTCAGTGGGCCCAGGCTTTGGAATTCATGAAAGGTAGGACAGATATCCGCCAGCGTAAGCTGTGCAGGTAGACGGAAAATCCGCGACGGAAGTGGATATCCAGGCGGGCTGCGGAATGGGTAAACGTAGGGTGAAACGTGGATCCCATACAAGATGTTGGTTGATGGCCGGGGTGCGTGGACAGGGGTGGTGTCGCAGAAATTTGTACAGCATCTTGAGTAACGTTCGCAGGTGGGTATTCTGTGAGCCATTTGCACCCACCGGGGATGTGTTTGGCGATTGACGACAGCCACCGGTGGTCGTAATCTGGTTTCCTGGATTGAAGATTTCTATTGGCTCTGGTGTGTCCTGGAATTTTGTCTTCCATTGGAGTCCGTGTCCCGATAATTGTTCGGAGTGAACAACGCTATGCAAACAACTCGAGTTGCCGCCGTCAGTATGAATAGTGAGTTGGGACAGTACGAACCCACCATGAATTGCCTCGCGGATTTCTGTGAGCAGGCCGCCGCGAAAGAAGTCGATTTGGTGCTTTTCCCGGAATTGGTCATTCATGGACACTGCAATCCGGATACCTGGAAGCTGGCGGAATCTGTCCCCGATGGACCCAGTGTTCAGCGACTTGTGGAATTGGCTCAACGATTTCACCTTCATCTGTGTGCCGGTATCAGTGAGAAAGAAAATGACGTTGTGTTCAATACCCAGGTGCTTGTGGGGCCGGAGGGATATATTGGTAAACAGCGGAAACTACACACGTCGCGTGACGAGTCGTTTTTTTACAAGGGAGGACGGGAAATCAATGTCTTCGATATTGGTAAATGTAAGGTGGGCATGGTGATCTGCTACGACAATCAGTTCCCGGAAGTTGTACGAATCGTCGCATTAAAAGGCGCCGATGTGATTCTTATGCCCCATGCGGCCCGCGAGGGACAGTGGGATGAATCGGCGGAGTCCGAGACGCGGGTCCGCAGCAAGTTATTTGACCATTTTGCCAGTAGCTATCGCATGCGGGCACGCGAGAACTCCTGTTTCTGCATCTACGCCGATCAGGCGGGGCGCGCCGGCTATGTTGATTCGCTGCCGCCGGATCATCACAACCAGCCACATCATCCGGGGGGTGCCATGATCATTGATCCGCAAGGCGGTATCTTGACTCACGCCCAGACAGAAAAAATTTGCAACGAGATGATCGTGCACGACCTGGATGCCGAGGTTTTGGCAAGTTCGCGTGCCCACCCCAACTACGCACTTCGTAACCGACGGCCCGAACTGTTCGGAGAATTGGTGCGTGAACAGATTACCTGTTGATCCAGCGGAACGGGACACTGAGCGGTCGTCATTTTTTTTCGGCCGAGTGAAAATAGCAGGCTCGCCAGGTAACCGGTCACCAGATTTACCATGCTCGCCAATCCGGAAACCCACATCCAGTTAATCCAGCTCAGTATCGGATCGAAAAGACCGGGGAAGCCATTGAGGGTGATCGCGAACGTGGTCCCGGCAACAGCACCGACCAGGCCCCCTGGTGTGTTGGTGCTTGTTGACGCGAATGCCCAGGAAACACTCGGGCAAGCTCAGTGGCTCTGGTGGCACGCAGTTTCTGCCACAACTTGGGCCAGAGGGTGACGCCTGCTCACTTAATGATCCTCTGAAGTTGCGTCCTTAGATGCGTGTTTCCTTGGTATCGGGTGAGGTTTGTTACAAGCAGATCTTCTGCATGCTTCTCTTCGGGAAGAGCCGGTAGAGTTACATCAATCGGTGATCGTATCCAGCAAGCCTTCGATGAATTGCCTGCTCTGTCGCAAGACAGACTGTGGATCCTTAGGGTATCCCCAAACCATCGCCTCGTACTCGACCGAAAGAAAACCCGAGTAATCACTGTCAATTATTGCCTGTAGTAACTGGCCAAAGTCGATATCCCCCTGGCCCATGGGTGGGAACTCAAAATCCTCCTGGTCACCTCGGGCATCTTTCAGGTGCACATGAACAATCCGCGGCGCGAGTTCGCGAAATACCTCGGCGACGTTGTCGCCCCGCACCAGATAGTGCGATGGGTCAAAGATGATTCGCACGTTCTCCAGCCCATCGTGTTTTAAAAATCGCTGGATAGTTTCCAGATTGTGGACAAGGTTGCCCGGAATACTGCCAGCCTCGACGGTCAAAGTTACTCCCAGTGGGTCGGCTGTCAGCAAGAGTTCGCGATAAGCATTGACAGCAGCCTTCCAATAATCTTTCTCGTAACCGTACATTGTCTTCACGCCACACCCCATAACGACATGCGGCGCGCCCAGGTCGGCTGCAATACCAATGGAACCCTTAAGAAATTCCAGGTTCGCCAGGCGTTCGTCGGGACAACCAGCAATGAGATTTGTATGAGCATTGACGGCTGCAATCGCAACGCCAGCCTCGGCAGCATGAGCCCGCACGCGGTTACGCCGCTCGGCAGAATCGTTAGGCGCCATGTGTGGTGCTGGAACGGGCAAAAACGGCGGCGACTTCTCGAGGCTCACTTCAATGCCGCTGTAGGCCTCTTGGGCAAGGGTGTCGATGGCATCCTCAATGCATAAGTCACAGAGGAGTCCGGAATTGCAGCAATAACCCTGAAGCATAAAAAAATCTTTCTGGTAGCGGTGAGCTTACTACCTCCCCGGGTTTCCCCGCTACCTCCCCGGGTTTCCCCGTCTATTATCACACCCGGCAGTCATTTTAGACAGATCACTGCCACAGCTATAAACAACCGTATTGGACAATTTACCAAGTCGCGAGCGACCACATCGTGACACGGTTACCTGCGGTCGTCACCCTGCCATGGCCCTGTCTATTCTTGCGATAAACAAAACAGGCTGGTATCGGGGGTAGGTGTGCTGAAGTGGTTTTGACCGGTGGTTACACACCTGCCGCAGGTGATCAGTTTGAGAGTCTCGATTTCACCCGGCTTGAGGGAGAATTTACTCTCGACCTGCCGGAACTCGGTACTGGCCTGACCTGGGGTACGGCGCGCCTTTACTCAACAGGTCCGTTGTTGATTGCCACCCCAGAACCCACCCCCCTCCTGCTGGCCTTCTTGGCCCTGGCCCACGCACCGCTTCAAGTGCGGTGCGAGTGATGGTAACTCCATCAGGAATCTGACCGGGGAGTAGTTGGAGTTTAAACGGTCGCTATGCCGATCCGGTGGATAACGCATGCCCAGCAAGATAGGATAGAACACGCTGAATGTGACCGATGGTAACACGTTTACAAAGGGGGCGAGATGAACCGCTTACGGTATTTGTGGGTAGCCTTCGTGCTGTTATGCCTTGCCGGTCGTGCGGCGGAGGCAGATCCACCGCTTGCCGTTGCTCCGTTTGGTAGCGATCAAGCCAAGGTCTATCAAAAAGCATGGGCCGATCACCTTGGCACACCTGTCGAAATCACGAACTCCATTGGCATGAAACTCAACCTCATCCCGCCGGGTGAGTTTGCGATGGGCAGCCCGAAGTCAGAACTTGGACGTGATGACGACGAAACCCAACATCTGGTAAAGATCACGAAGCCATTTTATTTGAGTGTGCATGAAGTGACGCAGGCTCAGTACGAACGGGTGATGGGTAAGAATCCCAGCCGTAGCAAAGACGCGGCTAAACCGGCAGAGACTGTGAGTTGGGACAATTCGGTGGCCTTTTGCGGTAAGCTTAGCGACCAGGAAGGCGACCAATACCGCCTGCCGACTGAAGCCGAGTGGGAATACGCTTGCCGCGCAGGAACGACGACGGCCTATAGTTTTGGCAATGACGTTTCCGAGTTTGGCGACTACGCATGGTACCGGGACAATTCGGAGGATACCACGCACCCG
The DNA here is from genome assembly GCA_965243695.1 of Lacipirellulaceae bacterium. Classification (GTDB taxonomy): domain Bacteria; phylum Planctomycetota; class Planctomycetia; order Pirellulales; family Lacipirellulaceae; genus JAKVCB01. The sequence continues at coordinate 244,762 of CBDEWC010000009.1, read as the reverse complement.
GTTAGCCAGTTAAAGCCCAACGCCTGGGGCTTGTACGACATGCAAGGCAATGTGAGCGAGTGGTGCCAGGACTGGTACCACCCTTATGAGAGTCTCAAGGTGGTGAGCGATCCAACAGGTCCTTCGTCGGGCGGTGCCCGTGTGGTGCGTAGCGGATCGTTCAGCTATCCTCCGCTATATGTTCGTGCTGCCAACCGCGTCAGCAGCCTACCGGACACCCGTGTCCATTTTCTTGGTTTTCGTGTGGTTAGAACTATCCCCACATCTCCTTAACCACTTTACCTCTTGCCCGGCGTAGCCGGGACGAAGTTTGACCGGGGGACGAGTGAAAAGTCGTCCTATTGCCGTCCTGGGTCACCCCATGTTTTTCTGGGGCCCTATTTTTGTGCGCACTATTTTGCGGACAACTACGGACCCTACACGCACCCCTGGGGGGTGCGGGTGCGAGGGCGATGAGCTCGCCAAGATCCGCATCGACTGCGCCTAATTCTGCACAGCGTGCGTCGCGATCTGGGGGAATGCCCCGTTTTCGGAGAGATTGTTGCAATAGTTCGAGTCTGGTATCGCCCACTAATGAATCTGTCGGAGGTCGCATGGAGGCGCATCCTCTGGCAGGGTAGGGCCCCGCTCATTTGGGACTGTCATCCCTTGCGAGAGGATTCTACCCCGTGCGCGGGTCTGCTGCGCCCGTTTTTTGAAGTCCCTACAGGTCGCCTGCCAGTCGTGCTTGGTAGCCGTTGTTTCTAAAAACTCACCCTCTGGTGTCGGGTAGTTGAGGTACTTCCTGAGATACCTTCTACCAACCTTTCCAAAGTACTGTTCACCCTCCCTTGCAGTACTACCGACCCCAGCCTGCGTTTCTCCCCGCTGCCTGGGGTTTTTTATGCGCACTACTGTCGAGACAACTAGGGACCCTATAAGCACCCCTGGGGGTGCGGGCAAAACCTTGCCCACGCACCGGGGGCAGGTCATACTGGCCAGTGGTATTCCGCAGCCTATTCATGCCCTTGTTGACCCGATACAGAACCGCACAGGTGGGGACCACCCTTATACCGGAAACAATCTAGAACCCAATGCGAACCTGTCTAGCGCGGACCTGACCAACGCGGACCTGTCGGGCGCACAAAGCCTGACGATAATGTCGTACGCAACCTTCAGTTTTGGCACAACTCTTCCGGACGGGCAGACCGTGGCGCAGCATGGTTTTGATGCAGCAGGCCTAGAGGTCTACCTGGAGGCAGATCCTGTGGATGCATGGGAAGCCGACAATCTGACCATCGTCCCAGAACCCACCACCCTCCTCTTAGCCCTTTTGGCCCTGGTAGCCACACCGCTTCGAGCGCGGTGCGGGTAAGGTAAACAACATTTACATTGCAGTTGCTCCTGCCCCAAAAGCAATAATTATGGTAGAAGATGCGCGTGCCTAAGGCCGTGACTGCGGCAGCACGGCCCCCAGAAAAACACCCCCCATACCCCGGGGGCATCCGAGTGACGGGCACTGGGTACCCCAGGGACCGTTGGTCACTCGGCTGTCATTTGGGGTTTACCCTGTATACCACCCCCAGAAAAAGAGAATTGCTGATGCCCGAGTCGGAATCGCCTCCATCGCCAGAACCTATTCCTAACGATGAGCTAAAACGGGCGTTTAAAGCGTTCAAAAAGCGGCTCAAAATAGCTCGGCTCGATGACGAATCGAGTGTCGGATACGGACCTATGTCCAAGGGTGGGGGCTCAGGTATCGTGGCCATCACGCCGCCTCACCAGTATTCAAAGGCGGTCTGGGAGGCGCTGGTCCAACAAGGAAAGCTCAAATACGCGACTCATGGCATGTACGAGCTCGTGACTTCGTAAACTGCAAACCGCGCTTCCCTGTGTCGCTACCTGTTTCACCTGCCAAAATAGGAGCTGCAAAAATGGCTGAAAAGACTGCGCTGGATCAAGCTAAAGCGATAGATCAGGAAGTAGGCAGATTGCTAGACCACCTTGCAGCGAAAGATAGTAATCCTGTTATCAGTCGATAACCGTCCCACGATCGAATATCACGGCGATGGCCATGGTGTCGTCGAGCAGACCGACTATGGTCTTCGGAAGACACACTACGGCGAATCTATCGCCAGTGGTTCAGGGGCAGGCCATGTCCCAGAACCGGCCACCCTCCTCTTAGCCCTCTTGGCCCTGGTAGCCACACCGCTTCGAGTGCGGTGCGGGTGATGGCCTGTGCAGGCCGCGTAGTGTTGGATCGTCCCGCGTTTTCACCGGGACTAGTTTGGGGGATGTTGAGGATGACCCACGCGTGATAACTGGTTGCCGATGACTCTCCGCCCTACCCAGTAGCGTCGCCTCGTTTACTGGGGGTGGGTCGAGTTCAACCGGTCACCATATCGATCCGGTGGATGACGTATTCCCGGCAGGGTAGGATATACCCCGCTGGATATGGCCGATGTAAAACGCGTTTACACAGGGGGGGGACGATGAACCGCTTATCGTATTTATGGGTAGCCTTGGTGCTGTTTTGCTTTGTCAGTCGTCAGGCAGAGGCAGATCCACCACAGGCCGTTGCTCCGCTTGATAGTAATCAAGCCAAAACCCTTCAAAAAGCCTGGGCCAATAACCTTGGCGTGCCTGTCCAAATCACAGACTCGGTCGGCATGAAATTCAACCTGATCCCGCCGGGTGAGTTTTTGATGGGAAGCCCGAAGTCAGAACTTGGACGTGATGACGACGAAACCCAGCATTTAGTAAAGATTACAAAAGCGTTTTATTTGGGCGCGCACGAAGTAACGCAAGAACAGTACGAGCGGGTGATGGGTGACAATCCCAGCCGTAGCAAAGACGCGGCCAAACCGGTTGAGATGGTGACCTGGAACGATGCGGTGGCCTTTTGCGGTAAGCTTAGCGACCAGGAAGGCGACCAATACCGCCTGCCGACTGAAGCCGAATGGGAGTACGCCTACCGCGCGGGAACGACGACCGCCTACAGCTTTGGGGATGATGAGTCTCAGCTTCATAAACATGCCTGGTTTAATGCCAACTCGGATCGCACGACCCATCCCGTTGGCAAGAAGATTCCTAATGGTTGGGGCCTTTTTGACATGCACGGCAATGTTTACGAATGGTACCAGGACTGGTACGCACCGTATGGAAATGAAAAAGTGGCGAGCGATCCAACAGGGCCTGCGCGGGGCGATGCCCGTGTATTGCGTGGCGGGGCGTTCCCCGATTTACCGAGGAACGTCCGTGCTGCCGACCGCCTCAGCCACCAACCGGACTACCGTAACTACACGCTTGGTTTTCGTGTAGCCAGAACTATCCCCATATCTCCTTAACCACTTTACCCCTTGCCCGGCGTAGACGGGTCGAAGTTTGCCGGGGGCTGGAGCGAGTTCAAAAAGTCGTCCTGTTGCCAGCCCTGGGTCACCCCGCCTTTGGGTGGAGTTCTCTTCGTAGAATTGGATTCCAGTATTCTCGTCGAGTGGATCAACATACATCGGCGCCGGCTTCAGGTAGACTCCAAGCGACAAACCAATCGCAAACCCAGCATGTTGTTGCGCCACGTGCAGTGCCGCCCGAAAACAACGTCGAGAACCGCAAGGGTCCCATCTGGCTTCTAGCGCCGTTACAATAAAAAATCGACGGTTCGGGCCATTTGTTATTTGCCAGAGAATGAGGAGAGATACGTCATGCTTGATCGCCGAGACCTTCTCAAGGGCCTTTTCGTTACGCCCTGGTGGGCCAGCGCGCTGTACGCACAGGCCACACGCGGCTTGCCTCCTTTGAAGATCAGGGACATCAAGGTCATTGCCACGAGCCCCACAAAACGTTACTCCTGGGTTTTTGTCAAGGTGATCACCAGCGAGCCCGGGCTTTACGGCATTGGCTCGGCCACCAACGCTTATCTCTCCTGGTCGGTCAAGGCCGCGATCGAAAAGCACCTGGGGCCCTTCTGGATCGGTAAAGACCCAGACCGCATTGAACAGCTTTCACAGGCAACGCACGTGCGATCCTACTGGCGCAACGGGCCGGTCACAAATACGGCGCGAGCTGCGCTCGACATGGCTCTCTGGGATATCAAAGGCAAGCGCGCCAATATGCCGGTTTATCAGTTGCTCGGTGGCAAGGCACGTGATGCAGTGCCCCTTTATGCGCATGCGGGTGGGAAGACCACGGACGCCTGCGTCGAGAGTGTCCAGAAGTTCATGGAAGAGGGTTACCGCCACGTCCGGGTCCAGTTGGGTGGTTACGGCGGTGGCGGTTTCGTGCCATCGCAGCACGACAGTCGTCCCGAGAAGGGGCACCAGGGACCTGCCTTTGACGAGGATCTCTACGTCGAAACGATTCCGAAACTGTTCAAGCAGGTGCGCGACAAGCTCGGCTGGAAAGTGAAACTGCTCCACGACGTACATTCCCGTTTGACGCCGACCGCAGCCCGGAACCTTGCCCGACGTCTGGAATCAGTGCGAATGTTCTTCGTCGAGGATATTCTTCCACCCGAGCACATCGAGCATTTCCGGGAAATCCGCCCACTGACGACGACGCCGATGGCCGTGGGTGAGCTGTTCACGCATCCACTCGAATGGCGCCCCCTGATTTCCGAGCGCCTCATCGATTTTATTCGTTGCCGCATTTCGAGTATTGGAGGCATCACTCCGGCAAGAAAGATCGCGGCGCTGTGTGATCAGTTTGGCGTGCGAACAGCATGGCAGGAAGGAAGTGAGAACGATCCGGTCAATCAGCTAGCTGCCTACCACGTCGATTTGACCATCCCGGCATTTGGCATCCAGGAAAAGAACGTGTTTCCGGACGTCGTACACGAGGTCTTGCCGGGGGCCGCGCAAATCCGCAGCGGCTATCTTTACGGAAACGACAAACCCGGGCTCGGTATCGATATCAACGAGGCGCTCGTCGCCAAATATCCGCTGGCCGACAACTACAGGAATGCCGACTGGACGACGGTACGCGCGATCGATGGATCAGTGATCAAGCCGTGAGTAACCGATACTGGCCCCCCCGAAATCTGGAGTGCCTCCCGGGCTCTTATTTGACAGAAATCTCCACCCACTTGATCGTAATGTCCTGCGGTGCAAATGCTTCGACAAGATTGTAACCTTCACTCATCGCCTCCGGGGGTACCGCAAACGCCTGACGCGAACCGAGTCCAGCCCCTTCCCAGCCAGAGACCTTGATGTGCTCGGTATCCGCAATGGTCGACCCGGGGCAACGAACGCCATTGAGCCGAACTTCCAGCTGTTGATTGTCGGGCACCGCCAGTTCTACCTGGGCCTGTTGACCCTCCGACGGTTTTGGACCGGTATAGAGACGGAAAATGCCATGTGTACCCGTATAAGGCAACTGCGAATCCCGGGCCGGTTCCCCCACCGACCATGGGCTGGTGATCGTCAGCGGATGCCGACGCGGACCAGCGCAAAGCGCATCATAACAGCCGGCATCCCGGAGCAACCGATGGTGATCTTCTCGTGGCCACTGATGGTACGGTCCTGTAAAGAAGTTAAAGAAGTAGACCCCATCAGCACCACGGTGCAAGGCACCCAACAGGATTCCCCGCATCTCTTCGTGCGTCATTGTCCGGCGCCCATTGGCGCCTGAGTCCAGGCTAGCTTCCAGGTGCACAGCCACCTGGACATCGGTCTTTTTAAGCAAGCCCTTCCAGGTTTCGACCGGAATGTCACTGTTGGTTGAAAACCAAAAAGAGCCTGCCACAACCAGGTCCACCAATCCGGCGCGTGCCCAGGCGACCGCATCGAGTCCGTGCCGGCGGGCTGTCCACGGGTTGCCTGGCACGCGAACGGCCAACTCAACCGGGTGTCCCAACCGCTGTTCCGCCTCCCGCGTGGCCGCCCGTGCCTGCTCCATGAACTTGAGCATCAGCTTGTTGCCATTGTGCTCCCGCCTAGGTCGAAAATAAAGCCAGAAACGCTGAAAGTCCAGTTCCAGCCCATCGATGTCGTAGCGGTCACATACCTCGCGAATCAGGTTCAGGTAATGCTGGCGTACTTCGGGTTGCTCATAGTCCAGACCGTAGCCGGAAGTCAATCGCCACTGGGGATTCGCTTTCCAGATTGTGCTGTGACCGGGGTGCTCGGGACGCTCGGGGCTGTGGCCGTCGTTCATGCGGAGGGAGATCCATGCCCGGAGGCCGTTACGTCGTGCGCTTTCGAGCATCCGTTTGGGGTAATCGCACCCCTGTTCATGCAACTCCCACATGTTGATGAACATCTGGGAATCGTTGGCAATTGGCCCGGCAATTCGTCCTGGAGCAATTCCTGCGAAAAACGGCTGGTCGGTACCGGCCGAAGGATCGTACCCATCCCACGACGCTTCCCAAACGTCACTACGGTAATTGGTGCGTTGGGCGTTGACGTTGATCCACAACTCGGTGATGCCGGCTGTGGCGTGATCTTCCACAAACTTGTCAATCGTCTCTGGTACGTTGGGCCCGAATGTACCCACGAAGTATTCGGTGCAATCAAGGTTATAGATCACGCGTCCTCGAATGTTGCCCTCCTCAGCAGGTTCTGCCATCGCCACCGAAGCGAGGCACCAAATCAAGCTGATGCGGATCCCGGCACAGGGCCAGTTGCTCTTAGGCTGAGTCATATTCACTCTCCTCGGATGTCTTTAAGGCTCACAGGAAATCCACAACGATCGTGACGCTCCCGATCGCACTGTTACGCTTTTTATATCATAGCTCTACCAAGCGAATACCCTGCGCCCTGCCTTCACCACACGGTCTCAACCTGCGATTCCATTCGCTCTCCCTGTTTTCTACAGGGAAAACAGGGAGTTTCAATTATAACCTCCAAAATCCAACGACACGCTACTGAGGCCTGAATGCTGGAGTTCCCAGGACGTTATGGGTTTGAAGTTGGACCTGCGACCGATTTAGAAGGCACGGCTGCAGTCCCCGAACCGGTCACCCGCTTATTAGCCCTCTTGGCCCTGGTAGCCGCACCGCTGCGAGTGCGGTGCGGGTGAGGAAGTAATCTCCCCTCGTCGCTAAAGACTGTTTCTGCCTCTTTTGACCAGCGATAACACAAGGTATACTCGCACCCTACGGGAAAAGTCCCTGTGACCTGCTCCATGGTCTTGCAGCAAATGTGATCAATTGCGCCAGCTTCTTGGATGTGGCCGGCGTGCTTTGGTGCCGCCGCCACCGTTCAATGAGTACCTTGGCCTGCAGGCGTGTGCCGAACTGCTCGCGGGCTAATAGTCGGTGTTGGTTCTATCTGGAATATATTCCCTAAGGTGAGATCCCTTCATGAACGCTTGGTCAGGTTGTTTGACTCTCAGTTCACTGACTGCGTTGCTCTTCGTAATCATCGGCAATGGTTGGGATAACGATGGCATCGCATGCGCCGAGAATCCAGTCCAGGGCGGGGCCAAGCAAGTACGTTTGGGCTCTCGTGTCAACCTTGAGGTCGTGTTCATTCCACCCGGCGATTTCATGATGGGCAGCACGGCGGCCGAAAAGCAGTGGGCTGTGAGTCAAGACGGAGGTGCGAAATTCTCGTCAGGCGGAGGTGTGCGAGAGTCCTACGAAGGGGAACCCAGGCCATTGCGGGTCAAGGATGGCTTTTGGATGGGGCGCACGGAGGTAACGGTTGCACAATTTCGAGTGTTTGCAGACACAACCGGCTTTGTCACGGATGCGGAGAAGCCGGGTGGAACGACAATGTGTTTCGATACAACCTGGGTCCCTCAACATGGCAAAAGTGGAAAGCCTCCACATCCCTGGGTGGACATGAAAGACAAGAGTTGGAGAACCCCGAACCATGGCGTCATCCAACAGGACAACTTTCCTGTCGTTTGCGTTAGCTATAACGACATGAAGGCGTTTTGTGCCTGGCTGACAGAGAAGGAACGAAACGCCGGATCTCTGCCCGACGGCTTGATCTACCGACTGCCCACTGAAGCTGAGTGGGCCTATGCCTGTCGTGGCGGCCGTCATGACAGTAGCTACTTCTGGTGGGGAAATGACCTGAACGATACCAAGGGAAGGCTCAACATTTCGGCCATAGATTTCCTGCCAGATCGAGACGAGGTTTGGCCTGGCGCAAAGCTTCCCTGGAGTGATGGCTTCGCGATGATCTCGCCAGTTGACTGCTACGGAGAACGAGGGCGAAACGGGTTTGGATTGGCCGACATGCTCGGTGGCGTGTGGGAATTCACCCTGGACCATTTCGATCCGAAGGGTGGACACAAAGACGTTCATTATGTGGATGCAGAACTGCGTACCGTGCTGAGCCCCGTGTGCCGAGGTGGAACCTACTACGATGTTCCCGGCAATGCCCGCTGTGCTGTTCGCCTGGGAATCTACGGCGTCACCTATTCTGACTCACGAGATGGCTTCCGAATTTGCCTGGGCATACCGCGGTGAAAGGGACAACGGACTATCAAACAAATTGTTGTGCCCCATTCTGCGCAGCCCGGTTCTTATTCTGCATCGTGATCTGGGGTGATCACCGGTTTTCGGAGGGCTTGTCGTAATTATTCAACTCCCTCATCATCCGCTCAAGGCATTTTGCCTGCCGGTCATTCCCGGGCCGATGTTCGCCGTCACTTGTAAATCTCAAGTCGCGACGGCACATAGAGTGGTACGTTTTTTCCGCGAGGAGTCATGCTGCGGAGCATATCGCCTAGCCACTCCTGCTGGTACACATCGTCGCCGATTGTTTCGGTGGTGAACTTTCTTGCCAGTGGGAACGCCAGTGCAATCTGAATTCCGGCTTCCTGAGGCGGAATGACAGCATACGCTCCTTCAAACCGTAGCTCGACGTCCCTGCCAGCTGCTGTGATCTTCAGGCTATTCCGTTCAACTGTACCCGGAATTCGAATGTACAGGCGCCCCGGACGGTGAATAATCAATTCGATGTACCCCTTTCCAGGGAGGTGAGATCGAACCTCAATCTCCGGCCGTTTCTGTGAAAACAGCAGGTGTACGGTGATTGCCTCTAATGCCACGTGGATCGTATTGTCCCACGCATCGACGATCGCGTGCATACCGCCCTCGGCTAAATCGACCGCCAAATGCGGATACGCGGCATCAATCAGATCGTTGGGAAGCGTAAAGGAAAAACCACCGACTGCTCGGCCGGCGGCCTCCGTGTAAACACGCTGTTCGTTGTCGGCGGGCAAGTCGGATCGCGGCACGAATTGGGCTAATGACGAATCTAGATGCTGGCTTGCCAACAAATGATTGCGAATGGCTATTTCCGCTTCGTCCAGATACCTCGGATCGACTTTCCGCCCCAGCATGAGCAAGGCTCGAATTAAGTCGCCCGTACAGTTGGCTTCCCCGCGCACAGTTGCTCCTTCGGCAACGTGGCCAAAGGATGAACGGATGGAATACACAGGTCCGTCGATCATCCGTTGCCCCGACCGTATGTAACGGGGCTGGTCAGTTTGGATTCCAAACTCGATTAGATTGGCAATCGTTCCCAGAATGGAATGATTATGAGCCGGTGAGGGAAACGCTGTCTGTTGGTCACACCAGGCACCAAACAAATCCGCAAGCTTCTGCGCTACTTGTCGTCCGGTTTCGTCATCAACGGTTCGGTTGTAGTCGAGGACCGCATCGAGCATTCGGCCATGCAATTGAGGATTGGGTGAAAAGTCATCGCGAGCGAGCAGCTTCAGGTATGCATCGATCAAATCCTTCGCCAGCTGTCGCGAACGATCGTCCGAGCGATGTCGGACCAACCCCACCAACCCAAATAACACTTCCCGTTGACTATGCCAGTCAATCTCCTCCGACTGACGACAGTATTTAGGGAAGTGCGCAAAGTGATCATCTGACGAGATACTTTGGTGCAGGAGTTTGCGAAGGGTTTCGACCTTCATCTCATCTGCGACACGCTTTTCCACCATTGCCTCCCACAAAAAGATCGTATGCAGAAGGCGCCCCACGCAGTGCGGGACATCCCATTCGCTGTGATCCATATGCGCTGGCGCCCCCCAAACATAGTTGGCATAAAGGGGGCGGCCATCCGCCTTTTCATGAAGCACGCTCGTCGCGTAGTTGACAGCCAAGTCAGCATGCCAGCGAAGATCCACGCCAGTCATTTGTTTTTGCGGCAATCGGCCTAACATTTCCTGAAACTTCGCCAGTCGATTCGCTTCCACCACGGCTATGCCGTCTTGGGGTGGATCGGCGTTTGACCGCGAGACGCAAGACAACACTAAAATCAGTACGAACAGGACTCGTTTCATTCTATGAACCACCTATGCACCTCATCAGCCGACAGACAGAACGGATAAAACTCCGTGTTCAGGCCAAACAAGACCGTCAAAGACGCAAACTGCAAAGAAAGTTGGCGAGAACTTCTGACACCCATCTAATCCGCGAGAACTGGACGTCTTCGATATCAGCTTTAGTTTCATAACAGACCGTTTTTCGGATGCCGGCTCCTTGTATTTCCAGTTCTACCAGAAAACGCAAACGAATACTGTTCCTGTAACCGCAAATACTATTCTCGCCATCTTCTCTTTGATTGGGTGTGGGGACCGATTTGCTCGCCTGCTCCCTGCCTAACAACAAAGCTGTTTCGACCAGCGGAGTCGTGCAAAAGGCCTCTACCCGGTGTGCGGGTCTGTTGCGACATGATCTACGGCCCGTTTTGTGAAGTCCTCAGCAGTCACCTGTCAGTCGTGCTTGGTGGCCGCCCTTTCGGAGTACCCCAGGAAGCCTGACGCAACGTGCCCAGGAAACGCTCGGGCAAGCTCCGTGGCTCTCGTGGCAGGCAAGTTCTGCCACAACTTGGGCCAGGGGGCGACGCCTGTTCGCTTAATGATCCGCTGAAGTTGTGCCCTTAGATTCACTGCCTAGCGATTTGCGTTGGTCATTCATGCGCATTGCCGGATGCTGACTCCCTTTCGTCTGCCCGCACATCGAGCGAGACGACTTTCCCCGCCGCGTTGCGAACATAGATGTGGCCTCCCGCCAGGACCGGCGTGGTCCAGCATCGCCCGTCGAGGACCTGGGCTTCCGCCAGCGGCTTGTAGCCCTGGCCTGTGGCCTCGGCGATCACCAACTTGCCAGTCTCATCCAGCAGAATGAGCTTCCCGCCCGCCAGGACCAAGGATCCCTTGCGTAGATCCCGCGTCGTCCAATTCAATTCGCCCGTGTCCCAGGAAATGCACGCCAGGTGCGTCTCGTTGAAACCAAATACGTGCCCCTGCCAGTAAATCGAGCTGTTCATCAAGTTTTTGATACGCTTGTTGCGCCAAAGTTCCACCGGCGGATCCGCCGTAATATCAAACAATGCGCAGCCCACTCCATTGCCCGATGAGACAAACATCTTCCCATCGTGAATGATAGGGTCCGCCGCGTTCAGGTCCCACTCGGTGTTCCAGGGCAACTGCCACAGCTGGCGCCCGGAGCTTGCCATGACGCCAACTACGGCGTGGCCTGAGAAAAATACAACTGCTTGTCCCTGTTGAGCAGAAAAGGGTACCGGCGATGAGTATCCCGGGTGACCCGCGGCGCTTTCCCAAATGACGTCGCCATCCGTTTTGTTAAGGGCCAGGCCGGCTTGACCGACACTCATTATCAGCCGTTCCTGGCAGAGAAGTGGTGAACCGGCATAGCGCCACGTGTTTACCCAGTCGCCCGGGAGATATGGCCAAGGCGGAAACTTTTTCGACCAGACGGTTTCGCCCGTAGCCGCGTGCAGGCAGAACAGGTCACCTCCTTTACTGAACACGAATAGATGCATTCCGTCGACGGCAGGGGTGCAGCCAGGACCGCCCTCATAGGAGGCGGGCTGCAGGTCGCAAGGATAACTATGACGCCACAAGATATCCCCCGTGTTGGCGTCAAAGCAAAATACCGTATCGGTGTTCTCCCTGTTGCCAAGCGTGTAAACCCGGTCATCAACGACTGCGAAAGAGGAGAACCCATTGCCGACCGCGGCCCGCCAGCGGACCTTGGGTCCCTCCGATCCCCACTCCCACGACCAGTCGGTCTCGCGCGAGATGCCATTCCGCTCTGGGCCCCGCCAGCACGGCCAGTCGTGACCGGCGACTTCCCCGACCGCATCAACCGGTTGAACTAACAACATCGTGGAGGCGATTACCCGGTACGCAATTCTCATCTTGACGACTCCAGACGGCTGACAGGATTTCTCATCCCAATAAGTTTCACCTTACCTCCCAAATCTGTTACGACCTTATCCGGCAAGTGGCCGGGAAGCAAGAATTATCTCGAATTCCCCACGAGTGATTCAGCTTTTGTTCCGGGCTCACCAACCCGCCAATGACGGCCTTTTGCGCATATTGGCGTGCTCTTTCAAAAACCGAACTGGCCGCCTCCGGGCACTTGGGGAGATGGGCCGACGGCAGACCCCAACACTGGCTTCACCGGAAAATGGGATGGGCAGCCTCCCTCCGCTGCCGGACGACCTGCTCTGGAATATTACAGGCCTTGCTGCCGAGGGTCTCCTGGCGATCGAAACTGGCGTAACCATCCTGGCTGGCGATTTTAACTACGACGGCACCGTGGATGCAGCGGACTACAACCTCTGGCGTGACGGGGACAGCCCCGATTCGACAACAGCTGGCTATGCTCTATGGGTGAATAACTTTGGCGCGTGGATCACCAGTGGTTCAGGAGCAGATCCCGTCCCAGAACCGGCCACCCTGCTGCTGGCCTTCTTGGCCCTCGCGGCCGTACCGGGGGCACGTCAACCTGACCAGTGATCTTGCACCGCCTTTTGGTCGCGACAAAAACACGCAGATGGCTAATACGTCTGTTCGCAACCGTCTTCTAGCCACTAAACAAATAACAATGACGATAAATAACATGCCGCAAATTGAGGCAATACTATTTGGTCGAATTCTTCTTTTACTACTGGCCATGGTGTCCTGCAGTCCTACCACGGCTATCGGGATGCAGCTTTTCGTGAAACACAATCATGGAAACACGACTACTCTGGAGGTCGAGCGTGGAGATACGTTCGAGAACCTCAAACAAAAGATTGCAGACAGAGAATCTGATGTCGCCTCCGAGTTATTGGTAGGCGACCTGTTGCTCATGGATTCATACGGGGTGCTTTATGAAGATGGCAGCAGCTTGCAAGATTACAACATCCAAAAAGAGCAGACGAGTTTTTCTGGTTGGGGTGGCCACCTGACGCCTGTCACCGGGACTGATGGTAATGTTATCGGCAATTTCAATATGCAGCCCCATGGCGACCTCGCTGAGGAAAATCTGACCGGTGCTTATTTCGAGGTGCAACTTTTAATGGGTGCCGACCTGACCATTGCCAACTTAACCAATGCCAACCTCGGCCTGGTCCGGCTCCACAATGCCAACCTCAGTGGCGCGAACTTGAGCGGGGCCACACTTACCGGTCTTGCAGGCCGCATCACGGGAACCACCTGGACCAACTCCTTCTACTACACCGACAACGAGCCAACCTGGGCCAGCGGAATGGATGCAGCCTGGAGAGATTCCGTCGGCATCCTAGCAATTACCCCAAGCGCCATCCCTGAACCGACCACCCTGCTCTTAGCCCTCCTGGCCCTGATAGCCGCACCGCTTCGAGTTCGGTGAGGTTGTGTGGCTGGGTGCCTGTGCAGGCCGCGTGGCGGTGGCTCATCGCAGCTGTTCACCCGTGTCGATCTGCATCGAATGGAGGATGAACAGCCCGCAATGATTGGCGCATGCCGTGGTCCATTTGCGGAAACGCGTGAAGACGTCGTGACGATTGAGTAGCGGGGCTAGCCTGCGACCCACCACCCGGATGCCCCCGGCGTATGGGGAATGTTTTCCTGGAGGCCGCGCTGCCGCTCAGTCCGCCGGCTGCAAAAACCCCAACTCCTCCAGCCGTTGGATCCAGCCTTGCCGCAGGGAGCTGCCTTGGTGGTTGGCGACCCAGTGGGGATGGAAAATCGGGGTGTCGGAATGGTCGTATTCGTCCGCTGTCCTGCGGTTTAGCGCAACGCGTTTGCGCGCGCCTTTTTCTTCCTCGGGGGTCTCGGGGTTTTTATAGTAGCAGCAGCTGCTCATGCGGCGCCCCTTGGCCCCGCCGCTGCTGGCGTGCCAGCAGCGCATGTCAAAGGCGAGCACGTCGCCCGGCTCGCAGGTGCTGGCATACGAGGGGACGCCTTCCACACTCAAACCCATCAACGGCATCTTCTCGCGCAGGTCATCATGCAAGGGAAGCTTGTGCGAGCCGGGCACCAACCGCAGGGCGCCACTATCGGGGCCGACCGGATCAAGGTAGAAGACGAATTTGACCCCGTAGCAGTCTTCGGCAGGGTCAATAAAATGATCGAAATGCCAGGGGGTATCACCGATGTAGCGATTGGCGTCGGTGCTGGCGACGAAGGCGTCTTCGCCGTAGAGCTGCGCGGTGATCGACCAGAAACGCTCGTCCTCAGGCAGGCTGGCGTAGAAGGGCGTATCGGGACCCAGTTGCGATGCCCAGTGTCGCTCGGAGCCGTCGAACGGGCGGTCCTTGTAAACCAGATTAAGGCCTTTCTCGAATTCTTCGCGGAGGGTCCTCACCTCGTCGGAGGTGAAGAACTGGCGCACGATGATAAAGCCGAAAGTCTGGAAGTACTGGTATTGTTCGTTGCTGAGCATAGAGCCTCGTTGATCGGGGTGGGGGGGTGTCACCCGTAAAGTATCCAATTTATTGCGCAACGACAACGCCGGCCATCTCGATCGTTACGCCCGAGGTGAAACACTCTTGGCGCAAGTGACCACCAACCTCACCTGAATCGATGAGGCCACGCCAGACACACGCATCTTCTGCGATTTCATTACCTTTGGGGCGGGAGCACCATCCAGGCCAATCCGCCATTCTACACCTTCATCCGGGCCTGGGGCGACTGTCCGTCAGGCTGCATCCACCACAGGAACTCGCACTTCAGGGTCGACGACGGTCAGGTAACCTTTATCCCCGAACCGTCGAGCTTGGCACTGTTGGCCCTGGGTCTGGTGGGATTTGTCGGCTGCAACCGTAAGTGCAACCACCCAAGAGCGAAACTCGCTTAACCTTATCCAACAGGGCGCGGGGCTTCGGCGCGACACCTCTATTTTTAGCGGTCCTTCCCTCTCGATTCGCTTACCCATCAACTACCATGGCCAGGTCCGACGTGAAGATCGCCCTACTCTGTGGCCAACCGGTTGGCGCCGTCGAGCACCTGCGCTATCCTGTCTTTTCGACGTATGCGTGCCGTCGCTTTGCGCAGCTCCTTGAGGACGGCAAGGTACTCAGCTTTAACCGTAGCCTACCTGAAGTGTGCGAAGCTGCGGGCGGTTTGTGCCACATGCCGAATCGGAAAACAAAGGAAACTTCACTAAGCCCAAGATTTGCCTACACGAAACATGCCTACAATCAACCACCAGTCGTTGCGACAACTCGCCAGCGCCATTTACGATAAACTGGGCACACCTCCGGATATCTCACGCGCTGTGGCTGACTACCAGGTCGAAACCAATTTGGTCGGGCACGATTCGCACGGCTGCCTGCAAGTACCGCGCTTTGTAAGTGACATTCGTTCCGGCAAGATTATCCCGGACGCAAGACCGCACGTTGTGCGGAGCGAGGGCCCGACGGCGCTGCTGAACGGAAACCGCAGTTTTGGCATGCATAGTGCCAACGAAGCGGTGGGACATGTCATCGAGAATGCCAACGCGCTGGGTATCGGCGCCGTCGGTGTTACCAACTGCAATCACGTGGGAGCATTGTGGGGTTACGTGAAAAGGATCGTCGACGAAGGGCTGATCGGACTGATGTGGTGTAGTGCCGGTCCGCGTGGGGGCTTGATGGCGCCATTTGGCGGGACCCAACGTGTCATGGCGACCAACCCAATGGGATTTGGTGTTCCGGGAAAATCGCGCCCGCCGTTGGTTACCGACATCTCCACGGCGGTCGCCGCGGCTGGCAAGGTCGTGATGGCCTTGCAAAACGACGAATCAATCCCTGATCATTGGGTGTATGACAAGGACGGCCGGGCAACCACCGATCCGGCTGAATTCATGACACTCGATCTGGAGATCATCGGGGCCATGCGGCCTTTCGGTAACCACAAGGGCTATGCCCTGGCATTGATGGCCGAAGTCCTTGCGGGCATTCTCACCGGATACGGTGCTGCTTACCAGGATGACTATATTGAAGGCAATGGAACATTCCTGATCGCGATCGACGTCGCTCGATTCGTCGACGTCGACACTTTTCGAAGTAGCGTGGATGCGTACTTTGCGGCTGTAAAATCCGTGCGGACCGACGAACAAACGGACGAGATTTTGATTCCAGGTGAAATGGAAATTCGTACTCGTGAGGTGCGCGAGCGGGAGGGAATTCCGTTTCCCAACGGCACCTGGCAAACGATCGTCGACACCGCCAACGAGGTGGGCATCGCCATCCCTCCAACGTGTTGAAAGGTGCTCACGATGGCTCCAGATCGCTGCAACAGCGAGTTGGATCCAACGACAAGGAACCCCGTTTCATTTCTTTTTTAGCTCGCTGAGCCGATAGGTGCGCTGGAAAAATATCTTCTCCGCCTTGTTCATAAAACATGCCTTCAGCTTTACCTCGGCACCGCCTCCGTCTGAGGTGAGAAATAGAAACGAGTTCGCGGTGCCCGAGTCGAAGACCAGGCCAGAGTGAGGCTGGTTGGCCCTCTCGCTGACACCCGAATGGATCGGTGAGGTTGTCAGTTCGGGAATCCGGTATCCAGCCGTTTTGCTACTCAGGTGACTCAGTACGCGCGTGCGGTGACCGGTTTTCTTCTGATATCTAGGACAGGATTTACAATGCGTCTAAAAACTGAGGACATCGAAGAATTAGTAAGCACTCACCAGCCTGGCTGGTCGATGGCGCAGCCATTCTATGTCGATCGACTCATTTTTGAGTTGGACATGAAGTACATCTTCATGTCCCAATGGTTATTTGTCGGCCACATCAGTCAAATCAAGCAGCCGGGAGACTACTTCACCTTTGTAGCTGGCACAGAATCAATCATCATCGTTCGTGGTGAAGATGGCTCCATTCACGGCCACTTCAATGTTTGTCGTCATCGGGGATCGCAGATCTGCTTGGAGTCGTCAGGACATGTTCGGACTCTAGTGTGCCCGTACCATCAATGGGTTTATCAATTGGACGGCGCGCTGAAGACCGCGCGGTTGTTTGAGGACAACTTCGATAAGTCCAGGTTCGGCCTGCACAGTGTGCACGTGCGTGTGCTCAACGGACTGATCTTCATCTGTATGGCTGATACGCCTCCACCCTTTGATCAGATTCAGAGTGACTTTGGCCCGCGTTTGCAACAGCAAGGGCTGGAACGTGCTAAGACGGCATGGTCCGAACATTATACGATCAACGCCAATTGGAAGTTATTCACTGAAAATTTCCTCGAGTGCTATCACTGCCTGGCCGGCCATGCCGAATACAGCCACATCATGAACACCCCGCGCGAGCAGGAAACGGCCGAGGGGGCAGCGCAAGCCAACACGATTAGAGAAACCTGCATGAAACGGTGGCGCCAGATCGGCCTGGAATGCAGTCCCATCTCCTCTGCCGACGATCCGGTGCACGATTCCAGCCGCATCGTTCTGAATAAGGGATTTGTCAGTCAAAGCCCGGACGGCCAGCCCGTCGCGCCGCTGATGGGAAGTTTCTCCGAGCGCGATGTGGGTGCGTTGGTTCTGGTGATCCGGCCCAACTTCTGGTTCGAGGCGCCCGGCGACTACGCCTGGGGCATTTCGATGATGCCATCAGGGCCAACCACTACTGAGGTGCGTGCATTCTGGTGGGTGCACCCCGACGCCGTTAAGGGAGTAGATTACGAGTTGCAACGGTTGACCGCCTTCTGGAAGGTTACGATGCAACAGGACATCGCGTTGTGTGAAAATAACCAGGCGGGTGTAAACTCCAGCCGCTACCAACCTGGTCCGCATGGACTGACTGAAACTGCCATCGATTGGTTCACTGAGTGGTATCTGGATAAACTGCAGTTGGGCTGAACGACGTCCCAGGGTGCTCTGCACCCCTGGGTGCGGCCAAAGCTGTGCCAATAGAGTGCGCGGCGCGGAACCGGCTTCTTTCGCCCTTAACGGCAATGGCTCAGGAGCAGCAACGGTAGTCGAGGCTGACTACCTACTCTCGAAAACCAACTTTGAAGCTCTAGCGACCGGTTCAGAAGGTGCGACTGCTGTCCCAGAACCCGCCACCCTGCTCTTAGCCCTCTTGGCCCTGGTAGCCGCACCGCTTCGAGTGCGGTGCGGGTGAGGTAACTCCGTCAGGAACCTGATCGGGGAGTAGTTGGAATTTAAACGGTCGCTATGCCGATCCGGTGGATGACACATGCCAGGCAGGATAGGATAGAACACGCTGGATGTGGCCGATGGTAACACGTTTACAATGGGGGCGAGATGAACCGATTGTCGTATCTGTGGGTAGGCTTGGTGCTGTTATGCCTTGCCGGTCGTCAGGCGGAAGCAGATCCACCGCTTGCCGTTACTCCGTTTGGTAGCGAACAAGCCAAGGCCCATCAAAAAGCCTGGTCCGACCACCTTGGCGCGCCTGTCCAAATCACGGACTCGGTCGGCATGAAATTCAACCTGATCCCGCCGGGTGAGTTTTTGATGGGGAGCCCGAAGTCAGAACTTGGACGTGATGACGACGAAACCCAGCATTTCGTAAAGATTACAAAACCGTTTTATTTGAGTGTGCATGAAGTGACGCAAGCTCAGTACGAGCGGGTGATGAGTGACAATCCCAGCCGCAGCAAAGACGGGGCCAAACCGGTGGAGACGGTGAGTTGGGACGATGCGGTAGAGTTTTTCCACAAGCTGAGCGATCAGGAGGGGGGGGGATATCGCCTGCCGACGGAAGCCGAGTGGGAATACGCCTGCCGCGCGGGCACGACTACCACTTACAGCTTTGGGGATGACCAATCCCGGGTTGGCGAGTACGCATGGTACAACGGCAACCGCAACAACCCCAATGTCCTCCTATCGAATGACACTCCGCATCCGGTCGGCAAGTTAAAACCGAACGCTTGGGGCCTTTTTGACATGCACGGCAACGTGAAGGAGTGGTGCCAGGATAGGTATGGTAATTATGAGGGACTGGGGGTGGTAAGCCGCAACCCGACAGGCCCTGCCTCAGGCGATGGTGGCCGTGTGTTGCGTGGCGGGGCGTTCGGCTCTCCTCCGAAAGTCGTCCGTACTGCCGACCGCTACAGCATCCAACCGAACAGCCGTTACCACCTTATTGGTTTTCGTGTGGCCAGACCTATCCCCTTGTCTCCTTAACCACTTTTTACCCGGCCCGGGGGCAGGCCGTACTCGACGGTCGTACTTCGTCGTGTACCAATGATCTCCCACAACACCCCTTCCATGGAACCACACCGATGAAATGCCTAACCATCTTAGCTGCCGCTCTGCTCCTGCCCACACCGGCAGTCAGAGCCGTAACGGCCGCAAAGTCCGTCTGGTTTTTGGATCTCAACAGTGCCAACATCAATAGCCTTGTCAGCAATAAAACCCACGTTCGAGCCAATAGCGGAATCATCGGTCAGTTCACGAGAGAACAGATCAACACACTCTCGACAGGCGATGAAAAGTATACGGTCGGCGTCCAGGCCCCGAACCTGGCGAAATGGTGGGATGGCCTTAAGCCATCAATACCACCAGTCAGCCCTGCGGACATTTTTGAGCATGCCTTCAGCTCGCACGACAACGAGCTGCTGCTTGGCCTCAACGATACAGAGGATATGGGCCGCGTGGTGTTGACGCTCGACCTCGAATCTCGCGACTACGATAATAAACCTGGTTACGCAGCTGGCCAGGCCGCTGCAATCCTCTGGGCTGCCCGGAAGCAAATTCCGAATATTCCTCTATGGCCCGTGATGGGATCGTCTTTCGCTGTGGGAGTTTCCGTTAAGGGTGGGGAAAACCCCCTTAGTGATCCTAACAGTCAGAGTTACAGTGACTTCATGGAAGTGGTAGACAAGTTGGACGTCTCTACCCCATTTGCTACAGCCCACATCAAAGACTTTCCGAGCTTTCTGTGGCATAACGGACTCGTCGATGGAATCGTCTCGGAAGAATATGCGAGAAAAAACGGCACGCTCCCCTACCTTGAAGACCATCCAGGCGAGGGGAAGGCTTACACGGCATCTTTCAACTATGTAGTCATGACTTCAAACGAGCCAGAGTTTTTGCCAAGAAACGGGCATACTTCGGACTACTGCAACTCAACCCCACCGGTCCGAACCTGGCCCGGAAATCGCATCCACGTAGACTGGCAGGCGGCCGCGTACTTTCCCAACGACGCGTGGACACTCTCGCATCGAAATCAGGCTGAGTCGCTCGTGCCAAATGCGGTGTGCCCAAGTCCCATGCAACTCTTGGCAGTCCCCGAACCTACCACCGGGCTGCTGGCCCTCTTGGCCCTGACCAACGCTGGCGGTTATCGACGCCGGTTTAAGACTCCAATCACCGGTGGTCAAACTCACCACAGCTGTGGTTTTTCCGCACCCGTCGCGAAAGCTGGCGACTTCAGCTAACGTTTTGAAGTGTGCTCTAGCAATTCATGGTAACGCTAACGACCATTTGTTGAAGAAAGTAAGGTTGTTCACAATGATCCGATCGGCTCTATTCATTAGCGCCACGAAGATCCATTGCATCCTGGAAAACATTCGAACCAATCAGCTGGTCTCGAAGGTGAATACCCGAAGCGGACCATCTGTGATGGAGTTGCCTGAGTTCGATTCCCTGCCTAAGGTGATCATCTTCACCCTGATCGTCATTCTTAACGTGCTGGCTGGCATCAGCGAATCCGCCCACGGAGATGACCCCACTCGCGCTGATCAGCGGCAGAACGTACTGTTCATCGCAGTCGACGATCTGCGCCCAACCTCGGCTGCTATAGTGACTCGTCGGTGAAAACGCCGAACATTGACCAGCTGGCCAGCTCAGGCATGGTTTTTCGACGGGCGTACTGCCAGATCGCTTCCTGCGGACCGTCGCGCGCTTCTGTGCTGACAGGCCGCAGACCTGAACCACACATGGTGTTTGACAACCGACGCAGCTTTCGCAAAGCCCTGCCTGATGCGATCACGCTGCCACAGCATTTCCAGAATCACGGGTACCATACACGGTCTTTCGGCAAAGTATTCCACGGTGCTTTCAAGGTAGATATCAACGACGACCCCATCTCCTGGTCAGTGCCGGCTTGGCGCCCAAAGGCGGTGCAGTACCTGACGGAAGAGCGAATGTCCTGAAGAGCACAACCTGATCGAGGTTCCCTGTTACCAACCGGTTGTCAAACCACTGACCGACCTGTTACACGCAAGCTGGCAGTAACCCTCTTGGAAAGCGCACAAGAGGGTGGCCATCTTCTCCACACTCTAAAACGGACAAACGGGGCCACCCAGGAACTGGGAGCACGGTACGACCGGGGTGACGGACTGAATCTTGGTTACGTAAAGGATTCCGTCCGAGTCAGCCCCCAGACAACAAGTCCAATCACTGCGAGCAATAGCGTGCTCGCCTCAGGAACGAGCGTCAGATTCGCCGCACTCTGCGCGCTTTGTTGGTCAGTAAGAAAACTCTCTAAATCGCCTACATTGAAACCTAGTTCACTAACCGTTTGGCCACCGTAGAGCGTTGTGCCACGATCAAAGGTCGCATTATCCA
This sequence comes from Lacipirellulaceae bacterium, assembly GCA_965243695.1. Lineage (GTDB taxonomy): Bacteria > Planctomycetota > Planctomycetia > Pirellulales > Lacipirellulaceae > JAKVCB01. The sequence goes on along the minus strand of CBDEWC010000009.1, from coordinate 223,089 downwards.
ACCAGGCGCTATGCAGGTTTGCACCGGTCAGGTCCGTCCCGACGAGATTTGCTCCCGTGAAGTTGGCGAAGTGCAGATTGACATTATTGAACTTCGCCCTCTTTAAGTCTGCATTGGTAAAATCTCCGCGTAGCAGGTTGGCGTTGGTGAGATCGGCGTCAACCAGCACTGCACCGACGAATTTTACACGTTCCATATAGGTGCTGTTAAAGTGCGCTCTTTTCAGGTCGGAGCCAGAAAAATCTGCCCTCTTGGCGTTCAAACCAGAAAGTTCCGCATCCTGCAGGTTCGCCGACTGAAGGTTGGCATCCCCTAAATAATGGCCGGTGCTAATGGCTCCGCTGTAAGCGTGAGGATTTCCACTGGTTGTCAAAAGAGGACTGACGGTCATCCCGTCAGTTTTCACGTAGCTGCCCGCCTGGACAAGAGGGCTGGACCACAAGATAAAAAAACAAAAACCGACAGCTGACAATCGCATTAGCACACTCCTTAAAAATCAAATTAGAATTAATGCCATAGTAGTTATGGGAATTGTAGCCTCCCCATCCTCCGCATACAACTCGTTGTCTTAAGCAGTTGATCCAGACGTGAATCGCCACAGTTTTTCTGACCCGTTATTTTCCAGTTAACAAGGGTGATGAGCTCGCCAAGCTCGGTATCGATTCCGCCCATTCTGCGTACCACGGGTCGCATTCTGCATGGCGCCCTGTGGTGACACCCAGTTTCCTTGAGAAATAGGGTCATTGGTTGAGTCTGGTTCGGCCCACTATAGAATCCTGCCAGAGGTCATCCCGAGGCACATCCTCTCGCAGGGCAAGGCATAGCTCCGCCAGGCTTGTCATTTGCTTTTCTCGGCTTGCCGTTGCGTGCGGACCGAACAGAGACACAACCCGACGTGCTAACACCTGACGGGACAAATGGCCGCTTTTTTGCCCGCGTGGATTTGCATCGACTGGAGGATAAGGGTACCATCTGGATCTATGAAACGCCTGTTGTCATTGTGGTCTGTCTTGGTGATCCTGGCGATCGATTCAGGGTGCCGCCGGCAGTGACCGGCCAACAGTGACGCGCCGTGCGCGCGGAGCACGTACCAATTGCAGCTCGATCCTAGTGCCGCACCTGACGCGGACCAGACGCAGGATCTGTATGCTGCCGCTTCTCTTCCTCCTGCCGAATCTCCCGTTCCCGCCGACTGATCGACCGCCACCGCTTCGGGTGGATTTCACGGAACGTTAATGATGACTTTCTCGATTTTTAGGAAACTTAAAATCCGTGGGTTATACTGTAAAAATACGTTTACCATGAAGTGCCTCGCTGGTTTGTGAAAGCCCGAATTTCTTGTGAAACTTTTCTTTGTGTCTGGGGTTTTAACCTACGGGAAGTTATCTCCACTCGGTCGAGATGCGCCCATGGGAGGCCGGTCGTCGTCAAACTATTCTTCAACCCTCGGCTCGAAGCTGTGAGAGCCAACCCGGGATATGGGCAGAACATGCAAGTACCGTCGCGATAAGGATAGCGCCACCCGGCAGAGGGCCGGCCGTTGCCAGCGGTCGTTCCAAATGCTTGAACCGCGGCTCATGCTGGCGGCCGATCTGAGGGTCGATCTCTCGACCGGGCCCGACGACCCGCTCGCCCAGGTCGGGCAAGTTGAAACCGTGGCCCCCGCGAACCAGCCCATCCCGGACCTGCCTGCCCCAACCGCCACCGATGCCGATTCTGCCGACAGGCTCACCGACGGCACGAACACCGATACCCAGGCCAACACCGTCACCGACGATCACCGCCAGGCAGTGGCAGACGTAGGTGTTGACCGAGTGGTGATTCCGGGTGCAATTGTCATCCTTGACGGCACCGGGAGCAGTGGAGATATCTCCGCCTACCTGTGGAAACAGTTGAGTCAGCCGGTCGTGCAACTGACCGGCCACAACACCGCGACTGCCTCCTTGATGGCCCCCCTAAACACGAGCGGCCAAAACCTCGACCTGGTCTTTCAACTGACCGTAGCCGAACCGACTGGCCTGTTAGATACCGCGGTTGTGCTGATCACCGTCGAGCCCCTCCTCCCGGCCCAATTGATCGGGAACGTGGTTACCACCAGTCCGGTAACAATTGCATCGGGCCAGACGCTTGATCTGGGTTGCTTTAATCTGACAGCACCGAGCGTGATGATTGAAACCGGTGGCCTGCTCACCGGCTCGGGTTCGGTTGCAGCGCCGGTTTCCGGTGGCGGCGAGATCACACTTTTCGGTGGCAATATGTCACTGGGTGATCTGAACCATTCATCTGGATTTGATTTCCATGGAACACTGAATCTCAACGGCAACACGGCAATCCTGCTGGACGCGAATGTCGCCCAACTGGGAGCCGTTACCGACCTTGGTAGCGGCGGAACATTGGTTGCCGCCAATGGCATAAAACTGGCCAGCAGATACAGCCTGACCGGCTCGGGCACGATCGACAATGGCCTGGTTCACCAGGGCACCCTCATAATTTCCGAAAATCAAACAGTTATTGTTCGCGACAACCTGGACCAGAGCAGCCGCATGGCGGTTGCTACTTCGAGCTCCGCTGAAGGCGAGCCGGTGATTGTCAATACGACGATCGATGAAAACGACGGCATCGACAACGGCGGCATTTCGCTGCGAGATGCTGTCGCGCATGCTGCCACGCACACCGACCCGCTCGACATTTTGTTTGCCAATGCTCTCGAGGGTCAAACGATACCCTTGGACTCGGCATTTGGCGATCTTCAAATCAATAGCAACCTCGTGATCGATGGCGAGGAGAAGAACATTTCAATTAGCGGCGGTGATGCGACGAGCATCTTCAGGGTCACCGGCGACAACGTAACCATCAACAACCTGACCCTGCCAACGGTCGTAATTGAGTCGAGTTCTACCCTGAGGCTCGGCGGGTCGGTGACCGGAGACCTGATCAACAATGGCGCGTTGGCGGTTGCCAGCGACGACACGTACACGCCCAACCCCGATCTCAATGAAACGCCCGCTGGGATGTTGAACGCGGCGCTCTCAAACCGGAACCCAGACTGTCGCACCTACGCGCTGGACGCCAATGATGGCGACTACAGCTCCGTCGGAGCCGATGACCGCTCAAACTTCGACGAAGACGCGCCTTATTACCCTGGCACCGACGTCGTGAGCACGGTGCACATCGACCCTGGTCATCGTCGGCGGAGACTACATCCAGGACCCGGACAACCCGACCATTCCAGGAGGCTGGGACTACGCGACCGTCACTCCCACCACCGACCCCGAGGCGGCCACCCATTGCCGCATGGTCCACAACATGATCCCAAATCATGACTTCGGCCGTGACGTCGGCGCACGCACCGAGCCGGACGTCTGGGTGACCGAGATCGACCACGACGACCGACAGGTGACCTATCTTCCCGGGCACCCGCGCATGTCCGAGCCACGGGTCGCCGACGACACCGACCGTAACCCGACCAACTTCATGGACTACGACGGCGTGCTGCTCAACGGCATCGGGATCGCGATGGACTCAGGCTTTTGCTATCACCCCGCGCACCCTCGAGCCAACGCCGCAGGCAACGCGACCGGCTGTGGGGGACGGTCGGTCTGGTACGAAATCCCGGCCTACACCCTGCAGGAGCCCGACGCCGAGAATATGGCGGCTATCTTCGACGAATATTTTGGACACGGCTTCGAAGGCTCCTATCACTACCACGCCATCACGCATCCTCTGCAGAAGGACGATGACCAGGCCACCTCGCCATCCGCTAACGGATCCCCGCTGATCGGCTTCGCAAAGGATGGGTTTCCAATCTACGGCCACTGGTTTGTCAATCCACAAGGCGTTTTGGCGAAGGCCCAATCGGGCTATGTCCTCAAGACATACGAACTCAATGATGGCGAATCGCGCGACCCTGTGGCAGGACTGCCGCCCAACTTCAATCGCGGCACGCCGCCGACGCCTTGGGACATCGCCAACCGCCCGGGGGACTTTGACAGCGACTTTGGGCTGCCGTTGGGCCGTTATCTGGACGACTGGGTGTACGATAACGGCAACACCGGTAACCTGGACGAGTGCAATGGGGCCACCGACATCAATGGCGTCTATGGCTACTACATCACAGACACCTATCCCTACAGCCCGATCTGCACGTTCGGTGTTCACGAGCCATCGTTCGGTAAAGTCCCTCCGTTGCGCTGGCACAACGAGACGACCGAAAACACCCACGATGACCACGGCCACAAGATAAACGGTCACTGAGACCGCGGCACGTTGGTCACTTGATACCGACGAACGTGCAGCCCCCCCCACACACAGACAGAAAAGGATCTTCTGCCAGGCGTCGACGATCAGCGTGTGGCGACTTGCTGCGGGGCCAGCAGAAGGGACTTACCAAAGGGGCACTGGTCGGCAACTTCGGCAAGGATCTGTTCATCACCTATACCGCTGGCATAGGGCTCCGGCAGATGGACTTATGCCCGCCCGCCCACTTCCGATAAGTTTGGTCTTGCGTGAAGGAGTGCTAGATGAGCTTTAGGCAGTTAGCCCAGCATGCCTTTTCGAAGAGCAGGACTGACCCCAGAAAAATAGCCCCAGAAGTCGCGTCATGAATGATCTCACTGAGCGTCCAGAGAGCAAAAAGAGAAGGACGCAGTTTTCGATCCGCACCTTGATGATCTGGACAGCTATCATCGCCGGTGGTGCGGCAATTGTCGGCACCATCCAACGATTTGATTTTCTCACAAACAGTGACCTCGGACCCGTTCGTCTGCTTCTTGGCATTCTTTCAAGCGGGTTTGCGCTGGCCGCCTACAGTATTTTGGTGTCAGGGTTTTTTACGCACATGAGATACCGATGGCATAACTCCTACGTGAACTTTGCAACAGCGATGAATGCCCTTTGCCCGTTCGTCCTTTTGATGCTCTCGAAAGACTCGGATGCAATAGCACTCGCTATCGCGGCCTCCCTCACCGGATTGGGATTTTTTCTTACTTTGCTGTACCACTCAAGAAGTCCAAACATGTCTTCCCTGGTTTGTTTTTACACTCTCGCGACCTCGTTAGTTTGGTCATTTCCTTTGATTCTTTGGTTACTTGTTTTCTTGCCATTTCTTTTATTCTCGTGGTTCCAATCCTAGCGACCAGCTCTCTGCTTGTTGATATAACGATCCGGTTCGCACTAACCGGCCCATTGGTTTGGCGGTAATGCAGAGAGTTGCTAGCTCAATTGAACCGCCGCCGAAGGTTGCGCTGCGGGTACCGGAAAGGTTGAACGCGTCGCTAAAGAACATGCGGCTGCCTCCCTCGTCTGCGAGGCCGACACGCCATTCATCGATGGCGATGGTGCTCTCTACCGAGAGTGTGCCGACCAGGAGAGTCGCCGTGGGATTCCGCACACACTTGTTTTTTTACGGATATTCCCGACGTTTACAGGGTTGTATTGCCAAAGGATAGATTAAAAAAACGTCGCACAAACAGGGCGAACGCTTGAATAAAGGCTGAAATCCGGTTATCATGACCTAGGCATTTAGGTCGCTTATGCGGCCGGGGTGGGGTCAATTGGAGGGTTTTGGTCGGATGCGGTACGTTGCCACCTGTTTTTGTCTGCTTCTCTGTGCTGGCGCTGCACATGCCACACCGCCCGAAGTGACTTTTCCACTGTCGGCGGGCCTCCCTGGAATTCAGATTCCGTACAACACGCTCAATGAAGTCAATCCATTTGCGGGCGACATCGCCGTCGACCACGGCAAGATTCACACCTCATTTGGATGGTTGTTCGATACGTACCAGGCCACGTCCATTGAAACGGCCGGTTCACTCGGACGGTTTTCGCCCACCGAGATGTACGACTCGTTCAACCCGCCCAATCCCATCGATGTGACGGCAATGCACGAGGATAAGGACTGGGTGTTTCACACCGAGTTTCGCCATCAAGGTCCCTACGATAGCGGCGACAACGATTTTATTCTTTCCGCCAAGCACGCGCCTGGGGATTTTGGCCTGTCCGATGGCCGTGAAGATCGCATGTTTGCCATCTTTCGCGGTAGCGACGCCAGCTCTTACGAGTTTCGCATAGGCAATGCCAGTAGTGGCTACGACACCATTGTGAGTGGCCTGCAAATGACCAACGAGGAATATGTCGACATCGACGTCCACTACCGACAAGACGCCAGTACGCTCGATCTCTATTGGGAGGGACAACTGGTGGGCTCGTCCCCAACGGGACATGGCCGTTACGATCTCGATTTCATTCAATTCGAACACAAGACCGACTGGGACGGTGTTGAATCGTGGCGCAACTTCAGGTTGGGCAACCTCGGCACAGCCACCATTGAGGGCGACTACAATGGCAACGGCATCGTGGACGCTGCGGACTACACCCTCTGGGCCGATTCAGTTTCCGCCGCCGGCTTTCCTGGGGACTTTCCGGCCGACGGCGATGATGGGACGGGAACCGGTACTCCCGACGGCATGGTCGATAACGACGATTACAACTTTTGGAACGGGCGTTTTGGAGCAACGACGCCGATTGGGTCCGGCAGCGGTAGCACGTCAGCCATCCCCGAACCGGGTGGATTGGCGCTGTTGTTTATGACTATGTTATCTCTGCTGGTCACCCGTAGATTCAAGTAGAATGGTGTTTCTTGGAGGTGTGATACGATTTTCCTTTTTTTTGAAAAATGCGAGGTGAACTAATGAAGATGTTTGTCATGAAAAGCGTTGCCGCGATCGGGATCCTCTCGCTCGTGGTATCCCCCAGTTACGCAGGACCTCCGGCGGTGACCTTTCCAACACCGTCTGGACCGGGCATCAATATCCCGTTTAACACCAGTCAGAGTCCTGGCGAAACCCCAGTCGATTACGGGCACTCAAAAAACAATTTCGGCTGGAGTTTTGACAGCTGGGCAGGCAAGGCAATCAACGGAAACAATGCGCTGCAGCGGATGGTACCCACCTTGCAAGGGCCCGGTGCGCTGACCGCGATGGGAGAATCCACTGATTGGGTGTTTCATTTCGAATTCGATTACCCATCCAGTTCGTCGATTGGCAGTGACTTTTTCATATATGCCAAAGCAGAACCTGGGTACGCTGGAACCGATCCTGGTAATTCGCGCGAACAGCGGATGTTTGCCCTTACCTACAACTCTAGCGACCAGTGGGACTTTCGGGTTGGCAATAGCGATGGGAGTGGATGGGAGACCGCAGTTAGCGGCCTGACCAGGGATGGGTGGACCGATGTTGATATCCATTATGACGCTGCCGCCGGCAACCTGAACTTCTGGTGGGATGGAGCCTTGGTAGGGACTACTGCGCCTGGCCACGGCCGGTTTGACGTCGACTTTATTCAGCTCGACGAGATCGCCGGAGGCGGTACCACCAGCGTGCGGAATTTCCGCTTGGGACATGTCATTCCCGAACCTGGTAGCCTGGTTTTGCTCATGAGCTCACTGCTTAGCCTCGTTGCGATTCGGCGGAGAAAATAGTACGAACCGCACGATCACAAGGCGAACACTTGCAATGAAAACAGACACGTCGCGTCGATCCACTGCCCGCAGATGGGTCGGCGCGACTTTTTTATTGCTATCGGTTGGCTCGCTGGTGTGCAAGACATTGCCGGCGGAAGTTGTCACGATCTCCGATTCGCCTCAATTGTTTCTGGACGACTACGTTGTCGCAGCGTCGACCAACGTGCGGCGCGAGGTGACTCGTCCCACCAAACGCGCCGACAACCCGCTCATCGTGCAGGAGCTTCCGTGGGAACGGCGGCTCCTGACCACGTATGGCACGGTACTCTACGACGAGAACGCCGAACAATTTCGCTGCTGGTACACGGCAGGCGAATTTGTAGATGGCATTCCCGACGTGCCCGATGGTCCCGTCACGGCCGAGTACTACATTTGCTATGCTCAGTCGCCCGATGGCATCCACTGGGAAAAGCCGCTTGTTAGTAAAGACCGGTTTGGCGTTCACGACGAGCACAACATTGTCGTTCCGGGCGGCCACGGATTTTGTGTGTTGCCCGAGCCGGGCGATCCGGACCCCAGCCGGCGCTATAAAGGCGTGGGCGGGCCGATCTTCGGCTTCTCCCCTGACGGCATCCACTGGCAGACCCACAACTGGCGCGACACCGTGCGCAAGAACGACACCAGTTCGTGCGTCGTCCGCTGGAAGGGCGAGTATCTGGCGTATGTTCGCTACCAGGTAGACGATCCGGACTGGCCCGCCGTGATGCGCGGCATCGGCCTGTGCCGCAGCAACGATTTCAACAAGTGGACCTCCAAGGAGCTTATCTTCACTACCGATGATCAGGATGGCTACCCATGGACGCAGCCATACGGAATGGCAGTTACACCCTACGGCGACCAACTGATCGGCATTCTCTGGCTGCTTCATCTTGATGAAATCGACGGCAACAATAGCCTCGGCGATGAAGACACGCAGCTTGTTGTCAGTCGGGACGGAATCCACTGGAACCGGGTGGCTGATCGCGGCACGTTCCTCGCATCGACCCCGGGCACCTGGGACGAAGGTCGTATCCACGCACCGTCCACCACCATGTTTGTCAAAGATGACGTGGTTTACATTTACTACTCCGCATCCGAAACGCGGCATGGTTCCGGCAAATGGGGCAAGCCAGGAATTGGGCTTGCCACACTGCCGGCCGACCGCTTTGTGGCGGTGCGGCCAAAGAAGACCACAGAACCTGGTGTACTCGAAACACCACCCTTAAAATTCACCGGGGACACTCTACTGGTCAATGCCGATGTCCAACCGGCCGATTTGGAGGTAGAACTGTTAGATAGCAACGGCAACGTGTTGTCCGGCTTTGGCCGGGACGCATCGTGCCTTGTTCGACACGACGACCTCCGGTATCAAGTGTTCTGGAAGGATACACCAGGGAAAAAGTCCATTGGCGACACCACTGAGCCAGTAGCCATACGGTTTAGGCTCTGTCGTGGAGCATTGTATGCGTTTGAAGTTACCTCTCAACCCAAGAAAGGGGCTGCCGTGCGCGAGTTAAGCCTCAGGGGAACACCTTACCAGCGTGGCCATCAGCATGGCCAGGCATTTCAAGCGGAAATCGGAGCGTGCCTGGCAAGTTTTGAGGGAGAACTGGAAAACAGGTCGATTGCCGACGCGGTTGACAAAACCATCACATTTCTTGAAGAGACCTATCCTGAACTCAACGAAGAGATTCGCGGGATGAGCGATGGGGCACAGGTGGCCTTTCGTGATTTGTTTTTGTTCAACAACCGGGCGGTCGTGAATCTGTTGGACCGGGAGTCCTGTTCCGATTTTGCAGTCCAAACAACCCGTGGCGTGATGGTTGGCATGAATAAAGACCGGGCTGAACCGATCGCCCCGTACGACCAGTATTTCCTCAAAAAGAACTATCCGCAGGACGGGTACGCGTCGATCAGCTATGGGCATGTGGGTCGGATCTGGGGCCACGGGATGAACCAGCACGGCCTCTGCACCGCGGGAACTGCGGCGCACCCCGAAAACAACAAGCCCGAGGTACCGTCGTTTGGCAGTTACCTTTTGCCGTCTCTGCTTCTGTCGAAGTGCAAGGACGTCCCGGAGGCGCTGGCGCTGCTCGAAACACTCAAGCCGGTGTGCGACGCGGGTAACTTCATGCTGGTCGACCGCAGTGGCCAAATGGCCGTGGTGGAGATCACACCGCACGAGCGGATCGTGCGTGGGGCTGACAATGGCCACATCGTGGCAACGACCTATTTCGGCTCCGGCAAGATCACCCACCAAAAAAACCCTGCGCATCTACTGGAGTCGCAGCAGAGGTGCTGCGCGATCGAAGATTATCTTTCCCAGCACGCTGACATTACGACCGAGGACATGCAGCGCATTTGCCGCCTCCATCCGCAGGATGGAGCTGTCTGCCGTCACCCGGACTCTGGAGTGTCGACCGTGCTCTCGTGGATTGCAATCCCTGAGGCGGGGGAGTTTTACTTTTGCGACCGCGCACCCTGTGAAGGTGAGTATCAGCTTTTTAGGCTGGATGAATAATCTTAGACGTACGAACAAACCATCAGTTAAAAGGTATTCGCGACCGGCCTGCGGAGAGCACGGCCGGCGAACGGCCTGCGGCTGAGAGAATTCGAGAGGCTCTGATGAAACAGCTTACGGCTCTATTTCTTGCTGCGATCTTAGGAGCGCCGCTCGTGGCCGAACCGGTCCCCGTGGGCGTCAATCTTGCTCAGCTGCACGAATGGAAGATCGTTGTTGGGGCCGACGCCATTGAAAGTGAGCGTTTCGCCGCAGAGGAGTTTCAGCGCTATTACAAACGGGCGAGTGGTATCACGTTGCCGATTGTCGACGCCCCAGAGAACGCCGCCGGGCATATTTTCATCGGTCCCGGCTCGGCAATGCACGAAAGTGATGTTGGGTTTGATGTCGACTCGTTCGGACAGGAAGACCTGCGAATCATTATACGTGACGGGAGCATCGCAATCGCCGGAGGCCGGCCGCGGGGCACGCTCTACGGCGTATATGCGTTCCTGGAGGACTATCTGGGCGTGCGCTTTCTCACGCCCGATCACACACACGTACCGCATGTGGGAACATGGCGATTGGTGGGCCCTGTGGATCGTTTCTACCACCCGCCGCTGGACTTTCGCTGGGTTGCCTACGAAGCGAACTACCAGCTTCCCGCGTATGCCACCACATTGCGACTTAACGCCGCTCGGCTACCCTCCTGCCCGGTTGCGGGTGACGACTGGTCCAACGCAGGGAAACTAGGTGGTCGCACATCGATGCAAGTAATTGGCCACAGTTTTAATCAACAGCTTCCTCCCGCCAGCTATGCCAGGGAGCATCCGAATTACTATTGCCTGTTTCGCGGCAAGCGGCTGGCAACCGTTGCGCCGGGCGAAGGTGGCTTTGACTTCAAACGGGGAAGTTTTCCCTACGGAATGCAGCCCTGCTTGTCACACCCGGAGGTGCTGCCGATCATTACCGAACGGGTGTTGAGCCAGCTGGCAACGCGCCCCGATCTGCTGAACATTCCGGTCTCGCAAAACGACGGCGGGGCGCACTGCCAGTGCGCCGACTGCGCCGAGGTGGACCAGCGCGAAGGAGGGCCCCAGGGTTCGCTCCTGAAATTCGTGAACTCGGTTGCGGATGAGGTTGCAATCGAGTTTCCAGGCCGCTTTGTCGGCACACTTGCCTATTCGGATACGGCGGGGCCACCGACTACGCTACGTCCGCGCGACAATGTGCAAATTCAGTGGTGCAGCATCAGTACCTGCTTTATTCACGGATTTGCGAACCGCACCTGCCCAACGAACGAGTGGCACATTAGCCAGTTGCGCCGCTGGGCAGACCGCACGGATCATTTATACGTATGGAACTACTATCTGAACGACGAACATCACACGTATCAGTTGCCCCTGCCGAACCTGCGTCTGGCCGGGCCGAACATTCGCTTTCAAGTCGCACTCGGAGTCAGGGGACTTTTCTTGCAGGCGACCACCAGTTGTCACGGAAATGAATTCGACGAGCTTCGTAACTACCTGCTTAGCAGCCTCTTGTGGGACCCGAGTCGTGACGGAGAACAACTCATGCGCGAGTGGCTTGACCTGCACTACGGACCCGCGTCTCCACCGATCACACGGTGGATTAATCGTCTGCACGACCGTTCGGTGGCGAGCGGCAAGCACTGCCGCTGTCTGGGCGGAAGATACGAAGACTACGGGCTTACTCAAGCAGATATCGACGCTGGGCTGGCCGCTATCGAGGAGGCCCTCGCACTGGCCGCAGGTGATGAAACTATCCGCACACGTGTTGAAAAGGCATCGGTTTGGGCCCACCGTGCAGCCATCGGACCCGCCTGGAAGGTGAAAGAAGGGGAAACACTGGATGGCGATGTTGCTTCGCAGCAGCGGCCGCTTGTGAGCAGGTTTTTTGAACTTTGCGAAGCGCACGGTGTCACTCGTACGGCAGAAGGAGACTGGAATCGCATCGACAATCAAAAACAGCGACTCTTTAAAATCGTGGGGCTTGAGTAGGCCCATGCAATCTTTCGGTTCAGCCTTTCTTTTCCTCCTTATCGCGACAGCGGGGTTTGCAACTGATCTTTCAGTTTCACCAATCGACCCTTGGACCATCGAGCTGACCTGCTCTGCCGAAGCTTCCCCCTCAAGACCTCTCACAGCACGAACCACTGTCACCCAACCGCAAGGGTTCTCCCAAATCCTCTCGGCACCGGTCGAGGTAACCCCAGGAAATGCCACCTGGCAGCTTACCTATCCACTCATCGACGAAGGTCGATTCGACGCGCAACCGGGTAATTGGGACGGCTACTGGTCGATGGGCGAGTATGAGTTTCGTGTTGAACTCATGGATGGAGACCATGTCATTCATTCGACCAACACTTCCTGGGATCCCATGTCGGCGTGCCCGCGCGACAGGTACGGTCCGATTTGCAGCGCGTATCCGCACCAGTTGATTGTCTGTTCACCTGGCCAGCCGGCCTATATCGATGAAGACGAGATGCGATTTACGATCGGCACCATACCGAGTCGCCTACCGGCGGTAACTACGACGGTCGATGTCACCCCCAGAGGTTCAGACAAGCGTTGTGCAGGGCCGTGGAGATTAAAACTCACCGGCCAATTGCAACAACGCACATTTGACGCCTCCGGCTGGCCCCGCGGCGAATATTGGATACGTGTTCGAGTGGAACGTGAAGGGAAGCAGGTTGGCCCCTATTTGATCCGCAAGGTATGGAAAGAGACCCTTCCTGCTGTCGAGTCCCATTCTCGCATAAAGCGCACGAGCGCCCGGCCACAGCTCGTAGGCGGGCCCGCAGGGTGGGGCGATGTGGATGGCATCAAGTTTGTGGCGGTCCCACTCAAGAAGACTCCGCCTGGGCCGCTGGTGACCATGGACCGGCCATGGGAGACGGAACTACTCTACTATGACTCGATCCACTACGATAAAAAGAATGCACAGTTTGAATTCGACTACACGCTGGCCAACGGAGCCTACGGACGGTCGGAGGAACGTGCGGCTTTGCCTACGACTCTCTGTCGGGCCGTGTCTCCTGACGGCATCCATTGGACCAAACCGTCGTTAGGCCTTGTTCCATACCAAGGCAACCGCGCCAACAACCTGGTCCCCGAGGCCCAGGCCTACGTTGGCCCCCGCGCCCCACATCTTGCGCCCCATTTAACGCATGACCTTGAGAAGGCCCGCTTTCGCCCGTACGACGCAGCTCGCGACGGACCACCGAATCTGGACAACGTGTTCGTCACTGCCGTGAAGCGATCGTTTGTGCAGAAGTGCGGTGATCCCAGTGGAACTCCATACCGCGTGGGATCCTGGCCAATGGAAAAACGAGGGGATGACTACCTGGTACTCACAGAAGAACCCATTCTCTACCTTGGCGTTGGCATGGACCTGATCCATTCGACCGAAAAGATCGCACTGCACCTGGAAGATCAAGCGACAGGACGACTTTACTATTTTTTTCGTCCCGGCGCGCCCGCCTACCCACCGCACGATACCACCTATGACAACATGCACATGGCCCGCCGAGTCCTCGGCGTGATGTGGACCGACGATGGGATCCATTGGCAGCGACGGTTGGTTTTGGTGCCGGATGACAATGACGAACCCGGCACCCAGTTTTATTACCTTAGCTCCATTGCCAGTCGGCAGCAAATCACATCCGCTCGGCCCGCGATGGCGCTGGAAACTCACTGGAACAAAGGTACGGTGCGATCGGACGAACCGATTCTGGGTGTGCTAAGCGTTTACGATGCGCGTGCCAATAGGATTTGGCCCGAACTGGTATACGCCACCGACCTGCTCCATTGGCATCGATTCGCAGATCGAAAAAAATGGATTGCCAACGGACCACCAGGCAGTGCCGACTTTGGGCTGGTCAAAATCGCGGCACATCGACTTGAATTTGGCACCGAGTGGTGGTTTCCCTACCAGGCAATCAACCAGTACCACCAGGACTTCATCGGACTTGCCAAGATGGCATCCCTGGAAGCCTTAAAAACAGCGCACCCAAATTACGTGAAAATGCCCGGATTCGAGAATTGGGACCAGTACTGGAAGCGGTGCAAGTCGGTTCGCTATACGTGTGGGGTCGGCCGTTGCCAGGCAGGCCGCGTTTCGTATGCCGAGCCAATTTCACACCGAGAAGGCCGGCTCACAACCGAACCGGTGCTGCTTGAAGGCAAAACGCTTTGCCTCAATACAAAAGTATCACAGGGCGGCAAAGTGCGCGTGTGCATACTCACTCAATCAGGCGAACCAATTGCAGGATTTGGTGTGAAAGAGTGCCTGGCGATCGAAGCGGATTCGATCGCCGCAGCCGTTCGTTGGAAAGGTCGCTCACTGGATGAACTGCGTGGCACGGCTGTGCGGCTCCGGTTCACACTTCATAACGCCAGGTTATACAGCTATCATTTCAACTGAGCACACACTCTCCCGCCTGCGGGGCGCAGTCACCTCGCTTGCGTATTGCTGGACTTAACGGGCGCCTAATGTTAGTATGGAACTTGGTGCTGCGCGTGGGGATTTCATTGGGTTGGATCAAAGGTCTATTGGCGTGCCTCGGATTTTTTTTACGCTCCTTGTTGCCGGCCTTCTTTCACAGGCGGCTTTCTCTACACCTCCCAGCGTGGAACTATCCACCGGCGGTGTCGGCCTTTACGTGCCGATCGACCATGATTTAAAGGTCGACACGTGGGGCGTGGATCAATTCCTTGGCAACGGATTTCTCTATGATGGGAATGCCGCCAGGACGATCGTCGGCGGATCCTTTGCACGCTTTGGTCGATATCTTACCGCGATCGAAAATCAAAGCACGGTGACCGCAAGACCCCCTGGCCAGGACTGGGCGGTCGAAATCGGCTACAAGCATACGGGTACCCATAGCAGCATCAATAATCCATTTGTGCTTAAGAATTTTAGCAATGATGATCGTATTCTCGCGCTGTTTAATGACGGCGGTGACAGTTGGAGTCTCGGCGTGGGCAACGACAGTGGCGGTTACGACACGGCTGTCTCGGACCTTTCGCTTGGCGACGGGTGGAGCCGGTTTAATTTTCATTACAAGGCGTCTGGCCAGACGATCGATGCCTATCTCAACCACAAGCTGATCGCCCAGGACCTAACCGTCGGCCATGGGCAATACAACCTGGACCATGTACAAATCGAACACATTGGCAATGGCCAGGACTGGTTCAGCGAGATTAAGATTGGCGACGCGGTACCGGAAACTCGCTCGGCCACGTTTGGCAACGAATGGGTACGCAGCAAACCGTTTACTGTCCAGGGCCTGGTTGTCCGCGACAGCGCGCTGCTCGAACCCTATTATCGCGAGGCGAACTTTTCTCATGTACTCGCCTGGGAAAACAATGTGGGGCTCGTTGACAAGGCATGGGAAAGACAACAACTGCCCTGGCACTGGCACACGGGTAAGACACCGCTCACTCCGATGCTCAAGGCAACCATTCACCAATGGATGGCCCAGCGCCCCGGCGGCGAAGGTTTTTTGGTGTGGGATGAGCCGCAGCGGGCCGACTTGTTCGCTACAGCTGAGGTGACCGACTGGATCAAGGACCACTATCCCGAGATGCTGGTCTACGGCAATATCAACACCATTCAGCGGCCTGGCACCAGCTACGCCGACCTTTACGGCTCTACACCGAGCTCGCCTCCTGTACCATACGATTTCTCCACATTCATGGATGACTATCTCCATATTGTCGAGCCGGACGTCATTCAGTTCTCGCTTTATCCGATCACGGATGATCCCACAGAATCGGTCGACGACTACCTGTGGGGCCGTTATTTCACGGGCATGGAGCAAATGCGCCGGTCTGCTCAGAAGGCGGATATTCCCTATTTTCTGTTCCTGCAATCGATTGACGGTGGCGGTTGGCGCATGCCGAGCGACTCGGAGTTGCGGTTCCAGGCGTTTGCTCCGCTGGCGTATGGCTTCAAGGGGATTGGCTATTTTATGTTTGACCACTTTGGCGCCTTTGCGGACGGCAACGAAGGAGGCCTGCTGCGGGCAACCAATCGACAGGAGAGTACGTACACCACCAATCCAATTTATTTCGACGCCCAGGCGCTAAATCCGGAGTTATCCCGTCTTGGCGAAGCGCTCAAGATGATGGACAGCACTCAGGTGCGATTTATCCTTGGCACTCGCACAGATAACGGGAATAGCGTGCCCAATCAGGTGCCGCTCGGGGTCGATCTTTGGAATCCGGCCGTTGACGAGCCGTTTATTACGAATATCGATGTAACGTACCACGGTTCGATTCCGGATGTGGTCGAGGGCAATGTGCTCATGGGCCATTTCGAAACGGCCAATGAATCGCTCGATGGACCGATGTTTCAAGATGAACTTTACTTCATGCTTGTGAACCTCCTGATGGATCCACACCTCGATGCAGCGCAGGACGTACGAATTGACTTTGATTTTGGCACAACAGGGATCAATAGCCTGCAGCGGCTTAATCGCCTGACAGGTCAGGTGGATGTGATTCCTTTGGTCCACGACGTCGGATCACTCTATCACCTCGATTGGACGCTCTCCGGCGGAACGGGCGATCTGTTCAAATACAATACGGGCGCTCCGTTCATTACCGGCGGGGGAATCGCGGGCGATTACAACCGCGACGGCCTGGTGGATGCAGCCGACTACACCGTCTGGAAAGACAAGGCTGGTACTTCCGGGGTTCCTGGCGAAGTGATTGGCGATGGCGACGATGGCAGTATGACAGGGACCCCAGATGGCGTGGTTGATATCAGCGACTACCAGTTTTGGAAACTGCAGTTTAATTTGGGGACTGCGCCCGCAAGTGCACGGGCGATGGTCCCCGAGCCTGATGGGGTTCTGCTTTTATTGGTAGCGCTGGCCGCGCACCTTGCCAGCCGCAACGTGAAGCGCCAAGAACGGGATTGCGTTACAAGTTAAGTGAGGCCGCTGCGAGGCGCAACACTCTTCGCGACCCAGTCGTATTTCCGACCTGGAGATGAGCGCGGAGTGAATCACAATTGGCCTTGGGGCCCAGACCCGACACCACCGGGAATCTGGTCTAGGGCCCGTGATCTACGAACGGCTGAACGTTACTGGCCGCGACTGATTTGAAACGCAAAGAAATCACCATTTTTGATCTTAAAACGAATCGCAATCGGCTGCTGAGGTACATCGGCCAACGTTCTTTTTGGCTGGCCTTCCGTTTGCCAGACCATCCGGTAACGGAGCTTGTCGTGGGTTTCTGCGATCGACTCAGCCGCACTGAAACCCGGCAGTGGGCTTCCATCAGAGTTCAGGATTTCAGCCTGAAGCAAACCGATCCCCAGGTCGACCTCGATAATTTCCCCCCGGCTATTTCGTGCTTGGGCGGGGAAGTTCTGCTGGCTGATCTCAGCATTCACCAGCAATTCGGATCCTGAGCAGGTAAAAGGCTTGGTTTCGAGTACCCCTTCGGCCATCCAGTTCTGCGGTCTGAGCGAAACAAACCGATCGGCGGGCAAAGTCGCCAGGCCGATGCCAAATTGCCTGGGGCCGATGGTTTCGTGCTCTACGGCTAGTGGCTCGCCTCCAACCCCACCAAACCGCAACCGACCGTTGACCCAGCCTCCCTCGCCCCACCGCAGCAGGGTACCAAAGTAGTAAAGATGGACAACATCGTCTTTGACAAACATGTTACTGCCAACGTGGGTCCGTAATTCCCAGGAACGCTCCGTAATCGGCTCCGCCTTGAGTTGCGGAAAAAACACAGCCCGATCTGCGACGCGATGCCAGTTTCGGCCATCGCGGCTGACGACCAATTGGACATTCATATCGCCCATAATGTTGTTACCACTGGCCGGAATAATATCCATTACCGTCAACAGGCCGATGAGTACATCACCGTACGGCGTTACGTTGAGGGCATGTGGCTGCGACCAGGGAAAACCATCCTCGGCGTCGGTCCGCAGGATCGAAACCTTTTTTGACCAGTTCTTGAAGTCGCGACTGACTGACAACCCGACTCCGCGCATGGTGCCCGACCAATCAGCCTGGTTGTCGCTATCGCGGATCACCGTTCCAGTTTCCGGCTCCTGGTTGCGAACAAAAAACAGGTACTCGTTGTTCCAATAAACCAGGCTGCTACCGGTATCGTTCTTGCCGACCGCATCGCGAATGTTCGTCAACTCCCAGTGAATACCATCGGGCGAGGTTCCACACTTATCGCAACCAGCCAACTTATAGAGCCTGTCCGGATCAGGATCCCAAGGTGTTTTGAGAACCGTTAACGAATGGACCCCCGGCGCCACCATATTGTGCCGGGTATAGCGGGCAAAATGACCGAACTCCCCCTCGCCCACCATCGGCTTTTCCCAGTGGAGCCCATCCGGTGATTCGGCGTAGCAGGTATTGTATTCAGGTTTGCCCTGGCCCGCCTCGCTGACGGTGTACCAGCAGCGAAACAGATCTCGCTCGGGCTCGAACATGACCGTGCCGTACACCTGCACCAGGCGCTTCTCCCAGGGATGGTCCTGACCGAACAAGGGATTGGCCGTATGCCGCACCGGCTGGTTCATTTCACGCCGGAGATTCCAAGTCTTGGCGATGAGGAAATCATCAAGAAACAACTGTGGGTGATTGGAAAGCTTGATGACACCGAGACTCTCACCGCGGGCAGAAGAGGCAACGACCAGCGCCAAGAACCCGAACCGAAAGATTCTCGCCAAGAAGCGATCATAGTTGGGATTCACACGACGTTGCATTGGCCCATTGTAACGCCTTCTGTTAGGCGTGCAAAGGTTTTGCTAGACGCGCAGATCGCCTGCAGCTACAATGTCCACTGACGGCGGCACGGCTAAAATAACGGGAATATCATGTTGTCCAGCAGAGAAGAGCCGAGACAATTGTGGCGCGGGTTTACGCTGGTTGAGCTCCTGGTCGTGATTGCAATTATCGGCATTCTGATTGCCCTTCTGCTGCCCGCGGTCCAAGCCGCCAGGGAGGCCGCACGCCGAACGCAGTGCACCAATCATCTCAAGCAGATTGGATTGGCGTTCCATAATTTTGAATCGACCAAACGTGCCGTGCCTCCACCCGCGCTTACCGGGATTGGACATGCCACCTGGTTGGTGCTGATCATGCCCTACATGGAGGCAGGGTCACTCTACGACCAGGCCAATGCCGCAAAGATGTATTGGGCTGCAAACCGGGATTCGCCGGGAATCGTGGAAACGCAGATGGCTGAAT
Organism: Lacipirellulaceae bacterium; assembly: GCA_965243695.1. GTDB lineage: Bacteria > Planctomycetota > Planctomycetia > Pirellulales > Lacipirellulaceae > JAKVCB01. The sequence goes on along the minus strand of CBDEWC010000009.1, from coordinate 203,844 downwards.
ATTACTGCCCATCCAGACGTTCCGTTGGACTCAGTGTGAGTGGCGATCAGGGAAGTGGTGGCAACTGTTCGGGCACCCATGTCCCAGGTGCACTGGCAGACTACGCACTTAATGGAGGGGACCATCAGGCGGTACCCAATTGGTACTATGGCGGAGGAAATAATGGCATGGCACTCCGCACCAAGGAACAAGAGGACGAAAGGTCGCATGACGGTGCACCCTGCCCGGATACGCTAGCTTTGGGCTGGACAGCCCAGCGAAAATGGAAAGACGTTACCGACGGCCTTTCACAAACGTTTCTCGTCGGTGAGAAATACATGCACCCCGATCATTTTGGAAAACGCGAGTACGCAGATAACAGTTTCTATAACGACAACCATGTGAACAATTACGTGCGTCGGGCGGGAATGGTAAGTTCTACCGGCGCCGTTCAACTCGATTTCTTCATCGTGCCCTCGCCCACACACACAGACGATCCATTTACACTAAGAAACCTGCTCGTCAAAAATTTTGGCAGCAGTCACCCCGGCGGGATCTGCCAATTTGTGTTCTGTGACGGCAGCGTGCAATCACTCAAGCCGGAGGTCGACGGTCTCGTATTGGCCAGACTTGCCAACATTCACGATGGTGAAGTCATTCCCGACTACCAGTAGCTCGTGACCCATGTCTCCCAAGAGTACGCCGAAGGTTGCGCCTCCGCTGCGGCAACAAGGGGCGAGGATGCCAATTGGATCTTTGGTAATTCGTTAGTCCCGTCGGTGTTGCGAACCGGCGAGGCGTTTGGCACGCTAACTTGCAAAGCGCCGCCGGCGCCACGTCAGCCCCATACTGGCCAGCGATGCTAACAGAATTGTGTGTGGCTCGGGGACGACAATGGTTAGATTGCTGGCGGAACTGGCCCAGACAGGAGATGCCTTCAGGTAGACCTGCAGACCTGCTGGATCATCATGATAACCATGCTGCAGCACGGTCTGCCCGTCGTAAAGAGTAGTGCCGGTACTGAAGGTTGCGCCGTTCAGGTTCGCGTAGTCCAGGTGCGCGCCGGTCAGGTCCGCGTCGGTCAGGGTCGCGTTGGCCAGGTCCGCGTCAACCAGCGTTGCGCCGTACAGGTTCGCGGAGTCCAGGTACGCGCCGGCCAGGTTCACGCCGTACAGGTTCGCGTTCTTCAGGTTCGTGTGGTACAGGTTCGCGCCGGACAGATTCGCGTCAACCAGTGTTGCGCCGGTCAGGTCCGCGTCAGTCAGCTTCGCGGAGTCCAGGTATGCGCCGGACAGGTCCGCGTCGTCCAGGCTCGCGTTGTTCAGGTTCGCGTAGCTCAGGTACGCGAATTCCAGGTCCGCGTTGTCCAGGTCCGCGTTGTTCAGGTTCGCGTCAACCAGCGTTGCGCCGGTCAGGTCCGCGCCGGTCAGGTCCGCGCTGTTCACGTTCGCGTCAAACAGGCTAGCGTAGGACAGGTCCGCGCCGGGTTCCAGGCCATTCCCACTGTAGAAATGCGGGCTGCCCCCGTTGTCCATGATGGGATCAACAATGGTCCCATCCGTTTTTATATAAGTCGCTGCCCCTTGGGCAACAGAACCACTAAGCAACGTCACGGCAATAACGACCAACGCGGCGCTGAGCAGGACAGCGGTTATAGCCGGTTGAAAGAAACGGTTCATGGTGCGACTCAGTAGGGTGAAAAGTATCGTGCGGACGTTGTCAACAAAAAGACTCTTTAAACTCATTCGTTGATTTGTTTTGCGCGGGTAGTTGCACAAAAAAAGCCACCGTCACCTTGTGCAGTAATTACACAAAGCAGCGGCGGCTTTTTTGAATCTTCGCGGTAGTTGTAGGCTGCATTAGCGTTTCTTCATGTGACCTGAGTCGGAACTGGCCTAAGTATATATAAACGCCCGGGGGGTTACAAAGGTTTTATGTACGAATTCTGCAACGACACGCGCCAAACATGCTTTCTGCCAAGCAAACCGCCCTTGGTTGGATAACGCCCGCGGCTCCAATTGGATCGTTGGTAACTCGTTAGTCCCGTCGGTGTTGCAACACCAGCGGAGCGCTTGGCAAGCGCGGACGCCTGCCGCTTCCGCGAAGCTAATCGCCCGCCCTGACTGGGGAAACATGAGATCCAACCGGCCCAAGCAGCGCTGAAGTGCGGGGAACCAATAGCGCGGGCAACCAATAGCCCGGGACCTAAAAGAGCCGGCTTACTCTAGCCCCCCACCACCGGACGTCGCCCGACTTTACAGCGGCCAAGCGAAAGCGGTTTCAAAAGCATGGGCCGATCACCCTTGCACACCTGTTCAAATCACGAACCCACCTGGCACACACACCGGAAGGTTCTCACTTACCAATTGTGCGGGTGGTGCTTTATCCTCCGCCAGGAGTTTTCCCTCTCATTTTCGGCCTGCCTCTTGGTATCATGAACCCTGGTCTGGGCGGGCCGATTTTTGATGCGCGGTGCCATTTTTTGTCAACGGGATGCATGATGGGCGGTATTCACAGGTACGGTACTCTCATCCTCGCGTGTTCATCGTGGGTCGGCGCGATTGGTGTGCCGTGCTCGGCATTCGGACAGGATCTCCTCAACGACAATATCATGCTGTCGGAATTCCACCTTGAACTGCGCCCATACGTTACGCTACCGAGCAACACGAACAACATCATCTCGATGATTACACGGCCCGGCGACAGTCGGCTGTATGTGACAACCCAAGAGACCATCATCTATACGGTCGACGGCGGGCCACACGGTGCGGCGACGGCCTCGCCGTGGTTCAACGTGGGGAGTGCCGTGCAAATCGCCACGGGCCGATCCATCTTCGGCCGTAGTGGACAACAAGGACTCCAGTCGGTCGCCTTTCATCCCAACTTCAATCACGAGACCACACCCGGCTACGGCAAGCTCTACACGTCGCTAATCGAAACGCGGCCCTCCAGCCCCGATGGGCACTTTTATCTCGGCAACAGCACCGTCGGCTCCAACGTCACCAGCGACGGCGTGCTGGTCGAATGGACTTTCGATCACACCACAGGCGAAGTCGATCCCGCCTCCTACCGCGAGTTGTTTCGCGTCACGATGCCGGTATTCGACCATCCAATCAAGCAGGCAAAATTCAATCCGTACGCCAAGCCCAGCGATGAGGACTACGGCCTGCTCTATTTGACGCATGGCGATGCCAACTCGAAAGATTCGCCCGCCGACGACCCGCTGCACCTGGACAATAGCATGGGCGTGATGTTCCGGATCGATCCACTTCCGGTCGGTGACAATCGTTACACGATTCCCACATCGAATCCGTTTGCCGACAGCGAAGACCCGAACGTACTGAAGGAGATCTACGCCTACGGGTTCCGCAATCCGCACACCTATTCGTTCAACCGCGATAATGAAGGCAACGTACACATCCTGGTCGGCGATATCGGCCGCAATAATATCGAAGAGATCAATCTGATTGTTTCCGGCGGCAACTTCGGGTGGACGGATCGTGAAGGAACATTCGTTCATTTACAGATCCCGGAGTGGCATGCTAATTCCGGCTACATCACTGGCGTCGACGATCTTTCGGCCAACGAAGCGGAATTGGGATACATCTTTCCGGCTGCGCAATACGACCACGGTCCGGCGGTCGCGGGTCAAGCCAGAACCGGCAATGCGATCGCCAGCGGGCATGTGATCCAAAACGGCACCGATCCAAATTTGCACAATCAATTGATCTTGAGCGATTTCGGTGGCCACGACGGCAACGTCTATCACGTCGACTTCGCGGAAATGCTCGCCGCGGTTATTCAACTCGACCCTGACGATCCCACTCGAGACGAACCACACGAACTGACCCAAGCGACCATCCACCAACTGCAACTGGCGCTAGACCACGACAATAATCCTGCCACCGACCCGCAGATTTTCGACAACTTTCTCGATCTGTTGAATCAGTCGCGGACTGATGTGCGGTTTGGCGAAGGCGTGTTCGGAGAAATGTACATCTCGTCAAAGCGCAACGGCACGGTTTATCTGGTCACCAATTCAGTCCCTCTATCCGGCGACACCAACCGCAATGGCGCGGTCGACGCAGCCGACTACACCCTCTGGCGCGATGGGCTGGGCGAAAGGGGCTTTCGCCTGCCGGCCGACGGCAACGGCGATGGGTTTGTCGGCCTGCACGACTATGGAGTCTGGAAAACCCACTTCGGCCAGTCCGCAGCCAGTGGTTCCTCAGAACCTGTTCCCGAACCGGCCACGCTGCTCTTGGCCCTCTTCGCCCTCTTGGCCCCCTTGGCCGTGGTAGGCGTGCCGCCTCGAGTGCGGTGCGAGTGATGTTTGTGGCTGAGGGTCTGTGCGGGCCCTCCAGGGGTGAAGCACTCCCCCCTGGTTTTTTACCTCAATGGATTGGTAACAGGAGGTCTCCCCTGATTAGTCTGCAGTAGTGGTGATGCAGGCAACCTCGCGCGGGCCAATCTCCACGACGAGCCCCCCATCCTCGGCGGAAACAGGCGCACCTTTCCATAAATCGACATAGGCCGCGCCCGGCTTGGGCTCGATTTCGAGTAGTTTACCCCTGGCCGTCCTGTAGCCGCCGTTGAAGACCGTCCAGATCGTCTTTTCGCCGCGGCGGAAGCGATTGACGAAGACTCCCGGGATCTCCGCAGGGATGAAAGGCTCGACGTCGAACGAAGTGAACACATCGGCGTTCTCGTGGAGAATGTGAAACATCCGCTTGTGCTCCCGGATCGCTACCTCGCTGAAGTAGCCTTCGGGGTTGTAGGAACGGGACAGGCCGTAGGAGTCGCCGTTGAACAGGACGAACTTGAGCAGGTCCCAATTCTGGTCTTTCATTTCATAGTGGTAGATCAGGTTAAAGCACTTGATATCGGGAAAGGCAAACCTGGCCATGTTCATCGGCACCGTTGCATGTGGCCTGACACCGCGCCCGATGCCGGCGTTGTAGAAGGCATTCTGGTATTGCAGCCGGATATCTTCCGGAAGATTCTCTGAGCATATCGTCACCTCCTCCGCCACCGCGGCCTGTATGCGTCTGGTCAATTCGCGTTCGCCGTCATAGTACGGTTCCGGCGATTTGTGCGGGTGATCTTTTCGGTAACAGACCCGGCCGCCATGTCCCATTTCGTCGAGGTAGACAATACGGGCGCCGAGGTCGGCCGTCAGGTACTTCTGACAGGTGACCATATAATCGATCCATTCTTCCATCCCCATGCAAGGCCGGTAGCCCAGGGTGTTGGCATTGTCGGTCACGGTCCCTAGAGCGTCGAACTCGGGGCGTCTCGCGCCATAGGGCTCGGCCTTGTCGTTGATGATCAGGGCGTTGGTGTACAGGCTGATGGCGATGCCCGCGTCCCGTGCCTTTTTGATCGATGCACGAAAATGATCCTCACCGCCAACCCACCAGGTGGCATTCCTGCCGTATTGGCCTGAGTATCCGGCGTTTGGTTCGTCCTGTCCCTCGCGCACGTGCCAGGCATAGAAGGTCAGGGAGTTGGCATAGCCGAACGCCTTACGGCCGGGTTCTGCACTGGCCATGAAATCCGCCTTGTCATCCGGGTTCGAATCGGGAACATGCCAGCTGTGAACGAACGAGTTCTTGTACCAGTCCTGGGCCGGCGGCTTTGGTTGGTACCAGGTGCGCACCCACTCCCTGTACAAGCGAAAACTCTCCCGCCAATCCCCCTGTGAAATCGCCACGATACATGTCGGCAACGTCCAGGCCTCGCCGGCAGCGATCCGCTTCTCGAGGAACTCCTGCCGGTACCAGCCGCCCCGTTCATTCTTGCCGACGTCGTACCAGCGAAACTGGCCGTCGAGGTCGTTGCTCAGCAGCGTCACCGCGTACCCCGCCTCGGGGTTGAAGAACGAATCGACCTGCAGCGGGTGCTCGGCACCGTGTGTCCCGTAGAGGTTGGCCTCGTCATAGTGAATCATCGCGCCGCCGTCACGTGGAAAAAAATACCAGGTATCCGTCAGCGACCCCAGTTTCAGGCCTTCGAGGATCGGAAACCTGACGCGTCCGAGGAACGGCTTGTTGCCGCCATTCACCAGGGTCAGACCGACGGCCATTTTCCCCCCCGGAGCTGGATCCAAAGTAACGGTGCTCTTGAGGTGGAGGTCGCCGTCCTGGTACGCCAGATCGATCGACACCCCATCTCCCGCGACCGTCGTATCGACGACCCGCCATTGATCTGAACCGATCCAGCCGTCACCGTCGCGTACGGCGAACACCGGCGAGCGATCGAGCCCGACGCTGCCGTACCGGGGCGAACCGAGACGACTCCAACGCAGCCCGTCGGCCAGCGTGATCTCGGCAGAGATCTTCTCACTCGAGACGACCGCATGCTGCGGATCGACCTTGGCCTCGTCGATCCGATCCGTGCCTACCGGCTCCTGTATTTTCCTGGCCGCCCGATGCCACGCACAACTTTCCTTGACCCCCGGCTCCACTGCGATCAGCGCTGCGGAGTTGCAAGTCAGCGCCACCACGGCAAAGGAGCACTGGTTCACTTTGTCGTGCAGAACAAGCTGTTGCGGCTGCTTGCCCGGAGCCGGGTGCAACACGTACGGGGCAAGCCCGTTTTCCAGACCGTATCGCCTGGTGGTCTGGTTGAAGGGAATCAGGTGATCACTGGTGCCGTCGGCATAAACGATTTCGGCAGTGAACCGCTCGCTCTGTGTGATCGGCCCGATCGGCGTTTGGGGCGGGCCGCTCCACCGGTCTGCGGCCGGAATCTTCGACCACAGCAGCAGGAAGAGTTCGCGGGCGTCGGGCGGCAGGTCCATCTCGAGCGGCTCCTGGTCCTCCAGCTGAAATCCCGTTTCCGGAATATCCACGACCTTGGGAACGCGAAACACGACCCCATTGACGTTGACCAATGCATGTGCGAACACGTCGGCGGCTTCATTGTCTTGCGGAACATCGAACGGAGTTGCCTGCAACCGCGGCGGCAGGGCTGCCCGACCGTCGTCGCTGCCTTCCTGTGCCGGCTCGAAAGTGAAACCGCCCTCGTCGAGCTGCCAGGCCTGACTTCCGTCCTGTGACGTAATCTCGAGTGTGCGTATGTATTGATAGTTGCCGCCGCTGGCCTTCTTCTGCCCCATGTTCTTTAGGGTAACCGTATGTTTGCCGGCGGCAACGAAACGATCGAAGACCGGAACCGTAGCGGGGCCGTTTATGGCCGCGAAGTTGTCGAACTCGACCAGCAGTTCACCGTCGAACAAAACATTCAGGTAGCTCCCATCGAAGGCCTTCACCAGCGAGACATCGAGCTTGTAACGACCGCCAGGCGCCGGAACGATGACTTCAAAGACCAGCCGGGCGCCTGGCATGCCACATTGCATGCACTTGATGCTGCTGATCCTGCTGACGCTCCAACTCTCCGACTGACTGGCGAGTTTGGCATCGATCGTCTGTGTCGCGGCAGAGGCGCACCACACTGAAAACATCCACAGTGATGCAAACGCAATCCATTTTCTCATCGGACGCTCCCGGAGTTCATCTGTGCCTGTTTTTCCGCGTCCCTCATCTGGGACAAGTTCGATGTTCTCAATTTACCCAGTTGGGCATGGTGAATGTGCGAATAGGGTATTTGTGGCGACAATCCACCGTCGTCATCCCCATCAACTATATCTGTCCAGAAACGAGATAGCGAGCGATAACCGAGTTCGCCAAAATAACAGAAGTGTTCTTAAAGACGCCGCGTGATAGGAAACCCTCTTGGCAGATGTGGGTTCAACTCCGCGAGAACTGCTTCTGGCTAGCCGGCGACCGAAAGCATGACGATCCAAAGGCCCCGTTAGTGGGCGGCGCGGCGGTTCGAGTGCCACGCGGGTGATCTGCTACAGATCGCAAAACCCTGCCCAAACACTGGGCCTTTCTACACCTCCGGTCTCATTCTGAGATAAATAAACCCCTTTTCGGAACCTGCCGGAACCCCCTGGTGTTGGTAGCTCAGTCCAACAAAGGGCCAACGGTTGGCCTGTTCCTGTCGCACCCGACCCAACGGAAGGAAACCTCACGATGAGTCTCTCAAAATACTCGAAACGCCGTGGCCAGTTTGAAGCTCTCGAAGCCAAGCAGTTGTTTGCAGCTGACTTCGTAGGAGGTGCGGCCGCTGATCTTCCAGATACCGCAATTGTTGCAAAGCCTGACAACACGGAAGGGTATCGGTGCCATGCATGTGGTTTGTGCGGCGATTACCAGATGCCCGCTGCAAATTTACCACAGATTTCTACCGATACCTTAACGCCTACCCAGTCCTTCGAAAACGAAGAACGTGAACTGCTCCATACTGCCGCTCATGAGGCAGCCCACCTCACCCATCAGTTCGGTGGCCAGGAAGGCGAGCCGATCGCAGACCCCGTTTTAGACAGGGTGCTTGAGAATCTCGGCGGGCAGGAAGGCGAGCCGATCATCGACCCAATTTCAGACATGGTGCTTGAGAATCTCGGTGGCCAGGAAGGTGAGGATTTCACTACCGAGGGTATCACCGGCGACTCCGCAGCCCTCGTGGCGGTCGACCGCGTTTTTTCGATGGGTGCGATCCGGATTCCCATGACCGTCGACACCAGTGGCATTGGAGCGGTCGACGTTAGCCGCATCCCGGCCGTCGACCTCTGTGCATTGTCGCAGGGTGCGCTCAGGCTTATTTGAGCAGTATGCCCTGGACGAATTCCAGCTCACTGACCCACACGATTTTTCCGTGCAGCAAATGTGGCTACACCACGCAGATCGTCCTCCCACCGAACGCAAACCAGGAACTCCGAAAAAAAACGGCGCCACTCGGGTTACGACCGTGGTGGCGCCGGGAATGATTGCCACAGGAGATCTCCTCTGCACTATCTTGGGGACATACCCGGCACCTTGCCCCCAGGCTAGGGACGGGGCATACTGGCCCCATCCAGGTGCAACCGCTGCGCCGTTTGGAATGCCGGCGAGGCGCGCCTGAGAAGCGATTAGGAGGTGAAGAATGACAACAGTCTTCGAACCGTTCGAGCCGGCAAACTTCGCTTTGGGCGATCACCCTCGGCTGACTGCCACCTTCAACGAGCGGGGTTACCTGTTTGTGCGGGGCCTGATTGCACAAAACACGATTGCCCGGTTGCGATCCGATGTTCGCCAGGTCTTGCTGGACAACGGGTACGTCAGCGAAGACCCGCAATGCGAGTTGAAGTGGTCGCTAAAGGCTCCCGCTGGCGACGAGATGACTCCCGGAGGGCGAGTGGGGCGGCAGTTGAGTGATTTAACGTCGCTGCAGGACGTGGTGCATGCTGCAGAATTGCGCCAGTTGCTCCAGGACTTATTCGACGGAAGCATACAGAGTTGGGTGGAGAATACCGATCGCCTCCGGGTGCAGTTCCTCAGCGACATGTCGTCCACGTCGGGAGGGCAGTGGTCTTCGTACACGACCCCGGCCCATCAGGACGGCTACCATTTTGGTGTGCCCTTTGTCACCGCCTGGCTTCCGTTGATGGACGTGGACTTGAAAACGGGTGGCCTGGCCCTGCTTAAAGGTTCGCACCGAGAAGGGATGCAGCAGCACTGGTGGCAGGGACGGCAATACCTGGGGATCGCCGAGAACACCAAACATGCCCAAGCTTTCGCCGCGCAGGGCGGCAACGTCGTGGCCGGCGATGTCGAGCCGGATGACCGCCGCAAAACGTGGCTACGCTCCGACTACGAAGCTGGCGATGCACTCCTCTTCCACCCGCACATGGTGCACAAGGGTGTGGGCAACACGTCGCAACAACTGAGGCTCTCTGGAGATTTTCGCTACCAACGACAGGGCACGCGCACCGTGTGGCAGTCGTCTCGCCGCCTGTTCGAAGCCCACGACTACCTGACAGAAGCACGCAACTGCCTCGAACAGATGCAGGTCACGCCCCGCCTCGCCGATCGCGCGTGGGAACGGATGCGACAGGCAGGCCCCTCTGCCGAAGCAGATGTACAAACGCAAGCCTGGCATGCCGTCGAACAGCTTGCCAGGCAAACGGCTGAATCGTGAATTCAGTTGACAATCCTCGCTCAGCAGAATCCCAAGCTGTTGCTGAACGCCTAAAGTAATCCGCAAAAGTCGATACCATACTCCCGGACGGATATGCCAGCTTGTCCGCCCACTATTTCCCGGACAACTACGGTCCCTAGGGCACCCCCGGAGCTGCGGGGGAAAAAATTGCCCACGCACTCGAAACCAGTCATACTGGCCCCAGTACTTCGCAATCTATTGGTGGCCTTTTGGCCTCAACTTGAAGGAGAAAGCTAATGCGTTTGTTCACACTAGCGCTATTGGCCACCCTGGTGGCCAGTTCCGCCCATGCGGCTTCGTACCAGAAGACCAGAGACAGGATTGTTGATCCGATACAGAACTACACAGGTGGGGACCACCCTTATACAGGAAACAATCTAGAACCCAATGCGAACCTGTCTGGCGCGGATCTGACCGGCGCAAAGCTAACCAGTGCGGACCTGGATTACGCGAACCTGACCGGCGCGAATCTGTCCGACGCGACCCTGTCCGGCGCGACCCTACGGGGAGCGGACCTGACCGGCGCGAACCTGACCAACGTGGACCTGTCCGAATCGGACCTGTCCTACGCAAACCTGACAAACGCGGACCTATCGGACGCACAAAGCCTGTTTTTAATGTCCTACGCAACCTTCAGTTTTGGCACAACTCTTCCAGACGGGCAGACCGTGGCGCAGCATGGCTTTGATGCAGCAGGCCTGGAGGCCTACCTGGAGACAGATCCTGTGGATGCATGGGAAGCCGACAATCTAACCATCGTCCCCGAACCGGCCGCGCTGCTGCTGGCCCTCTTGGCCCTCTCCGCCGCACCGCTTCGAGTGCGGTACGAGTGATGGGGTCACAGGTGAATTTCCTGCGCACGTTTTTGTAGACTACCTTCCGCTAGCCCAGCCATTCATGCCGGCCGGCATGGGGCCAGGAAACAACTTCAGCAACTTCGGGTTCATGTCACCCGAGATGATTAATGAGTTTGCGCCATGGACCCGATGTTCGTCAATTTACGAATACGACTTTGGGGATCTCCAGCGGTGTGTCCGCGACGGGTGGGTCACAGGCTAAATCATTCATCAAGGATCCCCGATGAATTCCCTCCGGGCCGGGCTGAACTGGGCGCCGTGACCATGTGCATGGCGACATCGATACCCAGTATTGTCGTGCTCACGTTCTCGCTACGGATGACCAGTTCGTTCATTCCATCCTTGATGGCACCGGCAGGGACGTTGAAGACGGCAATCTTGCTCCTGTGGTCGGAGACATCTTCCTTCTTGCGTTCGGGCCCCTCCCGGATTTCAACGGCATGTCCTGCCGAGTGCAGCCCTATCCTGATCCAGAGATTCTCCGCTTTCACGTCACCGTCAAAACAGACCAGCGCCTCCACCCTCTGGTTGGCACCTTCGGCCGCCAGCAGTATTTCAAGACCCCGCTCCCTATTGGCAACGATGGTCAACGGCACCTGCTTGGGCATGTCGCATTCAGTCTGCCAGTAACCGGCGCTGAGCAGATGAAGGCGCGGCTTGCTGCGAGCCTCCTCCAGCGAACGCAACTGGCGCAGGCCCCCGTAGAACTCCTCGGCCGTCACCGGATGATGGTAACGGGCAAGGAAGAAGTTGAACGTATTGATGCCGTCGGCACCTGCGGCCAGGTAACCTGCGGCGAACCCCCTGAGCATCTCTTGGCTTTCGGCAACGTAACGCGTAGGCAGCCCGTCGCGAAGATCAGCCGAAACTTCCATGCCCACATAAATTGCCACGTCCGGACCGACCAGGAAGCGAAACTTGGCAATCGGCACGTGCCAAGCGGTCTCCACAAAGTTTGCCACCGTGATGCCGTCAACCAAGCCTTGCTTGGCCCAGGCTTGCACGTCAAAGCCAAGCAGGCGCGCGGCGCCCGGACTGGAGGCTACTCGCGGAATGAGCGCAATCGGCCGACCGGTGGCATCCAGAATCCCGCGAACTTCGCGGATGAACCCCGTCATCGTCTTGCAGTGCTGATCAATATCGTCTCGACTGAAATAGAAGGGAAATCGCAGAAAATCCAGTTCCAGCACATCGAAATCATAGTCTTGTGCCAGTTCGCGTATCAGGGACAGGAAATATTCACGCACCTCGGCGTGCGCATAGTCGAATCCAGCTGAACCCCAACTACGTCCACCCCAGGGCTTCAAGCGAAACTGCGGATTCTCTTTCCAGAAACGGCTGAACATATGCGAATCCGGCCAGGGCGCGTCGTGCATGTCGTTCATTCGCAGAGTGATGCCGGGCGCAATATTCTTTTCACGGCAGCGAGCTAAGGCCGTAGCGAGGTAGTCGCACTCTTCGGCCAGCTTCGCCATCTGCCCGACCCAATGTTCCCGTCTGGCCACACCTTCGTCATCTATACCGCCAAAGAATGACCGGTCCCCCTCCTGGTACCCATCCCAGAAAGTCTGCCATACCTTGCTCGGATAATTGACAAGCTGGGCGTTCGGGTTTACCAGAAAGACATCCGCGCCGCCGTCAGCCACTTCGTCTATCATCCGCTCTACGGCTTCTTTCGTATGCTGGCCCCGATCGAAAAAGTTCGTGCAATCCTGGTTGAAGAGGACACGGTATTTCAGTTTATCCTGCGCCGATGCTTTCTCTGCCGCAGTGCCCTGACAAAGTCCCGCGAACACCACAGCCGCCACCGATACAAGAAATGCCCGCCGTCTCCACCATTTCATGTTTAACTCCTTTGAACATCCTTCTCTGGAATGAATGCGCCTGGGAATGTTGAACGGTGGTCAGAATAACGTTTCGCACCAACCAACATTCCCTACCTAGGATAGACTGCCGAACGAACAAGTCACAGCCGTTGCTGTGCACATGCTGTTGCTCTCTGATGAACCATTGAACTTTTCGATACCCAACAACCAGCGATGAAAGGTCGCGCCTCACGATCGCCCCACGACTGGCTCGACAAACCTAATGGCCTCTTCCGACGCAGGCCGCAGGAAATCGAGGTCACACCCCTCGTGAGCCTGCAACACATGGTCAACAAACAGCCGCAAATAACCACGCAAATGGGGCGACGGCGTTGGTGACCACTGCGAAAGGCGGCTGGCAATTTCATCGTCGGAAATCAGCAGGTCGAGCGTTCGCTTTGCGCCATCAAGGCAAATCAGGTCGCCGTTCTCGACCACCGCCAGCGGTCCGCCTACCGCCGCTTCCGGAGCGGCGTGCAAGATCACCGTTCCATAATTCGTACCACTGGTACGGGCGTCACTAATTCGAACCATATCTCGGACTCCCCGGGCGAGCAATTTTTTTGGGATCGGGATGGTCCCCCACTCGGGCATCCCTGGCCCCCCCTTGGGTCCCGTGTTTCTCATGACCAAAACACTTTCAGGCGTGACCTCCAGGTCGTCGGAATCAATGCGCTGGAGCATATCCTCATAACTATCAAACACCACCGCCGGGCCCGTGTGACTGAGCAGCTGTGGGGTTGCAGCCGAACTCTTCAGTACGGCCCCGTCGGGAATCAGGTTTCCTCCCAGCGTGATCAGTGCACTGGCAGGAAACACAGGATTTCCTTTCTCACGAATCACGTCACGATCATGACAATCGGCTCCCTCGATATTCTCACCCAGTGTCCTACCCGAGACCGTCCTGCAGTCCAACCACAAAAGGTCGGCGATCTCTTCGAGCACGGCCGGCAATCCCCCGGCTCGATGAAAGTCGTCCATAAGGTATTTTCCGGACGGCTTGAGGTTGACGATCATCGGTGTCGCCTGAGAGATCTGGTCGAACAACGACAGTGGCAAATCGATCCCTCGTCGACCGGCGATTGCAATTAAATGGATCACGCCATTGGTGGAGCCGCCAATCGCGCAAAGCGTACGGATTGCATTCTCCAGGGCACCACGAGTCAGGATCTTGCTTGGCCGCAAATCTTCGCCAACCATCTCCACAATCCGCCGCCCCGCTGCTTCGGCGGCCGTACGTCGGCGAGAGTCGTTTGCGGGAATACTGCACGTGCCGGTTGGCATCATTCCAATTGCTTCGGACAATGCGGTCATGGTCGACGACGTACCCATCTCGTTGCATGCACCGTAGGAACAAGAAATGCAATGCTCCAATTGGTGCCAGTCCCGATCCGCCAGCTTGCCAGCCCGGTAGTCATCCCAATACTTCCAAACGTCGGTACCGGAGCTAATCGGTTGGCCGCGCCAATGACCAACTGCTTTCGGGCCCGCCGAAAGCTGCAAGGCCGGAATATCACAGCTGGCAGCGGCCATCAATTGTGCCGGGGTAGTCTTGTCGCAACTACACAGCAGGATCATACCGTCGATGGGATAGGAGCGGACAGTTTCCTCAATGTCCATCGACACAAGGTTTCGGTAGAGCAAGTCAGACGGCTTGAGCAGTTCGCCACCCAAGGTCATCGTCGGGAACTCCAGCGGAATCCCACCCGCGGCCGTGACGCCCCGCTTGATCACTTCGGCCAGATCGCGAAAGCCGATTTCACAATTATTCAGGTCGCTGGCAGGATTACAGATGCCGATAATCGGCCGGCCTCCAACCAACTGGGGATCAAAGCCCATGGTGGAGAGCACGCTGCGATGACGCAGGCCAACCTCATCATCTCGGACAAACCACTGGTCACTGCGAAGCGAAGTTGGACTCATGACGACCGCAGTGGGTAAATGCTGAAAATCGTGCTTCTTCCATGGGCCGTTTGCCAGATCGCAAAGGATCCCGTCAGGTCAGACATAATACCCCTGTTCGGTGGCCAAGTCGACCACACGACAAAACTCCACATCTGGTAAATTTTTTCACAACCCTTTTATTTGAGTGTGCATGAAGTGACACGAGCTCAGTACGCGCAGGTAATGAACAACAATACCAGCAGAACTGCAGCGACAACCCAATTGGTTGCGATGGTGAGCTGGAACGATGCGGTCGTATTTTGCAGCAAGCTGAGCGAGCAGAAAGGGATGAAATACCGCCTGCCAACCGAAGCCGAGTGGGAATACGCATGCCACGCAGGGACGACGACGATTTTCAGTTTTGGAGATGATGTGAGAGAGTTGCCACAGTACGCCTGGTACAATAAAAACTCGACCGGCAGCACGCACCCGGTTGGCAAATTAAAACCGAACCCATGGGGCCTTTTCGACATGCACGGCAACGTGTGGGAATGGTGCCAGGACTGGTATGCAGCCTACGGGAGTGCAGCGATCCAAAGGGGCGTGCGTTGCGTGGCGGGGCGGGGCATTCTTCACTGGACTGGCGTACCTCCGTGCTGCCGACCGCCACAGCGACCTACCAGTCGCGTTTCACAATGCTGGTTTTCGCCTGGCCAGAGCATGCCCTCTGCCTCCTTGACAACCTCCCCTGGCAACGCAGCTAGGGAGTCTTCGTAGGCGGGAAGGGGAGGGCAGCCTTAACCATTACTGCACCAACCATTTGGCTAAACCAAGGTGGGGTTCGAATTTTTTACGGCATGCTCTCTGAAAGAATGGCCGCGACCAGCTTTTAGTCCTACTTTTTCCTTATTCAAAAAAAACGCGCAATCGACACAAAAAACCTATTCGCAAATCTCTTTCCCCGATCTTTTCTTCAGGCCGTCAAAGCGCCTTGGAACCCATCTCCCTGACAATTCCAAAGCTAAGTCGGAGCTTAGGACTGGACGGAGCAGGCCCCTGGATACCGAGGACTGGGGGCAAAGAACCCAGATAACCCCGCTTATTTTCAGGCATTTCACTCGACCGACGGCCCAGTTGCCAGCAATTCGCTGAACCACAGCGGCCACTTCGCTCCCACGGTCCCCATGGACCCTGTCGGTCGACCTTGCGACTGGAAATTTCTCGCCATCTTCTTGGTTTCATCCATGAGAGAATAGTGGTTTCACCGAAGACGATCTGATAGGATGTGATTCCGCAGAATTGACATTGTTGTAGCGGTCGGCCTGAGCACGGTGTTTTCAGGCAACGCTGCAGGACACTTTTTTAGGAATTGAACAAATGGCTGAAGGCGCAATTAAAAGACTCACGGACAAGGGATTCGGGTTTATTGACACCGGAACTGACAAGGATATGTTTTTTCATTCGTCCAACCTTGAAGGCGTGAGCTACGACGAACTCCAAGAAGGACAACGCGTGTCCTACACCGAAGGACAGGGACCAAAAGGCCCACGAGCAGAAAACGTCAAACCGATCTGACGATCGGACATAAACATTTTTTTGCAGTCCCGGAGAAACTGGCATGGGCGATAAAGGAAGTAAGGACAAAGGCAAAAAAGAACATCAGAAAAAGGCCAAGCTTAGTCCTAAAGAAAAACGAAAGTTAAAAAGGGAGAAGAAGAACCAAGCAAGTTAAGCGTCGCTGCGCACCGTCGGTTCCCAATGGCAACGTCGTTGCCTGCGAAAGAATTCCAAGGTGGTGCGTCCGACGTCTCCCAGCATAGGATGGCCAGGTCGTTTTCGGTTTTCAGTTCCCATTTGCAACCAGCATGCAGGTCGGCACTATCGGCAGGTTTGCCTCTGTCGGCCTTGCAACACCGGGTGAATCGATGGGCCGCGATTGCGGTCCGCAGCAACTTTTCCAGATTACCCTTTTCGGGCTACAACCGTTGGCAGCGACGTCACCGGTCGCGTTGTGGTTGGCCGCATCGTCCCGGCAGCGGCTTCCCGCACTTGCGCTCCCTTTGCCGCGTGGTTTCCCCTATTTTCCCTGGCCAAACTGCCCACGGACCCACACTGGGCACACGACACTGGGCACACGACACTGGGCACACGACAAACCAGCAGAAGCAGCGCCAACCGCTTCGATCGGTCGTCGCGGGCTGTGATGCTTGGCGGAGTAGCCCGGCGCGACGGCCAAACGGTCGTTCTATGCGCAGCAGTTCCATGCACTGCCAACTGAGCGACTCCGCGCAAAAGCACATCAGGACGCAGCCAACCGTTCCACCCGCCGCCCGCCAGACTGACAGCACATGTCCAATTCGAACCTTGAGATTCTGGCTTACGAACCAAGCCCCCTGGGGCCTTTGTGTCTGCGGCGACGCGAACTACTTTCGCAACCCGGAACGATCGTGACCGAGGTAACGCTCAATCACGAGTTCCTGATGAGTAGCCTGTACACCGATTCGGAACGCGCCCTGGCTCGAACGGCGATCCAGATGCACTCGGCCAAAGATCTCCGCGTGTTGGTGGGTGGACTTGGGCTGGGTTATACAACGCGAGAAGCGCTCCTCTCAGACCGCGTCGCGCACCTCGAGGTGGTGGAACTGCTACCTCAAGTCATTGACTGGCTTGACCGTGGATTAGTTCCACTCTCTCCTGAACTCTGTGAGGAGCAGCGGCTCGTGGTCACTGAAGGTGATGTCTACCGGCGGCTTGCCAGCCCCCCAGACCAATTACTCGACGTGATCCTGATCGACGTCGATCACTCGCCGCAGGAACGTTTAGGCGACGAGAGCATCTCTTTTTACACCCAAGAAGGCCTGCAGGTTGCCCGGCAACACCTGGCGACCGACGGCGTCTTGGGGGTGTGGTCCTATGCGGAAAGCTCACCGTTTGCTGACGCGCTTCATGCGGTCTTCGGGCATGTTCGTATCGAGCCCATTACTTATGACAACCAACTCATCCATCAGCAGCAAACCGATTGGCTATTCTTTGCCCAAGGATAAGACCATGTCCGCCAACCGACGGCAAGATTTCCAACAGACCACGACTCGGTCACTACGTTTTACTGACTGCACTTCTGCGGAGTAAAGCACACAGGTTGCCAACTGCTACAAACTTCTCGAGTAGGCTCGCTGTCCAGGAACCGGCCAGCGAGTTTTCAAAAGCGCCTGCTGCTCGTCTTCAGTCATGTAGAGTGTCTGAAAGTCGTCGCCGCCAAAGACACAGTTCGTGCAACCAGGGCCACCCGCGGGAATTGAGGCAACGAGTTGTCCGTCGGGGGCAACCACGTCAAGAACTCCAGCACCACAGCATGCAATCAACAAACGACCCTCTGAATCGAAGGCGATCCCATCAGGAAGATGTCCGTCCAATTCAATAAATACCTTCGCCGGCCCCAAGCGGTGACCACGATCCAAAAGTTCGAAGCGGAGTACGCGACCGGTCGCGCTTTCAGCCACATAGAGCCAACTCCCATCCCCGCTGATCGTAATACCATTGGGAAACGCAACCCCAAGGGCCAGTCGGGTCACCGCGCCCGAGTCCAACTCGATCCGCAAAATTTGGCCTGGGCTCTCCAAGTCCAATCCCGGGTCGGTTAAATAGACCACATTGTCATCGCCAACCACCAGGTCGTTGGGCCCCAGAAACTCTTCCGATGTGCTATCGACCCTGCTTGCGATCGTTGTCAACTCGCCTTTGCGAGTCATGCGCTGCAGGACGTGATTTTCCGCATCTGCCAGCAGCAACTGGCCGGTCGGCAACAGCGCGACCGACTGCGGCTTGCCTCCCGTGTCGACCAGCTCGTGAACCACGCCTTCGGCGGTGACCTGCACCACCTTCCCCGTCCAGCGGCTAACCAGAAAAACATTGCCATCCCGATCAACAGCCGGCCCTTCCGGAGAGACGATCCCCGAAGCGACGATTTGCCAGGTTACATCAATCATGGAAAACCCAAACGTAGTTTCGAGTAAGGGGGCAGGGGGGCTTGGTCTCCAAGAGTCTCCAAGAGTCTCCAAGGCGATTTCCTTAAAAGCCAAACCTAAACACTTGTGCTTCCTGCTACGTGCATTGCTATTTCAGTAACGAATCATATATAAATAAGCATTGGTTGCAACTATTCTACTACAAAACCGCGATGTATTAGAACTTCCGCGGGCTAACGCGGCATACCCTGCCCAGGCAGGCAGAACGCCGACTCCAAGGAATGCTTGTCCACCATCGTGACCCATTTTCACATTTGACACTCATGAGCTTTTGACAGGAATTATTGATGGCAACCGTAAATACCAAGCCGTTAACGCCCATTGCAATGCCGGGCGTTCAAACCCGCTTGACCGGCCAAGAAGAACAAGAATTGCTGCGCGTATTACGGAACGCAAATAGCCTTGCAATCGGCCCCACAGGGGGAGTGGAGAACAATGCGCTCGAAAGCGATTTTACCCAATTTACAGGGTGCGCCGATTCGGTGGCGGTGAATAGTTGCACATCGGCCTTGGAACTGACCGCTATTCTCACGGGGCTTTCTCCCGGCGACGAAGTGATCATGCCAGCCCACACATATGTCGCGTCGGCTGTGCCATTTGCGCGTCATGGCATTACGATCCGCTGGGCGGATATCGATCCCGAGACGCGCGTGGTCAGCGCCGAGACGATTTCGCCGCTGGTGTCAGATCGCACAAAGGCGGTAGTGGTCGTACACCTATACGGCTTGCCGGCCGACATGGACCCGATTATGGCCCTGGCAGCCAAGCATGGATTCAAGGTCGTTGAGGACTGCGCCCAAGCACCTGGTGCGTTGTATCAAGATCGACGAGTCGGATCGATTGGAGATTTTGGCTGTTTTAGCTTTCAAACCCACAAGAACATGCAAACACTCGGTGAAGGCGGCATATTGACCGTCAAGAACATCGACCATGGAGTTCAAGCTCGGCGCATGCGATGGATGGGTAACTGGACTTTTGACGGAAAACGCGAAAAAGACTGGGTGCCATCCGGATCGAATCTTGTCGAACCAATTCCCGGCCAGTGGCCAGTGAACTACTGCCTGGGGGAGCCAAACGCTGCAGTCGGGAGGATGATGCTAGGTCGGCTGGACGCAATCAACTCGCAGCGTCGCCATCAAGCCGCTCGCTTCATGAATGGTCTTTCGGACTACCCGGAACTCAACTTCCAACACGTCCCAGAGGGTTGCCAGCACGCATACCACTTGATGGCAGCCCGGTACGACGGCCAGCAATACGGTCGCCAACGCGATGACCTAATGAGCCTGATCCGTGAAAAGTATCAACTCACCTGTATCGTGCAGTACTGGCCGTTGAATCGGGCGGAGTTATTTCAGAAATTCGGATTTTCGAGCGCCGATATTCCCGAGAGCGACCGATTTTATGACAACATGATCAGCTTCCCCTGGTGGTCCGATATGCCGGACGAACTGATCGACGAGATGGCCGCTCGAACACGCAACGCGCTGGACGAGATGCGCGCATAACAGCAGCCAGAGCTGACGATCTGCCTCGGCAGTGAACTTTCAAAGTCCAACAGAACAAGAGCATGCGGCCTCATCGCAAACGGGCTCATCGCGACTCTCTTGTCACTTAATTGCATCCAACGACCGGCCCTCGCCTACTTCCTGTCTTCTTCCAACAGACTCGCATAAACGGGGTCTTTGAGCATCTTCATTTGCTGAAGAATCTTGCTCTCCAATGCCTTTCGAATTTCCCTGTAGCCCGGGTCGTTTGAGGCAACGAGATTGGTTGTTTCGCCTGGATCGTTGACCAGATCGTAGAATTCTGCGCGTCCCGGATTGGCAAAATCCCGAACGGCCTTCCAGCGCGGCGTGCGATAGCCTCGCATGTCGGCCGTTGCGCCATGATGCATGCTGTATTCCAGGTAAAGATCGTTATTCCACGAGACTGCCTGACCACGTAGAAGAGGGGTCATATCCCGACCGCGGACGACAACCTGTGGCGGCACATCCACGCCTGCCATCCTCAGGACCGTAGCAAACCAGTCCAGATTGGAAACGGTCTGCGCAACTTCCAAACCAGGCGCAACCACACCCGGCCACCGCACGGCCGTCGGCACCCGAAGGGATGTGTCCCACAGATTAGGTCGACGCTCAGGGGGGATATTTTTCCACTTTTGAGGTGGGTTCTTCGTCAGGGCACGAATCGCATTTCCCTTATACCACACACCATGCTCGCCAAGGTTATAGCCATGGTCGCTGGTAAAGATCACGATTGTCGTGGCCGCAAGTTGCAGCTGATCAAGCAACTGCAGCACCCGCCCCACATTCCGGTCCACACTTTTAACGCTGGCTAAATATTGACGTGTCTTATTTTTGACAAGTTCTGTGTCCAGATGAGGATAATCAGGATTAGGAATTTCCAGGTCGAGATTCTCAAAGGGCGCCTCATCCTCTGGCCGCACGGGAACCCAGGGTTCATGCGGCGCGCGGTAGTGAAGTGACAACAGGAACGCTCGGTGGCGATTGTCACGAATGAACTGCAGGGCATAATCTGTAAACACATCTGTCGTGAGCCCGGAGATTTTCTCGGTTCCTCCGCGGGGGAGTTCCACCTCGGGGTTCTCGACCGGACCACCCGCATTACGAATTCCCCAGAATTCGTGGTAGCCAGCATTGCTTGGATGTTGCCGGGACCCTGCACCCAGGCTCCACATGCCAACCAGTCCATTATGGTAATTCGCACGGGCGAGTAGTTGAGGCCAGGTAACCACCTGCGGATCGAGTCCCAGGTCTGGTTCCCGCCCGGGATGAATCCACTCGGTGATTCCGAGTTCAGACCCGTAACGACTGGTGAGCAAACCTGCACGACTGGGACTACAGACCGGCGTCGTCGTAAAACTGTTGGTCAAATGGGCACCTTCGCGAATAATACGATCAAGGTGCGGCGTGACAAACCGCTCATCCCCAGCCGCACCAACAGCACATGCAGCCTGGTCGTCGGTGTAGATAAAGATAATATTCGGACGGTCCTCGGCAAAGGCGGCATGACCTAATACGATCAAGGCAACCAGGGCACCCCAACCTTGCGTGGCACGATGAGCTTTGCGCATTTTCAATTTCACTCTTCCTGACCAAACTGGTTGTAACCGGTCGGTACGCGATCTTCGCGTGGCACTTCGAGCGTAGGATTCGTGCCGCCCGAGTCGTTGCCCCGCAGGCGAATCCAATGGAACAAAGGCCACTCGGCAAGATCCACGGACACGTCAGGCGTTCCGATCCGCATGGTCATCCCGCAACGCATCCGAGCGGAATCGTTGGCATGCGATCCATGGACCAGCGCATCGGCATGCAGTGACATTTCGCCCGCTTTCAAACCAATGTCGACCGCGTTGCGATCGTCAAACTCTTCAGGGCGAACTGTCAGGTCGAGCACATCGGTTGACCGGGTGCCTGCACCATGCTCCAACAGTTTTTTGTGGGATCCCGGAATGACCTGCATACAACCGTTGGACGCATCGGTGTCCCAAAGGGCAATCCAGGCAGAAACGGTCGGTGTGCCGCGTGTCAGCGACCAGTACTGAATATCCTGGTGCCACGGCACGGTTGTCCCATCGCCAGGGTTCTTGAGGAAGTATTGACCTCCAAAAATAAACAGGTCACCACCAAGCAGGTCCTCAAGACAGTCGAGAATCCCCGGGGTCGCACAGAGGTTCCAGTAAGTGCGATTCAGGGCCCACCAGCCATTGACGTCGTTGTGGGTCAGGCCATGCGACTCCAGTTCGGCTGTCACCTGCCTGAAATGAGCCTGGGCCCGCTCAACCACACGGTCGTCCCAAACGGGGAGCCCCGCGAGAAAGCCCTGCTCGTGAAATTGTTCGACCTGGTTGTCAGACAACGCTTTGTTCATAGGAGGGCCCTGATCAATCGGTTTTCTTGCCGTAGTCCTTGGGTGAAACAACCACCCGGGATCCAGCTTGGGCTGCCATTCCCAGGATTCGCTCATCCCGCCGGTATTCTGGATCCTGATCTGCACTGTGGCCCCGGTCTCGACTCAAGATGGCCGTTTTTTTGCTGCCGATCACGTTGTAAGCCGAAAAAACCGAGGTCGGTGGTACGGCCCTATCGATCATGCCCAGGTTGATCACGACCGGACACTGGATCTTGCGGGCAAAGTTCACCGCGTCGTAATAACGAGAGACCTGAAACACGGTCTCACTCACTGGTCCGTGGCCGTTGGCCGTTGGTGCATTCAAATCGCTACCGTAGTCGTGTTCATCGGTGGGAACAAACCGGGGCCACCCCGCGGCGCGACCGAATTTATGTCCCCCATGTTCGCACAGTGCCGGTACCGCACAAACGATGCCCGTCACCCGCTGGTCAAGTCCAGCACCTACCACCGAAAGGCCGCCTCCCTGGCTCCTGCCGGTCAACAGTAATGTCTTGCCGTCCCACTCGGGAAGGGAAGTCAGGTAGTCGATCGCACGGACAATACGCAGGTAAACCGACTTGAAGTAGTAGGTGTCGCGGTCCATGAACCCCCTTAACGTATAACTTGCCAGCGGACCTTGATTTAGCGCCGCGTAATATTCTCGATCACGACCATTTTCGACATCGTGCGTGTTGATCGCCATCGCCACAAAACCTTTTTCCGCAAAGCGGGTCACCCAGGAGGGGGGCACGCTCCATGCACCGCCACCATGATTCTGGAGCGAAAGAATCGCTGGAAAGGGCCCCGAACCTCCTGTTGGCTTTGCCAAGTACCCGTTCACTCGAGAATCATCGATATTCGCCAGCGAGATGTCGTAAAACCGGTAAGCCTTTCCCTCAGAAAGCCGGGAAACCTCCTCAAGTTGCACGTCCCAGGGAATTTTGGCGAGTGCTTCTTTTTGCGTGTCCCAAAACTGGTCAAAATCCTCAGGTTCGGTGGTGGTCGGCTGCACCTCGTAGGGATCGAACGCTGCAGTCCTCAACAAAACACCCCGTTTGCCATCGCGGTCATAGTTAACCCGGCACCGAAGGAATCCTGGCTCCCGAAGCGACCCACGGATCGTCGCTTTGCCATCGCGGAGCACCAACGGATGTTGTCGAACCACCTTGTAACCGTCGTTACTCAAACAGACCTCAACATTCTCAGGACGACCTGCCAGCTGAATGGAAAAAACCGCTTCTTCCCCAGATTGATAGATCGCATCCACGCGATCCAAACCGATGCCGTCAAAAGCAGACATGCTTTCGATCGACCAGGAACCGTTGTTTTTCTGAACCCCTTTTGTCGCCGTCAATGCCGACTGAAAAGTTCCATCGCCGCTCCCTTTGAGCAACGAGAGGGTGTGATTGGTGAAATTGGCCGTTACCACGTCAAGGTTGCCATCCCCGTCTGCATCCAGCACATCGACTCCGTAATTGCCATGTCCGGTTTTATAGTCGACCCTGGGGGCAAACCGCCCATCGCCCCGATTCAAAAAGACCGACGCAAAATCGCCCGTCCAGTGGGTGACCACGAAGTCCTGGTCTTGGTCGTGATCAAAATCTCCCACGGCAAAAAAAACACAGTTTCTGCCACCGGGCATGAGTTGTTCCTCGCCAAACGTCCCGTCCCCTTTGCCCGGGAAGAGGGAAATATCTGAAGAAATCCAGTTGGCCGTCAGCACATCGAGATGCCCATCGCCATTGAAGTCCACAGCGCGAACATCGTTCACCTTCACGCCCGATGTGGCCAACACTTGTCGCTGCATGGGCTCAGCAGCGTCAAACACAGTTTTGCCCGGATTCATCCAGTACGAAACGGTGGTGCCCAGTTCATTCGGCACCAGAATATCCACGTAGCCATCGTTGTTGAGATCTCCCGTTTCGATGTAGTAGGCCGAGATGCCGGCGTCCAGCTTGATCTCCGGTCCAAACTTCCAGTTGCCAAGTCCCTGCCGAAGTGACAACTCACCTTCGTCCGTGTCGCCAGGCCGGCCGGTTCCGCGGGCCGCGTATAAAAGATCCAACTCGCCATCGTTATCAAGATCGGCCCAACGGACCCCTTTCGCAGCGCTCTGGGTCTGAAAGACCTGCATCCGCTGAAACTTCCCCTCCCCCAGATTTTTGGCAATCACGACAAACCGGCTGTCACAGCCAACGGCCAGGTCAGGCAACCCATCTTTGTCGATGTCTGCATGGGCAATATTGTAAATCCCTCCTTCATACGAGGGGTCGCAATCCTCACAGATGGGGTTGAGTGCCAGGTGCGCAAAATTCCCCCGGCCGTCCCCTTTTTCGATGGCCACCACACCAGCACGGTAATACGACACGGCCAGATCGATCACCCCATCCCCGGTGAAATCGGCCGCTATGACCTTGTAGGGGCCTCCCTCGGTGGGAAGGTGGGTGCTGGCTCGGGATTGGCCCGCCGTCAAGCAGCACGACCACGAATGCCCAGCTGAAAAATAAAAACTGCTTCATCACGAAAAATCACCCCTTTTCGGCTGCTAGCCCAAGTAGTTGCGCGGCGTTGTCGTAAAGAATTTTGCGTTTGTCCTGGCTGGAAATTTCCGCGTAGGCAATGCGCGCCTTTTGCATCGCAGAGCTGTAGAGGGGCGTGTCGGTACCAAACAAGATGCGGCTGGCGCCGATTTGTTCGACCGCATACTCGATCAACCCCGAGGTCACGGACTTGGACGAGGAGGTATCGGTCCAAACGTTTCCCTGCGTCGACATTTGCACTGCGCGAATCTGACGGTCCCGCGTTTCACCAATCTCGTCGTGGCCGATGTGGGCTAGAATAAGCCTGATCTGTGGGTACTTGTTGGCAAACGGGATAAATTCCTCGGGCTCATTCCCGGCGTTGCCGGTGTGCGTCAGGATCAGTGTTTCTCTTTCATTCAAGAATGCAAAGACCCGGTCACCATACTCCGCCACCAGCCAGTAATTCCAGCGGGGATGTAGTTTGACACCAACGCATTTCGGGTGGGACAGCAAGGCGTCCGTTTTTGCTTCCCAGTTTTTACGTTTGGGGTTGGCCACCGCGTAAAAACAGAGATTGCCAAACTCCTCCGCAGCTCCAACGACACGCCCGTTGGCAGCGTCGACATCGGCAGGTTGGCCCTCCACCGGGTCGAAGGCACTGAGTTCAGAGACAACTGTAAGCTCGATTGCCGCCTCAGCAGCTCGCCTCGACACAACCTCCGCTGGGGCGTTGACCAACCGGGACACCAACTCCGGGTAACCACCGTAGTGCCCGCAGTGCCCGTGCATGTCAATCGCCGGCTGCCGCATAAAGTCGATCTGGCTCGTCATGGATCGTCCGTTCTTCACTCAGGCGTCCAGATGGTTGCCCGAATCCCAACCTCACCACCCAGGGAATTCATCGTGTAGACTCTGCCATCGTTGAGTACCACCGAACTCGCCCGGCCAGCCCGCTTCACTCCGTAACCCAGGATATACCTTTCGGTTTCCCAGGTGTTTCCTTCATCGCGACTCACCAAACCCCGCACGCCGCAAGGAGGGTCTTTGTGTTGGTACACCATCACAATTCGATTGTCCGGCATCCGCACCACGTCGGCTGATACCATGCTCATTCGGGTCACCAGTTCAGGCGTGCTGAAAGTGCGCCCCTGATCGTGGGAGATCATCACCGCCTCGTTCTTGTAGCGACCGCGACCCACTTCGATACCTGGCTGACCCCACCAAGGATGGGTCGCATATTCCTCCTCGTCAGGCATCACGGGCCTATCGCGACTGCTGTTGGGGTCAAGCGGAAGTGGCTGTGGACCGGTTATCGTGAACAGGTCGTAGACTGTCGCATCACGTTGGTAGCGGGTTGCAATCAGCAGTTTACCCGAGCCCATCTCCACAAAGTTTGATTCGCAGGCACCGGGTGGGAGCACCGTTCCATCCCCCCAGCTTTTACCATCGTCGGTCGAGCGCAGAATGATGTCGCCCGAATAACCACGATGGGTGGCCCAATGGCTAATCCCATCGCCACAGAAGGCATTTCCACAACTTGTGAGGAGCGTGCCGTCGGAGAGTTCGATAATTCGGCTGCTGTCACCATGCCCCATCTTCTCCATCGGAGCCGGATCCAAGGGTACCTGGGACCATGTTTTTCCGTCATCCTCCGACCGGGCAATGTAGCCCTGACCAACCGGCAACAATTCACCATAGCTGTAAAACAACGTGCCACGACTGGAGACTCCAAAACCCCACGAAGCCCATCGGCCTATGCCATCCACCCGTTCGATGTCTGCCAGTTTCTGCCAACTGCGACCTTCGTCGGTCGACCGATAAATGACCGGATCGCGGCATGTGAAAAGCAGGCTCCCGTCAGGATGACGACACACAACCACACCATGCGTGCCGATGGTTGGAAACTTGAGTTGCTCAGCAGGCAACCGCCGAAACACGTTCATCTCGTGTTCTTCGGCGTAATCCCCCCCATAAAACCGATCGTCGGGTCGTATGCGAATCATGCCATTGTCCAGGTAGCCTTTCTTGTCCACCTTGGTTGTCCGCAAGGTGGGGTAAGCCAGTGGTGGTTTCTCGAGCCCGGAGGGTGTCCATCGCACCACATCAATGGCAGGCTGGTCCCCGGTCGCGTCTGAATGCCGCCGAGTCTGGCCCCGATCAAGCGCTGATACGAGGGTTCCATCAGGCAAGACAATCGTGCGAACACCGGTGCCCGGTTCACAATGTGTCGGGCGAGGCTTGCTGGCAGGGCAGTAGCGACTGGTCCCCAGGACAAATACCTGGTTGCCCCCACGTCTGTCCCCCATCTTCGCTGATGATTGCCCGCGCCCCATAGGGATCGACCTTTTCAACGTAGCTCAGTACAAGCCGTCCATCGGGAAGGACAACCAGGTTTCCCGGAACTTGCCCTAGCCGCGTGACGGGTCGTGGATCTGTCCATGTCTTGCCCTTGTCGGTCGACTTCACCAATGCCGTGCAGGAATCGGCATCCTCCTCGTTTTTCTCCGCTGGCAATTTGACCGCTGCGATCAACTCTCCGGATGGAAGCCGGATGGGCTGATTCTTTGACACGGCCGGGAGACCTGATGTTGCTTTCCACCGACCCCCGTTACGAGAGACAAACAGCGTGGTTCCCTCAGGCGCTACAACGGCAGCGACGATCGCTCCATCGCGCACCGCCAGCGCGTCGACACTTCCATCCTCAAACCCGGAATTGGCTCGGCCTCCTGCCAGGTAATGCCTCCGTCGCCGACTGGTAGCCGTCTTGCCTCCGGCGCCGGCCACCAACAGTAGCTGTCCAGAGCGGACCAACTGCGGGTCTCTGTCGTCAATAATGACCGGCTGCCTTTCGACGCGGATGCGTCGAAATCGAAGCTCTCCTGGTCATCGTGATCCCCGCGCAAAACCTGGCCGCTCCCACTTTCGTCAGCCATCGCCCATCCGGCGAAGGAGCCAAGTAGCACAAGAAAACCGCCCATCCATAGGTTTTGGAAACTCGTTTTTTTCAGCTTGCCCTGCGATGCCATCTCGCTACTGCCTCCCGACTTGAATCTGATTTGGACAACTAGAATAACCTCAATGTAATCGGCACGCGCAATTAGTTCAAATAGCGAACCGCATGTCGTGCCAAACCTGCATCTTGATCCGTCACGGCAAGTATCAATATCAGGCTTATCAAGTATCGACAACAGGCGTAACAGGCTCAAGCCAACTTGGCTCCACTGCCTCTTTTGACGTATGCGAGCACCCATGATAACCTGATCAGCAAGCCACATTCTCCCACCACAGGCATTCTCCCCCCACGGGCCATGCATTCTACCGAAAGGACGTTGACCATGGCGAACTTCACCACCCGCAGTACCTTCATCCTGCTGATCGTGTGATCTCCGCGCTAAACGCCACCGGCAAAGAAGTGATGATTATCACTTCCGGATCCGCTGCTCCAGACACCCGTTATCTCTCACGGAAACGCGCCAATGCTGCAGAGGGTACCGCTCGACGGAGTGGCTACCTGGATTGCGACACCCGTGCCTGTTTCGATTTGAAGGCAAGCTTGAAACAGCCCGCCTGGCCAGTGGCAGATTGGCTCGACACCACAGCGGGGACGACAGGGCCGATGTGGGCCAAACGATGGTTCGACCAGAGAGGATTCCGAATCGCACATTGCGCCTGCGGTTGCCGATTTGCAATCAGCTAACTTTGATCGCTTTCGTTCAAACTTCATTCATTGCATCACCGGTAACGCCCCGGGCCCAATGAACTGGTTTGACGACCGATGGTGGAACACGATCTGCCATAATGCTGGCATGGCTTGCCAGGGCAGCAAAACAGGGAGGCTGTCGCGGACTGCTCATGACCCGGAAGTCTATTCCTTTCGTGGTGGGGCTACCCGATGCTCACCGAAACCGATGGCGGCAACTACAATTACCGACGGGGCAACAAGGAGTTCTACCAGGGAAAAACGGTCGCTCAGGTGCAGGACAAGGTCCGCCAGCGCGGCCGAGAATTCGCCCAGGCAATAAACGGGGAATTCAAAGACCCGGTTCTCATGTTTTTTCATGCCGCCGGGTACACGGCCCGCCAGGTTTTCCACGACCCGCTGGGTCGATGGCCCACGATTGACGAAGCGCCCTTTGGCCTGATGGTGCCCTTTATCGACGGCATCCTGGAAGGGTCCACCGACCAGACGATTGTTGTCGATTGCACGAGCCAGTCCAAATGGTGGGTGGATCGTCCAGAGCTGGAAGCAGCCCGCAAAACTTGTGAAAGAAGAGGCACGATCCCTTTCGCAGGTACCAGAGCTTTACGATCGGAAAATGCGTGTTGGATTTACCTATCGGCTGGGAGTCCATCCGCAGGAGGAAGCGATCGGAGAGCAAAAAGGAGTTTCTCCCCCCTACGAAAGTTGGATGTACGATCCTGCGGCGCCAGAAAAGAATTTTTTCACACCCGAGAAGTTGGAAGAAACGTTGAAACTGGCATTGGAAATCGGCGACGGTTACGTTCTATTCTGGAACTACCGGGCCAACTGGTGGCTTGATAGCCCGGCCGCCGTCGCCGCCGACGGAGCTCCCATCTTGACCAAGAGTCGCTGGGTGCCCCCGGTGTACTATCAAGCTTTGGAGAATGCGCGCAATTCAGCCCTGGAGGACCATTAGTGCATCAGGCGGCATGTCTGCTGGTAGGGCAAGCCGATTTGGGAACTTCACAGAGGTTCTAAAAAAGGGCCATCTGCCAATCAAAGCCCAAGATACCGGCCCCCAGGGGAATTCCGAAGACTTCTTGGGACCTCAAAATCGCGGCGGCCTCAGTTGCACTTTGCTGGCAAATGTCACATCCATTTTCTCAACCTGAACTCCATCCCGGCACGGCCCGCTTAGGGGTCATTGTGCCGGTGGCCATATTGAGTTTCTTCTATATTAATGCGCTCGAATATTCGCTCCCGCTTTACTTCGAAGCGCGCAGCGAAGCTGCCCTCGGGTCGGGCCAACCTTTCCCCCAGGACGTCTGGGCCCACTTGGTAAAATATAAGATCACCGCCTGGCTCATCGGCCCGTTGGCTGCAGGCTTGTTGTCCCGCCGTTATGGAGAAAGATTCGTTTGGGGGACAGCCCTGGCAGGAAAAGTGGCCATCCCACTGACACTCACAATGCACCCAGGGGCCAACGTGATTGCACCGTTGGCGGTTTGGCAGGGACTTACCGGGGCCATCATGTGGACCGCCGGTGCATCGATGTTTCAGATGGTCGCCGTAGAAAAAAAAGGCTTTGCCAACGCCTGGATGATGGTGTCACTTGCCTTGGGAAGCCTGCTGGCACCTTTTGCCGCCCGCGGATTCATTCACCGCTCGGAACTTACAGGCCTCGTCGAGCAATCTGACTGGCACGAATTTTGGGCACGGTTTTTTAACCTAACGGAGATGTCTACACCTCCCCAACTAGAGGACTTCCGGACACTGTTTTTCTTTCTCCTTGGGACCACGCTCTTTTGCGGAGTGATGATCCTTTTGTGG
The DNA here is from genome assembly GCA_965243695.1 of Lacipirellulaceae bacterium. GTDB lineage: Bacteria > Planctomycetota > Planctomycetia > Pirellulales > Lacipirellulaceae > JAKVCB01. The sequence goes on along the minus strand of CBDEWC010000009.1, from coordinate 173,244 downwards.
TCCCAGCGGCCAGGCCAGTTTGAGCGAGAATCATCGAAAGGTTGGCAACAGACACTTCGTGATCTTGAAACCCTGATAAAAAATCCCAGCTATTGGGCGCTGGTTATTGCCCTCTGCATTGTGGGTGGCCCGGTATTTCAGGCCTCTAACCAGTTCCTGCCCTATCGGGCAGAACAACTGGGGCTGATCGGACCGGGTGGCGCTGATCAAGGTTGGATCTGGCTCCAACTGCTGAAAGTCTTCATGTGGCTTCCAGGAGGCATTGCCGTCGGTTGGCTTGCTGGCCGAGGCGCCTCAGGCCTGGCTGCCGCAGTTATGCTAGGCGCATTCTCCCTGGCCGCCATGACCATCGGCGCTGCGGAATTTGTGTGGCAACTTTTTGCTTGCGTGGCGGCCTATGAATTTGTGCGACAGTTCATGCGTTGGTCACACACAGGATACCTTGCCGAACATGTGCCGCCGAGGCTGCGGGCCACTGCGATCGGATTTGCCATCACCTGTGCGGGCGTGGGAAGCACGCTCTACGCCTGGGTTTCCCCGTGGATTTGGGATCCCAACTCGGCCAACTTTAATTCTGCAGGCCCCTTCTGGGCCGCCGGTATTCTTGGGGTGCTTACCGCACTTGGCCTGTTTGCCTACCACGGGTTTCACCCCATCCGCGCAGTCAGCTCAGCGCAAAACAGCGAGTGAGCTTTCAAGCGACAACTTCCTGCGATCCGGTAATGGCCAGGGGAGTCCCACCCGGCCTAAAAAAACCTCCACCGGTTGGCATTTTCCTGAAATAACTGTTATTATAGGTTGACAGGAGTAAACGTTGGCAGGCAACGAACGAAGGGACCAAAAGGTGTCGAACTCAAAGAGATTTTTCGTCGGCCTCCTTGGCTGGCTCTGCCTGCTCTCGGCTGGCACCGGTCGCGCAGATGTCGAACTTGGTGGCCTGGTTCTGCAGCACGATTATTTCCTGGGCAATCTGACTGACCTGACTGGAAATGGCCGAGATGGCGTGCTGGGATCTTCGGCAACCTTGGTCCCCCCGTCTGGCGGCGAATCGGGCTACATCAACCTGCCTGGTGGAAGTTCTGCAACCTCCCACGTCACTTTCCCAACGCTCAGTGGTGGAGAAACTCTTGCCCAGCTGTCAGAGGCCAATGGTGGCGACCTCACCCTCGAGTTCTGGTTTGATTTCGACTCCAGCAACGCGATTGGTACCGATAACGGCCAAAGCCGGTTCAACTTGTTTGGGGGCACTTCCAGCGAAGGTTCCGACAGCCGCCTTACCTTCGATTTCCGACAGCCCAGTTCGTCAGAGCACGACGTCGGCGGCAGCAAAGACTCCGACATAATCAATGGTGCGTATCGGGGTGGTGATGCAAGACGCTCGAGTGTCGAGGGACTACATCAATGGGTCTATGTCATGGATGGAAACCATCCCACGGGCGATGGTACCTGGAAAATATATCGAGACGGGCAACCAATGACAGGCACCAGTTTCGGTGGTGGCTTGTCCCGCAATGAATACAAGTCGCAAACCTCCAGCTTCCTCTCACTAGCAGGCTCCCCCAACAAGTTCACCGTCGGTGGCGAGGCCGACACAGCTGCGTTTGGAGGCGACCCCACCGGAAAACTCTATCGAACCCTGATTTATGACCAGGCATTAAATGCAACCCAGGTTGGCAATAACTTTTCTCATGGACTGAGCACGTTTGGACCGCCACCTCCGGCGCCCAAGCAGGTAACGCTCCTCACGTCGGGGGGCAATGCACCCGACACCAGGTACATGCAGCTCAACATCGAGGGAGACCTGGAACTCCGCCCATTCACCGGAATCGCAACGTGGATTGCAAATCCAAGCGGTGTGCGTCTGGAACAAGGGCGCCTGCAAAGAATACCAAGCGATGCAGGCGATGTTGGCCAGGTGATTATGCGGCGGATCAACATCCCCGACAGCGTTGTTGAGCCGGCTATCGAAGACCTCCAGGCGATGCCTGCTTCCGACCAGTTGAATAAAAATTTCGTCCATATCTATATGGGAAACCAAGCCGAGGTGATGGATTGGTTTGATGACTCATGGTGGTCCAATATCTCACATAATATTGGCCAGATTGCCAGGGTTGCCAAAGAAGGCGGGTTGGAAGGCATCCTGATCGACCCGGAAATGTATTCTTACACGTTGTGGGGGTACAACCAGCTTAAGGACCCCGGTGCTCCGGCGGTGCCCGGGAGCCTTCCGGAGGTTTACGGGGACAAATCCTTTGCCCAAGTCGAAGCAATGGTACGACAGCGGGGCCAGGAATTTGGTGCGGCCATCAATGCAGAGTATCCCGATTCGACCATCATGTTCTTCCACGCAGGCAGCTACGCCGCCAAGCAGATTTTTCATGACCCTTCCGGTCGCTGGCCGAATACGGAGGAATCTCCGTTCGGCCTGATCGTGCCATTTGTTGACGGCATCCTTGAATCGACCAGCGATGGCACCAAGGTTGTCGATGCCAACAGTTGGACCCACCAGCCAAAAGGGGCTGACGAATTTCAGTTTGGTGAAGATCTTGTCAGGACCAAAGCCAAGTCACTTTCGGCGGTCCCCGAGCTTTATGCAGCTAAGGTCCAGGTTGGACACGCAATCCGCACCTCGTACGGCCCAGGCGAAGGCAACTCACCTGGCGGACAGTTCGACCCCGACAATCCTGACAGCAATTACTATTCACCTGCCGCACTGGAGGACGCTGTGTCTGACGCACTGGAGTACGGCGATGGCTACGTACTGTTTTGGGAGGGGCTGGTTAACTGGTGGCTCGACAGCCCGTCTGCCCTGCCGGTTGGCGGGGCCCCCCACAGTCCAAACAGCAAGTATATCGACCCGGTCTATTGGGAGGCTTTGGCCAACGCGGCCGCTCCTTATATGATCGAACCAGCCAATCCGCTGCTGGGAGATTTCAACAACGACGGTTCCGTGGACGCAGCCGACTATCCTCTTTGGCGAGATAGCCTTGGTCTTGCGATCACACTTCCCAATGAAGACCCCAATGTCACACCAGGGGCGGTAACCTACGAGGATTACGACGTCTGGAAATCGAACTTTGGTAACACCCTCGCTAATAGCCCGCAGGAGGGAACCGCCGCGGTTCCCGAACCGGCCGGATTGGTTTTAATAATCATCGGCGGGATCGCAATCTCCGCCCGCTGCTACCGACGAACTTTCCTGCTTGGCTAGTTTTGTCGGCACCGAAGATCTAAGCTGGCGTACCATTGGGCCTGTCGTTGCGGGCGCATCGATCGCAGATCACCTTCAACCATTTCACACGCTTATGTCTGGACGCACTTTTTGGGCCTCTTACCCGTTTTTCCTTGTGATGGCCCTGGGCGGCAATCTGCTCGTCACGACAGGCTCCAGCGGCGCCGACAAAGTCACTGAACCACAACCGACCTCTTTTGCGCCAGTGCGAGGTTTCCAGTGGCAACGCACGATTGGCCGTCGCCCCGTGTTCACGGTTGATTACTGGCCCGGCGTACCTGCGGTCGACAAAGAGGGACGGACCGACATCTCCGCGGACCTGAAACACCTGGCAACCTACGCCGATCCGGTTACCGTGCGCACCCTGCGCGGCAGCTACATTCCCGACAAGGCATCTGGCGCCGATCCTGAGCATCGCGGGTCGTTCCTGTTGCCCAATCTGCTTGAGATCGATGATCAACAGCTGCGCCAATGGCAGCAAACCACAAAAACCAGCTTACAGCCACTGCTGGACCAGTATCGGTCTTGCGGGGTGTACAGCTTGGACCTCCACAGTTTCTTCGAACGGTACATTACCAAAAACACGCCCGAATGGTATCGCCAAGGCGTACCCGACTGGGCCGAATGTGATCTCGCCGGAAATCCGTTGCCCTGCAGTTGCCTGTCGCATCCGAAGATGGATGACGTGCTCGAGAGAACGTTTAAGGCGCTTTCCTTCTTAAAAGATGAGCCCGTTTTTCTCGGCTTTCACCTCGGCAATGAGCCTCACCTGGGGCTGGTCGACAATGTTTCTGACTACGGAGGCAATCCCCACACCAAGCGTGCCTTCCGAGAGTACCTTCGAACCAGGTTTTCAAGCGTCGCAGATTTCAACCAGATTGCCGGCACCGACTATCCCCACTTTGAGGCGATCGACATCGCCCATCCCAACTGGCTCGTCCGCACCACCGCAGCCCGATTTCGCAGTTCGCTCGTACTGGGCGTAATGCAAACACGCCTGGCTGCCTTGTCCAAACAATACTTTCCCAGCGCAGTCACGATGACCCGCCTGGAAACAGGTGACTGGCTCCGCGAACAAGCAGGAACACGTGAGATCAATGCTGTCGAATTTGCCGGCCTCAAAGACAGCGACCTGGACATCATTTCCTGGAGCCACACATGGGATGCCAGGAAGCCTGATGGCATGGGACAACTTCATGTTACCGGAGGACTGCTGAAGGGCATCGGCAAACCAATCGGATTTACCGAACCACACCTGGTGCGCTACGGAGAGTCGCAATACTGCATTCTCCGACCCGAGGAAGTGCAGCACTTTGTCTATCGCGGTCTGTTTTACAACTTTCGCATGTTCAACCTGCACAGTTGGGATCGGACAGGGGGCTGGTCGGTGGTCAACGAACCTTTTGGCCTTGTCTTCTCCAAACAGCCTGGCCTATTGCGGATGGTCGCACAGCTGCGCACCGAACTGGACCGATCGGCTCCCTACGAAACCTTTGGCCAGAGCGTCATGCCCGAGTTACGACTCTTGGTGACCAGCAGCGCACGTCACTTTCCTGGCATGGCTGGCTGGTGCTATGGAAACTGGTTAAGCCGCCTCTGCCCCTTGCTAGAACGTCCCCAGTTGACCTGTTACGAGGTGCTCGAGGAGCAAACCAGTGATCTCACCGAGGCGCTGCGCGAGTGCCGGGGGGTGGTGGTTGTCGACGCCTGCCTTTCGCCTGCGACCAGAGAGGCACTGGCCGAATTCGTTGGCCGGGGAGGGCGATTGTTGGTGTTTGGCGCCCCGGCAACCGTCGGCCCCAACTACGAACAGGCTGACTTGCCAGACGTCTACCCGGTGGCCGCGCAGCGCGAAAACCTGGGAAAAATCATCGAAGAAGGAGTCCCGGCAGGGGTCGACTGCCAGGTGACCACCCATCCCGTACTGCGAGGCCTGTCGTCCGTGGAAATGCTCAGGCCAGCCCATCTAGAGTTAAGACCCTCGGCCAGTACGATCCTGGTTTCCCCGCAAGGGGAGCCGGTCGGCGCAGCAAACGACCAGGTCGTCTACCTGGCAGGATTTCCCACCGAAACCGAACAGCAAGAGCTGCTCTTGAAAAACTTTGCCCGCTGGGCCGGTACCGAACTTCCAGAGATTCTCGTCAGCCGTTTTGAAAACGCCATCGTGGTGCAGAATTGGGACACGGCCAACCACCGGCTGGATGGCACCGTCATCGATCCAGAACCGTTCCGTGGACAAATTCCCATGAGTGGCCCACACGAAGGGGCAATCCGCGAAACCCGCCAGGACCATCCCTGGCTGGCATACCACCGCGATGACGAGGGACAAATCGTACTGGAAGGCGTGCGGCTCGACGTGAAGGACGTGAAGGTTTTTTACAAGGACCAGGCACGCGAACGGCCTCATTTTGAGGGTATCGATGACACGGTTGGTTTTTCTTATTTCTGGGCTGGCGAGTCCCACCCAATCATCGCACGTTTTACCGTCTCCCAAGAAACCGACGTCGACGCCACGATTGTCGGCGGGCCTTGGAGCGAAGACGAAATTGGCTGGTTCGTTGCCGAAATTGGTGAAGATCGGGTTGCCGAGGGATCCGGCCGAAAGGTTCACTTTCACGTCGAGCCGGGCAAGGATTACTATTTGACTGCGGTACTCGCCAGGCATCCCGACAAGGAGCGAGAAAAAATCTGCCCCTTGTGTGAATACTACGCCTTCGAATAAACGGCGCTTTTGAAAATCCCCATCACGCGCCCGGACCTGTGATGTCGCCTCTGGCCCAGGCCACGGGGAAAACTTTTTCTCTGCAGGAAGAGCCGAGACCATCCCGCAGCAGAAGTTTCCACTACTGGGCAGCGTCTACGATCTGGCAAAACTGATCGAAGTTTAGACTGTTGGCGACGTTGATACCCAGCAGCCGGTGAGGATCGGTGGCTTGGCTATTTTGGGGCCAGGGACCTTTGCCGGCCGTATACCAAAGCCTGGCGGTCCGAAACAACTTGCGAGCCATCCCTGTAATCGTGGTATTGCAGCTACCATTGGGATAGGCAAAGTAAGGCGATTCAATTCCGAGTCGCGTCTCAAGCTCCCGTTTCGACTCTGCCATTTCATCCCACGCTTCGTTGTCATCTTGAGGAGCCCGCTCGGGCCCGGCAAGCCAAAGGTGTCGCCGCGTGTGTGGAGCAATACACCAGCCAGCCTCATGCAACTGGCCCAACTCATCCCACTGCATGGCGGGGTAGTCTTTGGGCCCAAACACCACTTTACCACTCGCTAAGTCCGTAATCACAAAGACGGTGGCCTGGAAACCAAATTCACGAAGGACCGGATACGCATTCTCAAAGACGTTGAGCCGGTTGTCGTCGAAATCGATTGCCAGGGCCCGTTCGGGCAAATCGGTTCCGGCCAGCAGCCAATCGGCAACCTGGCGGTGCGTGACCACCGAGACACCCGTCTCGGCAAGGTACTCCATTTGGCGCCGAAACTGGCCAAGGTCAATCCGTCCCTCGTCGTTCTCGACTGTGATTTCGTCGTCTGCATGCACACGGTGGTACACCAGGATCGGCAATTTGGTGGCCATCACAAACTCCTATAGCTCCAGCAATTCTGGAAAATTGTGTTCGGCCCAGCTACGAGCCCGATCGAGATCCCCTTCGGTGCAACTACGATACGGCTCCCGAACTCGCAACCCGCAGTGCATGTTCGGATTCAGCGCTGCGTCGGCCTTGTTCACCGCGGCATCACTTTTACCGGCCCATCCCGTCTTGACCTCGAGCTTAAATCGGTTGACCAGTTGCTGGATCCGAATCGCCTCCTTCCAATCGCCACCGCTGCAGGGCTTCATACCAGCGCACCATCAAGCGAGGGTTGGTCACCGCTAACCAGGAATAAATTCCCCGCACACCTCCGGCAAAATTTGCAGCAAAAGCATATTCACCGCAAAAGTGGCTCACCTCCGGAACCAACCGGCAGACATTACTGATCCACAACGGCTCGTCTCGTGGCAGCTTGGTTCCGATCAATGTCGGCACCCGCTCCTTGAGAGACCGGTAGTCTTCGGCCTCGAACGTCAGCTTTGCATACCCGGTATTGTAGTGCACCAGGGGGATGTCGCCGCAGGCGCGAGCCGCCACCTCAAGAAAGGAAAAAGCTTCCTGAAGATCCAGCTGGATGTAGTAGGGCAAAATCACTTGGATTGCGTCCGCCCCGGCCTCAACTGCATATTCAGCCCGGCGAAGAAAACTGCGCGTGTCGGGTGCGGCGCAACAGACTTGCACAGGCACTCCAGCGGACCTTGACTCGTCGAGGACCGCGCCGACCAGAGTAAAGAACTCGTCGTCGTCCATTGCGAAGAATTCGCCCGACGAAGCGGTCGTATAAAGGCCAGTCAGCCCCGCACCGCACAAGTAGCCGACATCCTGCCGCAAAACCTGCTCATCAAGGCGATCTTTGGCATCCCAAGGTGTCGGCACCAAAGCCCATACGCCACGAAGACTTTCTGAAGTTAACATTTTGGACATTCCAAATCCGCGTAATTTTGAATGGATACCAGCGAGGATCACATTACAATACCACACGCCCACCCCTTACAATACCGCTACGACGGGCCCTGGCCAACCTTTTCCTATCCTTCGCAGAACCTACAATGACTGACCGATTGATCCGAATCTCTGAACATCTCTACCGGCTGGCCGACACCTGCAATGTCTATTTGATTTCCGACGGTGAGCACGGGCTGCTGATCGACACCGGCTCCGGAGCTATCGTTGATCACCTCCAGCAGGCCGGGGTCCAAAAAGTCGAATGGGTCTTGCACACCCATCACCACCGTGACCAGTGCACCGGCACGCCACGGCTCCGCGAACTGGGAGCTCAGGTCGCGGTTCCCGAATATGAACGACACCTGTTTGACCAGGCCGAGTTGTTCTGGCAGACCCGTCGCACGTACGACAACTACAACGACCGAAACACGTTTTTCACGGTCGGCACCGATATCCCGGTCGATGCGGTGCTGGAAGACTACGAAACGTTTTCCTGGCGGGGCTACGAATTCTTGGTACTCCCGGCCAAGGGACACACGCTCGGATCAAGTGCCTTGATTGTCAAAATTGATGGCCACACGGTGGCGTTCACCGGCGACTTGATGGGGGCCGGTGGCAAGCTCTACCAACTGCACGCGATGGAATACACTTACGGCGGGATGGAAGGGATACTTTTCACGTTGCAATCGATCCAGGCGCTGGGCAAACACAAGGTCGACGTCTGCTATCCATCACACGGAGAACCGGTGACAACCGTAACCAGCGATCTCCACAAACTCGAGCGCCGCTTGATGGATTGCGTGGACCTGGGCCGGGGCATGCGTACCGCTGGTCGCGACAGCTTGGTTCCGGAGCAGGTTTTTCTGCCCGACCCAAAATTCGTTCCACTCTCACGTCACCTCCTGTGGGGCGGCATTTGGACCTGCTCGAACTTTTACGTCATTCTCAGCGACAGCGGCAAAGCCATGTTCGTCGATTATGGGCACGCCTATGCACCGCACATGCATACCGCCGCAGACCACGACGGCCTCGAATCGATGCGATTCGTCGAGCATCACCTCGATGAACTGCGTGACGATTATGGTGTGACCGAGTTTTCGCTGGTGGTGCCTACCCATATCCACGATGACCATACCTGTGGCATCCCGTTCCTGCAGCGACATCACGGCACCCAGGTTTGGGCCCTCGAGGAAGTCGGACAGGTGCTGGCCGACCCGGCAGCCTGGGCAAGTACGCCATGTACGTTTCCCAAGCCCATCCGTATTGACCGCTGCCTTGCCGATGGCGATCGCTTTACGTGGGAAGAATACGAATTTGATATTCGCTTTGCCCCCGGGCAGACAGAATACCACAGTGTCTATGCCGGCATGATCGATGGGCGCAAAGTGGCCTTCACAGGCGATAATTATTTCACCGCTGAAGTCGTGACCGGCGGCAAGGTTGAAATGCACCCGTTCCAGACGACCGTGCTACGCAACAGTTTCCAGTTGGCCATGCACCGGCAGTGCGCCGAGGTCATGCGCGCCATGAATCCAGAACTGATCTGCCCGGGACACCGGGACGTTTTGCCTTGCACCAAACAAGAACTGGATACTTACTGCGATTTCATCGCTCGTAAGGAACGCGTGTTTTGCGAACTGGTTGCCGAACCGGCCGATCACTACATCGATTTATTCTGGGCTCGACTGCTGCCCTACCTGGCCGTCGTCGAGCCGGCACAAAAACTCGACTATCGTCTCTTGCTGCGAAACAACCTCCAGCGTTCGGTCACCTACGAAGCCCGCTTGATTGGCCCATCGGGCTGGGAACTCTCTGGTGAATTCTCAAGTATTGACCTCGCGCCGGGTGGCCGGGGCGAATTGAGCCTGACTGCAACTGCTCCACTCCAGGCCGACCACACGCGTCGGCTGATCACCGCCGAGGTCAAAGTCGACGGACAGTCCCAGGGACAGATTGCCGAAGCACTTGTCACGGTGCGCGACTAGCGGAGTCCCGGCTGAGGCAACTTATGAAAATCCCCACACCTTCTGTGCGGTCTTTCCCAGGATTGCCTTCCTTTGGTCGTCGCAGAGAAAGTCACACGCCTCGCTGATAAAGCGGATCCCGACGTCGTATCCGTTATTGAAAAACGGGAATTCCGATCCCCACATGCAGCGATCTGCACCGAAGGCCTCCACCGCTTGTTTGGCAAAAGGAGCATATTCGGAAAACGGGTATTGGCTCTCCTGGAAATGATCCGGATACTGATGCGCATAAAACCCATCGATGTTGCAATAAACGTTCTCGTAGTCGGCCAGGCGAAGCACCCGGTCAAACTCCGGGTGGGGAGCCCCTTCGCGGTAGGGCACGCGGGCCATGTGTTCAATCCTCACCTTCAGTTTTGGCAACTGGCGCATCACCTCTTCCAGGCCATCGGCAAAATCCTTCGACTGGCGTGCGCTGGCAGAAACCACAATGTCGAGTTCGGCGGCCTTTTCCCAAAGGGCCAAACTGCGCCCACCAGGCGACCGCGTGGTGGTTCCAATTCGAATTCCCGAAAATTTGTGAAGGCACACCATCTCTTCCAACAGGCTGCAAGCATCCTCCCGAGATTCATCCAACAGGCCCACCACAGCCAGGCGATTGGGAAAGTCGGTCAAACATCGGGCCACATAATGATGGTCCCAGGACATTCCCCATTGGACAAGAACCGCATGCGATACCCCGTGTTGATCCATTTGGGCAAACAGATCCTCGATGGGAAGGACCGGCATTTTGCGATCGATCGCACAAACCGAACGGGACAGAAGCGATTTGACGGCAACGTGGGCATGCGTATCAATGATCATCATTTATGTCCGAGCGGGGGAACCGTCTGGATAAAACAGGCACTGGCGCGTGAAGGGCTGATAGGGGTGCCGGGAGGCTACATCCTCCCGCAAGGTTAACCCCAGGCCAGGCCGATCTGGCAGGCAGGCATAACCCTCCTGGATCTCGATTTGTTCTTCAAAAATCTCGGTTCGCCACGGCGGCACTTCTGCCGGGTGTTCCTGCATCTGAAAGTTCGCCATACATGCATCAACGTGAATCGATGCCATCGTGGCCAGTTCACTATGAGAACTGGGGTTATGGGGTGAAACCTTGATTCCCCCGATTGCCGCCATGTCTGCTATTCTTTTTAACTCCGTGATTCCACCACAGTGACAAATGTCTGGCTGAATAATGTCGACCAGTTTCTCCTCGATCAGGGGGCGAAATCCAAAACGGGTCACGAGTCGCTCGCCTGTCGCCAGCGGTATTGAGGTCTGCTCGCGGACCAACCGCAAGCCGTCGATATCCTCCGGCGGTACGGGCTCTTCCAGGAAACAGAGCGCCATTGGCTCAAGCTCACTCGCCAACGCAATCACATTTTCCACCGACAGCATCGCATGGGTATCAAGGCACAAATCGATCCCCTCCCCAAGCGCTTCTCGCAATTGTGCAAACTGCGCCACACACGCCTGGCGAAGGGCTGCCTGGTCAACAGGGCCGTCGCCGGTCACGTGAAAACCGGCTTTAATGGCCTGGTACCCTTGCTGGCGAACAAGATCGATCAAGCCGGCAAGGTTTTCCTCTGCCGATCCGGTCCTGCACAAGCGGCCATACAATTGAATTTTGTCGCGGTGCGGCTGGCCCAGCAGTTGCCAAACCGGTTGCTGGTGAAATTTGCCGGCAATATCCCAGCAGGCCATATCGATGGCACTCATCACGCTGGTAAGGATCGGACCACCGTGATAACGGTCTGCCTCATAGATCAAATCCCAGATCCAGGGTGGATCCAGAGGGCTGCGGCCTATCAGGTACCTCCCGGCATCTTCAATACCCGCCGCAATCGTACGTGCCTTGCCTTTGAGCGATCCTTCGCCGATGCCCGTGATGCCCGCATTGGTCTCGATCTTCACAAACACCCAGTTGCCCTGACCGGCATGAACGATCAGGGGGCACACTTTGGTGATTGCGAGTTCGGTAGTCATCTATTGGACTCGATAAAAAGGGCAACCGCTGGAGTGACTCCCATCCCAATGCCGCGGGGATGCTCTGCCACTGGACCAGCGGTGCGAAAGGCCACTTACCATAATTGACCATTTCACCACCTGCAACCGGTCACCAACACGTGTAACCGCCAGCCAACGATCTCCACTGCGGCCTTCAACTCGGCCTCTAGTTGTTGTCCAGCGGTGGCACCACCACCAGTTGCAATTCATCGATCACGATGTCTTCCTCGCCACTGCCGGAGGCCGTAAGTTCAACAACCAGGTCGTTGTCTTTGGTGGTCAGTGGCGGCTGGGTCACATCGCACCAAATCGTGCTGTAGGGTCCCAACTCCCGTCCAAACCGCGGCAGGCGGCCTTTCTCGTAAAACGTCCGCTGGAGGTGCTTTATCGGCGTGCCGTTTAAGGTGATTTTCACCTCGTCGTCCGCCCGAAGCGCCTGGGCCTTTACGAACAGTACCGCCCGCGTGCCGGCGCAAAACTGTTCGCAGGCACGAAACTGCAATTTACCCTTCGCGCCAACTTTGCGTTCCAGCACCAGTCGCCGACTCTCGTCCTGGCTCGCAGCCACCCGGTGGCGATTGGCAGCACTCTGATTGGCATCCCTGGCAAACCACAGGGGAAAGTACCGGTACTCCCTTATCCGGGAGGCCGCCCTGACCGGATCGGCCAGGTCGCGCAACACGCTCAAGGCAGCAGGATACCCTTCAGGCGGCCCCGGGTAGCGGGCCGTACCGGTCCGCCGCGCCCAGTGGTACTGAAAATTAAAGACCGACACACCGTCAGCGCCCTGGCCGTAGAAGTTTTGTGCGAGCGCCCGGTAGTTTTCTGGTTTCAGCAGCAGGGGACCATCGGCAAGTGGGATGACCGACGGGAACAACTGGCAATTTGTCGACCGGGTCAACTCGGCAAATTTGTCATAAGACGCACTAAAATCGGAATACTTGAAATCACAGGGACAAACATAATCGACAAGCGCCTGCCGCACCCATGTGGGAACGTCGTAACCGAGCAGGTGACACTCCTGGAGCGTCAGCGGTACCATCACCGCGAGCTTTAACTTTTTGCCTTTTTCCGCGCCCCTGCGGTCGAGCATCTCGCGAATGCGCTCCAGCCACCCGGTCATGATCGCCTGCCGCTCTTGGGCAACTTCACGCGGAAAGCAGTGTAGCCAGCGAATGTAGTTGAACATCAAGCCATCGACATCAAATCGGCGCACGACTTCGTCGGCAAAATTGAACACGTAGTCACGAACAGGCTGAAACGAGTAGTCGAGCCGCCCGGGAAATTCTTTGAGCCACCACTGCCGGTTCTCAAGCATAAATTTCGCACCCTGACCACTACCGCCATGCCCGTCGCTCATGCGAAACTTGGCAAGAAACTGCATCCCCCGTTTGTGGGCCTGATCGATCAGCACCTCCAGTGGCATGACACCCGCATCCATCATCGGCACAAAGCGTTGATGCTGGGGCCGGCCATCATATTCAAACTGTGGCGAACGAAAATAAAGCGACCAGCCTTGCGAATAAACGGCTTGTGCGTAAATGTCGACACCGTTGTCGGCCAGGTTATCCACCCAACGGACCAACTCTTCGACCCGGGCCGGGTCGGCGCGAGCTTCTTCGGCGGTCGGAACGTGTTTCGTGTGGCGCCCAACCTGCATCGTGGCAATATTGGAGGGGTCACTCGTGTAAAGAAGGCGGCCACCTCCTGCCGGTACCGGCAACGGACCGCCGCAGGTACTTTCCGTACGGAGAAGGCTCCAAGCGGCCGCCCCACTGCCCACGACGTTGGTGAAATCACGGCGCGTAAGAATTTTCATCACTTGGCCCTGCTCCCATAAATCAAATCAGGCCCCTTAATCCATAGCGCCTTTAACCCATCAGGCCCTTTAATCCATAGGCCCTTTAACCCATAGGACTGTCGCCAGGTTGTGCCTGCCACCCCTTCAGCTTACACCACCGGGCGCATGACAACCAACTTCACGTTAGCGAAACGCGGCTTTGAGTTGTTCGGGTGTGAGGGGCTTCCAGATGGTTCCTTTGATTCGGTAAGGCCGGCCAATTTCATAGAATGTCAGGATCGAACCATCCTTTAGCATCACGTTACTGGGGTGCCCGCCCCCGCTTATACCCCAGCCGAGCATGTAAACTTCGTCCTCCCAGGTTTGGCCCTCATCAAGGCTGATGTGGCCCCGCGCTCCGTAGGGAGAGCTCTTCTGGCCTGCGGCCAGGACCACCGTCCCCTCGGGGGTTTGCACCAAATCACCCGGGCACTCATAAACACGAGAAACTCCACGTACCGGACTCCACGTGTAGCCGTCGTCATCGGAGTCACAAACGAACACGTTCTTGAATCGGCCTTCACGGACCAAGTCGTCTGGCAGCACAGGCCGTTGGTAACGGACGGCCGCCAGCAACCTGCCTGAGGACAAGCGGAGGATGTTGGTTTCGCAGGCCCCCATTCCATCGGTTCCTGTAAAACTCCAGTCGCCCCATGTTTTGCCTCCGTCACGGCTGCGGAAGACGCGGTCCCAAAGGATAAAACGCTTGGCCTCAAACATCGATTGCAGCCAGCTATTACCCACCGTCATCAAAATAGTTCCGTCGGGTAGCTCAACAATTCGCTCGCTGTTTCCACGACCCACACTGTCGAAGGGAGTGGGATCGATTTGGACAGGCTCACTCCAGGTCTGGCCATGGTCGGTCGATTGAACTACCGATACCGCATTGCGTTTTCCCCCAAGTCCGTCGTTGTGGGTGTACCCCGCCAGGAGCGTACCGTTCCTTAAAGCCCCAAAAGCCAAGACTTCTTGATGAAGCGTATGGGTGTGCTGCCAGCTTTGCCCTTCATCGCCAGACCGATAGATCCCTGCTTCCGTGCAGGCACAGACAAGGATATCACCATCGGGTGCGCGGCAGGCGATAGGGCCCCAACCTGCACCCAGGTCCAGATGCTTACCTGCGATACGACGGTAGACAAGGATCTCCGAATCGGTAAAGTAATCGCCCCCAGCCCACAGCAGGTTCGGATCAAACTGCAGCCGGCCGCTGGCCAACAACCCCTGGTCATCTGGCTCGGTGAATGCCGGGAAAGCCGGCGGCGGAAGTTCGAGTCCGCGCGGCTCCCATCTTACCACTTGCAATGCCGGCTGGCCGACATGCTGTTGCAGGAATTCATCGCGCGTGGTGGTCGCACCACGCGCGTAGGCGGTTACAATCACTCCGTCGTCGAGCACAACCGAACTGGGCCCTCCGCCACTACCGCAGGGGAACGTCTCGTGCCACCATCCTGGCAAATCATCGCCAAACGTGTAACGCGTAAAGCCCAAGACATAAACTTTCGGCTGCCAGGTTTGGCCGCCATCGTGGCTGATAAGAGCACGTGGCCCATAGGGCGGGCCACTTTGTTCATAGATGAGAACAATGGCCCCATCAGCAAGTTTCAGAAGCTCCCCTCCTCGTTCGCCATGCCGCGTGACAACCTGAAAGTCACTCCAAGTACGGCCGTTGTCGTCTGAGTGGGCCACCGCGACGTTGTCGACCGCCTGCTCAACTCCGGCAACTTGACCTCGGCCCCAGGCCGCACACATCAACCGGCCCTCGGCCAAGGACAAAATATTCGCCCGCGCGACACCTTTGCCCAACTCCGAAACCACCTCCCACGTTTGACCATCGTCGACCGAACGGACCAGCCGTCCAAAAAACACCTTCTCGCCGTCAGTAACTCGCCAGAGGGTCACTGGCAACAAAAGCGAACCATCCTGCAACTGGACAATCTGCACGCCATGGCCTGCGCTGACACCCTCATAAGACTTCGCGCCGATCGCGCCCACAGACCGCCACGAAATCCCGCCGTTGGCGGAACTTGCAATTCCCAGCCCCATGCCCTTTGCGTAGGCAATGTGAATTTTTCCACCACTGGCCCCCATGGCCTGCACATCACCGACCGGAGCGCCATCAACCACGATATCGGCCTGGGCCTGCCAATTCTGCCCGCCATCGCTGGAGGTGAGCAGATGGCCCCCCGCGCCTGCCAGGTAGAGTCGCCCGGAAGCATCTCGACACAAAACCGGGTCACGATCGCCGGTCAACACGGCCTGTCGCCGGGCCGATAGGCGGCGAAAAACAAGAATTTCATCCGGCAGGTAATCACCCCTGGTGGCACCTTGCTGCAGGAGAATTGGCTCAAGCTGCCAGCTTTGCGCCTCGGCAAGCCGAGCCGCCCCCACCATTGCCTGGACACCAACCGTCAGCCCGATCAAAAAGCTGCCTAGTCGCGGCACTACCAAATTGCTTCTGTTGTTTTTCATAGGTGGCCTCGATTAACGCGGTGAATCTGCAGAACCCTCCTGGCTGGAGGTCCTTAGGTTGAACGTAAAGTCATTTGGCCCATCTGGCTTCACCTCGGCTGTGAGTTCACTGCTACGGTTGTATCTTCCAGGCAGGTATTGAGCCACTTGATCCACCATGGCTCCAAAGGTGGGATCCTTCACTTGTTTTCCGGTCTTTCGCGTGGCGGTGATTTCAACCCGGTACTTTCCGGCAAACAAACTCTTGTCAGACGGAATCGCGAATCTTCCGTCCACGATTTTAGCGCCCGCAGTCGGCCCGGTGGTTCCAGCAACCGGACGAAAGGAGATACTGCCCCCGCCGAGCGACTGGCCATCGAATGTGACTGCGCCCTGGACCGCAAGCCGGCCACCGGCCCGATCACCGCATCCATTCAGTGCCAACAACAGACCCAGGGCAACGAGGCGGTGGTAACGAATAACGGGCTTCATTTGGGTTCCCCAAAACCGGGCATACAGGCGGGCACTGCAGGAAAACCAGCGGCGGCGCTCTAAAGTCGGACACGCCGCAAACCGCACCTCGCTCAGCAAACGAGCGAAGTTATAGTCGAGCAAGCACTGAGTGTGAAGATCTGCCAGGTCGCCGAACGGTTTTGCCAAGAGCGTCCCCCAAAGGGCAGCATGTCATCACCGAAAAAAACAACGGGGCCGACCGGCTAAAACCGATCGGCCCCGCTAGAAAATTCGCAAACAACGTCACCAGATACTATCGACTGCGCCGCCATCCCAGCAGAGCCAGGCTGCCAAGCGAAAGCAGGCTCAACGCCGTTGGCTCAGGGATCGTCGGTGTCGAGGAAAGTCCGGCACTAAAATTCGCTGCCACTTCATTGGCGGTTAACACATCACTGTAGATCGCAAATTTGTAGGCTTTCCCTACGGGTGATGCTCGGCTGCCCTTGTCCGGGTGCCTACCACCGAAGGCCCAGTTGCCACCTCCAGCAGCCACCAGGATATTGGCCAGGGTCGACTTGTATGGAAAATTTTCCACCGCCCCTGTCTTGTCGATAATCGGCGCACCATCTTTGTACCCAGTATAGGTACCGTTGCTTCCGGGCCCACCGTCGAAGGTAAAGACGTACTGGTGCAATCCAGCCAAATCATCGGAGGCCACGCCATTGGAGCCGGCCCCATCGTTGCCTGAGTCATAACCACCGTAGCCGCCGTGCACGACCTCTGAATCCTTACTCCAGCTTAGATTTCCGCTGATGGGCGGATTGTCGTGGTTGCGAGTGTCATGATGAACGTCGACCGTGGAACCACCGGGCGAAATCAGGTTCAGCAGCATGAACATGGACGTACTAATGTCACCGTCGCCGAACTTGTTGCCACAACCACTTCTACAAATGGGGTCGATGTCGAGCCAGAACTCGATGCTGGCGTCACCGTCGTCTCCCAACATACCACCCAGGCCCGCAGCCGGAATCAACACATGCGAACCATGGTCACCGCCACCTCCGGTACCACCAGGCAAATTCACGTATCCCAGGGCACCACCCGCTGGCTGCACCAGCGTCGAATTGCTACCCAAGGTTCCGTGTGCCGAGCCAACCAGATCGGAAACACTGCCGGCTGAGTACTCATGTAGCAGGATCAAGTTGTCGGTCACGATTGCTGATGCCGGGGAAGCTATCAAAAACGCCACCCCCACCAGCACGCTCACTCTCACCACACTTTTGATGTTCATTAGAACGACCCTTTCATCGATTAGTACAAACTTTTTGCCGCGCGGCAAAATTCCGTTTGCATGAAGTCACAACATTTAACAAATACAGGGTTAAAAAACACAAAGCAATTCAAGTCGCAACTGCAACGGATTCGATCTCCTTCAGTTCTTAAAAGCGACGCTTTTGTCGGCAAAACGCGGCACCAAGTGCCACCAAAAACAGAAGTGCCAAAGTGCCAGGCTCTGGTACCGGCGCGCCGCCCGATCCACTGCCAGCGGCCGCACCATTGCCAAAATTCGCGACCCAGACACCGTAGTCCTCGTTAGTTACCGATCCTGGGCTTGCAGACGGATCTTCGTTTGGCAGGGCAAATCCGGTCGCCCAGTTGTCTTGCCAAACCGTGAAATCGGCCGCATCCACAATACCATTTGCGTTGTAGTCGCCCACGACGCCCTCCACAGGAGTCCCGCCGCCAAACTGGTCCATCCCATCCAAATAATTGGCATTGACGTCCTCGGCCGAGAGGGCCGTATCGTAAATCAGCGTGCGATAGAGTTTTCCCTTCGGCCCGGTGCCAAAAATCGGGGCGCTACTGCCCATCGGGGCAACGCCCCCCACCGCAAATTGACCGAGCCCGGCCAGCGCAAACAGGTTGGCCGAACCAATTTGTTTGTAAACGTCACTGGAGAGGCCATCTCCCCAGGGCGTAAGCGGGTCACCCACGATCGGCTGACCATCTCGATAAATACTCCACGTTCCATCGCCATTTGGCTGATTCCCGTCAAGCGCCCACACCCATTGGTGCAGGCCTTCCATATTGGTCCGCTGCACATCACCGCCACGATAAGAACCGTTGATAATATCACTATCTTTGGAGCCACCAACCACGTGTTCGGGAGCATCTGGCTGACGGTTGTCAAAGTACAACGTCAAATAGGATCCACCGGTCGACCATCCCTGGAAAATATTGAATCGGCTATTCCCATCTTCGGACCCAAGGGTATTGGTGGGGTCAAAATCAATCCAGATTTCAACGCTCGCGTCGCCACCGGCGATTTCCGAAAGGCTGTATAGAGTTTGCCCGTTCACCAAGTCGTTGTTCTCATTGGCTGGCAAAATAACCTGTGAGTCAGAGCCGCCTGGGAGATCCACATAGCCGGGAGTTTCTCCCGACGGGGCAACGAGCGTCGCTGCCGAACCTAAGATGCCATCGCGGTTGCCAACGGCCAAATCGTCTACCCCGGTGGCCGCAAAGTAATCATGCTGAACGACCGGATTGCCCACAGGCGCTGCGAGTACTAGCGAGGACACCGAGAAGGCGACAAGTATTGCCGCCAGGCTTAAACGCAATTTCCTTGAAAACATTAGCAGCTCTCCCGAAACATACGAACTGAGGCCAATCTGCCCCCCAGGCGAGGCACCACTTACAGCTCAGCACCGACGAAAGCCCGTGCGGCCATTACAGCAGCCCTTACCACCAGCCTAACCGGCAAGCTACAAAAAAGCAATAAATTTCGCCCGCAAAAAAGCCCCCCCCTTTTTTTCTGGCCAGTCAAGATAAATCACATAAAACGCACGTTTATTCTCGAAACTCCCCAGCAAACATTCGGGTGTTCTGCTAGAATTGAGCATTGGCGGGAGAGACGGACGTCCCGTTGTGCCAATCGCTTTTTTTGACGGGCAAACCATGTCCAGACAACCGAAAAATCGCGGTTTCACGTTGGTAGAACTCCTGGTGGTGATTGCCATCATCGGTATCCTGATTGCGCTTTTACTGCCGGCTGTGCAAGCCGCCCGCGAGGCTGCCCGCCGCTCCAGTTGCACCAACAATTTGCACCAGATTGGCCTGGGATTGCTGAACTTTGAAAACCAACATGGACGGTTGCCCGAAGGGGCCATGGGATGGGACGACGAGGCGAAGCGGGGTGGGCAGGGAGAATGGCTGGGCCACACGGCTTTTTTTCAGTTGCTACCCTTTATGGAAGAGCTTAATTTGCAAGCACAGTTCCAACTGCAAAAACGTTGGGTCGATCCGGTGAATCAACATGTGGCTGCGATTCAAATTCCGCCCTACCAGTGCGCCAGCGACAACGCCGACGGTCGCGTACTTCAATTATACGACACAACCTCCAAAATGGATTATCGCTATTCCCGGTCAAACTACGTGGTCAGTTTTGGCACCACTTCTATTTGGCCGCCTGAATCGATGCCTCCCCAACAGCAACCTCCAATGATCCACGCTTATTTATTGAAAGCCGGATACGACCTCAACCTCGATACCGACGGCGCCTTTCGTGTCCACGTCGGCCGACGGATCAAGGACTTCACCGATGGAACCTCCAAAACGGCGGGGGTGAGTGAAGTTCGCTCAGGCCAGGACGATTCTCAGCCTTCTGGCGACAACCAGGGCGACCGCCGTGGACTTTGGGCGTTCCCTTTTATGGCCACTTCGGTCTATTTGCACAGGAACACTCCAAACTCGAGTGTTGCCGACCATCTCAAGCCAACGAGTTGTACCGAGGAAGTGGCCCCTTGCAATCCGGCCGCGTCGAACGATATCGACGAACACGCAACTGCCCGCAGCTACCACCCGGGCGGTGTCAACGCTTCGTTTATTGACGGGCATGTTCGCTTTGTTACCGATTCGATCAACCCACTTGCGTGGCAAGCATTGGCAACCATTCGCGGCGAGGAGATCGCAGAAGAATGATCTCTAAAAAGGGTTTTACACTTGTCGAACTTTTGGTGGTGATCGCGATCATCGGTATCCTGATTGCGCTGTTGCTGCCGGCGGTGCAGGCTGCCCGCGAGGCGGCGCGAAGGGCCAGTTGCACGAACAATCTCAAGCAAATCGGGATTGCCCTGGCGAACTTTGAAAACCAGTATCGGCGGCTTCCTGCCGGATTGACTGGCTGGAACAAAACGCAGGATGAATGGATGGGGCACCCCGCGCTCTTGCAAATGCTCTCGTTCATGGAAGAAGTTTCCCTGCAGCAGCAGTTTGATTTTCAACAGCGGTGGGTCAGTCCGACAAATCGACATGTGGCAGAAATGCAGATCCCCTCCTATCAATGTCCCAGCGACGACACGGCGGGCCGCATCTACCAGATGTTCGACTCGACTTCGCAGCAAGACTACCGTTTTTCGCGTTCCAATTACGCGGTCAGTTTTGGCAAGACCCGGATTTGGCCCACAGCAGCGCTCAACCCTCAGGCAGTTCCTCCAACCATGCACACCTATTTGTCGCCTGCCCAGCTCGATCTCAACACCGACGGCCCGTTTCGAGTGAACGTTGGTCGCAGCTTAAACGAGTTTCTTGATGGGACCTCTCACACCATTGTCGGAAGTGAACTTCGCGCTGGCCGTACCGACCTGGCCGAAGTGGACAACTACACCACCGATCGCCGTGGACTGTGGGCCATGCCCTGGATGGGACGTTCCATCTACCTGCATCTCAACACGCCCAACTCAACCGTACCGGATGGACTGCAGTCGTACGCCTGTGTCAACGAGGTCGCACCTTGTGAGGCTGTTGGCGGCAGTGGCAGTGAGCATGCTACGGCCCGCAGTTGGCACCCTGGTGGAGTCAACGCCGTGTTTATGGATGGGCACGTCCGGTTCTATACCGATTCGATTGACGTGAATGCCTGGCAGGCGATGGCCACCATTCGTAACGAAGACCCGATACCGGACCCTTCGTAACACGCGGAGCGGGGCTGGGCGTCGCATCCGGTTTTTTGGCATTTCTTTTTGGCAGCTTGTCCAAAATCTCCACCCAGGACTCGGGTGATCTCCGCGAGGGCCAGCTGAGACTTGTCGATGTTGGCCCAGGATTTGCCAGATTTTTGACTTCGTATTGCAGCAGCCTGACTTTTGCCAGAGAATTCGGCCGGTTGTCCTGGGCTGGAATGTTGGCAAAGCAGTAAGTTCTGCCAAATCGGCCGTTTGCGTTCCGCTGCCAACAAGCTGGCAAATCGTCATATCGGCGGGGCAGGGGGCCCAGGAGGAGGGGAGTGGTCACGCTCCCACCCTGGATTGTAAGCCCACGACAAACCGTCACATCACTCCGAGAAAACCACCCATGACGCAAGCGGTAAAATCGGCCCGCTGGTTTGTCCGCGGAGACCTGGATGGTTTTTTCGGGCTGGCCCTGGACAACCTCGTCCAGTTACTGGTGATCGTTGGGCTGTGCCAGGCGGTGCTTGGCTTCGAACCGGCACTCCTGTACGGACAGATCCTGCCGGGTGCTGCCATGAGCCTGTTGGTTGGCAACCTTTTCTACTCCTGGCAGGCCATGAAGCTTGCCCGACGCGAGCGGCGCAGCGACGTGTGCGCCTTGCCCTACGGCATCAATACCCCAAGTGTCTTCGCTTTTATCTTTCTGGTCATGCTGCCGGTCAAGGTTGCCACGGGGGACTCCCACCTCGCATGGCAGGCTGGACTCGTGGCCTGCCTGGGAAGCGGACTGATTGAACTGGCTGGTGCCTGTGGGGCTGACTGGATTCGCAAAAACGTCCCCAGAGCCGCCCTGTTAAGCACCCTTGCAGGCATCGCGCTGACGTTCATCTCGCTGGGATTCTTGTTTCGCACCTACGCATCGCCGGTGGTTGGCCTTGCGACCTTTGCCATCGTTTGCCTGGTTTACTTCGGGCGACTGAGGTTTCGGGGTGGTATTCCCGGTGGCCTGGTCGCGGTACTGATCGGCACGATCCTGGCCTGGATTCTTGGTGACGCGCCGGTAGGCCATGACTACAGTCCCCCCAGGCTTTACCTCCCAGCTCCGGTTCTGGGCGACCTTCTGGAGGCGGTCCAGAGCGGCTATGGCCTCACCTACCTGTCGATCATCGTGCCCATGGGACTCTTCAACCTGGTGGGATCCCTCCAGAACCTCGATAGCGCCGAGGCAGCCGGCGACCGGTTCCCGACGGCCCCCTCCCTGGCAGCCAACGGCGCCGGCACCGTCGTGGCCGCCCTGTTTGGCTCCTGCTTTCCGACGACCATCTACATCGGCCACCCGGGATGGAAGTCGCTGGGCGCACGTATCGGCTATTCGTGGCTGAACGGCCTGTTCGTCACGGTGCTTGCCCTGACCAGTACGCTCGGCGTGGTCGCCTGGGCCATTCCCATAGAAGCAGGCATGGCGATCGTGTTGTGGATCGGCATTGTGATCGCTGCCCAAGCGTTCCAGGCCACCCCCACCGCCCACGCACCGGCAGTGGTCATTGGCCTGATGCCGGGA
The DNA here is from genome assembly GCA_965243695.1 of Lacipirellulaceae bacterium. Classification (GTDB taxonomy): domain Bacteria; phylum Planctomycetota; class Planctomycetia; order Pirellulales; family Lacipirellulaceae; genus JAKVCB01. The sequence goes on along the minus strand of CBDEWC010000009.1, from coordinate 150,209 downwards.
GTCGCTGCCTGGGGAGCCCTACTCGTTAAAGGGGCGATTCGCACCACCGGCGGTGACTTTACCCCCGAACTGGGCAAGGCCCTCACCAAGCACGACATCTACGCCTCTGGGCTGTTCAGCCTGGAACAGGGATTCATCTTTACGGCCATGGTCCTCGCCGCGGCCACCGTGAGTATCATCGAAGGGACCTTCCTCCGCGCAAGCGGATATCTCATCGCCGGGGCCGTGCTCTCCTGGTTTGGCATCATGCACGGTTTTCAATGGACCGGCACCGATGTTGTCCTCTCAATCGGCTGGGGTACCGGCGGGCAGGCCGCCGGCGGCTACGCCCTGGCGGCTCTCATTTGTGCCGTTTTCCCGCTGGTGGCGACACGACAAGAGCCAAACAACCGCTGATTCCCGCTGGCAAGCCAAGCTTCTCCGTTTTCCAGCCACCCTGTTTTCCAGCCGCCCCGTTTACCAAGACGCCCTTGAGCAACTTTTGCGGGGTTGGCATCCGCCCCATCTCGAGGCCAACGGAAAAATTGTGACGATGGGTACGCCATCTGCATATTGATTCTCATTGGTTGGACCTACCGCTTGGAATCCGCTTGGCCATCACCACGGCCAGGCCACATGCCGTTCGGCAGGCCGACCAGTACAACAACGGCCCGTACGCGTCGTAAGGGCCATAAAATTTGGGACTTAAGCGTTGTCGGTCTGCACGGTGCCGGAGGTTTTTTTGGGCACCAGCAGCGTCGGCCGCTTGAAGCTGCGCTTCGGATCTTGGGGGCACAGCGGGGGGCGAATTGCGCCCGCTTCTGGCACTTCCGAATCGGTCCGTGCTGCGCAGCCGTGTTGGGGGATGGGATTCGTTCCAACACGTCGTGGTGCGTTATCGTACTGCGCTGTAACAGTTTGCGTCTGGATTTGACGCAAGAACAATTTTCAAACATGCGAACGATGCAGCGTTTTGGACGCTTGCTGGAGCCCGCCAGGGTTGTCTGTGGTTGGGTGGATCGTTGGCGGATGCGCCCGCGGGGGTGGTCGTGCGCCGAGGGAAAGGTCCACACCCGCTTAAAACGAGGGCGGTGCGGTCCGATTGTGACTTCGTAGGTAGGCCCGGTTCCGGCTTTTGCGGTCAGGTTCCGGCCAACCAGCGAAGAACTTGCGATTGGCCTGCGCCTCGCGAGCTCCGCATGGCGAAATCCATACTGATGGAACCCATACTGGCGGGACCGGTTACGGCGCCTCTCCGCATGTTCGAAGCGACCGCTGGGGGCGGTTGCGCCGAGCCTGGCCTCAAGGGGTCCCGGTTCGTTGAAGGGGTGTTTTTTCCATGGCACGTCCCCACTGCGGTTGGGTTTTGCCTCCCTGCATTTCACTATTTTGGTGAAAGTGTCTCACTGTTTTTGTGAAATGGACACATCTCATTGGCACCCAATGACTTACGGTCTCAGTGGTTGGCCTGACTGGCTTCTAAGCTCATAGCAACTATCTCTGTAACCCTCTGTAACCTCCTTCTGCATAAAAGGTTACCCCTGCATACCACACCTTTCACCACCTCGGTGAAACACGTCCCCACCCTTACGGGCCGCCGCTTTGGAGTCGTCGCAAAAAAGTCGGCTCTTCGCGGTTCATTCTGGGAAACCACTCCGAAAAATTTGCCCCCACTCTCGCTAGCCAGACGGTTTTGGCAGGGATTTCAAGAGACATCCGCGGCAGGAAATTCCTCCCAAAACAGAATCGACACCGCAAACCGGTCGTTTGGCGCGCCACTTGCTTTAATTCAGGCCAGTGAGATAGATGCTCGGCCTGTAATCCGGCTTTATTTCAAACCAGCCACAAAAACTTGAGGGTCAGCTACTGACACCAGAAAAGGGAGTACAAGTTCTATGTTTAAATCGAGCCATGAATTCGGCCAAAACCACTCAGGTCAACGGGACACGGAAGACCGATTCGATACCCTCCGCAAGGATAGCCGGCCAAGTCGACCTTCTTTTCGTAACACCCGCCGGAAAAGCCGAAAATCGACCCCAGGTCAACCGAGCCCCGGAATCGCAGGGCGCCGAAATCGCCGCTGGAGTTGGTAAACCGCCCCGCGCTTCGCACAACCTTGCATTGGAACACACCGCTATAAGCGGCGCTTGATTTCAGCGGCAAGCTCTGCTGCATGGATGTTTCTATTGACGACCAACCCGTTTTCGTCGACGAGAACCATCAACGGAAGTGTCATGACTCCCATTTCATCCGCCAAACGGCCGTTAAGTCCGTCTGGTTCATAAATTTGTTGCCAGGGGATCCTGTTCTCCTTGATAAATTGCTGGGCTCCCCTCTGATCGTCGTCCAGGCAGATACCGATCACGTCAAACCCGCGCCCACTATGTTTTGTGTAGCTGTCCTTGATAGCCAGCATGTCTTGCTTGCATGGCTCACACCAGGTCGCCCAGTACTGGATCAGCACGAGCTTACCCCGGTATTTGGCCAAGTCGATTTCTCCACCCTGCAACCCGGCCCCGTTCAGGAGAAGCGGCTTGCCCTCGGAGGCAAGACGTCGCAATGCGCCCCGCGCCTTTTCGGCATGATCGGTCTGAGGAAATCGCTCGGTGATCTGTCGATACCACACCTCTGCCTGTGGTTCTTGGCCGACAAACTCGTGGGACATGCCCAGTTGCAATTGAGCTTCTGCAGCATCGACGCTGGTCGGAAAATCGTTGGCAAATGTTTCCAAATCCTCAAGCCAAACGGCCTGAATTTTGGCAAGATCTGCTTCTGGCTGTTGCTGGCTTTTCATATATTCGGCCAACATCCGGCGGAATCGCACGTGCGCAACCAACTCATCACCGAGACCAGAGGTTTGCAAATCCTGCTCAAGTTTTTCCAATTGATCCACACCCTGATCGTACCCACCCGACTGAACAGCCGCACTCAACATATCTGCCAGTTGTTTGTACCACTCGTTTCTGAATTCCGGGTCGCTGGTCACTTCTGCCAGTCGATTCAGGACTTCTGCCCGCTGATCCGTAAGCGGTCCTTGGCGGTCCAATGGCAACCGACTGGCTTCCATGTCGAGTTGCTGCAACTTTTCCATGAGGTCGGTCATTTCCTCCGAAGGGACATTCTCCGACCGGGGACCGCCAATTTTACTCGAATCAAGAGCCGTCAAGGAAAACCCTACTGAAGGGCTGGAACCGTCAAACGGAGGAATATCGAGCAACCGCCAGCCCCCATCGACCGCAATGAGCGTCCCCAGGTAAAGCTGATTATGACTACCGTTGGTTTCGACCAATGCATAAACGTTTTCATAGACGGTCACCTCTTTGGATGACCCGTTGGTACCAATCGGTGCCGTGCTGGGGCGAGCCGCCCCGAAATCGAGGTAATTGGTGCTCGGCAAGACAACTTTTTGGTTCGACATGGCATTTCGAAACCTTTGCCTTGCCGTCTTCAGTTGGGCAGCAACTTGACTCGCTTGAGTTTCACCAAGGCCTAGGGCCACAAATTCTTCATCGGTGGGGAGCAAAATCCCAAACCGCCTGACATCCCGAGTCGTCACCGCCTTCACTAATTCCTCGGCCACCTCTTGGGGAGAAATGCGGCGCCAGAGGTCAATCGTGCCATCTTCATTATCGTCGACTCCCCAGCGGGTACCGGCGGTATGAAACCAACGGCATTGATCCGCGCGCCCGTTGTAGTTCGAGTCAATGTCCCGATAGACCTCCAGCCCATCCTGAAAATAACTCCATTGATCGACGACGTTGTCCGCATTGGAATCGGCAAAACGACGGAGCAATTGGCCTTGAGGATTTCGCACAAACCAGGCAGGTCCCCCGCCAAAGTTATCTACACGAACTGTGCAATTGGGGATTTCTGATTTTTCCGGCAACTCGTATTCCACATGCGGCTGAATCGGCTGCAGGGCAAGCGCCTCAGCTGGCTTGGGTGGAGCTGCTGCCAATCGGGTCACGTGCACCATCACGATCATTCCCACAAAACCGGCAAGAGGTATCCATTTCCAGGAAAATTTTGACATCGGTTGTCCAAGGCTGAGGTGAGATGAAGTGAGTCCTTCCCAAAACCGGGACAGGAATATGCAATGTGTAACGATTTCGCTGCAAGCGAGCCAGACTAATCGCCCCCGGGGCAGGGGCGGCAAACACAAGATCTTGGGGGGAACGTCTGTAAAAACGGGATCTCGTTCCGTCTGTGGTCCCCCCGCTTCCGTTCCTACGCCCGGGGCCATCTGGCAGTTTCCCCCACCCGCAAGCCCCAGTCAGGCAACCTCCCCTTTGCCCTCGCCCTGCTAGCAGACCTAGTGGCGGCCATGGCCACTGCCGACAGGGCTGGCAATCAACAGGGCTGGCAATCAAAAGGGCTGGCAATCAAAAGGGCTGGCACGGAAAAAACGGCCGTGGCGGGCATCAGGCGGTACTGGCTTGTACGTCTTTGACGTTTCCTTTTAGAAAAATGTGCTTGAGCCCGACGAACCGCCCAATAGGCCTAAGCTCCGGAAACTGTCGCTAAATCTGCCACGAAATGGCCTGCTACGACTCGAATTTCCCCCGTGCGTACTCCACAATAGTAGACACCGGCGCTGAGGTAACGATTCCCAACCAGAAGGGACCACGGCCCATTGACCCATGGTAGGGTATGGTTGATAAATAGTTCGTCGGTGATCGCAGCCCAATGCGTAGGCACTTCGTCGTTGCGGTCGTCGCACAGACGCGACAAAAATCGCTTAACTTGTGAACAAATAACAAGTTGGGTGTGTAGCTCAGTTGGTTAGAGCGCAGCCCTGATAAGGCTGAGGTCCCAAGTTCGAGTCTTGGCACACCCACTGGAAGAGGCAAGAAAAAACCGTAGGGAACAGGCAACTGCAACCCGAGGATCGTAGGCGGTGCGCGTTGCACCATGCGACTCGTCGTTCCTGCCGTTTGGCCTTAACGGGGCTGTAGCTCAGTTGGGAGAGCATCGCGTTTGCAACGCGGGGGTCGTCGGTTCGAGTCCGTCCAGCTCCACTAGTATCGCAAGAAATCCGGAGGGATCCTGGATTCACAGGCCCCAGGAAGAAACGGGCCTAGAAGAAACGGGCCTATCAGGGAACCCTTTCGCATCTGAAAAGTGGCTCAAACAGGTTGCTCGTATCCCTCTCGTAGCCGGCCCCCTCTTGAGGCCGGTGGTACGACACCAGCGGCTGCTGAAATGGTGAGGCCAAACCTCGCAGCCGACCTTCTGCAGCAGGCCAAACTTGAGCCAGATTTCCGTCCAGCTTCGCTTCGCGTTCTTTATCGAAGCTTCCAAAACCGGCTGCGGCAAGCCGCTGGCCCACCCACCAAGAAGCCAGCTGCTTCTGCATTTTCTTGCATTTCAAGCAAAATAAAAATTTCTGGGGTTATAATGATTCAAACGGCGGCCGATGCAACAAAAGGACTCCCCAGAGTGGAGCCAGTGGAACTGGTACAACGAATCACCCGGCAGCGAACTGGCACCCTCATAAATCCTTTCAGCCGCGAAAGGGGAAATTCGCGTTGAACATTTTTCCCGCGAGCTGAACTTGGTTTTCGCGGGCTGAACTTGGGATTCCTTTCCGGAGTTGACCGCTTGAGGACGTACCACAAAGCTACCGGTACGACGCTGCGAGAATTCAAGAGGAAACCATTCCATGTCAGGGAACCCAAAACCGCATGCACATTTTGGATTTACCTTAGTTGAACTACTAGTGGTAATTGCAATCATCGGTATCCTGATCGGCCTCCTGCTCCCTGCAGTTCAAGCGGCACGAGAGGCTGCCCGCCGAGTTTCTTGTACCAACCATCTTAAGAATCTTTCTCTCGCCTGCCTGACTTTTCATGATGCCAACGGCTACCTGCCCACAAGCATCCCGGCTTTTCCGGACGATTGGGTATCGACTCCCGGCGGTGGCAAAGAATGGGGCGGAGCCCCCGGGGGCGATTTGCACCCCGACCACGGGGGCCCAGGCTATCACGGCCGGGGTTGGATTGTCGAAATCCTGCCCTATCTGGAAGAGCAGGTGATGTACGACGGCTTCCAAGATGCCGGGGCTTTTGAGGTTCTTGGTGGGGACAGGTTTCTTTTGTTTGGAAAAACCGGGCGCGGAATGGGAGTAGCGGGAGCACGTGACGAAATCCAAACGCAACTCCCTGTGCTCTCGTGCCCATCGGACGAATCGGCGATCCCCACTTCCGGGCTGTGGTATTGGGGCTCCGAAACGGTTGCCACCACCAGCTACAAGGGCGTCATTGGTGACACCATTCTCACCCCAACGTGCGAGGGAAACAATTCTCCTTTTGTTGATTTCGGTTCGCAACCCGACTGCCATTGCACCTCAGCGTGCAACGGACTCTTTTTCAGAAATTCCTTCAGAGGCCCGGTGCCCATCCAAAAAATTACCGACGGCACAAGCCAGACATTCATGATTGGCGAGGCGGTCGTGTCTCAAGACTTTCATTCCGCAGCCTACATCTCCGAAGGAGACTGGGCCACATGCGGAATCCCCCTCAACTTTTTTTTGATTGGCGTAGATGACAACGTGATTAAAGTCGACCGCTGGAACGAGGTGCGCAGTTTCAAAAGCCTCCACCCAGGCGGCGCCCTTTTTGTGATGGCCGATGGATCTGTTCATTTCATCAACGAGGCCATCGACCACCTGATCTATCGCGGGCAGTCGACTCGCGGTGGCAACGAAGTTATTGGCCTCAAATAATGTTTGCAAGAACCTACCCAACTGGTGATGGCCATGCATTTATCTGAATTCAGTCCATTCACGAAAGAGAAAACCAAGGTCATTGCACTTGCCCTTGGTTTCTCCGTAGCGTGCTTGTGCCCTGCGGGCTGCTCCGGCCCTCCCAAAAAATACGATGCTACGGCCAGCGGAACGGTGACCGTCGACGGAGAACTTGCACCTGGCGGAACAGTCACCTTTCACCCGATTGAGGGAGGCCCAGCTTCCATTGGCCATATCAACCCCGGTGGCAGCTACTCCCTGCGTACCGGCCAAGGCAACCTGAAAGAGACCGACGGAGGAACGATCAAGTCGGGCGACTATATCGTCACCACGTTTGTCAACCTGAAACTTACAGAAGAAGCGCGCAACCATCCGGGTGGCCCACCAACCCCCGGAGCCAACATTGCCGACGTCAAGTATCGCAGCAAGGAAACATCTCCGCTTCGTCATCGAGTCGAACCTGGACGAAACGTAATCATCCTGAACCTCGACCGCCAACCGGTGGCCGGGAAAAAAACGGAAGAGGACGTTATGGCTGTCGAAACCAAGGATGACTTGTCCGTGACGAAATCTTCCCAAGAACAACCACCGACTGAGCCGAACATTGCCGATCCGCCGCCACCTGAGCGTGCCGACAACAAACTACAAACGGACGCTCCCGAGGAGGCCAATCCGTGACCGAGACTCGTTGTTTTGACCTACCGTTAGCGCCCCTGCTGGCCACGATTTGCCTGGCCGGTTGCGGTGGTCTCTACGATGCGAAAGTTACGGGGACGGTCAGCTTGGATGGCCAATCTTTAAGCCGAGGAACCGTTGCATTCAACCCCGCCAGCGGAGGCCCAGCTGGCTACAGCATGATTGACAGGCACGGAAAATACGCGGTAATGACCGGCCGCGAGCAAGGACTTCCCTCCGGCGACTATACCGTCACCGTTGTCGCCAACGAATCTCCTGCCACCCAAGGGAACAGGCAAGGGGGCCCGCCACCACCAGGCAAACCGATCACGCCTGCCTGGTATCGAACAAAACAGACTTCCGGGCTCCGACATAAAGTCAATCCAGGGCAAAACCAAATCAATCTCGAGCTTTTTACGGAACCTCCCCCCGGCTGGAAGCCTCTGAAAACAAAACGACCTCCGAGGTAACCTGCAAGTTTTCTGTTGCGGCCCTTGAATCGCTGCAACGTCACAAACAGACCCAGAGCTACTGGCCCTTTTCGTGTTTTTAAACCGCCAAAACTTTTGTCCTCTTAATCCGCCAAGCGGTGCGGCTGTTTTTTTATTTTCGGCCATCCTGCTCATGGCACACCCACCGTCGGCCGGCGGGCAAGATACTTCAGCCCCTGCGATATTGCAAATGTTCGAAGCCCGCTGGGTCACTATCCAGGACCGTATGCCAGACATTTTCCAGGCGGGCTACGGCGCCATGTGGCTCCCCTCTCCCAGTCGGGCTGATTCGGGAAATGGATCCGTGGGCTACGATATTTACGACCGTTTCGATCTTGGCGTGCCACGCAACCAAACGCTGTATGGAACCGAGGCAACCTTAAGACACCTTGTCACCAAAGCACACCAGGCATCGGTCAATATTTATACCGACATGATCCTCAATCATGCTGGCTTCAGCGACCTCAACACGGTCGATGACAACAACACGCAGGACCCCTCAGATGACGTCACGTTCGCCGATGCCGGTGGCTATCCGGGCCTGGCAATTACCTTGCCAGGAGTTGATATCCATGGCGATTTTCATGGCGAATTTGAACCCGGCGACCACCAGGCTCGCCTGGCGGGCCTCGTCGATATTGCCCAAGAAAAACACCACTGGTTCATTCGTCATCCGGTCGGACCTGATCCCAACAACATTCCCGCCGGTACCACGACCGCATTTGGCCGCATCGCCAACGTGCCTGACCCGGCCAATTCCAGATTTTATCCTGACACCGCCGATGGAGGCACCCAACTCGACCTTGGCGGTGGAAACTTTGCGACTCGTTACAACTTCAACCGAGCCAACCCTCTGGCAGGCGATCCGGGACTCGAAACTGCCGAACACATGTTGATGCGACACGTTCAATGGATGGTCCAGGAGATTGGTGTCGATGGTTTTCGGCTTGATGCAGTGAAACACTTTTCCGCAACTGTCTTGCAAACACTCGATCAGGCCGTGTTCAGAGCCAGCCCGCAATTGAACCATGATGGATCGATCAAACCGGTCTATTCCTTTAGCGAGGTTCTCGATGGCAACAAAGGATTCATTCAAGGACTTATCGATCGCAGCCTCTCCAACAACAACGCCATCGACCCGTCGAACTTTGTCGTCCAGGGCAATCGCGACGCACTTGACTTTCCGCTCTTCTTTGCCATGCGCAACAACTTGACGGACCATGGCGGAAACAACAACTGGCATGAAATCAGGAATGCCTCCCAAGACACCCAGGACGACGGAATGATGAATGGAAGTCAAGGTGTTTCGTTCATCGACAGTCACGACAATCTTGATGGCGGGTTTCCATTTTTAAAGAACGTGGGCTATGCCTACAACTTAATGCGACCTGGGCAGGCCAACGTTTATTTCAACGCCACAGAATTTGGTGAACGCACCAACAACTTTCCCAATCAGGGCAAAGAAGATGCACTGGGAGGCATTTCTGGCAACACCATCACCACACTGGTCAACCTGCGCAACACACATGGGCGGGGCAACTTTCACGAACGCTGGATCGACGACGCTTTTAACGCCAACGGCTTCTCGAACGTTTATGTCTACGAACGCGAAAACTCTGCCATTGTCGCACTCAGCAGCAGCACCGGCGGCGGCTTCGAAGAACGGTCTCCCATTCAAACCGGGTTCGCCCCAAATGCAGTACTCGTTGAACTCACCGGAAACGGGGCCGATCCCCAGGTTGACCCGGACGACAACATTCCGGAAGTGATTCGCGTCAACGAAAACCGCCAAGTTGTGCTTCGGATTCCCGGCAATGCTGGCCACGGACGAGGCTATCTCGTTTATGGCCTGCCTGGCCCAAGGGGAACCTTGTCGCTGGCGAATGTCGCTTTTACGCTCGCAGGCAAATCGCCTACATCGCAAAACAACGGCACGGCACGCCTTAGCGATATCGAGGTCATTACCGGCGACAGTTTTTCCGTGCAACTCGATACTTCCCCAGTGATCCTACCACCGCCGCTTGGGGAAAGTCATTCGTACCGCGACTTTGACGCCGACGGAGACAATGCCCTGATCCGCATGGACGACCGGATCAATCTCAACGCAACAGCTGGCCTCGACCATGTCTTGCCCGGCAGCGTGCTGGCCGGATTTGAAGAGTTCACCCATACCCGCATCCCAGGATACCTTGAGGACGCCAACGGCGATAACATCGGTACCGGAACTGGCCAATACATCCAAAACATCGACACAACTCGGCTGAGCGAAGGCCGCCACTACCTGACCGTGCGCGCATTCCGTCATCGTGAGGATGGTGGCGAGCCAATCTTTACCGACTTTCGTCGTACGGTCATTGTCGACCGCCTCCCACCAGAATCCGAATTTATCAGCTTTGAGCCATTCTCAAATCTTCCCGACAATCCCGAAAATCGCGACGTCTTGATCCGGTCGGTTGACGGTACTGCAAACAAGGTCAGTATCTTTCGAGATTTAGGTGCCAATTTTAGCGAGCAAAGCCTGCTCACTTTTGCCCAAGCTGGTTTTGACGCGGCTGAGCAGTTTGACAGTGCCCAATGGCTGCGCGGTTTCGAAAACCTGGCTTCTGGAAACCATGCCTTCACCGTGGTGATGGTCGAAGAGACCGGAGGCACCACCCTTCGTCGGTACACAGGACATCGCGTCGAAGGAGGCCTCGGCGCCGGTTTTGGTGATATTGACGCCGATGGAACGCTGGAAGCCTCCGACATCGAGGGGAGTTTTTCGGTCGAAAGCATTCTCAATACCCAAAATAGCCAGTTTAGCCCTGCCTTCGACCTTAATGGTGACGGCCTGGGCGACAACCGAGATCTGTTTGCCCTGGAGCAGGAACTGATCAATGGCGGCGCATCCGGGACGGTACTCACAGCCTACCACCGGGTGCTCGTGCGGCGCGGCGACCTTGATCAGCAGGAGGGTACGGGTGTGGCTGACCTCGATATGCTCTATGACAATTTTGGTTCTACGGAGTGGTTGCTCGATCTTGATGTCGATGGAACCCTTTCGCTGGAAGACGTGGTCACTTTTGTCACCGACATTTTCCGAACCGTGCCTGGCGACTTCGATTTGAACGGCCTGGTCAATTCCGACGATCTGGAAATCTGGCAGACCCATAATGGAACGGCCTTGGAGGCCCGATATTACGAAGGGGACGCAGATTTCGACGGCGATGTCGATCTCGACGATCGGGCCATATGGGAATCGGCACAAGGTTCGGTCGCGCCAGCGGCAATCCTTCGAGCCGATTTTAATGGTAATGGGATCGTCGACGCGGCCGACTACTCCCTCTGGGTGGATTCCCGTGCCTCTACGACAAACCTGGTTGCCGATGCCGATGGCGACGGGGTCATCGGGATTGGAGATTACGCCTTCTGGAAACTGCTCTTTGGCAAGTCGCTGCTGAAACCACCTGTCGCAACTGCTGCCCAAAACGGTGCCGGAATTCCCGAACCTGGATCCCATTGGTTATTCGCAATTTTTGTGGGTGGGTATTTTCTGTTGTTCGGGACTCGACTGCATGTGGTAAAATCAAACTTAAGGAGAGCGTCCCAGTGAATCGGTGGAAAATATTGGCAGTCGTGAGTACCCTGTTCGTTTCGGCCAGCGCAAATGGCCAGACGATCGATGGCACACTCGTGGGTGACGAGTCTTTTTACGGAACGGCACTCTCAATCCAGGACACGAGGTCCCAGTTCGGCGATGCAGCCACGGGCGATCCATCCAACGGGGGCGGGGGATCGGAAATAGATCAGCTATTCGCCAAAATCGCCGGCGGCAATCTTTACCTTCTGATTGCGGGAAATCTTGAGTCGAACTTCAACAAACTCCAAATCAGCATCGATTCGGTTGCCGGTGGTGTGAACACCATGGACGGAGCCAATCTGCCAGGCGGACATGATCGCTTCTGCTGCGGAGGGTTTCCGCCACCTCACGGAAACAACACGGCCAACCAGGGCGCCCTGCAAAAACAAGCTGGACTGACTTTTGATGCTGGCTTTGATGCGGACTATTCACTGGTGATTACGAACGGATTTGAAAAAGTGAATCCTGGCCTCACCGGTGGACCTAACGCCTGGGACAATGAGTCGGAATTTTGGTCCATGAGCGCCTATTTTGCCGATCTCACCAGTGGGCCCTCAGGTGCGGTTCAAGAATTAGGGATGGCGCTGGCTCCCCAGGGACGACCCAACGTTCTGCGGGCCCTCGGAGAGGGTTTGGAAGACTTTCCATTCGCTCCGCTGGATCCACTCGGAATAAGTCCCACGATCCTTGGACCCGCGCTGCCCGGCCTGGGGATCGGCGAACTCATCGACAAACATTACGCCCAAAGTCCCCATGGTGGCTGCGACAGTTCCGCCACAGGGGCTGGTTGCATTGCCAGAGAACTTGAGTTTGCGTTACCGGTCGATCCTGCCGAAGTCAACGCAGGCAGCCTGACCAATGCCAGCAGCCACCGAAACTTTGACAACACGATTGGACTTTTGGCAGCGATTGACAACAGCAACACCTCTGGAGTGCTCGCCAGTGAGGGGCCGAATTTTTCGATTGACCAGGTCAGCCCCGATGAAGATGACCCGGAAAAGGTTGTGACTGGCATAGAACTGGCAATCCCCCTTGCAGCCATCGGAAATCCAAACGGAGATATAAAAATAACAGCGTTCATCAATGGTTCTTCCCACGATTTCTTTTCCAATCAATTCGCCGGCGATGGCCTAGATGATGGACCGGCCAATCCAGACGGGCTTCCCTCTGGGAACCTTGGTACCGTGATGTTGGGCGCCGCACCGCTTGCCACCCTGGCAGACATCACGGGAGACCAGTTCATCACCGTTGCGCAAGCGGCAGGATCCATCGATGGCGACTACAATGCCAACGGAGTCGTGGATGCAGCGGACTACACGGTGTGGCTGGATCACCGGGGAGCATCTGGCGGGCCCGCTGATGGCAATGGCGACGGGACCGTCGATCAGGCCGACTACACCTACTGGAAGACCCGTTTTGGCAACTCGGGCACCGGTACTGGAAAAACAGTTCCGGAACCGGCGACTTCACTGCTCGCCCTACTGGGGCTTGCAGGCCTGATAACTCGGCGGCGATGAATTCGCTCGGCTTGGACGGGCGATCGCCTGAAGGAAACTCTGGCGTGCCATGCTTGCTGCTCCTCCCGGAAAACAATTCCACCCCGGTCGTTTAAAGCGGCTCAGGCCGACCGGGCTCGGCCTGGCCCCTGCTAGAGCCCCCACTTTTGTTCCAAAGGCGCCTGTTCCAAAGGCGCCTGTTCCAAAGGCCCCTGTTCCAAAGGCCCCTGCGCTACCCCTCTACAATCGGCAGCACCCTCATGAACGGAACCACGACCATGTGCAAACGGTCACAATCCCGCGTACCGGCAGCCTGCGGTCGCCACCACGTCAAACTCACAGCAAGTCGCATCTTCTAATTGACAGACGATTGCCCTGACGTATTTTTTTAAAGAGCAGGTACTGATCGACCGCTCGCTCAACACGCAGCTTTTCACTCAGCCTCGTCCGCACATCTTGCCGAACAACCATGGTTACCCTCTTGGTCACTGCGCTCATTAGTTCACTCGCCCTGGTTAATTTTGCTTGCGCCTGTCTGGTCTTGACGATTGGCTTCGTCTGGGGGGGGTGGGTCTTCGGGAGGCCAATCGCCAACCGCAGGCTACGTTCGCTACCGGGCCGTCGCCGCAATCGCGCTCCGAATAAGTACAACCAGCGCGCGTTCCTCTCCTCCACACGCCTAAAGGAACTGGCAAGCAACGTCATCTCAGACTCCGCTTCACACGCGTTCGTCGCAGGGGAATTGAGCGCCATCCTGGGGAGTGTCGAAAGTAATAACACGATCGACGCCACGGTTTTCCAAGCGATCGGCAAGATGGTCACCTCACACACCGAACTAAAGCAGAGGCTTGAAGTCGCCGAACAACAAGTCGAGTCGCAAGCTGTCGCACTCCTGAATCAGCAAACTGTCGCCCGCACCGATGCGCTAACCGGCCTTGTGAACCGACGCGGATTTGACGACGAGTTGGCACGGCAGTTTGACCGGTGGAAGCACACAGGGCAGTTAGTTTCACTGCTGATCATGGACATCGACCACTTCAAGAAATTTAACGATACCCATGGACACCAGGCCGGAGACGAGGTGCTGCGTCACGTGGGAAACCAACTCATCGCCGCAACCCGCGAAACAGACATCGCCTGCCGCTACGGAGGGGAAGAGTTTGCCGTAGTGATGCCCCACACGGTTGCCACCGAGGCCATCCAAGTTGCCGAACGAATTCGCGAGACCATCGAAGGATCGTCGACCGACTTCGATGGAAAGATGCTAAAAGTCACCACCAGCGTGGGACTAACCCAGGCCACTGGCCAACGGGATGCCAAACAAATGCTCAAACAAGCCGACAACGCCCTTTACCGGTCTAAAAAAGCAGGTCGAAACTGTGGGCATTTTCACGACGGGAGTCAATGCATTCCTATGAACTCCGGCACGACGGGGTGGGAAACTTCAACACAGCCGCTCCCCTTGACCCGACCAGCCCTGGAACCGCTCGCAGGATTGCCCGACGGAAAGTTTTTTACGGACGCACTCCACCGCCGCCTTTCCGAAGGCCAGCTGCTCGGCGCTCCCCTTTCGCTTTTGCCTGCGAAAACCGTAGGCTATAAACCCCTTTAAGAACAGCTCCGGCCCGCCGTTCCAGGCCGCCGGCGCCGGTGGACATTCAACATGACGGCCTTACTGAGCCAGCCGAGAGGGGGGAATATCGGCCCGTTTTTTGTGTTCTTCGGTCTGGCCGGCCTAAGGATGGTTTTTTTCTGGGCGGCCCCATGGCGAGCCGAGCTAGGGATACCGTGACCAAAACAGGCCGAATACGCCGTAACGACCCGATACTGGCGCCACTTTGTACCGAAAAGGCAGTTTAGGGGCCTCGCGGGGGCCCCCCGCATCTACGAAACGACCGGTCAGGCCCGGGGCAAAAAAATCTTTTCAGACACCCCTTGGCATAACACCAAGGCGGTGATAGATTTACGTTTTCCTTGAGCGGATCAATTCCGGTCAAGGGGCGCCGATTTGGGAAACATCCGTTGACCCTGGTTGGTTTGCTCGAGTGGCTTAGGCCGCTGCAAACCGCGAAGGGCGCGTCCCAAAAAGGCACGCCGGTAGGATGTGACCGGTTTTGGTTCTTTGACAATTCGGTAAAAGCAAGAGTGGCATCTTTATGTAATTTGCCACAGCATGAGCGCTTTTGCGTAATTGCTGCGGTGAGTTTATTGAGAATCCTTTGTCCTTAGACAAAGAAAATCGAAATGACGAGCGTTACTCACAGATCGATTGACTTTTGAGCGGCTTTTGGCTGCTTGATTGTCAAAAAAATTGGATCTGCCTTGTAGCGTCATTTGTCCATTTTTTGCGAAGAAGCATCCGCTTTTTCGCAAGAGAGCTTTGGATAAATGTGGCCAAGCTACAAAGGGCGTATGGGGGATGTCTTGGCATCAGGAGGCGATGATGGGCGTGGAAGTCTGCGAAAAGCCCGGGGGAGTTGACAAACAAGTGATGATCCCGGGATTCCCTAGCAAACGTGGCGAACTGAAACATCTAAGTAACCACAGGAAAAGAAAGAAAAATCGATTTCCTTAGTAGCGGCGAGCGAAGTGGAAATAGCCCAAACCGTGAGGGTTTCCCTCATGGGGTTGTAGGGCCTTTCACATGGGAGTCACAAAATCACTGGCTAGCAGAATCTTCTGGAAAGTTGAACCACAGAGGGTGACAGTCCCGTAAGCGAAAGCTAGTGATCTCCCGAGAGGTACCTGAGTAGGTCGGGTCACGTGGAACCCCGACTGAATCCGCGGGGACCATCCCGTAAGGCTAAATAGTCCTGATGACCGATAGCGAACTCAGTATGGCGACTGAAAGATGAGAAGAACCCCTGCTAGGGGAGGAATGTGAACCTGAAACCATGCGCCTACAAGCGGTCGGAGCACTATGGCTTTATTGCAATGTGTGACG
Organism: Lacipirellulaceae bacterium; assembly: GCA_965243695.1. Classification (GTDB taxonomy): domain Bacteria; phylum Planctomycetota; class Planctomycetia; order Pirellulales; family Lacipirellulaceae; genus JAKVCB01. The sequence continues at coordinate 134,260 of CBDEWC010000009.1, read as the reverse complement.
GCGTGCCTTTTGCATAATGATCCGGCGAGTTACCGTCTGCGGCTCGGTTAAGGTCCTTCGGACTGAAGCCTCAGGGAAACCGAGTCTTAATAGGGCGACATTGTCGTTGGCGGTAGACGCGAAACCGGGTGATCTATCCATGGGCAGGTTGAAGCGCGGGTTATGCCGCGTGGAGGACCGAACCCACTTAGGTTGAAAACTGAGGGGATGACCTGTGGAGAGGAGTGAAAGTCTAACCAAACCCGGAGATAGCTCGTTCTCTCCGAAATAGCTTTAGGGCTAGCCTCATGCCACTACGCACCGGGGGTAGAGATACTGATTTGGTTTGGGGCCTTTCACCAGGTACCCTGCTGAACCAAACTCCGAATACCGGTGCGACTATCATGGGAGTCAGTCCGCGTGGGATAAGCTACGCGGTCGAGAGGGAAACAACCCAGACTACCTGCTAAGGTCCCGAAGTCAGGCTCAGTCACTAAGGAGGTTGAATTGCGGAGACAACCAGGATGTTGGCTTAGAAGCAGCCATCATTTAAAAAGTGCGTAACAGCTTACTGGTCGAGCAATTCTGCGCCGATAATGAACGGGAGTAAGCCTGACACCGAAGCAGTAGAATTCGCCTTTGGCGAATTGGTAGGAGAGCGCTCTTGGTCAGATACAAGCCGTACCGTAAGGAGCGGTGGTGGGGCCAAGAGGTGATTATGCCGGAATGAGTAACGATAAGGCAGGTGAGAATCCTGCCCGCCGAAAGCCTAAGGTTTCCTGGGGAAGGTAAATCCGCCCAGGGTTAGCCGGTTCCTAAGACGAGGCCGAAAGGCGTAGTCGATGGATAGCAGGTCAACATTCCTGCGCCAGCTGTGTGGACCGATGGAGTGACGGCGTCCAGAAGGTGAGCGGTACGACTAGAAATGTCCGTGGCTCCTCGCGAGGAGGTGGGATTGGAAAATCCACCCACAGAATCCAAGCGGGGGGACCGAGTGCGTTTATGTTCACGAAGTCATCGGAAGGACGTCCAAGAAAAACTTCTCAGGGTTGAAGCACAGTTGACCGTACTAAAACTGACACAGGTAGGCGAGACGAGGAGTCTAAGGCGCTCGGGAGAACACTGGTTAAGGAACTCTGCAAAATGACCCCGTAAGTTCGCGATAAGGGGTGCCATGGGTGGTTCACGCTGCTTGTGGCCACAGTAAATCGGCTTCTGCGACTGTTTATCAAAAACACAGGACTCTGCTAACACGCAAGTGGATGTATAGAGTCTGACGCCTGCCCGGTGCCGGTAGGTTAAGGTAGAGGGTTAGCCCTTCGGGGCGAAGCTCACGACCGAAGCCCCGGTAAACGGCGGCCGTAACTATGACGGTCCTAAGGTAGCGAAGTTCCTTGTCGGGTAAGTTCCGACCTGCATGAAAGGCGTAACGACAGAAGCACTGTCTCAACCAGTGACCCGGTGAAATTGTAGTCGTGGTGAAGATGCCACGTTCCCGCAGCTAGACGGAAAGACCCCGTGAACCTTTACTGTAGGCTGATATTGGTCTGTGGTATGTACTGTGTAGGATAGGTGGGAGACTTTGAACCTTGGACGCTAGTTCAGGGGAAGTCGTTGGTGAAATACCACCCTTTACATGCTTTAGTTCTAACGCTGATTCCTGTGAATCCAGGCAGCGAACAGTGTCAGTTGGGCAGTTTGACTGGGGCGGTCTCCTCCCAACGTTGAAAGAGTAACGGAGGAGCCCAATTAGGTACCCTCAGCCTGGTTGGCAATCAGGCATCGAGCGCAAAGGTAGAAGGGTGCTAAACTGTGAGACTTATCAGTCGAACAGGTACGAAAGTAGGGCTTAGTGATCCGGTGGTTCCGTATGGAAGGGCCATCGCTCAACAGATAAAAGGTACTCCGGGGATAACAGGCTTATCGCTCCCGAGCGTCCATAGCGGCGGAGCGGTTTGGCACCTCGATGTCGGCTCATCACATCCTGGGGGTGAAGAAGCTCCCAAGGGTTTGGCTGTTCGCCAATGAAAGTGGTACGTGAGCTGGGTTCAGACCGTCGTGAGACAGGTCGGTCCCTATCTACTGTGGGCGCACGAGACTTGCGGAGGTTCATCTTTAGTACGAGAGGATTTAGATGGACGACCCTCTGGTGTTCCTGTTGTCGCGCTAGCGGCACGGCAGGGTAGCTAAGGTCGGAAAGGATAAACGCTGAAGGCATCTAAGCGTGAAGCCCTCTCCAAGATCAGGTCTCGTAGGGCAATGCCCGAAAGTCCCCTGGAAGACGACCAGGTTGATAGGCCGGATGTGTACGCGCAGTAATGCGTTTAGCTAACCGGTACTAACGGACGAACGCTTGGCCACATTTATTCAACGCTCTTATTTCAAGGTTGACCGAACAAAAGCACGCCGTGCTTTTGTAGGGTCAACACCAGACTAAGGGCAAAGGTGGTACAAGGTGAGTGATTCGAATAACAGGCGGCCGGAGAGTTTTTCAAACTCGAAATGCAGCTTGGTTTTGACGCTCCCTGAACCCCACTCTTGCTTTGCCAAAGAAAACCATCCAAAGACTAGGGCCTCACTGCTTGACCGCAGGGGGCTCTCCTTGGCGACCATACCGGAAAGGTCACACCTGTTCCCATCCCGAACACAGTAGTTAAGCTTTCCGGGCCGATGATAGTGCCCACCAGCGCGAAAGTAGGTATCGCCATTTTTTTTAACCCGCTAGCCCAATGGGCAAGCGGGTTTTTTTGTGCCTTGGCCACTTATTGCAATACGGCCACCCTATTGCACTGGCCGACGGCCCCAGGACTGGTGATTGCCAGGGAAAGTCCCAGGCAACCCAACACCCTAATTCCAAAAACCCGTTTTCGCTTTTTCGGCCTGCGCCTGCTGCCCGGCGAAAATCGCTGAGAGGTGATGATCGTACCCCGTCGCCGCCAGCGCATACCCATCGCGGATCATCCGCCGATTCACGAACGCATTGTCCCGGGCGCGATGTACGTAAGCGACGGCAATACCGTCGGCATCTTCCCGGCCAACCAAATCGTCATACGTAAGCGATACCTGCTTGCCCTCGACCAGTTCCGCTAAATGAAGCCTGGCTGCCTCTTCATCACCAGAAGAAGACTCGCCACGGGTGGCAACATCGACGCCCAACAGGCGGACCCGCCAGCGACGGTCATCGGCTGCCACCAGTAAAGTCTGGCCGTCTATCGGTCGGACGACCCGGACTAAAACCTGCTCAGGGTCCTCACGAACCCCTGCTGCCGGCACGACACGCTGCTGGACGTTACCGGACGGGACGACCACAACAGCCGATCCTGCCCCAGGTGGCGCAATCCGGCCAACACTCCATGGTCGTTGATCACGGCGGTACCCAGGGCCGTAATTCGCATTTCTACCAGCCCAAACCGACTTCGCGGTCGACCGGTTCCGAAACTTAGCTTGATTCGGCCTGGCTGGATTCGGCCTGGCTGCGGTGGGTCGCGACCCGGCAGGAGCCTGCGTCCTGGGCCGGGCCGCCTGCGCCAGGCCTGAACCAATGAAAAATAAAAAACCTGCTAACCCAACGACTGCAAATCGGCTCAACCATGTTGTCTTTTGCTCGGGCATATCTCGGTTCTCTTGACGATTCGTGGGAAAACTGCCGAAAACACGTTCCTTCCCCTAGGTCCATCTAACCCCGCCAGCGTCGATGGGTTTCGTAAGTCGCGACCAGTTTCGGCGATGCGATCCTGAAAACCAAAAAAACGCGCGCAGGGCCCCTCCTACAGAACGACCAACCCCAAAGCCCGATCGCACCATCGCCGGGACGAGGCCAAAGAGGCTTGGGGTTGACCGCTCGAGAACACATCGGCCAAAAAGGCCTCCATATTCGCTCCCGCCCAGGCAGGAGACCGTCGCATAAGGCAGCGGCTAGGCCGACACATGCAGCAATACGGACGGGTGATACGTGACAAACAATTCTGGGGTTATGCCAGATAACAGCCACCTGATCCGGCAGCTCCGTAAATGGCCCTTCCCATGACTGGCCAGCGGCATCAATCGCCTACTTCCAGAACACCCTCCGACCAGATCCAATAGCGAGCCCGGGCCATCGCCCAGCAATCGCCCCTTCGTCTCTCTATCAGGGGTTTCACCCCCTAAACGGGGCAGTTATCCCGCATGCCGAATGGCCTTGCATAATTTAAGCAATTTGAAAACACTGAACGTCAGCAATAGCGGGACTCTCCTATTGATTTCCCCTGTGGCCCACCACACACGAGCCCACACGACAACCGCTTCCACTTCTGGTTCACAAAGAGCAAAACCGAGACATGTTTGATTTCGCGTGCAGGCGTATCCCATTTGCCCTACTGCTCTTAACGGCATCACTGAGTGGCTTCTGCGCAGGCTCCGTTATCGAATTGACTGAGGGCGAAGCGACTGGCAGTGAAATTGAAGAGGTCATTCTTAGTCGACACAAGAGTGATAACCTGGCGGCAAGCAAGCCTATCTACGACTCTTCTGCACGCAGATGCCACAACTGTCGACTTGGTCCTCTACGGGCACCAGTCCATCGTTGCTCCGAAAACTCTGCCCGCAATGGCATCGGCGCACCTCTCACACTTTGATGGGTCGACTGTTGCGCCTTATTTGCGTCGCATTTGTCTATTGCAATTCGTTCGCCTTTGCAAATGTGACATTAGATCACGTCGATTCCATTGACCATCAGCATTTGTGAGTTTTAAATGAGCACTGCATCGTCGTCGGACACCCCGCGCCCCAAGTTGGATTCTTCGGTCAATCTCTTTTCGAATTTCAAGACAGACTTCCTCGCCTCAATTGTTGTCTTCCTGGTAGCGCTTCCGCTTTGTATCGGAATCGCCGTTGCGGTGGGAGTTGACCCGGCGAGAGCACTAATCACCGGGATTATCGGTGGGTTGATCGTTGGTTGGTTTGCTGGATCTCCGTTGCAGGTAAGTGGCCCAGCGGCGGGACTATTTGTGATCGTGGCCGACCTGATAAAGAAGGGAGAGGAGATTTATCCCGGGAGCACCGATTCGGCGATAGATGCCCAGACGTACGCGTTGATGGTTTTGGGTACCAGTGTTTTCCTGGCAGGCGTAATCCAAATCGTGGCAGGACAGCTTCGACTTGGCCAGTGGTTTCGAGCGGTCTCGCCTGCCGTGGTGAAAGGGATGCTTGCGGGGATTGGTATCCTGATACTCCTCAGCCAGTTTCATGTGATGCTGGACCACAAGGCGATGTGGCACGGCAAAAAAGCGCATGGGGCACTTCAGTACCTGGCAACCATCCCGGAAGCGATTGAGAAGTGCTTCTCGCCGGATACTTCAGGCAACCATCATCTTGCTGCGTTGGTTGGAGTCATCGCCCTGGCATGTTTTGTTCTTTGGCCAAAATATTCTCCAAAAACACTTCGCTTTCTGCCGGCTGCCTTGATAGGAATCCTGCTTGCAACGGTCTTTGCCATCGCGACCAACCTTCAAGTGGATTTCCTTACAATTCCCGATAATGTCTTGAGTGAAGTGACATTACCTAGCGCGCCCTGGGTGCAACTGCTGTGGAATCCGACGGTTTTAATCGGCGCGGTGGTTATCGCAATTATTGCCAGTGCAGAAACGCTGCTTTGTGCGACGGCCGTAGACCAGTTGCATCAAGGGCCTCGAACCAAGTACGACCAGGAACTCTCGGCCCAAGGTGTCGGCAACATTTTGTGTGGCCTGGTTGGCGCATTGCCTATGACGGGAGTCATCGTTCGAAGCAGTGCAAATGTCAGTTCCGGTGCGAAAACCCGCCTGTCGACAATTATGCATGGCGCGTGGTTGTTGTTGTTCGTTGTTGCGATTCCTTTCGTGCTAACGTATATCCCACGTTCGGCTCTTGGTGCACTGCTCGTGTTTACGGGATTTAAGCTGGTGAACGTCAAGGATATCAAGGCGCTTTGGAAAACCAGTCGCGGGGAAATCGTTGTCTATTTGGCAACCGTCGTAATGATCATTTGGACCGACCTGCTGATGGGTGTACTTGTTGGAATCGCCCTTTCAGCACTCAAAGTCTCCGTCCTATCGAAGGTTCTTGTCAGGCCTTCAAACCTTCGTGTACGCCTTGAAACCTCGGACAATGATCAACAGGCTTGCCTGACTCTTGGCGGTGCTGCGACGTTTATGTGCATCCCGAAACTGGCTGCAGACCTTGAGCGAGTGCCAGCAGGCTCGGAGGTGCACGTTGACTTCGAGCAACTCACCTATATTGATCATGCTTGTCTGGAGTTATTGAATGGCTGGGCTTCACAGCATACCAACCTGGGGGGGAAATTGGTGATCGACTGGGATGCACTTCGTGCCCGTTTCACATCGCGTACACCCTCAGGTTCCGATGGAACAGCCAGCGCCGCTTGAGTTTGGGGCTAATCGGTCAGGCCGCAATCGTCTGTGCGCGGGTTGGCATGCGATTCGGACAGCTTCTCTTGCGCGGAAGAACCGTGCCGCGCAAAATATCCACATCAAAGACCAAAGCAAAATTCCGCTGCTTTGGCGGGAGGCGGCTCTACTCGGTCATGACCCAGCAGGTCGAAGGAACCCACCAGGCGGCCATCGTTGGCCTCCCCCTTAAATTTGCATCCGGCATTCAGCGTGCGCGCGTCGGCCCGCACGACGGGCAGGTCTACGTCGCCGGACTCACCGGATGGGGACATCCCGAAGATGCTGCCGACGGTTGCCTCCAGCGAATTCGCTATACGGGCGAAAAAACGCAGCTGCTGCTGGATGCGGATGTTCATCCAGATGGCATTCTGCTCCGATTCAGCTGCTCGCTCGACCAGAGAGTCGCCAAAAACCCAGCAAGTTACCAGGCCCGGCAGTGGCTCTATCGCTGGGCACCCAATTACGGCTCGAAACATTACTCGGTCAAAGATCCTGAGCAAGAGGGAGAAGACACCCTCGAAATTACCGCAGCCCAAATTGCCGAAAAGGGCAGGGCGGTACTGCTTAAAATCCCTGGTCTCCATCCGGTCGACCAGTTACGAATTGATTTCCAGATTCAATCGGCTGACGGGGTCAAACTAAAAGAAACCGTTTACCTGACTATCCACCGAATTCCAAAAACTTAGCCCAACGCCCGCTGCAGTGCGGATTCCTATCGGGCTGGTGGCAACAGACACCGAAGACTCCCACAAAGAACAGGCTTTTCAACTTCAGGCTCCCAATCACCGTTGGCGCCAAGTTGGTAGTCGGACACAATCCTGGCAGTTGTACCTCTCACCACCTTACTGCTGGCATGTTTACCTTTTTGTCGAAAGCGCGCATTGTTGCCCCCGACGGTTTCAACCGCTGGAAGGTTCCGCCAGCTTCGATTGCGATCCACCTCTCGATAGGATCGGTCTACGCATGGAGTATTTTCAACCCTGCGCTGACCAAGATTCGCGGCGTCGTCGCCAGCGCTGCAGGAGACTGGACCTTGTCGGAAGTTGTTTGGATCTTCACCGTCGCCATCGCCTGCCTGGGGCTCTCGGCGGCAGTCGCCGGCCGGTGGCTTGAGCAGGTCGGCCCACGGATGGTCGGTGTGATCGCGGCGGTCTGCTGGGGAGGTGGATTTTTGGTGGGTGGCATAGGAATTTTGATGCACTGGCTATGGTTGCTCTACCTGGGCTACGGAGTGCTCGGCGGTGTTGGACTCGGCTTGGGTTACGTATCGCCGGTAAGCACGCTGATCCGCTGGTTTCCCGACCGGCGAGGCATGGCGGCCGGACTTGCAATTATGGGGTTTGGAGGTGGGGCCATTATCGCCACACCACTGAACGAAGCACTGATCCGCCATTTTTACGAAGCGCCCCAATACCTGGGCAAGTCGAGCCAGGTCGCCCTGACCACCGAAGGGGGACAGCGGTTTGCAGAGGTTGCCGGAAAGCAACGCGAGGTCGTTGTCATTGGCTCGCAAGAGGTCTCCCAGATGCTCGTCCCCAGCCCGGAAGGGGTTTACGTCGTCGGGACCGGAAAGACTGGAATCGCGGGGACCTTTTTCTGTCTCTCTGCCCTCTACACCCTGGTGATGCTAATTGCTTCGTTTGCCTACCGCATTCCGGCACCCGGCTGGCAGCCCGCCAACTGGGATCCGAAGGCCGACAAGAACCACCGGCGCCGCCTGGTGAGTCAACACGATGTGGGGATCAATCAGTCGATTCGCACACCACAATTCTACCTGGTCTGGATCGTACTCTGCTTTAACGTAACCGCTGGCATTGGTGTACTGGGAGTCGCCAAGACGATGATGCACGAAATCTTTGGCAGCACGCTCCCAAACATCGTGAGCGGTAGCTTTGCGGCTACATTTGTCTTGATGATCAGCGTCTTCAACATGCTGGGGCGTTTTTTCTGGGCAAGTGCTTCGGACACCTTGGGCCGAAAGACGACCTACACCCTGTTTTTTGTGTTGGGTATGGTGCTCTACCTGCTGATCCCCCTGACCGCCCTCGGCGTCAGCACAGCCCCAGGTGTGGGTTGGCTGATCATTTTTTACGCGGCCGTGATGCTTATCTTCACTCTTTACGGAGGTGGCTTTGCCACGATCCCGGCCTACCTGGCAGACCTGTTTGGAACACGGTTTGTCGGCGGAATTCACGGAAGACTACTCACTGCCTGGAGCGCCGCCGGGGTGTTAGGCCCCTGGTGCATCACGTGGCTACGCCAGCGGTCAATCCGGGGGGCCATTGATGAGTTGGTACCCACCATCGACCCCCAGCGGTTTCAAAATATTTTCGGGGCTCCTGTTTCGCAACTTGAACCACTGGTTCGTTCGAAAACGGTTACGATCTCTCGTTTGATGGAAATTGCGCCTACCGGAACTGTCGATCCGTCGAGCACCGTTTACAACTCGACGATGTTTGTGATGGCTGTCCTATTGGGAGCAGCGCTCGTGGCAAATCTCTTCATTCGCCCCGTCGACCCGGTCCACTACCAACAGGATTCCTGAGACCTCCAAGCCTTTCATACGGTGTGGCAAGCTGCGATGGACCAATCGCCAGGCACAATCGATACAGAACGTGGAAAGAAAGCCGATCACTGCGACGGATTTGTCACCTTTGCCCGAAAACTCGCTTCCCCCTAAAGGTGTGTCTCTTTTTTACACACCCTCTCAACATTCACGCCAAATCGTGCTACCCTCAGTGGGCCTGTGCCAGCGAATGCAAATCGATCTGGCAGCCAACTTGCCGCAAGAAATAACTTTGGACCCACTACCATAATTTACACTCTACCACTGGAACCCTTTTTGATGACGACTCCATTCTCTGATGCTGAAGTCCTTCAATTCCACCGCGACAGCTTCCTCATGGTGGACAACTTTCTTGACCAGGAAGAAATCGGCTTACTGCAAGAGGCCTCGCAAAAAGATTATGTCCTGATGGGCAATGCCCACAATGTCAAAGATACCAGTGGCCGAAATTCCAAGCTTGCTCTCTGGGACCATCCGGGAGATGACCTCTACGGCATGATTTCTCGGAGCCATAAGGTTGTCGATCGGGTCGAACAATTGCTGGATGCCGAGGTGTATCACTACCACTCGACCATGATGCTTAAAGAGCCAAAGGTAGGTGGAGCCTGGGAATGGCACCAGGACTACGGGTACTGGTATCACTATGGCTGCCTCTTTCCCGATATTGTTGCCGTGATGATTGCCATCGACCAACAGAGCAAAGAAAATGGCTGCCTTCAGGTCGTGAAGGGTTCTCATCGACTGGGACGCCTCGACCACGTCGAACAAACAAAAAAGGGAAGCACCCAGACCAGCATTGATGCCGAGCGCGTCGCGGCAATTCTGGAGCGAATGGAACTGGTCTATTGTGAAATGCCGGCTGGTACGGCAGTTTTTTTTCACGGCAATATCCTGCATCGCTCTGACGCCAACCTGAGTGAAAATCCCCGCTGGGCCTTGCGGTGTGTTTACAACGCCGTGCACAACGACCCCTACAAGGACATCAAGCACGCCCGCTACACGCCCCTTGAAAAGGTTGACGACTCGAAAATCAAAGCAGTCGGTGCCCGTGCGACAAACAAAGATGCTGATTTTTATTCCGAGCAGGATTTACGGACTTCCAGGCCCGATCAGGCTTCGAGCTAATGCTCTGTTCTGCCAGCAACCTTTTTGGAACTTCCAGACATTTCTTCGGTTTCCATGACCCCATTCTCCGTGGCAGCTACTGGTTTTGAGCCCCGTCCGCTACTGGCGAATGAATGGCTGATGGTTTTGTTTTACGTAGCCGGAGTCCTCTATTGGGGTTACCGGTTTCGTGGACAAGCGTCGGAAAACCCGGCTGAATCCTTTCTGGCGGGTCGCAGCATTCCCGGCTGGCTCGCCTCCTGCTCTACGGTGGCGAGTAACCTGAACGCCAACGACTTTCTGGGCTGGGCGGGGGCCGTCTACCTAGTAGGGGTGGTAATGGTCCATTTTCCACTTCACACGGCAATCGTGATTTGTTTTCTAGGGCTTGTCGTCATGCGCAAACTGCGGGCCGCCAAGGTCTATACCCTTGGTGGCTGGCTCGCCAAGAGATACGGTCCCTTGGTGGGCAATATTTACAATATCGCCTGGATCCTCGTTTGGATGCCATTCGGACTGGGCCTTTATATCTACGCAGGCTCGCTCATCCTAAACACTCTGGTTGGCTGGCCACTTGGCATTTCGATTGTGCTTGTTACGACCATTGCCGCGGCCTACACCCTGATGGGAGGATTTCGGGCTGTGGTGGCAACGGACGTTATCCAACTTTTTTTCATGCTCTTTCCACTGGTTGTCGTGTGCATCATTCTCTGGATCACCGTCGGAGGACCACTGGAGTTGTTGCATAAAATCCCCCCAGCCAAAGCCAGCCTGTGGTCATCCGACACACCGTTTGGACCCATCGGATTTTTGTTTTTTGGACATCTGGCAATGGCCCTCACCTTCTGGAGTTGCGATGCCCAACTCGTACAGCGGCCCCTTTCGACTCGCAACGACAGCGAAGCGGCCGTCGCCTACCTTGGGGCCGGCTTCTGGTATGCCCTACTGGTGCCACTGGTTGCTATTTTTCCAGGGCTGGCAGCAATCGCATGCTTCCCCGACCTCGACAAGGCGGACTACGCAGCCCCCATGATCCTCCGCGAATTCCTGCCCCCAGGACTTTACGGAGTGGCCATCGTCGGACTCCTTTCGGGAGTCTTCTCGAGTGTCGACTCCACGCTGAATGCGTTTTGTACCATGTTCACACGTGACATCTATGTTGGCATCTACAACCCGGCAGCTTCAAACAAACACCAGCTTCGAGTGTCACATTATGCCGGAATTGGATTGGCCCTCATTGGGGTCCTCACCGCCTATTACTTTTCGCTGAACGACAGTATGTTTGTATCGATCGCCAAGATCATCTCCTTCCTCATGCCCCCCCTGGGGGCAGTCACCGTATTGGGAGCGTGCTGGAAGCGCTGCAGCTACCAGGCGGCGCTTACCGGACTAGGGGCAGGCTACGCTTCTGCCATGCTCCTCGCACTGCTTGACCAACAGGGGAAGTTGTCAGGACTTGCAGCAGAACCTGCTTTTTTTAACGCACTCATTAATTTCGCAGTTACCGTACTTGTCGTAGGTTGCGTCAGCCTGGCAGTACCTCATCGCCAACAGATAGCCGCACCCGCCACTTTGCCGTTATCAAACCAAGCAAAATGGATGAGCGCCACCCTACTACTGGCAATCGGGCTCATGTACGGAACGATTATGTTACTCTTATAGCCATGCCTGAACACCACACGTCAAATACGCTTTCCCTCCTGATGCCAACGGCAGTCAGCCTGGTCGGCATTGGCAGCTTGACTCTCGCCACGCCACTGTTCTGTGAACTTTCCCGTTCCCAATGGTTGATCGATGGTGTTGTCGGCGTACTCCTGGTTGCCTGCGGGATCCTCTGCGGGTTTTTCGGTCGCAAAAAAACACACGACTAAACGTCCCGGATTGCTCCAAAACAGCAATACTCCAACAGCTCAACTTGATAGAAATAGACAAGGATCCTCACCATGCGAGCCTTCCTCCCCCTCCTCCTGGTAACCATTCTCTGCAACCTCGGTTTTACGGCTCGCTTCGACACCCTCCGCGAGGAAGGCTTTGTCATCGTCTCGGCGGATGGACCCGATGACGGCGGAGACTTTGGCCCCAAAACACCTGGCACCACAACCGCGGGCATTGGAGAGGCCCTCCAATACCTCGAGAAAGCAAACACCGACCAACACCGATCGCTGAACCTGTATATCGCCAGCGGCCATTACAGCACCAGCGATACGATTCACATACCGTGGCTGGGCGAACGCTTGCAGATTGACGCGCGAGAGGCTTGGATCGACTACACTCCAACCCACGGTGATGCACTGGTGATCGACAGTCAAATGAATGGCCGCCTGCGGTTTGGTTATATCTCAGGAATGCAGCTTACCGATGGCTGGATCGTCAAGGTTAAACCGGTCCACCCGGGCCCCAGCGCGCCCCTTCCGAAAGAGAGACAATCTTCGGTGATCGTCTCCACGTTGATCGAATTTAATGCCATCGTGGCCAAAGAGTATTTCAAAGACGGAGTTGCCCAGCGTGGCAATGGAATTTTACTCGACGCATCCGTGGGGCCCATTCTCTGGAGCACTGTTGACATTTCCGAAATCAACACCTGTGGCGTTGGTGCCCAACTCACCGGCAACTGCCACTACAATACGATTGACTTGTGGTTCAATCATGGCTGCAATACTCACCTGCAGATTGACGAGGGCGTATCCCAAAACCGCATCTACTCGGCAATCAACAGTGAAAAAGTCCCGGAGAGTATTGGCGCTTTGATCGCCGGAGAGCGAAACACCTTGTCACTGGCAATGACCCAGGTCGCAAAAGGCAAGAGTGTTATTTTTGAAAAACCGGCCCAATTCAATGTGGTCCAGCTGAACGACTCCCGGTACGGATTTACCAACAACGCCCCCCTGGGAGCAAATCGCATTGTGGCTAACGACGAACTTTCCATCAAAACACCTCAGGTACCACAATCCGAAACAGCACTGATCAACCCGATTCCGGCAGTCGTCGAGGTTCTGATTCTTGACCCGGGCGATGTCCGTGGCTGGTCACTCCAGGCGCCTGGCGGAACCGAGCAGAAGGTCTCCGCAGGCCTCCACGCCGGCCAGCAGATTCAATTGCGATCGGGAGAATCAATCTCCCTGCGCTACCGCAAACGGGCCCCCAAATGGCACTGGCGGGCCAGCCCATAGACCCATTGACTTTTCCGCCATGCCCCAAATGCCTTCTGGCAACAAATCTAATTTCAGAAACGTACCCTTCATGAATCGATTGCTCCCCCGCCGACCAGGCACACCTCTTCTGGTGATGACCCTTCTTGCCTGCAACACCTGTCTGTTTGCAGCCAACCCAACCGGCTATTTCTTTCCCGTAAATCTTCCCCACTCCGAGTGGTCCGAGTTCGCTGCGCGCGGATACACCCAACCGGTCACCGGAATTATTTATCGTGGCCGACCTCGCCCGACCTGCGGCATGCCGCTGGGGGGGCTTGATACAGGCTGTATTGATGTGGAAACAAACGGCATGTTGGGGTACATGACGATTTTCAACCAACTCGTTAATCCTCGCCGAATTGCAAATGTGCCTTTTCTCGCGGTTGCCATGAACGGCGATTCGTGCATCCTGGCAACCGACGGAAAGGGAAAACGGGAACGGCCCCTTTTTGGAGAGACAGGACTCTGGCCCCCTTTCGACTACTCACCCGCCTATTTTGACGTGGGGCTAAAGGACGAGGTCCGGTTTGCTAAATCGATCGACTACTGGGGACATTACCCAATTGTCGACATGCAATACCAGACACACCTTCCTGTAGAAATTAGCCTACGAGCCTTTGCACCCTTGATTCCTGGTGACACGAAAACGTCAATGACGCCAGGCGTGTTGTTCGAAATAGCCATAACAAATCCTACCGACAAGCAACAAACCGGAACGCTCGCAATCACCCTTCCCGGTTTTCAAACCAACCCCGAAGAACCCACAGGGACGGTTCGCAAGGAACTCACCGGAAGACTCAACGGGGTACAGGTGAAAACCACGTCGTCCTCAGCTACCTCTGCTGAATACGTCCTCGCCTCGTTCGACGGCCTACCAACCCGCCAAGGGGGACAACTCAGAAACACCCACCCTGACGACTGGAAGAGTTTCAAAACCCTTCCCGCAGTAACCACTACCGGAAGCAGCCTGGCTTTGGACTTCAACCTTCCGCCGGGGGGATCTGTTACGCGCAAGGTTGTGTGGAGCTGGCATGCTCCGGCCTGGAATGCAACCGGAGGCATCAGCAGCACGGGAAAACAATTTACCCACATGTATGCCCGGTTTCATCACGACGCCGTCACGGTTGCACGCAGCCTCGCGGGCGACCACCAGCAACTGCTCGACCGCGTAATCGCCTGGCAGGAAGCAGTCTACCAGGCCCCAGAAATCCCCGGCTGGCTGGCCGACAGCCTGATCAATAACCTGCACTTGATTCCAGAAACCAGCATTTGGGGGCAGGGCACTGGACCACTGGCCACGTTTGGAGAGGAGCATGGCCTGTTTGCACTCAATGAATGTCCTCGCGGCTGCTCTCAGTTTGAATGCCTGCCGTGCAGTTTTTACGGCAACATCCCCATTGTTTACTTCTTTCCTGATGCGGCCTTGTCAACGCTCCGCGGTTACAAACAGTACCAGTTTCCCGACGGCCGGCCCCCCTGGATTTTTGGTGGCGTAACAGCATCGAACACTGACAATTCTGCTCCCTATGACATTGCCGGCCCAGACAAGGGCTATCAAACAGTCCTTAACGGCGCCTGCTACGTGGTAATGGCCGATCGTTACTGGAGAACCACCGGCGATGACCACTTCCTCAGTGAGTTTTATGATTCGATCAAGCGGGCCAATGATTTCTCGTTGAATTTGCGCCCCAAGTATGGACTGTCACAGATTATGGCCATGCCTGAACCTGGCACCGACAAGAGCCACATGGGAGATACCGAATGGTTCGAAGCGCCCGAGCCAGGATGGAAAGGCTATGCTACCCACGCCGGTGCTGTACGGATGGCCCAGGTTCAGATCATCAAGGCGATGGCCGAGGCGATGCACGACACGGCTTACGTAAACCAGTGCGACGCGTGGCTAAAAGCAGGTAAAAAAGTCCTGGAAGAAATCCTCTGGAACAAAAACTACTACCGAAATTTCAGCGATCCCGAAAATGGTACCGTCTCGGACCTGATTTTTGGGTACCAACTTGACGGCGAATGGATCGTTGACATGCACGGAGTCCCCTCCGTGTTCCCCAAAAAACGGATCGACGCCACCCTAGAAACCATACGCTCGGCCAATTGTGCTCTCAGCCAGTCCGGCGCTACCAATTATGCCAACCCCGATGGAACACCAGCCCGGGTTGGTGGGTATGGAACCTATGGCTACTTTCCTCCAGAACTCATGATGCTGGCGATGACCTACATGTACGAGGGGCAAAAAGAATTTGGAGTCGACCTGCTCTACCGGTGCCTGGAAAACATTCACTGCCAGTGGGGCTACACCTGGGATGCCCCCAACATCATGCGAGGTGATCGCGATACTGGCGAGCGTATTTTTGGTGCCGACTACTACCAGAACATGATGCTGTGGTTTGTCCCTGCGGCACTCGCGGGTGAAGATATGTCTGGACCACTCAAAGAAAAGGGCCTCGCAAGAGAGGTTCTCACTGCAGGGCAAAGGCAACCGAGTCCGAGAAGGAAAAAGACGCCCTGACCATCCAACGACTGCTCCCAACACGCCGCCTGCCAAGCCGCAGACCTTGCGATGCTCTACCGGACGTTCACTGGATGGACTGCCGCATCGATTGCTCCAGCCTGCTTCATTCGGCGAGCCAGAAACCGCTTGGCTTTGCGTCGTTGCCACCAACTGGTTTTTGTGCCGTCCAATCGTAAAATTTGAAGCGCAGGCAACCAATGCACAATCCCCAGGGCAGTATTGGTAATTGGAGTATCGCACAAGTCGAGCACCATCAGGGATCGCAACACGCGCAGATCGTATACCAGGTCATCGGTAACTTCACACCCGGACAGGTCAAGCTGTTTGACACCGTCCAGGAGTAGATGCTCCTGCTTGACCACGTTTAAAACATCAATAGCTTGCGATTTGTCACCAATATGAACCGCGATCACACGTTCGGTCAACGTGGCAAATTCGCCAAAGGAACGCTGTAGCCAATCGATCGACTCGATAACCACGTTGGCTCCCTTCTCCTCGAGGTCCGCAATCACACTTTGCTGGGCCAGGTATTCTTCCATCCGCGCCCCAATCCAACCGCGTCGATCTGAGCGAAAACTTACGTATTGCAGCGCTTGCTGGTAGGCGTTCTCTAACTTGCCAAATGCTTCCGGGCTGCCACCGTGGTCTGGATGGGCAGCTTTCACCTTTTCCAGAAAGGCCTGTTTAACATCGTCTTCCATGTAAGGAGGCATCAGCCCAAGAACGATCATGAAGTCGGGACGTGGCGGCATAGATCGATGATCAACGGAATCAGGTTTTGTCAACATGGGTGTAATTCTTCTATTTCTGCCAGTGTTTCTAAGTCGCCGGATGTGGACTGCCTGAATGATACCCGCAGGGCGGCCGCTGGGGCCACCACCCTCGACGGCGAAGGCCCATCAACTGTCACCACAGGTAGACCAACCAAACAGTATAAAGGTAGGCTCTCCAGTTCGCTTAACAATTTTGGACTCGAAAACCAAAGAGAAAAAACATTTTGTCTCTAAATCGTGGTCTCTCAGGCAATTTCTGGCGGGGACAAAACGGGCAGAACGACTGGCCGTCATAACCCGCATAAAGAGCAAGCAAATTCACCACACACGCATGAAACGGTGGAACCACGCAGTCGATTTCGTCCACCGATCGACTTTACCGGACTTTCGTCACGAATTGGCAGGTTTCTCCCTGCCAGCCCGGAAGGTTTTGTGCAATTCCCTGCTTGCCAGGCCGCTGCCTGTTGACCGAGAATTCCACTTGCACAAGAACCGTTCTTCCCGCTAAACGGCCCTGCGAAGCAGAACCGTCAGTCAGGCAATCAGGAGCAACCCATGGCACCCCGTTTTCGCAACGTCGATACAGCGCTAATCCATGCGGGCGAATTAGAGTACCGCGTCGAAGGGGCTGTGATTCTCCCCATCTTTCAATCATCAACCTTCGAGTACACCGGACAAACCTCCTATGCGGACCTCCGCTACATCCGACTCAACAACACACCCAATCACCAGGTCTTGCACGAGAAGCTTGCCTGCCTGGAGGGGGCCGAAGCTGCCCTGGTCACAGGCAGTGGAATGGCAGCCATTTCGGCGACCCTGCTCGCGGTTCTTTCAGCCGGCGACCACCTTCTGGCACAAAACACACTTTACGGTGGGACCTACGACTTTTTGACCCAAGACTTCAAGTCGCTTGGCCTGGGATTCGGATTGATCGACGCAACGTCGCCCAAAACCTGGAGCACGCATTTAACTCCGCAAACAAAGGCAATTTATGTTGAATCGGTCAGTAACCCGCTGATGCAGGTGGCCGACCTCAACGCCGTTGTCGCCTTTGCCCGACAACACAACCTGGTAAGTATCATCGACAATACGTTTCTCACGCCTCTCTTTTACCGGCCACTGGAAGAAGGGTTTGACCTGGTCATTCACAGCGCGACCAAGTATTTGAACGGTCACTCTGATTTAGTTGCGGGCGCCGTTGCCGGCTCGTCGAAGTGGATTCAACAAATCAATGGTCGCTTGATGCATTTGGGAGGATCGCTTGATCCACACGCTTGCTTCCTGATGCATCGCGGATTGAAAACACTCGCCTTGCGAGTGCGTCAACAACACGCCAGCGCCCTGGCGATTGCTGACTTTCTGGACCAGCATCCTAAAGTCTGCCGTGTCTATTATCCTGGACTGCCTACCGACAAATACCACCGACGGGCAGCTGAACTTTTTGACGGTTTCGGGGGAATGCTCAGCTTTGAATTGGAAGGGGGTGAAGAGCAAGCCAGGCACACCTTGCAGCGACTGCAACTCGCCACCGACGCACCAAGCCTCGGCGGCGTTGAGTCGCTGGCAACCCGTCCAGTCACCACGTCCCACTCTGGCCTGAGCCGTGAAGCGCAACGGCAACAGGGAATTACCGACGGGCTAATCCGGTTTTCAGTCGGCATCGAGGCCGCTGAAGATCTTATCGATGACCTGAAACAGGCCATTGAAGGCTAAACCACCCGGCGCTAAATACCTCTTCACCCAAGAGGATCACGACTGAGGTTCGAACAGGGGATCGTTTCCCAAGGCACGATGTACCACGGTCAGCTGCCCTGTATGAACCCCCTCATGGTAGGCGATAAAGAAAAACGCAAACCCCATGCTAGGGGCACCAGCCAGAGGACCTTGCCCAGCGGCCTCTGGAGCAGGACCCGAAAGTTCGTCAGAGGTCACCTCGTCCAATACCTCCAAAAGTCTCTCTCGACGGTCTCGATAATAAGCGTACACCTCTTCGTGGTCGGGGTACACACTCGTATCCTCCCGCAGTTGACTACCAAACCAGAACCATTCATCCCAGCCGTCTGGCTTGCGCGCCGAGTCGGGACGAAACACCGAACCGAATTGATTGTCCGCCAGGGCAATATGGGCAGTAATCCACAACGCGTGATTGGCTTTCGAATGTGGCTGAAATAACCAATCCTCACGTGTCTTAAAATCAACCAACAAACGCTCCGCCAGATTGCGTGATTTTTGCAAACTAAATCTTGCATGCGATTTAAGATCCATCAACTTTTTCCTCCTATCTCCAGGACACGGACACCGACAAAGGCCTATTGTAGGCCAGCCGACCGCAACCAGGGAACCTTCGGCTGGCAGCATCCGTAAGGTGCGTAGCTGCCAGATTTTCCCTTTCTCCTGGCCGCTGGCGGTAGCACTCGCACTATCAATGTGGGACACTGGCGCAATAACCATTCGAAATTGAATCCCCCCCATCTTTAAGAGGAACATGCACTGTGGTATTCCATGACAAACATCGCGCGCTTCTGATAGTCATTATGTCAGCCCTACTGGCTGTTTCGCCCCTCCACGCACAACCACCGACTCCAACCGGAGATGGGCCCCCGACATCTGGCGCCCCCTCAACACCACCACGCAATGTTCTGAGCGAACACCTGATTTTATTTGCCCCCGAATTGGTGCTACAAAATATTGAAAAGCTCGACTTGAATGATAGTCAGGTTCAGGCGATTGAAGCGAATATCGACGCCACAAAAGAACAGATATCCGACACCCAGGAAACACTCAAGACCGAGATGACCACACTCGACCAGCTGCTCCAGACTGAATCGGGTGACGAGGCAACAATCCTGGCGCAGCTCGACAAGGTATTACAGACCGAGCAGCAAATTAAATCCCTCCAGTTTTCGATGCTGGTACGGATACGCGGCCAACTGACGGAAGCCCAACGTGGGTCCCTAGAGGAAATCCGAGCCGGAATGATTGCCCAGCGACAACAACTGCAGCAACGGCTACAGGGAAAATTCATGCAAATCCAACAATTAGCACAACGGATTGCTCAACAAGAAGGAGGGGAGAAAACTGCAAGGGCACTTGTGCAAAGATTGCAGTTAGCCCAGCAAAAATTACAGCAGGGCGACGTCGGCGGGGGAGAAGCGATTCTCGACCAAACGCTCCAACAACTCCAAGGTGGAACTCCAGCAGCTCCAGTAGCTCCCGCAGCTCCTGCAGCTCCTTCAGCCAATCCGTAACTCGGTTTCATCCGGTAAGATTTTTACTCCCACTTAAATAGCCACTATGTCACCGACACCCAGCCGGTGAGACATGGCAGACCGTTCTTGGAGTGTCGGGCAAACCGCCCAGCGCAAAAATTGCAGGCAGTTCGTTCTGTGCTGGCCCCGGACTTTCTGTGCTGGCCCCGGACTTTGTGTGCTGGCCCCGGACTTTGTGTGCGGCCCCGGACTTGCGGCTCCATCGCGCCACGCAAAAACCGATCTTAAAAACAGGTCCGCGATGCTTCCGGACGCTGACAGGGCCCGGCCCACACCCTATGATGGCGGCATGTACCTGTTGATGATCTTCGCCGTGCTTGTGATGATCACCGCCGCGGTGCTTGCGGTGAGATTCTTTCTCCGCGCGCGGAGCGCAAGCCGTCTTTTAAAAGCAGTGCAGCAATATTCGCATGACCGGAACTCCCTTGAGCAAACCTTCTTTGAAACTGCAGCCGCCAGCGGCAAACCCCGTGGCCTGAAGTGGAAACAATGCGACTTTCACGAGAAGCCACTGCTGGCAAGGGACCGCTCAACCGGTGAGTTCTACAGCTTGACTGGCGTTACTGTCAGTTTTGAGGCGATCGCTGGCGGTGACATGGAAGATGTCCAGGCCGTTGGTAATTTGCGCTGCGCAACGGCAGTGTTTGTGTACCGTGACGGTCGCTGGACCACCGACGGCCGGGTTATCTTTAATCTCGAACCCCACGAAGCAGTTGACCGGTATCGCGACAGTCTCGAACCGCTGGCGGATCAAAATCTCGTGGCAGGAAACGAATAAGCCCATTCAGGAGACAGGAATCCCCAAATGCAATCACTACTTGCAAAAACCTGGACCCGAATTACCGCTTACTTTCTCACCGGGCTGTTCGCGGTACTACCCCTGGTAATTACTATTGCAATCGTCATCTGGGTGGCCAGTTTCGTACACCAGTTCCTGGGGCCCGGTACCCATGTCGGCAATCTTCTCGAACACCTCGGTAGCCGTCCCGAACCCGAAAATGCGCGGTGGCTTGCCTATCTCACGGGTTGGGCCCTTGTTTTGTCAGGCCTGTTGGGCCTGGGAATGCTGCTTGTTGAACTCGGAATCCGAAAATACCTGGCCACATTTTTCGACACGGTTGTTTCACGAATTCCGCTGGTGGGCCAGGTCTATGGGACGTCCAAGCAGTTGGTCAATATGCTTGACCGCGGGAGTGACGAACAACTCAAGGGAATGTCACCGGTCTTTTGCTACTTTGGTGAGAATCGTAGCGCTGGCGCACTGGCGTTGTTGGTATCACCAGAACGGTTCTTGATTAACGGGCGAGAATATCAAGTCATCATCATCCCTACAGCACCGATTCCCTTTGGGGGTGGCCTGCTTTTTATACCCACTGAACTGGTCGAACCGGCCAATATCTCGGTCGACGGCCTGATGAGTATTTATGTCTCGATGGGCGTGACTGCTCCCCAATTCCTCCCAACAGGCAAACCCCAAAAAACCGGCGACCAACGTGATTCAAGCCACCCACAATCGTCCTGAAGGGCGCCCCTCGTGAAACAACGGCTCACCATCGCCTTGGGACTTTGCTTGCTGATTCTGCTCATCGGCACGGCTGATATGGTGCGGGCGTACCCCCACCTGCCAGCCCAAGTGGCTCAACACTTTAACCTGCAAGGCCAGCCTGGCAATTGGTGTTCACCGGCGCAGTATGTAGCCCTGATGGCAACGCTCTGGATTGTGCTGCCGGGATTTATGCTTACAGTAGCGATGTCGATTTACTATGTTCCCGCCAAGTTCGTCAACCTGCCCCACAAGGCGTACTGGCTTGCCCCTGAACGCAAAGAGTCAACACGGCGAGCCCTCGCAAACCGCATGGTATGGCTGCCAACAACAATGGCTTTGTTCTTGGTGGCACTCAACCATGACGTGATCGTGGCAAATCTTTCAACGCCTCCACGGGCACCTGACAATTTGTGGTGGATCGCGGGGGCCTTTGTGGTAGTGACCGTTGCCTGGACTTCCGAAACCTATTGGCGATTTCGACGCCCCTCGAACCTGGCGGCTGACTTGTAAAAATTCACATGGAAAGTTTCGAACCTGGCCACTAAACTTGCAAAACCATCCATTCCGAAGCAGAAATCGCTTACCAAGCAGTTCTCCACTGGAAACCTTCCAGCAGATGCAAAGAAGGCGTAACAAGCCATCGATTCTTCCTGAGAAAATTAGCTCTTCAGCAGTTTTCTCAACACGGTCTGCAAGATTCCCCCATTCCGGTAGTAGTCCAGCTCGACCGGAGTATCTATCCGCACCACCGTCGGGAACTCGATCTTGGTCCCAGCAGCGTTTTCAGCCGTCACCACCAGACTTTGTCGCGGCTGGAGATCGTCATTCAGATCGGCAATATCAAAGACCTCTTCACCGGTGAGGCCTAGCGACTGCCAGGTGGTGCCAGGCTCAAATTCCAGTGGCAACACTCCCATACCCACCAGGTTGCTACGGTGAATTCGCTCATAACTCGACGCTACGACAGCACGTACTCCCAGCAGAAAAGTGCCTTTTGCGGCCCAGTCACGACTACTGCCGGTGCCATATTCAGTACCAGCCAGGACAACCAGGGGAACACCTTCCTGCTCGTACTTCATGGCCGCGTCGTAGATTGACATTTGCTGGCCGTCGGGCAAATGACGCGTCACCCCTCCCTCGGTCCCAGGTACTAATTGATTACGGATACGAATGTTGGCAAACGTCCCCCGGGTCATAACTCGATCATTTCCACGGCGACTTCCGTAACTGTTGAAGTCGACCTTCCCGACACCTTCGGCCAGCAGGAACTCTCCGGCCGGTGAATCCGAAGCAATCGCACCTGCCGGTGAGATGTGGTCGGTCGTAACAGAATCTCCCAACAAGGCGAGGCACCGGGCGCCCACGACTGGCTGAATAGGATCGGGATCGGGGGCAAGGTCCATCAAAAACGGAGGTTCGTGAATATAGGTACTCGACTCGTTCCAGTCATAGAGTTCACCAGCGGAAGTTTCGATGGCATTCCATTTCGGATTCTTCTCCCAAATACCTCCGTACTGCTCTTGAAACATTTCGGGCTGAACGCACTTTTCAACGATGCCCTGCACTTCGGCATGCGTTGGCCAGATGTCTCGCAGGTAAACCGGAGCGCCATCGTGATCGACTCCAAGCGGGTCCGTGACAAGATCGATTGCAGTTGTGCCAGCCAGGGCGTAGGCAACGACCAGGGGAGGGCTGGCCAAATAATTCGCTTTCACGTCGGGATTAATACGGCCTTCAAAGTTGCGATTTCCAGACAACACGCCTGCAGCCACCAAATCTCCGGCAACAATGGCCTTGTGAACCGACTCTGGCAAAGGACCACTATTGCCAATACACGTGGTACACCCGTAGCCGACCGTGTAAAAACCGACTTTTTCCAGTTCGGTATCGAGGCCTGCTTTTCGCAGGTAGTCGGTCACCACCCGACTCCCCGGCGCAAGGCTGGTTTTGACGTAGGGTGGCACACTCAACCCTTTTGCAGCCGCATTGCGGGCAACCAGCCCGGCGGCAACCATCACCGAGGGGTTACTGGTGTTTGTACAACTCGTGATCGCAGCGATAACCACGGCACCGTGCCCAATGGTCGTCGTATCGCCGTTGTCGCTGACCGCGCTGGTCCGGGCACGTGCCGCCGCATCAAGGGCAAATCCACGTTCCTGCAGGGGTGCTTCTAGCGACGCTTCAAATGACTCTTTCATGTGCGACAACGGAATGCGGTCCTGGGGACGTTTGGGACCCGCCAAGCTTGGTTCAACCGTTGCCAAATCAAGTTTCAATGCTTTGGTAAAGGTCGGTGTTGGCGCATCATCTGTACGAAAGAGTTGCTGCTCCTTCGTATAGCGCTCCACCAACTCAACCTCCGCGTCAGTGCGCCCCGTTTGGCGCAAGAAATGCAACGTCTGATCATCGACCGGGAAAAACCCCATGGTCGCCCCATATTCCGGAGCCATATTGCCAAGCGTGGCGCGGTCGGCAACCGGCATCGCCGATACGCCAGATCCAAAATATTCGACGAATTTTCCGACCACTCCCTCGGCCCGCAAGGCCTCCGTTACGGTCAGCACCAGATCGGTCGCCGTCGCACCAGCGGGCAATTCACCCACGAGTTCCATCCCAACCACCTCAGGCATCAGCATGTACACGGGCTGACCAAGCATGACGCCCTCGGCCTCAATCCCTCCCACTCCCCAACCGACAACGCCCAGACCGTCAATCATCGTCGTGTGGCTATCGGTCCCCACCAGTGAATCAGGCACCGCCACGGGCCCCACGTGGTCCTCCCGCAGAAAGACCACCTTGGCGAGGTATTCCAAGTTGACCTGGTGAACGATCCCCAGACCAGGCGGTACGACCCGAAAGTTATCGAAAGCCTGCTGTCCCCATCGCAAGAACTCGTACCGCTCACGATTGCGTGAGAATTCGATGTCGATATTCAGCTGCAGTGCATCGCTGGCTGCAAAATGATCCACTTGCACCGAATGATCAATGACCAGGTCGGCAGGCACCAGCGGATTAATTTTATTGGGATCCCCTCCCAAACGCTCCATGGCACTCCGCATGGCAGCCAGATCGACCACGGCAGGCACTCCGGTGAAATCTTGCAACACGACCCGCGCTGGCTTGAAAGGTATTTCCACCTGCGCTGGCGCTTTGGCCTGCCAACCTGCCACGTTCTTGACGTCATCCTCGGTCACAACATAACCGTCGCAATTCCTCAGACACGACTCAAGCAGCACGCGGATGGAGAAGGGCAGCTCAGCGATCGTGCTGAGCCCTGCATCCTCAAGAGCCGACAATCGGTAAATGCCGACAGTGCCCTCGCTGGTCTCGAAGTTGTCTCGGGCGGAGAAGGGATCTGTTAGGAGTTGAGTAAGAGTCATTGCGGCATCCTGGCTTCCCCGGTGGCTGAAAACATAAAAGTTACTCTGACTGCACTCTCAGAAACGCGCTAGCCAGCACCTATTGTAAAGTCGCCAGGCGTTGTGCGAAATCCGTAATTCTCGTTATCCGCCATCAAGCATTTCCTGGCGGTACCGTCGCATCACGTCAGCCCGCAGCAACAAACCCACCAGCTTTCGATTCTCACCCGTCCCAATCTCGACAGGCAAAGTCTCGACATCGCGACTACCAAAATCACGTAACGCCTCAATCAGGTTCTCTCGTGGCGAAACGGAAATTGGCGACCGCAGTGCAATATCGCTGGCGTAAATCAAATAGGGAGAAATCTCGCTGTCTAGCACACGGTGTAAATCTTCGGTGCGGATAATTCCGGCAAGTTTGCCATCAATTCCCTGGACTGGCAAACTCTCAATATCAGGATTGGCGCGGGCAATGCGGACAATCTCCTGGACATTGTCCGAATGCTTCAAAATCGGAAATTTTCGGATCATCACGTCCCGAACCATGATGTGATCAAGCCGATGAAGATCGTGGCCGCGGGCGATGACTTCCCCGCGCCGGCTAAGTTTTTTGTAGTAAATGCTGTCGTGGTCGATCATGCGGGCAACGAGACTCGACAGCCCCGCCGCGGCCATGATTGGCAGAATTACCTCGTAACTACCAGTCATCTCATAGACAATTAAAATGGCGCTCAAGACACCATGCGTGGTCCCGGCCACAACCGCCCCCATGCCGACAATCGCATAAATGCCAGGATCACCGCTGAAATTGGGAAACAGGCCACTGGAAACCAGACCAAAGGAGGCGCCCAGGGTTGCGCCAATGTAGAGTGAGGGCGCAAAGACTCCTCCCGACCCACCACCAGCAAGCGTCATGCTGGTCACCAGTGGTTTCAGTAAAAACAAGGGCAGGAGCCACAAAAGCTCCCGCCACATGGTTGCTCGGTCGACGAGGACCGTCTTGTTCGCAACGATTTTCTCACCCTGAGGCACGAAGGGCGGGTCAACAGGCTGGTCTTCGGCAGGCTGCATTCGGATATGCAAGGCCTGATCCACCACCTGGTACCCGACCCCGAGCAGCGGTAATGGCAATTGGCGCCCCGCATCGACCACCAGGCTCGTTTCGTGACTGCGTGCCGGCGGTAAACGGTGAAATGTGGCTGCGATGCAACTGACCCCCAGGCCCAGGACCAAGGCCCGCATCCACCACTTTTTGAGTCGGTCGTGGGCCAGGTCTTCAATCCGGTACAGCAGCTTGATAAACAGCACAGCCATCAACCCGCACAACAGACCTAACAGCAAGTAAGACGGTAAATGAAGCCACGACCCGGCAAATTGGTAGTGGAGTTGCTGAAAAGCCGTTTCAAAGCGATGCTCTCCGACGTGCTGCTGAACGACATCGGCCAGCACACTGGCAATCACAATTGGGGTCAAACTTTCGATGGCAAAGCTACCCAAAATAATTTCGCTGGCAAACATAACCCCGGCAATCGGGGCATTAAACGTCGCGCTAATTCCCGCAGCCGCACCAGCGGCCACCAGCACCTTAATATTACGGGCCGACATATTGAAAAACTGCCCGGCACTACTTCCCAGGGCGGAACCAATTTGCACGATAGGCCCTTCTCGCCCAACCGATCCGCCTGTTCCAATGCAGACGCCACTAGCGAGGATCTTCACAATTGCCACGCGAGGTCGAATCACACCGTCATGGCGGGCAATGGCTGTAATCACCTCGGGAACTCCATGGCCTTGGGCTTCACGGGCAAACTGCCGCGTGAACCAGGAAACGACCAGCAACCCGAGCGGAGGACAGGCAATCAGGGCCCACCACCACCAGCCATTGTCTCCGCGGAGCTGATTGGCCCAGTTGACCGTATACGTCCCGACAAAGTCGATTAATTCCGTAAACAGCACGGCCCCCAAACCAGCCCCCACACCGATCAAGCCAGCCAGCAACACGGTCAGCGTTTCAGCCCGAATCCGTCCGCGCCGCCAACTGCTCCTCAAAACCCCAATCACGGGGTTGACGAACCGGGAAAACAGCTGTGATCCGATAGTTACGAGTTGAGACATTGAAATTTTTCAGCGAAAACTGACCGTCCTGAAACGTCCTTTGGAAACCGTTTAAGTTAGTCCCTGCATTGGAAATACACCAGGGCAGGTCCCATCGCCACCCCACTGCGAAACGGTTAGAATGCGTCCTCATCCGGTTTACTTCATCCCGAGATATTTCTGCTCAGGCTTGTTATGGCCCATCGTGCCCACAATTTCTCAGCCGGCCCGGCCGTGCTGCCAGTGCCCGTTTTGGAGGAAATCCAACGGGACCTGCTGTCCCTGCCCGGCGCCGCGGCCTCGATTCTCGAAATCAGTCATCGGGGCAAACCTTTCTCGCGCATCTTGCAGCAGGCCGAGGCCGACCTGCGGGCGTTGCTATCGATCCCAGAGAACTACGCCGTACTTTTTCTCCAAGGAGGCAGTCGCCTCCAATTCTCGATGGTGCCAATGAACCTACTCGGCGAACGGTTCAATTCGGCAACTTACATCGTGACAGGCTCATGGGGACAATATGCTGCCAATGAAGCTCGCAAGGAAGCCACAGTCGAAGTTGGCTGGGATGGTCAAGCAACCAACTTTGACCGCTTGCCGCAATCGCACCAACTGCAAATTAATCCTGCTGCAGGTTATGTCCACTTCACTTCGAATGAAACTATCCAGGGGGTTCAGTTCGCTACCGAACCGATCACTGGAGACACTCCGCTCGTATGTGACGCATCGAGCGACTTCCTGTGCCGTCCGCTTTCGATAAAAAAATATGGGTTAATTTACGCCTGCGCACAGAAGAATGCTGGGCCAGCTGGAGTGACGGTCGTAATCATTCGCCGCGACCTCCTGGAGAGAAGTCGCGACAGCTTACCAGGCTACTTGAACTACAAGAACCATGCCGACGCGAACTCCTTAATGAATACGCCGCCTACCTTTGCAATTTACGCCTTAGGACTCGTTGTCCGGTGGCTGAAAAATGAGATTGGTGGTCTTGATAACATGCTTGAGCAAAACCGCCTGCAAGCCAAACTGCTGTACGACGTGCTGGATGAGTCGGTCGGCTTTTATACAGGCCACGCCCAGCCTGACTGTCGGTCTCTGATGAATGTAACCTTCAACCTGCCTAACGACTCACTCACAGCCGCATTTCTAAATGAAGCCGAAAAACACAATCTAAACTCACTCAAAGGACATCGTTCGGTTGGTGGAATTCGGGCTTCCATCTACAATGCAATGCCCACGACAGGAGTCGAGCAATTAGCCAGCTTTATGACCGATTTCCGAAACAGGAACAGCTAACACTTACCCCCCGCAAATCCACAGACCCTGTTTACGGCATAACAAGGAAAACATGATGCCCCGTGTAATTGTACTTGACACTCTTGCCGCCGAAGGCCTGGCGATGCTCGATACCGCAACGGGCGTCGATTATGAAGTCTCCACCGGGCTCCAAGGAGATGAACTGCGCGAGGCACTTTCTGCATTCGATGGCGCCATTTGTCGCAGCGGCGTCAAGCTGACGGCCGACGTCCTGGAGGGCAATCGTCACCTGAAAGCGATCGTCCGCGCTGGTGTCGGAACCGACAATATCGACAAAGCTGCGGCCACCCGGTGCGGTATTGTCGTGATGAATACGCCAGCGGGCAATACTTTGAGCACGGCTGAACATACAATCGCTTTGATGTTGGCCCTTTCTCGGAATGTGTCTCCCGCCTACCAGGCGCTTATTGAAGGCCGGTGGGACCGAAAAAAGTTCATCGGAACCCAAGTTGCCGGAAAGAACCTCGGCATCGTTGGGTTGGGACGGATTGGGATGGCTGTTGCAACCCGTGCACAATCGCTTGAAATGAAAGTACTAGGCTATGACCCCTTCCTGTCCCAGGAAAAAGCACAAGAGCTTGGCATCGACCTGGTCGCGACTGTGGATGAAATGCTTCCGGAAATTGACTACCTGACCGTCCATACGCCGCTGACCGATGAAACTCGCGGGCTGATCAGTGACGACCAGATTCAGCAGCTGAAATCAGGTGCCCGCCTGATCAACTGCGCACGAGGCGGAATTTATGACGAGGATGCGCTAGCTAGAGGTCTGCAATCGGGAAAACTGGCGGGTGTTGCCCTTGATGTCTACATCGCCGAACCCTGCACTGATAGCCCACTGTTTGGTATGCCTGGCGTGGTTTGCACACCGCACCTCGGAGCAAGTACCGAAGAAGCGCAAACCCAAGTCGCTACCGAGGCGGTGGAACTGATGACCAATTACCTGACCCAAGGCATCATCCGCCATGCTGTAAACGTCGCCCCTATTGATCCAGCAACCCTGGAATCGTTACGCGGCTACCTGGAGGTTGCATACCGACTGGGACTGCTCACAGCCGAACTCCACAGCGGTATTCAGTCGTGCCGCCTCATCTACCGCGGAGAAATCGCCGCCCGCGACACAAAAGTACTCGATTCCGTGTTCTCCGCCGGACTACTCCAGGGGGCACTCGACGAAGACGTCAATCTGGTCAATGCCGAACTGATGCTACGGGAGCGCGGCATAGAATTAATCGAAGAATGCAATAGTGAGATGGGTGTTTTTCGCTCCTCATTGCGGGTCGAAGTAACCACTTCCCAGGGAACCCATATCGCCACAGGTACCGTTTTCGGGCACGAGATGCCACGCCTTATCGGGCTAGATGGCTATCGTATGGAAGCCTATCTCGATGGCTGCCTCCTGGTCTTTACCCACCAAGATGTACCCGGAATCATCGGTGCGGTAGGAACGGTCTTTGGTCAACACGGAGTGAACATTGCTCAAATGGCAGTCGGCCGCGCTGGCAACCGGCCCGGCGGAAACGCCATCGGTGTCCTGAATCTGGATGCCCCACCCAGCCAGGCTGCAATCGACGCAGTTCGTTCGCTTGAATCGATTGGTTCAGCCACCATCATTCATCTGCCTCCGGCCGGTGAATTGCCCGCCTGGCTACAAACCTGACTAGCAGGCAGAGCCTCGCGAGTCCCAACCTGGCACGGAGAACCACTACCACACGACCATCCCAACCCCCTTGGAGGGACTGCCGAATTCGCCTCCTGTCATACCAGAAGCGCCTTTCCTCACCGTGTTGACGTTCTTACCAGCACAATCGGCTCAAGCACGCTATTTTTTGATCAATTTACGACTCGCCTGACCGACAAACTTTGCGCCCGCCACCTAATCTTTCGATGAGTCTACTGGCGACTTGGTCCCCAGAAGTATTGTGGC
Organism: Lacipirellulaceae bacterium; assembly: GCA_965243695.1. Taxonomy (GTDB): domain Bacteria; phylum Planctomycetota; class Planctomycetia; order Pirellulales; family Lacipirellulaceae; genus JAKVCB01. The sequence continues at coordinate 104,192 of CBDEWC010000009.1, read as the reverse complement.
AATCCCAGCGATCAGCCCCCCTTCCTGACAACCTTGTCGTCTGTTATTTTCCTCACCTCCAGCACAGGCGCCACGCCACATCTCCAAGACCCATGAAAACCAAAATCCTGAAAACAAAAAAGCCACACGTTCTCCTTCAACGCATCTCCAGCGCACTAGAAACAAGCCCCTACGTTCCTCACAGGAAAGTCCGGTTTGAAACTGCGGCCAACGGAAGCATCGTCCTACGTGGGCACGTGGAATCCTTCTTCCAGAAACAAATGGCCCAGGAGACACTCCGCCGGATCGACGGCGTTGAAGAAATCGTCAATCAGCTCAAGGTCAACTGGGCCTAGTGCTCAACGCCCAAAGATGATTTCCGTTGGTCCCAAAGCACTCCTGCGATCTCCCGCAGGACTTTTGATACAACGGCGCTGGCAAACATTTTTTTAAATCAAGGACGTGGCAAACCCTTGCCTCGCCTCGCTTTTTAGATGGCCAGCATCCGGGCCAATTGTTCTTTCCGCTGCTTGAGAGATCTCCGCACAACTGCTGTAAAGTTGGAGGTCCTATGCAGGCAGACTAAAGACGGCCAAAGCAGGCAAGGCACATGTCATCGCTTTGAGAACAACCATCGACAAACTGGTTTACATCTTCGAGGATGTGCTGCCCGAGTTCTTCCACGCTTACCGCGCTGGTCCCCACCTGCTTTGCAAGCCGGTCAGTTCCATAGAGATCGCCGTTGGCGTTCATCGCTTCGCTGAAGCCATCGGTAAAGAGGGTGACAAAGTCGCCTGGTTGCAATTCTTCGGTGTAAGACTCGAATTGATAATCGTCGCTCACGCCGATGGGCAATCCCGACTGTTCTTCTCCAATTTCGTACACTTTACCGCCCCGCCGCAGCAAGGGAGCCATATGCCCGGCATTGACAAGGGTCATCTGGTGGGTGCGAGGATTGACAACCGCCACAATCATCGTGACAAACTTGTCCTGCCAGTCGTGCCGCGCAAACGAGGCATTGATTTTAGTGATCGCGGCGGCAACATCTGGCTCACTGGCCAAGATGAATCGCACATCACTGGACAACCGAGCCATCACCAGCGCTGCGGAAACGCCCTTTCCAGCGACGTCGCCCACAATGACCGCCTCTCGCCCGTCGGCCAGGGAAACATAGTCGTAATAATCCCCCCCCACCTGGCGGGCCGCTTGATAATAATTAAAAAAGACGTAACCGGGTACTTCTGGAGGTACGGAGGGCAACAAGGCCAACTGCATCCGCTGGGCCAACTCCAGATCGCGCTGAATTGCTTGCTGCGCCAACACCTGCTCGTGCATTTTCGCGTTGTCGATTGCGATAGCCGCCTGGCTGGCGACGCCAGCCAACACTTCAAGATCATCGTCGGTAAAGCGGCTTTTCTGATTGAGCGTGTCGATTTGAATCACGCCAATTGGCTCACCGTTTGAGTCAAGCATAGGCGCACAAATCATCGAACGAATGTGAAAATCAGCAATACTCTGCGCGAGATTGAACCGCTCATCCGCGGTAGCATCGGCCGACAAGATCGCTTTGCGACCCTTCATGGCCTCCTCAATGATGGTGCGACTGATACGCGTTTTTCCTTCGTCACTCTGACGGCGCATCTTTGTGGCCACCGGAATCAGCGGAGCATCTGCCCGAGAACGCATAATGACAAAACCCCGATCGGCCTGAAGAAAGATCTTAAACAGGCTTTCAAGAATCTTGGGAAGGATTTCATCGACCAACAACACGTTGCCCAAATTGTTTGAAATCTCGACAAGGGCTCCTAACTTGACCTCCGGCTTTGCTGAGAGCCGCCAACTGGCTGAACCTCCACCTCCCAGTTCCAGCGTCGCAACAACCGTACCTTGGCCGTCGTCATCATCGACCAAATTGACCTCAACTCCTGAGGAGACGACATTGTCGGCCAAACTTCCCCGCGCAACGCTCCCTGCCGACTTCTCCATCAGACGAAATGAGAGCGTTTGGTCACAAATCCGCACCTGATCCCCGTCGCATAACACCGCTGGGGTGGTCAGCATGGCCCCATTGACCAGCGTACCATTACGACTGCCAAGATCTTCGACGTAATGACGGCCCTTCTCGACATAAAACACGGCATGCCGACGACTCACCGCTGCCACATCCAACGGAAAATCGCAATCACTACCACGGCCAATGAGTTGCCGATCACCCGATAGTTCAAACCGGGTGCCAGGCTGTCGGCCAGCTATGAGTTCAAGAAATGCCATTGGCACTGCACCTTGAAGCCAAATCGAATTGGCCAGAGCGATGAATGCTGAAACTCGAGTCCCAGTCTTTAGCCATCCGCTGAATTCTTTTCAGCGGAAAGGGCAAGCCACCCATCCTGGCCATAAAATATAAAACAACCAGTGACCCTCACGGTCATATGCCATAAAATCGGAGAAAATACGTACGTGCATTGTAGAAGTGGTCGCACGGAGACGTCAATTGGTGCCAGTTCATGAAGATGCAGGCAAGAACCGCTGTCTCGATGGGGCTGATGGTTTGCCACCATGATCAAACCACTGGCGAAAGTGAGCGGCCGTAACCGCTAAACTCCACTTTCACAGGTCTAGATCACAAGAAGCCACCCCTACAGCAGGACCTCTCCCGACAAGCAGGATAAATTTCCGAATAACTACTAAGATTCCGGCCTTCAGGCCTGACTCTTTACCGACCCACCTGAGAACCGACAACTAAAACCAAGTATTTCCTACCTAAGACTGCCACAATACTGCTCGACTTGATCTCAACCTGGGACATTTCGAACAAGAACCTCTGAAGACCACACTTTCGCCGCCGAAAGCCCCTTGGTTTAAGAGAATCGCCCACCAAACAAATTGGCAGACCACCACCAAAACTCACACCGTCTTTAGAAAGACCAAGTGAAATATCGGCAATCGCGCCACTTGTGCTTACGGATCGCCTCAAAGGAAGTTTTAGTCTCTCAATCAGAACTGAGACTAACACAGTGAGACTAACACAGTGAAACTAACACAGCGGGAATAGATAAAGTGCAACGTTTCGGTTTCATAAATAGTTGGTTTGTCACGTTTAGCCTGGCCTGCCTGCTGATCGTGGAAGACAACCTCCTGGCTGAGGAACTTCGCGTTGTCACCTATAACACCACCAGCAGCGTGCGACCTGGCCTTGGTCTCGTATTGGAAGCTATTGGCGAAGAAAACATCAACGGAGTTTCCAGACCGATCGACGTGCTTGCCCTCCAAGAACAAAACAGCTCTGCTTCTGGCACGGCTGATATCGTTGATTTACTCAACGATATCTATGGCGCCGGCATTTATGACCGGGGTGTGATCGATGGCTACAGCAGCGGCGGTGGTCGGCCCGGACTTGTCTTCAATACCCAAACCGTTGAACTCTTGGACGAATTGGCAATCGGCACCGTGAGTACCTCGGCGCAGGCCCGACAAATCCTGCGCTATAAAATTCGACCGCAAGGCTACCACAATGGAGAAGCAGACTTTTACCTGTACAACTCCCACGCCAAGTCTGGGACAGGGTCAACTAATAAAACCCGGCGATTGGTGGAATCGGTGGCACTCCGCAATGACCTGGACCAGTTTGGCGCTGGCGTTGCCGCCATCGTGGCTGGAGATTTCAACACACGCTCCAGCAGCGAGCCTGGCTACCAGGAACTGCTGCGCCCTGGAGTCGGTCAATTATTTGACCCGCTTGGCATTCCTGCCTCCTGGCATTGCAACAATGCGTCGTCGTGCACACCCGAAATCCGCAAGGTCCATACCCAGTCTCCTATTGCAACCGGAATGAATGGATTGATCGGTGGCGGAATTGATGACCGTTTTGATTTTCAATTGGTGACCAACACGCTGCTTGATGATGAAGGCATCTTCTTTATCGAAGGGAGCTACCACACTTTTGGCAACAACGGGACCCATGACTGTTGCAATCATGATATTTCCACGGGTGTCGGTGCAGCTCCAGACATTCTTGCGGCCTTAGAAAACGCCAGCGATCACTTGCCTGTTGTCGCCGATTATCGCCTACCCCCGCTTATCGACAACCTTGACGGCGATTTCAACCTGGATGGGTTTGTGACTGCTAGCGATTACACGGTTTGGCAAGACGGGCTCGGCATGAATTTTGAATCTGGTGATTACAACGTGTGGCAGGACAATTTTAACGCGAGCAGTCCAACAGCCTTTACAGTGGTTCCCGAACCAAGCGGATGGTTGATAGGGCTCACCTGTGGAACCGGCCTGTTTGCCTGGCGATGGAATACACTCCAGACCCACAGTTTCCCAACTCCCAGCTAGGCATTTTTTGCCCGCTCCATGAATGCGCGCGCGCCGCCTGCAATCCAGGGCTCCACTGACGTAAGCAGAAATTGGCCCCCCGCAGCCGCATACTTTGCCACGTTACCGTCGTTGGCTAACGCACCTGCGACGCGACCTCGCGACTGAATCCGCGCCAGCGTTTCATCAATGGTCTGCTGCACCTCAGGATGGGCGGTATTATCCAAATGGCCCATCGACGCAGCGAGGTCCGTGGGCGCGACAAAGAACACATCAATGTGATCAACGGATAAAATCTCATCCAGATTCCCCACGGCGACAATGTCCTCAATAAGCACAACAAGTAACGTGTGGTCATTGGCGGTCTGCACGTAGTCTGATACCCCATATCCCTGCCGACCGCGAAACAACCCACGCTGGCCCACGGGTGCAAATTTACCTCCCGCCACAACATTTTCTGCCTCCTCGCGGGTATTGACATGCGGAACGACGATTCCCTGCACTCCACGATCGAAGGCCCGATAAATCACTGCCTGCTCGTTAACATGGATCCGCAAGATAGAAGTCAAGCCCCAAAGATCACTTGCCCGCGCCAAGTCAGAAATGTCGCCAAAATCGACTGGCCCATGCTCACCCTCCAGCCACACACCATCAAAACCAACTGGCCCAAATCGGTCGATCGCATCTGGATCATCCAAGCCAGCTGCTACAAAGACCGTTTCACCAGCAGCCAACTTCTGTTTGACCCGATTCTGCCTGATATTCACGAATGGCTTCCTTATTGAGTTGTTCCTTTGCCACGTTTATTTTGCCCAGATTACAACAAAACGACTCCCAACGTCAGGGCCCCAGACCGCAAACATGAGGGGAAAACCTGCTCAAGGGCAACAATTTTGGTGGGTGCGAGAATTTAAGAGGGGCCCTCACAAACCCAAAAAGAGAGCTGCACGTTATAATAATGAATGTCGACCCTACGGTTTGAGAAAAGCTGCAAAAACACTGGCCGTTCGAGGCTGTTGGTTACCAAAGGCGTTCGTCTGATTTTACCTGCAATCCTGCAAACACCGGTTGATTGGGGAGAGTTAACCGCGAATTGCTAAACACGGTTGTCTGGACCTATGAAACGAACGCTCCTTTGTGAACAGCTCGAACCGCGCCTTCTGCTTTCGCGAAGTCCAGAGCTCTTCCTCTCAAGCGACAGCGAATCCCAGATCTATCTGGTTCGCCTGAGAGAGCCTCCTTCGATCGACCTGCTCCCAAGCAAACTCGGATCCACAGAAACCGACTCCCTCGCCAATGGCGGGGCTGGAACCAACTCCGCCGCCATTTTGCGACCACACGGAACCGGCGACGAGTCGCGTGCAGAGTTTCTCTCCAAGCTGGAACAGAAATTGCCCGAGCCGATTGACGTTATGCACGAATACCGTGCAGCATTCAGCGGTTTTGCTTTACGTCTCACAGAAGAACAAGCTGCTTTCGTATCCCAATTCGAAGAAGTGACCTCCCTGGAAGTTGACCGGTTGCTGCGTGTGGCTACCGACACCAGTCCTGACTTCATCGGTGCCACCAACATTTGGAACGGGACCGGTATTGGTACTCTGCCCGCAACCTCTGGGGAAGGAATCGTTATCGGTGTCATTGATACCGGCATCAACCCACAAAACCCCTCCTTTGCGAAGGTCGGCCCCGTCGACGGCTATGTCCACCAAAACCCCCTCGGCTCAGGAAACTACCTGGGAACTTGTGCCCAGGGCGATCCGCAAAATTTTGGCTGTAACGACAAGCTCATTGGCGCCTATGACTTCACTGGCTCAGGGCCACTCGATGATGACGGGCATGGTTCCCACACGACAGGCATTGCTGCCGGAAACATAGTTTCTGCCGATATCACCGTCTCGGGAAGTACAATCCCGAGTCAGGAAATAGCGGGGATCGCACCCCACGCAACCATCATTTCCTACGATGCTTGTGTTGGCCAGAGTTGCAGCGTATCGGCAACAGTGGCTGCGATTGACCAGGCAATTCTTGATGATGTTGACGTACTCAACATGTCGATCGGAATCGACGGTAATGACCCGTGGTCAAATGCAAATTCGGAAGCTCTGTTGAGCGCAAGAAATGCTGGCATTATTGTTGTTGCAGCCGCCGGCAATGATGGACCAACTCCAGGAACAATCGACAACCCAGCCAACGCCCCCTGGGTTATAAGTGTTGGCTCCACAAGTCACGGACGCAACTTCCATCTTACGGTGGATGTCACCGGCCCCGGAAACATCCCTCCGGAACTTGTCGGCATGGCCGCCCAACCCGGTACGGGTCCCAATTTGAATGGAGACCTTGGTCCTACTGAAATTCTGTTCTCGGGTGATGTGTCGGCAGGGAATGAACTCGGATGCTCTGCCTACCCGGACAATGCATTCCAGAATAAGCTGGCACTCATCCAACGGGGAACCTGCTTTTTCTCAGAAAAGGTAGGGCTGGCAGCCGACGCTGGCGCGATCGGTGCGATTGTTTTTAATCACCTCACTGGTGGTCTCGTCACGATGGCTGCCCTTGAGGAGACCACCATTCCTGCGGTCTTCCTTGCCAAGGACGATGGTGAAGCGCTCCGCCAGTACGTAGAGACCCACCCAGATGCCTTGGTTCGAATTAACGAGTTGACTTCCCAGGCAGTTATCCCCGGACTGGACGACCTGGTCGCCGCCACCAGTGGCCGTGGCCCCAACCCACTGGTGGATGTCATTTCACCTTCGGTTACCGCACCTGGCGTAAATGTACTTGCCCCCACTGGAGTGAACGGATCGGTTTCCTGGGGCCTGATGAGTGGGACCTCCATGGCCAGTCCGCACGTCGCCGGCGCTGCCGCTTTACTCAAGTCGTTGCACCCAACCTGGTCGGCTGGTCAAATCCAATCTGCCCTAATGACCACCGCCGTCAGCGACGGCATACTCAAAGAGGACGGTCAGTCACCCGCGAATCCCTTTGACCGGGGAGCGGGGCGCATTGACGTCCAACAGGCAGCCCTGGCTGGACTACTGCTCGACGAAAGCTACTTGAACTTTGTACTTGCAAACCCCGATTTTGACGGCGACACCAGTACACTGAACCTGCCAAGTTTTGCCACGACGGATCTTGATTCGACCTTCCAATGGGAAAGAACTGTTTCGAGTTCACTACCTACAGAAGTTCATTGGGCTGTTACGGTAACCGCCGACCCCGGACTCACGTTAAACGTCACCCCATCGACGATCCTCCTCCCCGGTGGTGATTCCACGACGATGAGGGTAGACGCCACCGTTGGGGGAATTTCTCCTGGAGAATCACTCTTCGGCGAAATTGTTTTGACTCCAAATCAAGCTGGCGTGCCAACTGCCCGTTTTCCCGTGGCTGTGATCGCAGGCCAAAACCCGCCTGCCCCTCCAGTACTGACCGGCGACTATAACACCAATGGGACGGTTGGCTCCGAGGACTACACCGTGTGGCAAGATCAGCGAGGCGACGTCGTCACGCCCTTCAGCGCTGCAGATGGCAACGGCAATGGAATCGTCGACACTGCCGACTACCAGGTGTGGAAAGACAATTTCGGGGCTACGTCGGGGAGTGCCAGCGCACTGAACCAAACCCTGTCTGAGCCGACCTCGACCATAACGACTGCACAAGTCACCACCAACATGACACCTGTCGTACTACAGATCCAATCAATACCCGTACGTAAAACCGGCTTGCTCCCGGAAAACACCGATCTGGCTTTGGGGTCCGACTTGCGCGACTGGCTCCTTGACCGTCAAGGCCCAAGCGGCGAACACCTTTTCCAGTCCGTTCAAACTGACACGGCCTTCGCGACCGCAAACGGGCTTTTGGCAGAAATCCCGCAGATGACTTCGGTTCGACCAACGGCACCAGACGCAGTTTCCAAAGACGCTTTCTTCGATACCGTCGGCACTTCCTCAAAGACGTTGCCACCGATCAAGGGGCTGGATGCACTGGCTGCGAGCCTGCGTGACCGTGTCCAATGGGATCTCTCCGAGGGGCCGTAATTACCACCGGCCGGTTCTTTTCGCCGCTCCCACCGGAAACCCAACTGATTGAGTGCGGTTCGGCAAAGTCGCTGAATCCATCGGGGCTCCCTAAAAAGTCTTCCGGACCACCCATCTCAACTTAAGGTTTTATAGCGCACCAGGTCCAGTGCCGGTCGCTGCTGGCCTGGACCGTTTCGGGAGCAAACCCCAAACTGCCTACCAACATGCGAATCTCCACCAGACTCAATGCCGCGCATAAAGAATCTTCAAACATCTTTTGCTGATGTAGGTTTTCATTGCCAGCATAGAGACGCACGAACTCAGCCACTTCCTTGCCACTTTGCGGCCTCATCAAGTCACGAAAGAACACCAGCCCACCCGCAAGGGCCACCCGTACTGCTTCAGCCAAGACAACCATCGGGTCGGGAATGTGGTGAATAATGCTGTTAGATATGATCGCGTGAAACGACCCCTCGTCAAACGGAAGACGTTTTGCATCAACCCTTTCGACCGATATTCGCGGAAGGAACCCTGCCTGCTCGATATTAACCCGGGCCAAATCGAGCATAGGCATCGACAAGTCGACCCCCTTCACTCGACAGTCAGATTTTCGCCGACACAGTTCAAGGGGAATTTGAGCCGTTCCCGTCCCAATGTCCAGGACTTCAACACCTAGTTCACCTACCTGCAGCAAATCCGTTACGAACGCGCGATTGACCGCGTCATGATCCATCGCATCGTAATCTCGCGCCTCTTCAAGCGTATCCATCACTTCAGTTTCGAGAACCCGGTGCAGTGCCATGGCAAGAAAACCAGAGGAAAGCAATCGACAGGTGGTGGTTCGCCAACAAACTTCACAGTCTGGGCAAACGGTCTCTTACCACTTGTCCGTAGCAAAAGTCAAACACCCTCAACCGACCGCGTCAAGGGTTTCATCCGACACCGCTTCCTAAGCGAACAATAATCGCACTACTTTATGGTTACCTGAGGACCCCGCCAGCGAAACCGTGCCAACTGGCCGTAAGGCGTGCTTTGGAAAAACGCCAACCTGGTTCAACGGCCACCCCACGCCTCCACCCTGAACAATCGTAATGAAACATAGAAAGCGCTCTGGAAAATCAACCAGCTGGCTTCCACCTGGAGCTTTGCTCAGGTACAATTCGTGTCCGACTCATGCATATTTGACCCTGATCGCATAGCGTACTGGCGATTGGCGCGTACTGGCGATTGGCGAACCGTGATCGCCAACACCGGAGAGTCCTTCATCGAGGCCGCAGGGTTTTCATTGGGGTATAGTGTAACGGCAGCACGACTGACTCTGAATCAGTTAGTCTAGGTTCAAATCCTAGTACCCCAGCTCACCCTCGCCGCCTCCGGCCGCAAAGCACTTCCCACAGTCAGCCTGGCCCCTCGTTGATTGCCAGGCGGCTTGCGGCTCTTTTGATCTTTCGCTGCGCGTGATCTTTTGCTGCGCGACGGTCGCAAGAAACATTTTACAACCCTGCTTCCGCTGGGACACGAATGCGGGATTTAGGACAGGATCGCTTCGACGACGTTCCCGTGGACATCGGTCAACCGGAAATCTCGGCCACGATACCGGTAAGTGAGGCGTTTGTGATCGATACCCATCAGCGACAACATCGTTGCGTGCAAGTCATGGACATGAAACACGTTTTCGACTGCCAGGTAACCGAGGTCATCCGTCGCACCGTACCGAAAACCTGGCTTGACTCCACCGCCACACAAAAACATCGAAAAACCCCGAATGTGGTGGTCCCGCCCATCTCCCTGGGCCATCGGGGTGCGTCCAAATTCGCCCGCAAATACAATTAGGGTCTCGTCTAACATACCACGTTGTTTTAAGTCTTTGATCAAGGCGCCTGTCCCCTGATCGACCAACCTGGCCGTCGCCTGGGCCCCTTCCTTAATACCACCATGGTGATCCCAACCCCGATGATAAAGCTGAATAAACCGCACACCCCGCTCGGCCAGTCGTCGCGCGAGCAAACAATTGGCGGCATAAGTACCATCGGCTCCTTTGGTTCCGTACATATCAAGCGTATCCTGGGTCTCACCTGCAAAATCCATCAGTTCAGGAACACTTGTCTGCATTTGAAACGCTAACTCATATTGGGCAATTCGCGTTGCAATTTCAGGATCCTCAATCGTCTCGTCATAAATCCCGTTCAGTCGGTTGACCGCGTCGATCGTCCTGCGCTGCCGGTCCCGGGTCACCCCTGGCGGGTCAGCGAGGTACAACACAGGGTCACCGGCCGAACGGAACTGAACCCCCTGAAATCGGCTTGGCAGAAAGCCGCTATGCCACTGCCGGGCTGCAATCGGTTGTCCCTGGCCTCCTCCCGCGGACGTTAGCACCACAAACCCCGGCAGGTTCTCTGCCTCGTTGCCCAACCCATAAGTGAGCCAGGCCCCCATCGCCGGACGCCCGGAAATTTGTGTCCCGGTGTTCATAAACGTGTGAGCCGGGTCATGATTGATCTGCTCAGTCTGGGCGGAATTGATGATACAGAGCTCATCCGCCACGCTCGCGAGATGAGGAAATATCGAAGAAATTCTTTGCCCCGATTTCCCACATCGCAAAAACGAATGCTGTGGGCCCAGGCACGAGAGGTTTTCTCCTTGCAATTGGGCAATTGGCTGACCTTGCGTGAATGACTTTGGCATTGGCTGACCATCCATTGCCGCCAATTTTGGCTTGTCATCGAACGTTTCCAGATGAGACATGCCCCCTGCCTGGCAGAGGAAAATGACCCGTTTGGCTTTTGCTGGAAAGTGCAATGGATCAACAACCGCCGGTGGCTTGGACCCCGAGATGGCGGCACCCAAGGGGCGAGGATTTAGCAAGGCAGCCAAGGCAGCCGACCCAATACCAGTGCCCAGTTTTCCGAGTAGCACTCGACGCGTGTCACGAAGGGCAATGTCGCGAAAAACAGCTTTGTGAATCATGACGCCAGCAATCGTTTAGTTTCGGGTGATTGTTTCATGCAAGTTCAGCAAGGTGCGCGCGACAGCCGTCCACGCGGCATGTTCAACGGCAGCCGACTCTTCAACGGCAGGTGCACTCCCCACGGTTTGAATCTGCGCGGCAGCGGCTGGATCGGCGCTGTATTGATCATAACATTCTGCCAACATGCCGTTGAGGACATCACGCTCTGCTTGTTTTGGTTCACGTTGCAGGACCTCACGAAAGGCAAAAGAAAGTCGCGATTCCACCGTCCCTGGCTGATTCAGAATACGTTGGGCAAACACCCGTGCTGCCTCGACATAGGTTGGGTCATTTAACAAGACAAGTGCTGCTAGCGGAGTATTAGAGCGAGGTCGCTCGACAGTACATTCCTCCCGCGTCGGAGCATCAAAGGCAAGCAGCGCCGGGTGCAGAAATGTACGACACCAGAATGTGTAGAGACCGCGGCGATACTGATTGCCGTCCTGGTCGTGTTCCCACTTGCGTTTTGGAAATTGCAGATTTTCCCAGTAACCGGCTGGTTGATACGGCTTGACACTAGCGCCACCAATCGCGCGAACCAAAAGCCCGCTGACGGCCAGAGCATTGTCGCGCACCATCTCGGCGTCAAGACGAAATCGGTTTTGGCGGGCCAGAAATTCATTCTCAGGATCGCGTGCCAAGAGGGCAGGGGGCACGACCGACGATTGCCGGTAAGTAGCCGACGTGACCAGCAGGCGGATCAGATACTTCGTGTCCCAACCTTGGTCGACAAACTCCGTAGCCAGCCAATCCAACAGTTCCGGGTGCGATGGCGGGCGCCCTTGAGTGCCAAAGTCGTCCAGCGTGCGGACCAATCCACTTCCAAACATCAGTTTCCAGAGACGGTTGACGTAGACTCGGGCCGTGAGCGGGTGGTCTTTGGAGGTCACCCAACGGGCCAGGTCGAGACGGGTCAGTTGGCCAGACTCGCCCGAAAATTCGCCAAACACCCCAGGAATAGCAGGCGTGACCACTTCTCCCGATTCGTCCATCCAATTGCCCCGGGGAAGAATGCGAACCATGCGTGGTTTTTCTGAGATCGTCACCAACGTCGTCCCGCGAGCCTCCAGTTCGCCGCGCTTCGCAATTAACTCCTCAAGACGATTGCGGGGGCCAACCAACAAGGGAGTCCTTTGGCGGAAAAATTCGGAGAGCACTTTTTTCTGGGGAGCAGAACGTTCCGTTTCCGGAATCTGCACAATGCGATGGACAGGGGCCATGACCAACGATTCATCGATGCCCAGCGGCAGCGGTGCACCGGTCACCCACAGTCGCATCCGCCCCGGTATGGCCCTCTCATTGCCCGCAGAAACCGAAACCGTTAGCAGCACTCCCTGGGAGCCAGCAGAGTTGATCGGTTCTTCCAGTTCGAGAAGCACGCCCTGATTTTTTGCAGTATGTGGTGGGACGCCCCAGGCCGTGTCATCCTTGCCATCGATCACCAAGTCGGCAGACTTGTCTTGCTGCTGAGCGGTTGCCTCAGCGCGAACGAGCGGAACATTCTTGCCATCCACCGAAAGCGTGATTTCCTTGATCAACACGCTGCCATCGGGTCTCCGCCCGGGCCCCTGAAGGGGTGCCAACCGATCGGTCAGTAATTCCAAATAAATGGCAGTCACCCGGGGCCGTGTCACTCGACTCACGATTTGGGTTGTCTCGCGACTCGGATTACTCGAGTACTCACGTTCCAGGATCCCGTCGGCATCACAGTGATACGAATCAGCTTCTACGTACTCTCCTTGAGACCGGAATAGCCCATCATGCTGACCGGAAATCGTGTTCGGATCCAGAACCACCCACTCTACTGCAGGAGGCTTCAGTGCAGATTCCCAGGCCCGCTGGGCTGCCGCGATCTTGGGCGTCTCAACATCTAACTGTGCTTTGTACTCTTCAATTTGATCCTCCAGTAAATCATCCTGTCCGTCGTGGCGGATCGGCGGAAGTGTTACGACAACCTGCCTCCCCACAGCAACTTCCGCGACATCGCTAAAGAAGGCAGCCAGTGAATAAAAGTCCTTCGTCGTAAAGGGATCAAATTTGTGATCATGGCATTGCGCACAACCAAGAGTCATACCCAGGAATATTACCGAAAAATTGCGTACACGATCCGCCTGATAGATGGCTCGATATTCTTTTGGCTGCGCACCCCCTTCTTCGGTGGTCATATTAAGCCGATTAAAACCGGAGGCAATCAACTGCCCACTCGTTGCCCCCGGCAACAAATCTCCCGCCACTTGTTCCCGTACAAATTGATCATACGGAAGGTTGTCATTGAAGGCCTTGATCACCCAGTCACGAAAAGGAGAGTGAGGCCGAAAATTATCACTATGAATTCCCATCGTATCGGCATAACGCACCACATCCAGCCAATACATCACCATCCGTTCGCCAAAGTGGGGCGAGTCGAGCAGGTGGTCTACATAATCCTCGTAGGCCGTTGATGCGTCGTTGGCAACAAAGGCTTCGACATCCTCTGACGAGGGTGGCAACCCCGTCAAATCGAAGGACAGGCGCCGAGCAAGAGTTCTACGGTCGACCTCCGGCGAAGGAACCAGTTCTGCATCTTTGAGTCGTGCGTAGACGAAGCGGTCCACCGGGTTTCGGCACCAATTGCCATCAGAGACCCGAGGAACTGCCTCTCGCCGCGGAACTTCCAGAGACCAATGTCGCTCGTATTTTGCGCCCTGATCAATCCAACGTTGCAAAAGAGCAATTTCCGCATCAGACAGCGCTGGTTTCTGACTGTCGACCGGCGGCATACGCTGTTCGGGATCTGCCGAACGCACCCGTTTGACCAACGCACTTGCGGCGCCATTGCCCGGCTGGATTGCCATGGCAATGGCCGCCTCCCGCTGATCAAGACGAAGGTCTGACTTGCGGGATTTTTCGTCGGGCCCATGGCATGCAAAGCAACGGCCCGCGAGGATCGGCTGTATCTCGAGCGAAAAATCGACCGGCTCGTCTGCAGTCACCTGCCCGACGAGCAAAACCGAAATCACCAGGCTGCAAAACGCAACTCGCCAACCTAGCCCCTTCACCATCGATTCCCCTTTGCTCTTTGTTATTGTGGCAACAGCACAGGCAGCTATCGCCCACACTTCCCCCAGCTTAAATGGTTTTACAGGGGATTGCAATTTGACAGCGCACAACCACTCCCAGCTGAAACACGCGACGATTTCCAGGTGGTTGACTGCTGGTGTGGGACAACATGTTCTCACACTTCGACCAAAACCGCCTCAGCCACCCTGGTGGAAATTAAGGTCCACCATTAAATCCGCAGCAATTTGCTCCAACTCCGCGCGTAGCGTTCTCCCTGCCGTGGCAGATGGCAGTTGCATTTTAACGGTTGCCTTGAATAATTTTTGGCCAGAATTGGCGGCCGAAATTCGCTCTGTGCTAAGATCTTCCACATTGACTCCATGCGTTGCCAGAACGCGCGTAATTTCACTGACGATCCCAGGTCGATCTTGCCCTACAAGTTCGAGGGCAACCAAGCCCTTGTGAATTTCAGAGGCTTCCTCAGGGGCAGACTCAGAGTGGACGATCAACTGCAAACCTTGTGACTCGAGCGCCCGAAGCGCATCGGTGAGACGTACTGCATTTTCCGGCTCAACTTCCACGCGAAGAACGCCTGCAAACTGTCCTGCCAGATGCGCCATGCGACTCTCGAGCCAGTTCCCGCCATTACATTTAACAACGTCGGCCAGCGATTCAACCAGGCCGGCTCGGTCTTCACCCAGGATGGTCATCACCAGCGATACCTTACTCATCAAAACACCTCCTGACTCATCAAAATGCCTCCTGCAGAATTCCCAGCAATTCCTGCTGGGTCGGAACGCGTGGATTAATACGCATCAACCGTTTGATCGTATACGATTTCCGGGAAAATCCTTCCAGCATATCTTCTGTGACACCAAAGTCGCGCAGTCGCTGGGGAATTCCGATATCACGAGAAAGTTTTGCGACTTCTTCAATTGATCTCTCAGCAGCCTCCTCTGCCGAAAGCCCAGCAACTTCGGCTCCCAAAAGTTGGCCTACGCGAATAATGCGATCCCGACAATAAGGCATGTTGTAGCGCATCACAAATGGCAACAACTGACCATTGCCTTCTCCGTGGGAAATGTGCATGGCAGCACCAATTGGATACTCCAATGCATGCACGACAGCCACCCCACATGTAGAAAATGCCATGCCAGCGAGAGTGGCAGCCAGGGCCATCCCCTCGCGAGCCTGGAGGTTCTCAGGTTCGCGGACCGCTCTTCGCAAGTTCTCGCCAATTAGCTTGATCGCTTTTTCCGCCAGGGCATCTCCCAGGGGATGATTACCGTCAAAGGGCGAGGCCTCGCCCTTTTTTAAGCGGGCTGGAAACTCGCGATAATCGACGTTCGTGTAAGCTTCAATCGCGTGGGTAAGAGCGTCGATACCACTGTCAGCTGTGACCTTGGAAGGACACGTCATGGTAAGTTCGGGGTCGACCAATGCCAACGCCGGGCGAAAATGATCACTTTGTCCCGCCAATTTGATCCCCGCCTGCTCGTCCGTCAGAATCACAGCCTGCGATACCTCGCTCCCCGTTCCGGCAGTGGTCGGTATCGCGATAAGGGGGCAAACAGGACCTGGCACCGTGTTGACTCCCATGTAGTCGACTGCGGAACCACCATGTGCCAGAATCGCTGCAGCGGCCTTGGCGACATCAAGATTGCTACCTCCTCCCAACCCCAGAACGGCCTGCATCCCCGCTGCGCGAGCAGCATCGGCAGCAGCATTGGCAACCTGAAGTGATGGCTCTGGCTCGCCACCGTCGTACACATCGGTCCGAATGCCTGCCTCCTGCAGCGGACCGGTAACCCGATCGACCAGGCCAGCCTGCTTTAGAACCGGATCGGTAACGACCAGGATCTTCTCAATCTCAAGAAGCCTGGCACGCTCCCCCAACCTTGCCACTGCCCCACTTCCAAACAACAAATGACCGGCGGTATGGAAATTAAAAAAAGGCATATTGGTTTTCCTCGGAACCTGCAGATCCCCTTCGGTCTTGCTTGGATCATAACGCAAGTTCAGTCTTTTGGTTAGCACTTACTTCGGGCGAGCCGACAGGACGAGGCTCTCTCCACTTCCAGAACCATCAGGGAAACTCGCCATAAACCGTAATCTCCTAACCGGTACCATAGGCTTTCCAGCCGTCTGGCATCTGGGCCACCTCAACGGCACGCCCTTCCATAGCACTTCGGATCGTGGCGAGCGTGGCCGCAAGATCTTTCATGGCCTGATGCCCATCATATTCCAATGGAACATCCTCCAATACGGATGCAGCAAACCGACTCAGCGTAGAGGCGTGTGCCTCATCATAATAAGAATTATTACTAACCCATGAGCGGTCTGGCCCATCTTCAAGACCATAATCAACCGATCTCCCATCCCGCAGCATCGTGACCGGTGGAACGCGAGGCCAGCCTGGCGCTGCTCCCCCGCCTTCACCAAATACGCGAAGCGTTCCCCGAGACCCAATCACTTCCGTGCGAAATCCGACATAGGGCCCTGCTTCAGGTGGTGTTTCAATTTGGGTCCACACCCCATCGGCAACTCCATCCACGTAATTCCAGGTAACGGCAGTGATGCCGCGACGTTCTGCTTCCGGCCCGTACCCAAACGGACGGGGCAGGGCCGACACGGTTTCGATCTCAAGATCGCCAGCCAACAGTCGCGCCGAAGCAAACAGATGGGATCCGTGATCCATAAAAAACGGGAACTCACCACCTCCCGACAGCCGAGGATCAAATCTCCAGGGAACATCGTGCCCGCGCCCTTCTAGCCGGGCCTGTTCTGCCGCCGTGAAAACCCATACATCCTTGGTTTGCCGAACCTGAATAATTTCTCCGATTTCGCCTTCCTTGATCAGTCGGTGAGCCAATCGATGCGGAGCGTGAAAATAATAACTTTCACCGACCGCTAGTTTCACTCCAGCTGATTCCGCGGCTTCGACCATTTGCCGCGCCTCACCCAAACTGTGGGTCATCGGTTTTTCACAGTAAACATGCTTGCCAGCCTTCGCTGCTGCCACGGCAATCTCATGATGGACAAAGGGGGGCGCAATGATGTCAACCGCGTCAATTTCTCCATCTGCCAGCAACTGCTGATAGTCATCGTACTGCTTCACAACTCCAAGATCCGAGGCAATCTGCTGAAGTGCATCGCTGTTTTTGTCGCACACCGCCACAAGTTCGATTGCATCGATTGCTGCCAGTGCATTCCGATGGCAAGGACCGGCAATTTTTGCAGCCGCCCCAATTAAACCGATTCGTAGTTTTTGCATTTTGGCACCAACGACGTATGGAGTACCTGAACAACGAATTCCAACTACTCTTGAAATTGGCCATCCTAAGCTGTTTTGGAAATTCTCGCCTCACGAGTAAGAAACGTTTTCGACCGTGTTGATTCCTCAAATCACGACAAGTTCGACAAATCGTTACTTGCTAGCGGCAAGTACGGAGACCCACATGTCAACAGAAATGCGGGATACAAAAATTGGGCCACCAATTACGTTACCCGACCTAAGCTGGCAACCTGTTCGTCCAAGCGGTCAACCCAAAACACCGATTACACATACCACTTGCCATACTGGACTGAACGACTTTCACGAAAATCCCCGGTACATGGCATGATTGAAAGCTGCCCTCCGTCGGCCACCAGCGTTTGCCCCACGATAAATCGCGATTCTTCGGATGCCAAAAACATCGCCAATTCCGCGACATCTTTCGGACCGCCACAAAAACCAGCAGGCACCACCTTGGTCTCGTTGTCCCAATCAAAATCGTCACCTACCACAGCTTCCTGATTCTCCACCTTGATCCATCCGGGAGCGATGGCGTTGACGCGAACCCCTTTCTGGATGAGTTCCAACGACAACACCCGAGTCAGGGCGACAATCGCACCCTTGGTAGCCGCGTAAACAGTATGCTCGGTCATCCCTGCGAAGGCATGGACCGACGTGAGATTAATCACATAGCTGGGGGCGGCCTCAACCAGAGCCGGAAGCAATGCCTGGGTGAGAAAGAACTGGGCCCGCAGATTGACGTTGATCAGGGTATCGAAATGTTTTGGTTCAAGTTCTTCGAAGGGAGTGTTGTGCGTAATTCCAGCATTGTTGACCAAGACGTCGCATCCGCCCAAAAAATCAAGCGCCTTATTCGCCAGTTCCTTGAGAGGATCAATCTCGCGAAAATCTGCCGAAAACGCGACCGCTTTCCCACCCGCTTTGGTAATTTCCTCAACCGCTGAGAGTGCCCCCTCACTGCTGCGCGAATAGTGCAGCACAACGTCGGCCCCCTGGCGGGCCATTTCCAGGGCGATCCCCCGCCCAATGCCTGTCCCCGAACCAGTCACCACCACTTTTTTTCCTGCCATCTTGCCAACTTGAGCCATGGCACACCCTCCTGTGATTTTAGGACTGAATCCCATTGCAAAAGCAAAAGCAGTCAGTCAACCCATTTTAATTGCGCCAACAGGGTCTCGGCGGTTCCCACAAGCACCAAGTCCAGTGATAACTAAGGACCAATACGCACCCACCGCAACCGCAGATCCCCCTAAGTTGCCTTGCTCCCCCTAGAGGACGAGTGAGGATACCATGATCGACTCCTAACCGGTAGCGACTGCCAGGCAAAGTGAAGCAAATTGACGGCCAGCAAACGCCACGTTACCCTGCGGGTTTGACACCAACTCCTTATTGGCCCACCGCAATCTGGCCCGGTTGTGAAACAGGGGCACGTGGCGCTGCAGTTGGTGAACCCATACCCACGAATCCCTGGAAACTACAAGAAAAAAAACATGAACCAAAACACTCTCACAATTGTTGTCCTCGATGGGCACACCTTGAATCCTGGAGATTTGAGCTGGGATCGGCTGGAAGGCCTGGGGCAAACCACCATTTACGACCAATCGAGTCCCGACGAAGTGCACCAACGGGCCAAAGACGCTGAAGTCGTAATCACCAACAAATCACTGTTGCCACGCACCGTGATCTCGACACTGCCCAAGCTCCAATATATTGGCGTCCTGGCGACCGGTTACAACGTGGTCGACCTCGACTCGGCGAAGGAACGGGGTATCCCTGTCACGAACATTCCAACCTACGGCACCCGGTCAGTCGCTCAAATGGTGTTCGCCCATGTGCTCAACTTCACTCAACATGTTGCCCACCACGCCGAAACAGTCTGCGAGGGCCGTTGGGCCAACTGCCCTGAATTTTGTTACTGGGATCACCCGATGGTTGAACTGGATGGCTTGACGATGGGGATTGTCGGTTATGGCCGGATTGGACGAGCGACCGCACAATTGGCAACTGCGTTTGGCATGGAGGTGCTGGCCTACGATGCCTACCCCGTAGAAGACACTGCACCAACACGCATGGTTGACCTGAAAACATTATTTCGGGAAAGCGATTTTGTGAGTCTGCATTGCCCACTGACCGCCGAAAATGAAAAACTGGTCAATCCCGAGAGATTGGCGTTAATGAAGCCAACGGCCTATTTGATCAACACGGCCCGTGGCCCGCTCGTCGATGAAGGTGCCTTGGAGGTCGCGCTTACAACAGGCCAAATCGGCGGAGCCGGTCTTGACGTATTGACCGTCGAACCACCCGCCGCGGATCACCCACTGTACGGCGTAGAGAATTGCGTGATCACACCGCACATTGCCTGGGCCACGCGATCTGCTCGAGACCGCTTGCTCAACACGGCCGTCGATAATCTGGAAGCTTTTTTGGCCGGCAATCCGCAAAACGTAGTAAACCGGTGATCGAGAACAAGGACTTTTCAATCACGATTGCCAGAGGGCCCAGCCACCCATGACGGCCCAATAGAAGTCCAAACGGGCTCAGAACACCGAATGCAGACCAGAACACGACCCGAAAGCCGGGAGCTAGCCACACGCCCCCCCACGAAGTTGAGCCCGCATCGCGTTGACCGACTCGGGCTTTGACTCCCAGGCGGAACGATAGTCAAGCTGGTCATCGCTGGAACAAATGGGCAGTTCACTGTCGGCCCCTGCAGGCCGCTTGTACCGGCAACCAAACTTGGCCGTACATTGGCTGAGCCGATTCTTGTAGGGGCAACGGATCAACGCCTGCTTGTCGGAATGCTCCGCGATCTGGCTAAAGATCGCTGTGATCCGCTTTACACGTTTTTCAAACTCTGCCGGATCGATAGTCTGCATTCACAGCCTTCAGAAAACTATTTTTTAAACAGGCAAACGGCCAAGTCGCGCCGTCCACGAGAAAACACCCTCCGATTGTACCCGGACAAAAAGGGACTTAGCTTCTACGACTCTTTGCAGAGCCGTTTTGCAACCTCCACACACTCTATGGCTGTTTCACCGTAGGCGTCTGCCCCCATATCGTCGGCAAATTCAGGAGTCACCGGAGCACCACCGACCATAAACTTAACGTCATCGCGAAGATCAGCATCGATAAAGGCCTCGATCGTCCGTCCCATATTTGGCATCGTGGTCGTGAGCAGCGCTGACATACCAACGACGGTACCACTATGTTCTTCAACCGCTTCGATAAAGTCGTCGGGCGAAGTATCCACTCCCAGGTCAACCACTTCAAAACCGGCTCCGCGGAGCATCATGTTGCAGAGATTTTTACCAATGTCGTGCAGGTCGCCTTTGACCGTTCCCATGATCACTTTGCCAATGGGCTTAATCCCCGATGCAGAGAGAATAGGCTCGATATGCTTCATACCTGCCTTCATTGCACGAGCACAGGCCAGCACTTCAGGCACAAAAATAAAGTTCTCCCGAAATTTAATACCGACAATCCCCATCCCGGCGATAAGACCATCATCCATCAGCTTCAGTGCGGTCGTCCCAGCCTCAAGTTGCGCTGTGGTCATTTGGTCAACCTCGATATGGTTACCCCGAATGATATTCGCAGCGATCTCCTGCATCTCGGGTGCAATTTCTAGGTAGAGATTAACGATTTCGCGACGCTCTTCGGGCCGTTCGATGAACTCCTCGATTTGGGCTCGAATGAATTCGTTCTTAATATCCGATAAATCAGCCATTACTATTCAACACCAGGGATTACTGTATTCATCTCTTCTGCGAACTGTGCTTATTACAAGCTTTTAACAAAGGCTTTCACGTGATCGGGACTGGTTCCACAGCACCCACCAATAATGTTGGCACCAGCTTCGACCATTTGCGGCATACGATCGGCCATGTGCTCAGGCGTGTCGGGATAGACAATGTCTTTACCCACGATCCGGGGAATACCTGCATTCACATGTGTGAGAATAGGCCGATCCGTCACTTCTCGCATGGCAGTCACAATCTCCACCAAATGTTCGATCGCCAAACCACAATTGGTCCCCACGACATCCGCCCCAGCCTCAGCCAACTGGGTTGCGCCATCGGCTGGGGTCACTCCCATCATGGTAAAGTAACCACGAGGCCCCTTGTCAAAAGTCAGCGTTGCTATAACTGGCAGCCCGGCGACTTCCTTGGCAGCCTTGATGGCCAGGCTGATTTCTCCCACATCACTCATCGTCTCAATACAAATTCCATCGACCCCCCCGGCAGCCAGCCCGCGAACTTGCTCACAAAACGCGGAGTACATTTCCTCCTCCGTCGCCACGCCTGTTGGTTCCAGGAATTCGCCCGTGGGGCCAATCGAACCGACCACAAAACAACCTTCTGGTGCTACCGAACGGGCAAGCTCAGCAGCCTTGCGATTGAATTCCTCCACCCGATCCCCATGGCCGTATTTTTTGAGCATATAACGGCTGCCCCCGAAGGAATTTGTCTCGACCAGGTTAGAGCCAGCTTCAAAATAATTCCTGGCCATTTGTCGAATCACTTCTGGATGGGTATCGTTCATCAGTTCAGGACACCCACCCGGCTCTAAGCCATTAGCCTGGAGGTAGGTACCGGTGGCTCCATCGGAAACCAACGTTGCTTTTGTTGCAATTCGATCCAGTAAGTTACTCATAAGTATTTCCCGAACCTTCTTAAGTTGAATGCTCGCGGTGCCAATCCTTGACCGCCAACGGAATCTCCTTGAGATTCTCAATTGGTGTCTGCAAAGGAATGGCACATTCGGGACCCACGAGTCGCACGCCTGCGTCAAGGTTCTCGTAGACCTCTTTTCGCACAGCCTCTGGCCCCTTGGCGTAAAGCGTTTCAGGATTATTAATGTTCCCTACCAGCGAGATCCGGTCTTGGACCACATCCATCGACTCTTCGGGCTTGTTTTTCGAATCGTAGTGGAAGGCGGCCATTCCGGTTTGGGCAATGAAATCCATCCGATCCACGGTCCTACCACAGATATGCAGAATAATCGGGATCGGAATATCGGTTACGAACTCCTGGTGCATTTCCTTGAGAAAGCGGTCGTAATACTCGCCGCTAACAAGATCTCCCGTGGCATGATCGGGAAGCGTTACCGCATCGGCGCCGGCTTCCAACTGGGCTCGCCCAAAGTCGATCGTCGCTTTTTTCATTTTCTCCAGGCATTGCATCGTCTTGCCTGGATCATCGTAGGACATCAACAAGAACCTTTCGACACCAAAGCAGTGATAGCCTAGCGACCACGGGCCCATCGTTTTGCCGACTACGCAAACTTCATCTCCAAACTCTTTCTTCAATAGGCCGATTGCGTCAAGCACACATTTCGTATCAGGATGGGTGAGCAGGTTGTCCGGAATCTTGATATCTTCCGGCTCCGACCAGATCGGCTCGCTCATCTTGACTGTCGGCCAATTATCCTTTTCCTCCCACTGCATTCTGCAACCCAGGGCCGATGACTCCTGAATGATTGAAAAGACGGGCATGACCGTGTCAAAGCCAAGCTCTGTATAACCTGTTGCCGCCAGTCGCGCCATCTTCTCAGGATCGCGATTCGCCATTGGAAAATCCGCATCGACCAGGTCCATCAATTCAACGGTTGCTACCGAAGTTGGATTGCAAACCGGAGTGCGGTCAACTGGTTCGCGACGCAAGGCGGCCAGCACACGCTGGCGACTTGTCATTGAAACAACTGGAGAGGGTGCGTTCATGCGCAAAAAATCCACTTACTCTGGGAGACCGTCTGAAAGACCTGCAACACTAACAACCATAGCCACAATCTACGCAGGCCATCTCAACGCTTTATTCTTGTTGACTGGGAGCGGACAATACGCCACGACCAGCTTCCATTTCCTCTTCTTTCATTGAAGCCCGCACGTTCTGTGCGCGAAACATCATTAGACCAATAATTTTATCATGGCTCTGGCGACAGGGGAAACAAACCATCGTCTCGTCTCCCTCCAAAAACTCCATCTCACAAA
This sequence comes from Lacipirellulaceae bacterium, assembly GCA_965243695.1. Classification (GTDB taxonomy): domain Bacteria; phylum Planctomycetota; class Planctomycetia; order Pirellulales; family Lacipirellulaceae; genus JAKVCB01. The sequence goes on along the minus strand of CBDEWC010000009.1, from coordinate 80,547 downwards.
GTTTTGCAAACCCCCGAGCCAGGGCAACGGTACGCTTGGCCATAGCCGGAGTATCTCCGGCCGCTTCAATGCGATACTGCCCACCCCCCAAAGACTTCGCCGCGAGGTCTCCTTCCGCTTTTTTGTCGAATGCCGTCAGCGGCTTGACTTCCAGATCTGCACCCGTCTCGAGTCTGCACAAATCAAGAAACGCGCGTTTTATGGTTCGCTTGTGCTCAGAGCGACAGGGGAACCGCAACCAACCCCGACCTGCCTCTTCAGCCGACTCTAGTCCAAGCATCGTGATGAGTGCCTGACGAATAAAGGCGACCCGCTCGTTTACCTCCGCCACCGAGCTGTAGGTGTGCACCAGAAACTGCGGCTCGCCAGAAAGGTTCCGCTGATAAAGTCCCAACGAGATACCGTGACACTCCTTGTCCATCGAGTGCAGCTCAATGCGACGACCAAGATCTAATGTTTTCCCCATACCAGCCTGCGGGCCTATAAAGTACGAAACTTGCCAGAAACCCCCATTTTGGCAACTATTCCTTTTACGTCAACTCCTTTTGTGCCCCTCCTGAACCGACCTGGCGGTCAGTCCTGGTCGCTGGGAGCAGGCTGCTCGGCCGACTCGAAATCAAGCGCTGCCGAGTTAATACAATAACGCAAACCGGTTGGATTTGGCCCGTCGTTAAACACATGCCCCAAATGAGCATTGCACCGACCGCATAGGATTTCTGTGCGGATTGTAAAAAAACCTCGGTCCTCTTTCTCTTTAATCCCGCCAGCGGCTATCGGCTTGAAAAAACTGGGCCAACCTGTCCCCGATTCGAATTTTGTGTCCGACGCAAACAACGGATCGCCACAGCATACGCACCGATACGTACCTTCTTCCTTATTATCCCAGTACGCACCCGTAAAGGCCCGCTCCGTACCCTTTCGACGCGTGACCCGATACTGCTCCTCCGTCAATTGCTCGCGCCATTCCACACTGGTTTTTACTACTTTTTTTTCGCGCCTCGCGCGGGCATCGCTTTGAGGAACCTTGTCGCTGCCAATCACTTTACGGGTTGCTCCTTCCGCACCACCGGATGCCTTGACCTTGTCGGCAAAATTCTTTTTAAACTTCTCCACCTTCGGACGAACAACATACTGGCAATACGGCTGGCGACCATTCAACTCAAAATAGTCCTGATGATAGTTTTCCGCTGGATAAAACTTTTCGAACTTGGCAATTTCCGTCACGATCGGTTGTGCGAACACTCCCGATTGATTGAGCTGTTGCTGATACGTGGCCGCCTCCCGGTATTGCTTTCCATCGTGGCAGAATATGGCAGACCGATATTGGGTACCAACATCGTTTCCCTGACGGTTAAGTGTTGTCGGATCATGTGTCTGATAAAAGATTTCCAGCAACTCCGAAAAAGAGACTTGCTTCGGATCGTAGGTAACCTGCACCACTTCCGCATGCCCGGTCAAACCGCTCGAAACTTCCTTGTAGGTCGGATTCTTGATTTGCCCCCCCGAATAACCCGACACCACAGATGCGACACCTTGAATCTGCTGAAAAACCGCTTCCGTACACCAAAAACAGCCATTCCCAAAGGTAGCCTTGGCCAACTTGCTCGAATCAGCCATCTCTTTCTCTCCTCTTTGCGGTTGCACACCAGTGGCTGACTTCTCCGGACTTCCGGGAAGGCCATCATCGGCACTAAGCCCAGACACCACCAAACCGGTCATCGCAAGTGCGGCCACGACCTTCACGACCCCAAGACAATCTCGCATTGAAACTGTACGTTGCATGATCAATCCTTTTCTTACCAGACAGACCAAACAGAAATTAAACACTCTGCTGAAAACCACTTTGAAATCACGTTCTTCCGCACGAATACCCCACACCAACAAAAATCGGCGACTGCCAGGCAAGCTGTCCCTTTAAAAAACGGCGATTAACCGTGCAAGACAGTTTGGCCTAACCAACTTCATTGTATTATACGCTTTTGGTCGCGATGTTTTAGTCCCGAACCTCGGTCCCAGACTCTTTATTTCAACGCCATCTTGCGCACCGTTTATGTGGTTTTCCTCTGCGAAGCACAACTGGCCGGCCCCCAATGGCTAGCAGCAACTGAGGTAGCATGCCAACCAGAAATTGAGATCTCCACAAGATCGGCTAGCATTCCAAGATGCCAGAGGGAGGGCACAAGACACTTGACGGTGCAAATCCCATAAAAAAAGGTGGCGGCAACCTCGATACCAACAAGGTCGCCGACACCCTAAGAGCTTCATTCTGACGCTAACTGGGGTAGACCCGGAGAAAGACTCCGTCCCGGAAGGCCCCAAGCCTTAGAAGGTCTCGTCCAAACCTTCAACGCCGCCCGTTTACACCATGTCTTTCAAGGCTTTCAGCGCGGTGATCTTCACCACATTCCGGGCTGGCTTCGCCTTAAAAACTGTTTCTTCGCCCGTAAATGGATTGATACCCTTGCGCGCCTTGGTTGCAGGCTTGCGCACGACCTTGATCTTTGCCATGCCGGGAATCGTAAAAACTCCAGGCCCCCGCTTACCAAGGTTTTTGCCAATGAGCGTTGCAAGTTCATCAAATAAACTCGCGACTTCTTTCTTTGAGCATTCGTTACTCTCAGCCAACGTCGCTATCACTTGCGACTTGGTCAACGGCTTTTTGCCCGTGCTTGCCTTAGCTGCTTTCCGCTTCGCCATCATCATCCCTTTCATGTCAGTGTCATCGTAGAGGCCGTAGTCAGTGCCATCGCAGACGCCGTAGTCAGTGCCATCGCAGAGGCCGTAGAGATAGTAGTAAAATGCCGTCGTTGACGATCGTCAATACCAGAATAAGGGTAAAAACCCCGAGAATCCGACTATTTCCGAGACTTTCCCGCAGGGCTGCCACACCTCGAGTCGTTTACGACGCCCTTGATCGCCTTCGTCAACCACTCAATTCGCTACTGATCGTCCGAAAAAACAGGCGAGCAAACCTGGACCAGCAAGCCATTTGCCAAAACCTGGAATAGGGTCAACCTTGGCAATCACCTCCTGGCACTAGAGGAAAGAGGAGAACGACTCCTGATCGCGGCTAAGCCAGATGAATTCCAGCTTTTCGATCGCAAGCAAATCAGCGAAACCTCAACCTGGCCGCCCCCGGGCAGTGGTCGATGAGAATATCTATGTGCGATCGCTTGACGGCTTACTCTGTTTTCGCTGGTCAGAAAATTAAACGCAGCGCGCGACTCTACCCGGAAAAGCATGGCCAACAACGGCCTAAGCCACATGGAGGGCCTGCAGGCTAAGAAGCCTGCTATTCGATAACTTTCGAGAGTGGATATTCGACAATGCCTCGCGCGCCAGCCTCTTTTAACCGCGGCACAATCGTCCGCACAACTGTTTCATTAAGGACGGTAATTACGTCGACCCATTCCTGGTCAGCCAGATTAGAAACCGTCGGCTTTTGGATTGCCGGCAAAAGCTGCAAAACCCGCGGCAGGCATTCCTTGGGAACGTTGATCATCAATCCCACTTTCCCCTCGGCGGCAATTGCGCCTTGAAGCATCAAGGCAATATCATCTATCTTCTGCCGTTTCCAGTCATCCTCGTAAACGGCTCGGTTGGCAATGAACCGGGTCGTGCTTTGCAGGACCTCTTCGACAACCCGCAGATTGTTGGCCCGCAGAGAACTTCCTGTCTCAGTGACTTCAACAATCGCATCAGCCAACTTGGGTGGCTTGACCTCAGTAGCACCCCAACTGAATTCAATCTTAGCTGCGACTCCATGTTTTTTGAAAAATCGTTCGGTCAAGCCAACTGCCTCAGTCGCAACTCGAGCTCCCTCCAGGTCAGCCACCGTCTTGACCGGCGAATCATTCGGTACGCAGAGGACCCAACGCACTGGGCGACGGCTCACCTTGGAAAACACCAGCTCGGCAACCTCATGCACGTCGGCACCCGTTTCCATAATCCAGTCGTACCCGGTGAGCCCCGCATCAAGAACACCATCTTCGACATAGCGTGCCATCTCTTGTGCCCGAATCAACATGCATTCGACTTCGTCGTCGTCAATCTCGGGAAAATAGTTCCGAGAACGAAACGAAATCTGATAACCGGCGCGACGGAACAACTCGGCGGTCGCCTCTTGCAAACTTCCCGCCGGGATACCCAGCTTCAACAGTGGCATAACAAATCCCCTGAACCTACGAACGAATAAGACTAGTCAGAATAACTGCCCACGTATCCTTATTCGCCAACTCGCGAAAAGCGATCGTTAGTGAACTTATGACAGGTGCAAAACAAAAGACTACGTAGGCCAGCGGAGACCCGCTAGTTCCTGCAACTAGCGTATACTCACAAAAAGACCGTGGCCTTTGCAGAACGATTTCGACAGCACTGGTCCGATCAGGACGACTCAACTGGCGAACCACATGCCTCAAATCGGCTTCACTTCGGCCGACGAATGCTTGGCCAATCCTCAAACACACAAACTACCGGTTCCTCTTCTGATTCAACTTGAATGTCAGTGAGTACAACCTCGCGGTTACGCCCGTCGTCAAGCATGAGCAGATACTGTCGATCTATTTCCAGCACCTCGTGTTGACACGGATCAATTCGCAACTGGCCAGACCAGTGCGATGGCATCCCCGACGCGTCGTCACACAACATGCCCTCGACGTTATTGAGCGCCATGCCCCCAATCAGCAAATTCCCTTGAAATGTCTGCATCGCCACACCCTTTAGAATGGACAATCTACCCCCAACCGGGGCGGGATTTAAAACCACCACTTTCGTCTCACAAATCCTCTGCAACTTTTCCCGCCTAACGGCATTGCCGAGCATAAAACCCGTTCGGAACGACCAACAACCTGGAAAAATCGCAAGTCTTCCCTCTAAGCTGGAGACTAATTGAGACTCCACGAATTGTCAAATGTTTCCCCTCGCACCGGACACGCCCCAAGCCCCAAGACAGCCTGTTTTTCCGAAACTTCCCCAGCGGAGGCTGGAAATACCTTGAGTAGGTCGGAGATCGGCTACGACAAGGACGTAGAGAGGGGGCTGCTTGGCCTAAGCTGGTAGTTGCCGTAAAGCCGTGCCCAGAAAGAAGCCGCCTGAACCGCACCCCCCCCAAAAAAACACAACTCAGCGGCGGTTGCGATAGAGTGCCGGATCAACCACCTCTGCCATGCGTTCAATATCGACCTGGCCATCGAGAAATTCTGCGATTTGAACCGATGCCAAAGCTGGATTTTCGATGAGCTGACGATGGTGAACGGTGAGGACATCGACACCCGCTTGATTTTGCATCCAGCGGTATACGCGAGAACTTTGTGTCGCAAACACCCGCTTTAACTGTTCGTCGGAAATCTGGGCCCCTGAGCGCCCCTCCCGCTCCAGCATGGCACGCTGGGAGGCAACCACTTCGTCCAGATCACGCTCAACGACCACCACTCGGTAGCGGTATCCAGGGGGTACGTAGGGTATCAACTGAACAATGATCTTGACCGCTTTTCCTTGACCTTCACCCAACCAGGCATTGTCGGCCTTAAGATTCTTGACCCGCTGATATTCAAAGTACCCCCGCGGATTGCTGTCATCCGCCTCGCGACGACCGTCCGAGAGAACCGTCATTCCACCAGCAGCGAGCATCTGCATAACCAGTGACGTTCCGCTACGAGGTAGACCACTGACCACAGTAACGTACTTATCCGGATCGGACGGCATAGCAATTTCCTTATTTTCTACGGTCGCCTTGGGTATCGCCGGCAGGGCCGACTCGCCTTCGCTGTGATGGAGTTGGCCGCTCACGCGGGATGACTGGTACTTCTGCCCGGCCGCGGCCGCCTGCCGGCGGGCCAACCGCATTTCCACCGCAAGTTTGCGGTGTTTGGCCGCCTTGTCGAGATCACCGAGTCGATTCCTGTAAAGACTTGCCAGGCGTTGATGCGCTTCAGGGAAGTTAGGATTGAGCGAAATTGCCACCTGCAAAGCCTCCACGGCCGGCAAAATACGTCCCATTCGATGCAAGCCAATCGCCAGCCAATAGTGGGCCATTGGGTGCTGGTAAAGTAAGCCAATCGACCGCAGTGCTGCTTCAGCAGCGCGCTGATTCTCCCGCCTCAGCAAGTAGCTGCGGCAAAGCCCCAGGTGCGCGTGAGGATTCTCGGAGTCAATTGCAATCGCTCGCTGGTAACTTCGTTCGGCATCCTCCGGGCGCCGCAGATTGAGATACGCCTCGCCAATCTGCAAATGCAGGCCCGGGCGCTGGGCATCTAGCTTTTCGGATGCCAACAAATAGCTGAGAGCTCGCTCATAATCCGCTTCAGCCAGCGCAACATAACCCCAAAGATAGTCGATAGCGTGCGAATTGTAGCGGGAACGACTCTGCAAATCACGGTAACGATGCCACTCCTGTTCGCTCAACAGTGGTTGTGGGGCTGTGGGCCCAACTGGACCATCTCGGGCCCTCTCCAGGTCAAACTGTCCTAACTCCTCGAGCATCGCAGAGGAAGACTCGGTCGGGCTGACTCCCGCTTGTGACTGGGACTCCCGCTGTTCCCGGCGCAGGCGAATGTCCTCTAGAAACTGGTCCAATTCCTGGCGAGCCTGTTCGGCATCAGCCTTCCGTCGACTGCTTAGATCCTCGACTACAGACCGCAAATCCGCAATCCGATCGAGTGCCTGATAACAGGTAGCCAGTTGCACACCAAAACGGTGCTCATTCGGCCAGCGAAGATAAAGCGCTTCGAGAATCTCGGCGGCAGCAACATGACGACTGTCATCCATATAGGCTCGAGCAAGATTGTAACGGAGTTCTCGAACGGTACGGTCGATTGCTTTGTCGTGGTCGGGCCCCGGCGGCTCAATGTAGCCAAGCGCAACCAACTGCTGAACCGCCTCTTGCGCCTCAACCGGATTGAGCTGAAAACCTTGAGGGTGGAGACCAGCCTCACCCGGCACCTCATCCCAACTCGGAATTGTTGTTATTTTGGGGCACGTCTCAAATGCCCCAAGGATCGGCTGACCATCCATGTCTGCACCAACCGGCAAACCAAACAGTGCGAGCAAAGTGGGGGCAATATCGAGCAGGTTCAACCCGTGCAACAACGTGTCGGCTTTAATATCGGGGCCATGCATCACAAAAACACCAAAGTCACGGTGTTCCAGTGCCGGACCCGCCGGCTCGGCAGGGATCACTCTCGGCCGTAGGTGATCGGGGTGAAAACCATGGTCCGAGATCAGCATCACGGTGACATCGGGACCGGCCATTTGCAGCAACGTATTGAGCATCATGTCGTGGTACCGATACCCAGCCTCGACGACGCCCTTATATAGTTCAAACTGCGATTCTGGCACGTGTTCCTGACGGGGCGGGTGGTACCGCATGAAACCGTGACAAAAGTGGTCAATCGCATCGTAGTAAATCGCCATGAAGTCCCAAGGCTCATGCTGCATGAGCCAAGTGGCAGTGGCATGTACAGTCGTACATTCGGCCAGAATCTTCGCGCACGAGGCAAGCCGCCGGTCCTCCTTTTGGTCAATCTCGCCGGCACGAGGAACAAACGGAAGAATATGTTCAGCCAGCAGTTCGTTTGGATTTAAACGCAGGGCAGCCAGCGTTTCACCCAGCCGAGCCGGGTGAACCGCACCCGCCGGAAGTGGCCAGGACTCTGAGGGCAAGCCCACCGCTCGCTGAAAATGATTCGACACCATGGCACCGCGAATTGGCTCAGCCGGATGCGACGGCCACCACCCCACCACTTGGCTTGAAAGACCGCGCTGGGTAAGGATATTCCATATCGCCTTGGTGCTGCGCGAAAGATTCGTGATCGGCTGAATTCCCCGCCCGTCGGGAGTCGGTTCGGTGAAACCATGAATCCCATGCTTGAAGGGCCGCTTGCCAGTAGCGATGCTCGTCCACAACATGGGCGAGAGAACCGGGTGGAGGGTCGCCAGGTTTGCCATCGACCCACCTTCTACCAACCGCTTTAAGGTCGGCATTTTTCCCGCGTCCATCAGTGGGTGAATGACCTTCCAATCCGCTGCATCCCAACCAACCAGAAGGACCTTACGAACAGAGTTTACCATCGATGCCAAGCAATGAACGAGGAAACAAGGGCCAATCGTACTTACCAGCGGCGCACGTAAGTGGCCAAAAACTCGAAGGCAATTACCATTGCCAAGGGAATGCCTAAAACGCGGTCCACGGTTCTGCCGGTCCAACGATTTGGTTCGCTGCGAACAACCCTGGTCACGCAATTCGTTGGAAAACCGTTGACCGCCACCCTTTATGGTACACGATTTCCGTTTTTTCCCATCGGGTGAGACTTGATTGGAAAAACGGAGATTGGCAAGGTTTGATTTTGAAACAGCCCTAATTCACCAGCACCACGGACACTGCGGGACGTTTTACGGTCGTTTTTTCCAAGGGTTACCACGACTGGGCCAATTCACACCCCGCTCAAAGAGATTTTTTTGATGGACTCTTTTTCCCCCTCCTCCTATCTCCCCAAAAAAACCTCGAGAAACATCTGTTTCCCGAGGCTTAATTTTTAAGAGGCGCCGGCCGGATTCGAACCGGCGATGTCGGATTTGCAATCCGATGCCTTAGCCACTTGGCCACGGCGCCCTGATAGGCTGCAAACGAAAAATGCCGCAGATAACGACTGCTACCCTGGCAAACTGGCCCAAACAACCACTTCGGCACAGGATAGAAAGTTCGGCCCAGGATAGAAAGGTCACCACTGTTAAAGATCTCGACCCTTTAACCTGAAAATCTTGCCTGTAAGTTAAAGGAACCACCATAATCCGTCAAGTTTGAACAATTTTAACGGTAAATCTCGCTCCCAGCCCAAGGAGTGCTAGCTGCCACGGAAGCGGTTCTGCAAGAAGAATCGGTTAGGCGAACTGTTCGTGACTCCCAATACTCAATGGAGGAACTCTCACCAACCGTTCGATCTCTTTTAGACCAATGAGCGCATATTTGAGACTTTGTCGTCCCAGGGAGAAATCCCTGGACGCGTACGCGTATTCCATCACACGCCCTCCACAACAAACAACGGCCACCGCCAACCCTAAAATGCATCGTCCTATCCAGAAGCTGCTATTTTCCACGAGCAAAACCCATTTCGACGTGCTGGCAACAACAGCTGCCCAGCGCAGTCTCACCGACGTACGCCTCCGCCTTGGCAGCAGGTGGCACGACATGACTCCCAGCCAGGCTCACGGTTACATACGGGCTCGCGCAAGGCGAGTCGTCTATCGCCAGGCAGGCCTGTTGGCTGCAGAGCATGGCTACCGTGACCAACAGTCGATTAACGCGATCGACACACGGGCACTGGAACAGACCGTGCAGCTGATCGTCCAGGAGTTGCTGGCGACACACCGAACCCCGCTACGAACGGCAGGCTAAAAAAACTTTACCGGAGTGTGACGCAACCACGACGGGTTCCCTACTTGCCACCCAGGCAGACCTCCGGTGGCCACTGGCGCAAACAGACTTCGCAAACAGACTTCGCAAACAGACTTCGCAAACAGACTTCGCAAACAGACTTCGCAAACAGACTTCGCAAACAGACTTCGCAGGCAGAACCAAGCAAAGCCATACCTGCTTGCTTCAGTGCGTGAAGACAAGGACCGACGGGGTCCCGCGGTAGTTCCACGCATAGGGCCGTCCACCTGGCATTTGCCAGGCAGGGCTGTAGAGCCCCATAAATGGCGTGGGGCTGGCTGTTGGGCGCTCGTTGACCATGCCATACCACCGCATTGCCGCCATGCGCCACCTCCGCTGCAAGGCACGAGCCTGTGATTTTTGATGGATAATGGCTTTGGGATTTGGCTGGTAAACATAAGACGGCTTGTAACCCCAGGCATCCTCCTGGGCCGTGTCCGTCGTCGACTCTCCCTGGCTATTGGAATCCTGGGCTGCGGCAACGTGCACCATCAATACAAGCCCTACAATCACCGGCATAAGCAGCTGGTTAGTTTTCATTCCAGTCGGCCTCCTCGTGCCGTTCCGATTTTCTCATGGCCTGTAGTTCACCGCAAATTTCGCCAACGCCTCTCTACTCAGGGTCGGCAAACACCGACAGATCTGATAAGTGTGAAACCATTCTGTAGGAACACATCCCTTGGCCGCTGGAAAACATTGCCGATTAAAGCGACATTGCCGGTTTTTTGGTGGCCGACAGGTTGTTTTACCCGTTGACCAGCGGACAGTCATCAAAAACAATATTTGCTTATCTACCAAGCGGCCTCGCAGCGGCCAGGCGTGATCGCGAGCAGGAAGTTCACTCGCAGGTGAGTTTTGACTTGTTGCAAACTTCACCTATTGTTGAATGTGGTGGATTGTAACCGTTCATTTTTTCGCAACCACGAGGAAGGAAACCCAGTAATGAAGAAGTTCTACCTATTGCTATTTGTAGGAGCCTTATCAGCCATGACCACCGGTTGTGGACAACCCTCCGGTAATACAGCAACTGATGACAAGGCTGCCGCACCAGCCGCTGAAGCTGCCGCACCAGCCGCCGAAGCTGCCGCACCAGCCGCCGAAGCTGCCGCACCAGCCGCCGAAGCTGCCGCACCGGCCGCCGAGGCAGCCGCGCCAGCCGCCACGGATGACGCTGCAGCCAAACCGGCAGAATAATTTTGAAACTCGGCTAGGTATCCGGGGAACAAACCGGCTTGACTGGCCTGTGGCCGCTGGCACGGTGCTTGTACCCCTTGGTTCCCACAACAGCGGGGCCAGCTTGCAATAAAGCTGAGCCCCGCTTGCCATTGCAGTCTCCGGGGTGCCTTTTGCATTGAGGTGAAACTGTGTGCGGCTGCATGAATTCGCCCAGCCAACCTGATCAAATTCCTCTTTTGGGTCGCGGGATGCTTTCTTTTTTTCCTCCACCGCGTCGCCTGCGGCCCCGCTTACCCACTGTTTTCTTTTCCTGAACCGCATCTACAGGCTGACCAATGGCATCTCGCATCGTGGAAATACGATCGCGAATCGCGGCGGCACGTTCAAATTCCATCGCCTCAGCGGCGGTGACCATTTCAGCTACGAGTTCGTTGATGTATTCCTCGGTAATGTAAACCGTTTCATCCGATCGCCCAACAGCTGCATTTGCTGCAGCGTGCGCGGTAGCCTCGGCTTCAATGCCCACATGAATGGCCTTACGGATAGTCTCGGGGGTGATTCCGTGTTTTTCGTTGTAGGCCTCCTGCAAGGCGCGGCGGCGATCTGTTTCTTCGATTGCCCGCTGCATCGAGTTTGTCACTTTGTCTGCGTACATAATCACCTTGGCATTGACGTGTCGCGCCGAACGGCCAATAGTCTGAATCAAACTGGTTTCACTTCTGAGAAAACCTTCCTTGTCGGCATCAAGAATTGCAACAAGCGAAACTTCCGGCAGGTCCAATCCCTCCCGAAGCAGATTGACACCAACAAGCACCTGAAAGGTTCCTTTCCGCAAGTCTCGCAAGAGTTCCACCCGCTCGAAGGCGTCCAACTCGCTGTGAAGCCATTTGCACAACACCCCCTGATCAACAAAGTACTCCGCAAGGTCTTCTGCCAACCGCTTGGTGAGCGTTGTAACCAGAACTCGCTCTTGCACTTCTGCGCGTTGACGGATTTGTTCCAGCAAATGCGAAACCTGGTTGCGGGCAGGTACAATTTCAATTTCAGGATCCAGCAACCCCGTGGGCCGCACCACCTGCTCCACTACTTCACCACCTGTTTTCTCCAATTCGTAATCATTGGGCGTGGCTGAAACATAAATGGCCTGATTGATTCGCTCACGCCATTCTTCAAATCGGAGCGGGCGATTGTCGAGCGCACTCGGCAAGCGGAACCCGTGCTCGACCAGGGTCGTCTTGCGACTACGATCACCATTAAACATAGCGCCAACTTGCGGCAGAGTCGCGTGAGACTCGTCCACGAACAGGAGCAGGTCTTTCGGAAAAAAATCGAATAGCGTGCAGGGGGGTTCTCCGGCACGACGCCCTGACAATGGACGACTGTAATTTTCAATCCCAGGGCAATAGCCAACCTCCAACATCATTTCTATGTCATAACGGGTACGCGCATTAAGCCGCTGAGCCTCAAGCATTTTGCCTTCCTTGCGAAAGTACTCGAGCCTTTCGCGAAGCTCCGCACGAATGTCATCAGCGGCTTGATCGATCCTTTCGGCAGGTAGCACAAAATGTTTTGCTGGATAAATAGAAACCTGATTGAGTTGGTTAATCGTGTCACCTGACGTGGGATCAATGATCGAGAGTCGCTCAATTTCATCTCCCCAAAACTCAATACGATAGGAAAATTCTTCGTAGGAAGGCCAAATCTCCACTGAATCTCCCCGAACGCGAAATTTCCCCCGTGCCGGATCGGTATCATTCCGTTCATATTGGATATCAACCAGCTTGGCGAGCATCTCGTCCCGATCCAAAGTCGCCCCCTGACTGATGCCAACCATCATCTGCTTGTAGTCTTCGGGAGAACCAAGCCCGTAAATACAAGACACACTTGCTACGACAATCACATCGCGACGACTGATCAACGCGCTGGTTGTGGCCAACCGCAAACGGTCGATTTCGTCATTGATCGAGGCATCTTTCTCTATGTAAATGTCACGCTGTGGAATGTAGGCCTCAGGCTGGTAGTAGTCGTAATAGCTGACAAAATAGGTGACCGCATTGTTCGGAAAGAATCCCTTGAATTCTGAGTAGAGCTGCGCTGCCAGCGTCTTATTGTGGGAGAGGACAAGCGTCGGCCGCTGTAATTCCTGGATCACATTGGCCATGGTGAACGTCTTTCCCGAACCGGTGACACCCATGAGGACTTGTTCCTGCTTCCCGCTACCGATGCCATCCACTAGCGCTCGGATTGCTTCCGGCTGATCACCGGCCGGCTGAAACGGACTTTCAAGACAAAATTCCATAGGAAATCACCGTCGTTAGTGAACACGTACCGAGCCGATCCGTTCTTGCGGGAATTCACGGAGACCTTCCCAGACTGGTGCCCTTAATCTACGTCGAGAAGCTGCGAGGGGCCAGCGGTCGCAGAAAATTGCCGCTGCCCATCGGTGAAAGCCGACATGGGCAGCAGGAAGGGGTGAATCCTCTCAAGTGTGCGGGCCCCCATCCCATTCACACGCAGCAGGTCTCTCTCCTCGAGAAACCAACCCTCCCGCTCCCGAGACGCCACGATTCTGCGAGCCAATTCTTTACCAATACCGGGCAATTGGGTCAGTTCGGCTGGTGCTGCTTCGTTGATGTCCACCAGAAAGACCGCTTGCAGAGGGGCCGCACGGTCAATCTCGATAAGTTGGCCTCGGTGACCGCCAGTGGCAAACCAGTACACAGCCATTGCAGTCAAGGCAGACAAGACCAAAAACGCCACCCCAGCCTGGTCCACTCGTCGGAGAAGTTGCGGCCAATCCGGTTTTTTGTGGTGGTTGTTTTCTGCGGGCATCGACTCATTCTACCTCGTGGTACAGGTTTTCGAAGCCGCCCCGGAGAGGGGGGGGCCTGAATGACCGAAAAACTGCCCCCCCCGCTTGGAGCATCACACAAATCTCCCATACCCCCAGATCACCCAAGTGGTTGCCAGCGAACTTGCCAGTCGACGATACTAAGCAGTGCCATGGCCAAGGATTTTCACCAACTTCAGTGGGATGCAGCACTGGAGGATGATTGCCGACAAATCATCCGCCTGGCAGTCCGCGAAGATTTAGACCGCTGGCACGACTGGACCACTCTGGCTCTGGTCGAGGCCGATCAACAAGGGGAAGCCCTGTTGGTCGCTCGCGAACCAGGCGTGATTGCTGGCCTACTGGCCGCCGAAACAACCCTGGACGAAATGCAAGCCAACGTGCAGTGGAAAAACCTGGTGCACGACGGCGACCAGGTTGATGCTGGAGAAAGGATCGCCCACCTTAATGGCCTTGCCCGCGACATGCTCACCTGCGAACGCCCACTCCTGAATTTGATAGGCCATCTATCAGGAATCGCCACCCTGACAAACAAGTTCATCCGCCAGGTGGAGGAGACCAAAGTGCCAGTCTACGATACCCGGAAAACAATTCCAGGTTGGCGCCGGCTGGAAAAATACGCGGTACGCTGCGGTGGTGGACACAACCACCGAACGGGCCTCTACGATGCGGTTCTGATCAAAGACAATCACCTGGCAATCGCACTCTCACAAAACCTGGATCCGGCAAAAGCGGTCCGCCAAACGCGGGATTTCCTCGCCAGAGCTGGCTCATCCTTGCCGACGAAAGATTTGATCGTTGAAATCGAAGTTGATTCGCTCCAGCAGCTAACAAAAGCCCTCTCTGCACATCCAGATATTGTTTTACTTGACAATATGAGTTGCAACCTCCTCCGAGAAGCCGTCCGGCTCCGCAACCGCTTAGCGCCGCAGGTTCAGCTCGAGGCCTCCGGAGGCGTTGAACTCCAATCCGTCGCCCAAATCGCGGCTACCGGTATCGATCGAATCAGTACGGGACAACTCACCCATTCCGCCGGCGCGCTCGATATTGGCCTCGACTGGCAACCAAACCCTTCATAGGGTCAGCTTCTGTTGAGGGTCGACGCTGGTCCTGATTGGACCACCTACGGACATTCCTTTTGGCGAACAACGACTGGCCGTGCGACTTCTATTTGACAGCAGAAAACAGACAACTCCATCGCAAATGTGGAGGCAAAGCCGAAAGAGCCAATCGGGTTTGACTCACTCCAGAGCCGAAGTAGGCTTTCCTTGACTTAACACCTCTGGGGAGGGGTGTTGGTCATCGACGCGGCGGGCATAGCTGGAAGCTAGAGGGAACCCTGCCGCGTTATTTTTGCGCCGATCGTTCGCTGCCGGAGTTCCCCTCAAAAGGAACCGCAGGCCCGTCAACCGACCAAATCGGCACAAACGATCATCGCCCCCCTGACTTCACCGGCTTCTTTCAGGGACCGGCGAAATCGAACTGTAATATCGAGGCGTATTTCCGATCTTGCAAAACCGCAATCGCGGGCGACACCCGGGTTCCCATGATCGCCTCCAGGCGAATGGGTTCAGCGAGGGACAACCCACGGGGGAGTCTCCCCATATTCGACATCTTTATCTGTGGCCTGCCAGGTCGTGCTGAGCTTCACCGACCATGCAAATAAACGCAACTCCTTTCAGACAAAAGGTTTAACGAAACCATCCCAAGGCCAGCCAAAAACTCCGTAAAATCTTTTCTCCTCGGCAAAAAAGTTGTTGACGAGCCCGTAGGTGGCTATTAGACTGGCCTATAGCTGTGGGAGTTTACCGGATGGGTGAACCCTACCGCTTTTAAGAATCTTTAGACCGTAGCAAACGCAAAATACCCCGGAGTGGACCTTATGAGTGTCAGTACGGCAGCGGCGGAGTCCATCGCCCTGTTGTTCGCATGACATTCGAGAGCCGCTGGTGAGGTCCTCCGATCCTGGTTGCTACGGATTCCCGCAAGCCCTTCTGGCTGGTGGTGCATCCTGAAACATACCAAATTGGTTGGTCACCTTAGCGTGACTCCCAGTTCATCCGCCCTTTGGCGGTTGGTCTCGGCGTGTTGCCTTACCGGTCCTGTGCAGGATTACTCTGCGCAAATCGGCAACCGTCTGCACTGCCTTACCCGTCCAGATCGCTCGGCAAAACGCTGGGAAATTTGGGCCTGTACGCAAACCTGCTGAGCAGATTTGCGCTGGGTGTGCTGGTTGCAATGACCGAGAGGTTTCTCGTAAGAGCGTTACTAGGTACCGTTCTGTCTGCGCATACAACACGATACGGTGCGCCGGTACTTGCGGGCCCAGTCTGACCCACTGGATCGCAGTGCTCTTGCACCCTCGCGAAGGCCTCTTTTCTAGTCGACTGCCTCTTGTTGCACGCCGTTGCTGCTGCACTGACCCTGCACCAGATTTCGACGGTCGTTCAACTGGTGCGATTCTACGCTTTGCGTGAATCTGCACCCCATTGTGCCTCGGTTCAGGTCGCTGCACCCACGTGCACACAACCTGATCTGCGGCGTACTACCCACAATCGGATCGTTGCGTCTCCTCTGCGATGTAGTCAGCACCAACCAGTGTTGCCACGTTCGCTGTGCGCGACGAGTTGACTGAAAGAACCTCAACATGACAAACAATAACTTTGTGCCTGTGTCGCGTATTGCAAACGAGGGGCCTCGCCTTCAAATCAAGACCTGCCTGGCCTTGGCAATATTTACCGCAATGACCTCCGTCGCTTCTGCCACGCCAATTGAGTTGGCCAAGGCTTCTTTTCGACTGGCAGCGAAAGAGACTCTGCTCACGAAACCGCAGACCTACCAGTGGATAAGGGCTGCCATGGCGGACTCACCCTCACAACGACGGGCTAACCGAAACATGCCATGGATGGAAATCCAAAACGATTCTGTGGATGGCGTCTACTTGACAGAGTTCCACCTCACAATTGGTGACGAACGATTCCACTTCGCGAACAACTATTTTGAAAACTTCACGGTAATTTCCCCCACTTCAGAATTTCAAGACATCGAATCCCAGGCCACTGAAGACCAAAACGAATTGGTGGTGATGTTTGACAACGGCGGACTGGCCCCCGGACAAAAAGTGCGATTTCGCATTGAACTTGCCGTCGACGACGATCAGCCAGCTCTTCTCCAGCAGTTTGGACACCCTGATTTTCGCACGGTCCTCTTTGACATGAACGGCATCGACGCCCAGGGCGCCTTTCCTTTCGCTCCCAAATCGCATCGCGCTGAGGACAACTCCTCTAGCTATGGCGTCTTCAGACAAGGTGAAACGGTCATGCAGTCGACCTCCGCGACTCTCCCTGACTTTTCTGTCCAGGGCACAGCGGCACATACTTTCAACCAATTTTACCGCAACTGGCGCGGGGCTGAAGAAGTGAACGTTTTCAGTGGTGCCGTCAATGCCATGGTTCCTGAACCTGACAGTTTTCTATTGAGCACCCTTGGCCTGGCTCTCTTTGGCCTGGTTCTTGGACGCCGCTCCTCAGGAACCTCCGAACGCCCGGCCTACGGCACTCATACCGCCAAGTACCGCCGTCAGAATTCTCGGCGCCCACGACTGAACACAAGCTGCCGCCACCGCAAATTACAAAATCCACCCAGGTAAAGACTCTGAAATGACTCAAGCCTCCTGCAGGCCTGGAAACCAACACGGTAGACCCAACCAAGGACCATCGATAGATCGCATCCATTGAAGTCTTCCAGAACAAGTATGCACCTAGCTTTGAAGAACAGGAATCCCAAGTCATGTTTGGCAAAAACGATCTTCCCGAATGTCGCGCAATTGCTCCGCTCCAAATTCCATGCCGCATGCGCAAACCGCCTACGTCATGCCGCCAACGCCATCTAAAGTGCCGGCGCCGAATCAACAACTGCCGCGCGCCGATGAAGCGACGCCGAGTAGGACGAAGTTCAAACAACAATCTATGGAATTACCGCCGCCGGTAACCACCATAGGGAGTCCGCAGAAAATCCGATGTTTCAAAACGTTCCTTAATCTCTCAGACCCAAACAGCAGACACAAAACAATGACGATCGGCAGGTTCGAAAACCCCTTCGCAGGCCAATTGTGTGAATTACACGGGCATCTACAGACCACGCGGGTAGTTGTGGTCAGGGTCAGTCCGGCTCACAAAGTCTTGGCCATTAAGTTGGGCCTTTTCGGTTTCGACCAGGTCAATCGAACCGCCAGTGCCAGCACGCAAGCAAGCTCAGCCCGTCAGCTGAACTTGCTGCCGATGCCACACCAATCGGGACCTGCCGGTCGTCACTCTTACCACAATCAACAAACCACTTGGTCTCCAAAATCACTTTTAGCAACTCGACGCGACAGTTTCCAAAATCAATCGTCAACGAGAACCTCACGCACACAACGACCGATAGGACCCCAAGATCGCTAGCAGTGCCAACAAGGGCAATCAACAGCCGCACGGGTAGTGGCGGCCAATCCAGCCCAGGTCAACCAGTTTGCATGCCGCGATCAATTGCTTCGGCACGGTAGAACACCACCTACTGTGTCTGAAGTTGGCCGCTCAAGGCTCCCCAACGGGTCAAAGGGGATTGCCAAATGCTGGCCTTTGGGGTCCTATCGGTCGTTTCTCGCACCCGCAGCTAGCACCAGGTCCGCCACCTGCTACCGTCCTCAATGCTGCCACGGTAAACGGTAAAATCTATCGCAGCCTGCGAAACTTTACCGGCTACGGCAGCTTGTTCATTCCTGGCAACTCTACTTTTTGTGCTTTATCGACCGATTATCGCGAAAAAGAGCAAAGTAGGGATTCGTTCGGTACCGATCCCTGGGAATGATGAGGTGGTTTTATTGGTCGCACCGAAGATGCCGTGTGGCTTCCCGCATAGAAAAAACCGGTTTGCAAGTGTTTAACCACGGACTCGCTGCAGCCGGACGGCCAAAGTCACACCTAAAAAAGGGATACAAAGATGAACTTCGGTAAAGGGTTCACAGTTGCGGTCGTTGTCTTGATAGTCGGTAAAATTGCCACTGCTGAGAATCTCGCTTCGCAGGCACTTTATGCCACCGAACCAAACAGCACACTTCAAGAAACCTTTGATGCAACTTTCACCAGTTATCAGTGCGAAGGTTGCGGGTGCGGGGTAGAAGAGTGCGGATGTGGTGCGCCTACCTGCTGCGGGGCCGAATGCGGATCAAACCCGTACGGAACTGGCAACATTCTTGCGGACAGCCTGCATAGAAACGACTGCTGCCGGCAGTATTTCATGGGCGTTGATTACCTGTACGTACAGGCCAACTTCAGTGAAATGGTTGCCTTTGTCGAGCAAGACGACAGAAACGCTCTCGACCGGAAAGACACGTTCCACCCACAAGGTTTTCAGTTCGCCAGTTCCTACCGCCTGCAAGGTGGATTTCGCGATTGTTCTTCTGGTTTCGAATGGCGGTTTAACTTCACTCAGCTCAACAGTTATGCACCAGGCATCACACGAGATGCAGTTTCCACGACCCCCGATCTGCACTACATATTCCCCCTAATCCCCAACCTGTCTCCAGGATATGAGATCACCTCTTCGGCCAGAGCTCGTATTAATTCTTACGACATTGGGTGTGCCAAGCCCATTATGTTGGGGTCCCTTGGCTGCGATGATCCTGGCTGCGGTGGCCCTTCCTCCTATGGTTGCCCCACATGGGACTTCGCCTGGGAGGCTGGCGTTCGTTTTGCCGACGTTGCCTGGCGACAGGACATTTACTCGCAGCCTGCAATTTCAACCCCAGGCGCGGACCAAACCCATGGAGTGAACCGTATGCGATTCGGCGGGGCAGGGCTCCGGTTTGGCTTGGGTGGTCGCCGCTACTTTGGTCCTCACGGTTGTTTCAGTGTGTTCGTCAATGGTGACATTTCGCTCTTGGTGGGTACTGTAGAAGTCACTAGTACCCGAGACGCCCTGGAAAGTTCAACCAACTTCAAAAGCAAACAACAACTGGAGGTGCGCAATGTGATTCCAGTGACTGAAATTGAAGCTGGCCTCACAGCGCAAATTACTGATCGCATGGCTTTTACGGCCGGCTACACGTTCGGTGCATGGCATGACCTGGGCGTACGACAAGAATTCTACCCTGCCGATCAACAGGCAGAACTGGGGGTCTACTCCTTCGACGACGCAAACATCCTTGCATTCCAGGGATGCTTTGGCCGGCTGGAAGCCTGTTTCTGACCTGCTTGACCGGTCACCCAATCGTTACCTGTTCTGCAAGGACTCAAACCAACGGTCCCCCGAAAGAACAGGCTCACTGAGGCTGGGCCCATCCTCTTTTGCAGACCTTTCCAGCCACGCCGCAATGCCAGCCAGCCGACGCTCTCCCTGCGGCACTGCGACGGCAGCCATTATGAGTCGGAAATTATTCCCCGTTTGAAGGTGGCGGCCCTGCTAGTAGCCGCCCCATTTCTAGGCTACCATCTCGACCAGCCACCTACCGAACGACTTACGGTACCTCCCGCTTGGTCAAGTTCGCAGGCGAGTGCGAAAAACATGGGCTCGAAATCGAGTTGAGTTTCCCTCTTCTCCTCCCACTGTGTTATTTTAATACCCAGCGATCCAATGACAAAACTTCTCTTTCTTTGTACGGGAAATTCTTGCCGCAGCCAGATCGCTGAAGGTTGGGCCCGAGCCCTCAAACCGGATCAATACGAAGCGTTCTCAGCCGGCACCGAACCTCACGGACTCGATCCAAAAGCGGTGCAGGTGATGCAAGAAGCAAATGTTGATATTTCCGGGCACCAATCAACCACGGTTGAACAACTGGGGCCAATTGAGTTTGATGTCGTCGTGACCGTCTGCGGCCATGCTGACGAAAACTGCCCAGTGTTGGTGGGTGCCCCACGCGTGGTGCACGTCCCTTTTGACGACCCTCCAAAACTGGCAGCCCAGCAAGCCGACAAGCAGAAGGGACTTGACCAGTATCGGTGGGTCCGCGATAAAATCCCGCGACTTTGTGGCTGGCCTACCCGAATCGCTCGACTCACAACCTTCCATCAAGCCACACCAAGATTAAAACCGGTGCGAGGGACGCTGTTTGCGTTTACGGGAGGCTTGGCTTGGGGCAATGGCGATCGCAGATCGCCAGGGGTCCACTATTAAGTGGCCAACACTATTAAGTGGCCAACACGGTTAAGTCACCAACACTGCCTGCCTTGGCCCGCAGCACACACAGAGCCCGCAGCACACAGAAAACCTCTCGGAGAAGCAAGCGTTCACGGCGACCGCGGCGCTGCATCGTCGTTGGCGATCATTTCGATGGCCCAGAAGCAAGCAGGCGGTCACGTTTAGCGCGGCGTTCAGCGCGGAGACGAGCCCGGCGTTTAGTCGCACTGGGCTTTTCATAAAATTCACGGACTCGCATCTCTTTCTTGATGCCACTCCGCTCAACCAGCTTGCGAAAGCGGCGAACCGCTTCCTGGGCTGTTTCTTTGTCACGCAACGTCAATTTGACCACACGTCGTCTCCCGGGATTCTAATAACTCGAAAAATGACTGTACAAGCAGACTGCACTCACTCAGAACAGCGCACCCTGACCAGCCCAGAGTAGCCTAGTAATATAGCGTCTTGGAAGCATCGCCGTCTATGCCGCAACCGGAGTTTTTTCCGCCGTCGGAAAGGTTCTCCAGATTGGTCCACCCGGGCTGTGGTTTTTCCAATTGGCACGACAGAATCAACTGATATTCCAGGGATAACCGGTAAATTTTATGCAGCTACTACGACCGCGAATCAGATTGCAACGACCGGGCAACTTCCGGCGTCCGCAATGCTGCTGCCTCACCCTGATGGCCGATGGAACTGTTGTTCGGTTACGTTTTGACCGCATAATCCTCCCCGGAAAAAATCAATGGCGCGACCTTCCTCGGCAGACCTCTTGCAGCGGATCGAATCCCGACACCGCGACTTGCTTGAGCAACTGGACCAGCTCAACGACCAGGTAGCTCGTGCGCTGGACGAATTCAGTAGCGAGGAACGGACCTCGCCCAGTGAGCACCCGGGCCCGGCAGCGGCAAGCTAGTCCTGAGGAAGCTGGGCTAACGCCGGGGCCACAATTCTCGCCCCCTGCTCGGTGATCACGAAACGTGCGACACACCGAGGCTCACCAGTGGCCCCCGTAATTGAGTCATCGTACCGGTGCTGAAAAGACTCTCTTCTGCATATCGAGCTTCTCTCGGCCAACACAACCACTCAATGTCGGCGATCGAGACGTCCTGACTTACTAATGGCCCTCAACAACCGCAGTCCTAGCGCCACACTAATAGTACAGCCAACCACGCCGGGAATTGAAATTCCTTGGATTGGCCAAATTGAGCGGGTCAGCAGAAGTGACGACCCCAAAAAAAGAGCGCTCGCAAGCATGCCCAGAACGAGCCGATTCACTGACGGTTCGAGACCACGGTGGTCGAGATGAACATCGAATTTCCCACTCTGCACTTGCTGCAAATGGCTCGCAACCGGCGCGGAACAATTTCGGCCAGTTGCTCCATTTCAAAGTAAATTCGTCGCATCTTTTTCATGCGCCGCGCGGGTGACATCCGTCGCATGAGCATTTTTTTTCGGTAGGGTTCGATCAGTTCCATGAGACTGAAATTGGCGTCAAGCAACTGCATCGTCCCTTCCAACATGACAAGCATTTTGAGCAACAGCGCAACTCCGGCCGGAAACACGATGTGATACCGCTGGACAATTTCGATCATTTCGGTCAATGCGCCAGCCAAATCGAAGCGGTCAATTGGCTGGTGCCCGTAGTGCGCCACAAAATCAGAGAGATCACTCCGCAAAGCAATTTCATCCAGATCCGGAGGCGTTGCTCCTACACGCGTCACAAGGGTAGTAAGCTGTTCGGCATCGTGCGATACGATCGACAAGAGCATCTCCTCGATGTCCTCTCGCAATCCATCATCCAGACGGCCTACCATGCCGAAATCGAGCAAGCCAATTTGATTATTTGGCAGCAGGACAAGATTTCCTGGATGTGGATCCCCATGGTAAAAACCATATTGAAAAACCATCTGGAGATACATTTCTGCAGCGAGACGGGCAATCTGGCTCGAATTGACGTCTGGACATGACTCCAAAACTCCATCGGCCAATTTCCACCCGTCAAGGAATTCGATCGTGAGTACCCGCGACGTTGAAAGATGTGGGTAAAAGCGAGGAATCCGAATATCGGCATTTGCCGCAAAACAAGCAGAAAACTGTTCTAAGTTTCGACCTTCTCGAGAAAATCGAGTTCACGCCAAAGTGTGCGCTGGAACTCGGCTACCGCTGTTTGGGGCCGATAGGGTTGTAGTTCCGGAATCCGTTCAGCCAACTGAGCCAATCCCGAAAGTATCTCCATGTCAACGCGAACCCGCTCTTCGATTCCGGCGTGCTGCACTTTCACGACTACATCATTGCCATTGTGAAGCCGCGCGCGATGGACCTGTCCAATCGATGCCGAGGCAAGGGGCTCGTTATCAAAGTCGGCAAATATTGTGTCAATTGGCTGCCCCAGGTCGGATTCAATACGCGCTCGTACCATCTGAACATCGTCAGCCGGAACCTGCGTTTGCAATTTCTGCAACTCCTCCGCAAGGGGCAAACCAATTTGATCGGGACGAGTACTGAGAATTTGTCCGAACTTAATAAACGTTGGCCCTAATTCCTCCAAGGCAAGCCGGATTCTCGACTCGCGACTTAAGTGAGCTAACTTTGCACCGTCGCGATTCTTAAAGAAGCCCTTGGCAAAAGAGAGGTCGAAACGGCTAATCCAACCAGCCAGTCCATATTTACTGAGTACGGTCAGTATCTCTCCCCAACGATTCACGTTCCGGTAAACCTGGGGGATCGTGGTTATTTTCATCGGCCTACCCGAAATCAAGTAAAACTTGGTACTGAAAAACCAATTTCAGCAATGGGCTGCGGTTGCCAGGAATACCTTGCCTTGCCAGTCGACAACGTTGTGTCGCTTATTCTACGCACCTTGCCCCCAAGGGGGCAATTCACCACCTGGCAATTTGGACACGTTGTCTCCTTTCGGGGACCTCAGACGGCCTTGCCCCCCTGGTGGCACAAGGCATCCATTGTCATCCCGACCAGATCCCGCTGGGCCCCCTCGCAAACAAGGCAAATCGCAAACTTGTGGTTGCGATACTTCCTGTGCGACAAGACAGGACGCGTGCGTCAAAGGCACTTGTCTAGCACTCAACCCATTGTCCATCTTTTGCACTTTTGAGAACCGCGTCGCACACCTGCTGAGTTTCGAGCGCATCTCGAAAAGTCGGGCTGACCGGTTCACCTTTGGCAAAACCAGCAAGAAAGTCCGCGACCTGGTGGACGAAACTGTGTTCGTAGCCAATCTGCAAGCCAGGCACCCACCAATTCGCCATGTAGGGCATATCGCTATCTGTCACATGAACGGATCGCCAACCGCGAACCAACGAATCATCCCGGTGATCGAAATACTGCAGACGATGCATGTCGTGAAGATCCCAGCTAATCGAGGCATGCTCACCGTTGATTTCGAATACGTACAACGCTTTATGGCCTCGTGCATAACGAGTCGACTCAAAAGTAGCCAGGGATCCGTTGTCGAACCTGGCCAGAAATGCACAGGCATCGTCAATCTCGACAGGCTCAACCTTTCCAGTTTCCGTGTGCAACCGTTCCTTGACAAATGTTTCCGTCATGGCGGTCACGTTTTTCATCGACCCATTCAGCCAGA
Organism: Lacipirellulaceae bacterium; assembly: GCA_965243695.1. Lineage (GTDB taxonomy): Bacteria > Planctomycetota > Planctomycetia > Pirellulales > Lacipirellulaceae > JAKVCB01. Next base: position 56,334 of record CBDEWC010000009.1, on the reverse strand, counting down.
GCGCCGTATCGATGCTGTGGGCGAGCAGGTCCCCCGTAACACCGCTACCCGCGGCGGCAGCGTCGAGTCGCCAGAGGGCAGCCCCCCCTTGCGGCAAATCTTCCTTGATCGTCCAGTCCTGAAGAAACATTGCCCGATAGTGAAAAATGCGTCCCAAGCGTCCTTCATCGATCAGTTGTTTGGCAAGGGCCACTGCCGGAATCCGACGGTAGTTGTACCAAACCATGTTTGGCACACCTGCTTTTTCAACCACGTCACACATTTCTGCGCCTTCCGTTGCATTCATGGCCAGTGGCTTTTCACAAAGGACAATCTTTCCGGCTTTAGCAGCGGCTATCGCAATTTCCTTATGAAGATTGTTGGGCACACAAATATCGACCGCGTCGATATCCTCGCGGTCGACTAATTTTGTCCAATCAGTCTCGACCGTCTCGTATCCCCAGTTGGTGGCAAACTCTTGCGCCTTATCCCCATTTCGACCGCACACGGCCTTGAGGACTGGCTCATATTCGAGTTCAAAAAAATGATTGACTTTGCAATAAGCATTGGAATGCGCGCGGGCCATAAACCCATAACCAATCATTCCGATACGAAGCGGCTTGGCCATGTTGTACCTTTCTGCTCACGTAGGTGTGCTGTTGCCAGAAAAACGTTGGTCCGAGAATGAAGATTCGCATCTTCCAGGGGAGGAAAAAGGTATTTTTCCGATTTAGCTGTCATCCCAACCATGGGCGTCCCGAACGGCCAGCATGGCAGCAAGCACATCATTCCACAGGTCAGGTTTCATCATGACTTCGTTAGGGAACATGCAACCATCCCAACAGATATGCTGCACTTGTCTGGTAGTTGCATTATTTTTGTCGCGCAACCAAAAACCGGCATGTCGAGCGATATCGAGCTTGCCGTTCGGATCGTTCGGCAAGCAATGGCGGCCCGTCTTGTCGTGAGAACCACTACCAAACACGGTGGCATCGTTCTGGGCGACGTGAAAATCAATCATCCAGGGCTGGAGGACGTCGACGATTTGGCGTAATGCCTGGTCGAATACGGCACTGCTTGACCAATCAAATTCCTCCGGCAAGATTCGGTCTTCCGGGGCATTGAATCCCAGCAAGTAAAGCAAACTGTGAGCCATGTCTGCTTGAAAGCCAATCACCTCTGGGCGCTCAACACGCTCGAGGAGGTCGACCATTTTACGCCACGAGTGCATCCCTCCCCAACATATTTCGCCTTCCGCAGCCAACCGTTCTCCATAATCGACAGCAATGTCGCATGCCTGACGAAATGTGTCGGCGACTTTTGCTTGATTTGCTTCCGGATCGGCAGCCCAATCCGCCGGCCCGCAGGCGGAGTCAATTCGAACAACGCCATACGGGCGAACCTTAAGTTCCCGCAGACGACTGGAAATTCTACACGCTTTTTGTACCTGGGTCAGAAACGCTTGTCGTTCTGAATCGGTTCCCATAGACGACCCACCACCCGTGGGAGGCCATACCGGAGCAACCACCGTTCCGATCACCAAATCGCGCTGGCCAACACGGTCGGCCAGGTCCTTAAGTTCGTCATCCGTTGCATCAATGCTGACGTGCGGATCAAACAGAAAAAGATCGATACCGTCAAACCTGTTGCCGTTGACCTCCGCTGCCGCCGTGAGGTCAAGCATCTTGTCCAGATCAATGGGAGGCTGGTCCGAATCAGGGTCTTTACCTACGACACCTGGCCAGGCGGCATTGTGAAGCTTGGGATACATCATGATTTACGGCAATCACCGACCTCGGGGACTTGGGGATGGATATCGGGACCAAAATAACGGAGGCCGACGAGCGGTTCGCTCCCGGTATTTTCAATCTCTAAACCGGCCATCGCAGCTTCAGAGGTGATAAACACTTCGTCCTCAGTTCGCTGTCCAAACTGAATCATCGCAGGTGTTTGCAGCGGAAGCGGCCCCATACGCCCACGTCCCCCAACGGTAATCCAACCACTGGCACCCGGATCTACTAGGCGACAAGTAGCGCCCGGCTGAACCGTGAGTTCCTTTGCGCTGAAACGCTGCTCTCCCTCGATCGTCCCATACACGATCCAGCGGTCGGTGAATCCATCGCCACTATTGGCAGGATCAACGATCGGCTCTAAATAATTGTGTTCTTTAAACTCCGCATCGACGTTGCGGTCCCAATCGAGCTGACCGACGATAAAGTCCAGGTCTTGATGCCTGTCAGATGGCATGTCCTTCACCAACAGAGACCAGGGAACTTCCCGCCCTTCAACCAGTGACTGAAACATACCAAAGACATCGCTTCCCCACTGCGGTTCATAAGTACAGAGCGAACCTGGAGCATGAAGTACCCCTGGCGGGATCAACCAACCTGTTCCGCGTTTCAATCGGTAAGCACGAGACAGGTCAAGAATGCCGTTGTCTCCCTGGTGCCAGTTTTCCAGACAGGTCCGAACCTGATCTTTGGTCGTTCCCGGCTCGAGCCCCATAAACGTATACGCAAAGTTATTGTCGACGTTGTTTAACTGAGGAGGAAAGTAATAACTCTCCGGCTTCCCTTCCTGGCCTACCAATGCCGCATCTTCATACCGCTGATGCATGTGGTGAGGAATGGGTCCCATATTGTCGAAGAACTTCGAATAGACAGGCCAGCGGCCATATTTGTCATAAATTTCGCTCCCAATCGTCTGCTCAGGAGCTGCGTCAATCGCCTCTTTCAACAAGAAGATTTGGTTGTCCACCTCACAAAAACTCTGGCCTTCGTGCCAGACACGCCCCTCGTTGGCCGCATCGGTTGTGCTGGCAAACCACCGTTCATCGATACCACCACGATGGGCCCCATAGGCGTACCAATCGCCAGGAGCCAATTTGATCCGTTTTCCGGGGTGCAAAAACGAGCGCGGAACCCAGTTTGGAATCAATCGGAGCAAGCCTTCTCCTTGATCGAGTGCCCGCTCAACCAAGTCGCCACGCTGAACCACTTCGCCCGTAAACGTTGTTTGCTTAGTCACCACTTATCCTCTTGCTTCCATAACCCATTCTTTAGACTTCCAAAGGCAACAGCATAACGTAAATTGCGCCCGCTTTGTAAGACCCAACCTATCACAAATACCACGCACAACCTGCGCCAAGCCGAAAACTGCCCACGGCAATTTATGGACCCCGTCCAACGGAAAATAAAATCCAAACCATGGTCCGAAGCTTGCACGAAGCCTCGCCATCGGTCGGCTTCTCCTGTAATTTTCCCGCCCTTGACGTCGACTCCTATTTTCCGTTCACGCAACCGGAACGAGTTGGCCTGCATCGAGTTCTACTTGATTTCCAACCATCTCAGCCAGTCGACGACTGTGAGTCACTACCACCAAAATAGCGTGATACTGTGCTGACAACTCCGCCAGCAATTCAGAAATAGTTCCCGCAGTGGTTCGGTCTAGATTTCCGGTCGGCTCGTCGGCCAAGATCAAAGTGGGCTCGCGAACCAAGGCTCGCGCAATTGCGACACGTTGTCGTTCACCACCGGACAACTCCGCAGGACAGTGGTTAAGCCGGTCCGCCAGTCCCACCCGCTGGAGCATATCACGGGCCCGCCGCTGCTGTTGGTCGCCAGCCGAGCGATTGGCCAGAAACGGAACCAAGACGTTCTCCAATGCTGTACACTGCGGCAAAAGATGGTGTTCCTGAAAAATAAAACCGACACGTTCCCCTCGAAAAGTGGCCAACTCGGAATCGCTGAGCGCAAACGGATCCTGCCCCACCAGGTGGACCCTACCGGAGGTCGGTGGTTCCAGCGATCCTAAAATCGCCAGCAGAGTGCTTTTCCCCGAACCACTAGGGCCCATGATTGCCAAACTTTGGCCACGCTCCAGTGAAAAGCTCACCCCATCCAAAACGCGCAAAGCCTCGCCAGGGGTGGAATATTCCTTCACGAGATTCTCGACCACGAGATCAGGCATATCAAGATTTTTGCAGTTGTGAGCCAGGCCGCAAGGGGGACCTACTGGCGAATGAGTAAAGCCAATGCACCTAGCCCATAAAACGAATATTCGACATCCACCGTGTCATCCCACTCCGCCGCCAGAAACCCACCCGATTCGACCATTAACGATTTGATAAATCTCCTGGCAGCCGTCACGTCAATATTCTCGAGCCCGCCCAGGTCTTGCAACGTCAGGATTCCGGTAAAGGTACTCAAAATGTCGGCGATTGGAATTCGCGAGTTGGCCCGCAGACCTCCTTCGTCGGTCTGCATTTCGACCAGAAATTCAATGGTTTTGTCACGGACCGTCTCGAGGAGATGGTCGTTGCCGATATCCTCAGAACAAATCCTCAACAATCCGACCGCCGCAGCAGTCGGATTGGTTCCACTACGTCGACTTGCGCGAATCTCGGCAAACCCACCATCTTCTCTCTGTGAATTGAGTACAAAATTGACCAACTGCTGGGGCTCGGGGACAGGCTGGTCCAGCAACTGGTAGACCAGGCGAACAAGGAACGAATGGTAGGTACTGCTGGCGTGCCCCTTTGCGGCTTTGGCGTACCCACCATCCTCGCGCCGAAGCGATTCCAGTGCCTCTGTCACTTTCAGTCGCCAGCCCTCGGGGCGATCTTTCAAGACATCGATGCCCGCCGCAGCTTCCAGCAGTGCCGCTCCAAAAATTAGCGAAAGGAAATCGACTAAGGGAACCTGCTCCGCAAGACGACTCCGAAGAAACTCTGCAGCCCGCTCTGCCGGGACTCCCTCCAACTGCCCCAGGATGGCCATGGTTCGTAATCCAAAACCTGTGTAATAGAAATCACTGCCTCCTGAGCGTCCCGTAAACCCTCCGTCTGATTGTTGTGCCCGCCGAAAGAAATCGGCTTGCAGCGTGCGATAGCTGGCCGGAAGTGACTCAACACCACGGGCAAGCCGCAGGGTAAGTTCAACATGGTAGGGAACGCGATTGTCGATAGTGAACCCTCAATCCATCAAAGCCGAACGGAGTTTCTCGGCAATCGCCTCCGGAATAGGAATTGACTTGGGCGGCTGCCCCTGTGTGATATGACAGCAAACACAGGTAATTTCACCAATTGCGATTTCTACTTCATCGCGATGAAATTCAAAACGATAGGTGACGCTCTTGGTCCCAATCTTTTGGACACCAACGGTAATCTGTAAAACATCCTCACTTTGAGCCGGTGCTTTGTACTTGCATGCGACTGCCACTCGCGGAAAACTAAGCGCCTGCCCATCCACCTGGTCAAAAATGCTGTACCCCCAGGTTCGCAGCATTTCGTGTTCAGCCGACTCCATATAGCGAAAAAACGAAGTGAAATGCGCAATGCCCGCCATGTCGGTATCACAGAATTCAACAAGGCGGGTTGTACGAAAGGGCGTTGCCATGCAACCCAAGATAGCAGGAAGAACAGGACGAAGCCACGACCCAAAACGATCCAGCGCTACGTACGCACGGTGCTAACAAAACGAGCAGAAAGGGCTCTCAAGCAGCCTGGCATCAGTCGCCACAGTAGGGCATCAGAGCCATGAAGCGGGCACGTTTGATGGCTCTGGCGACGGCATGCTGACTTGCAGCATTGCAACCGGTCTTTCGCCGACTCACAATACGTTCGTGGCGATTGGTCAACTTCCCGAGAAGATCCAGGTCCTTATAGTCAACATACATCGGCTTTGGTTGCACGCCGTCTACGCAAATGGGATCCTTTTTGGGAGCCCTCTTCACATTTTTGCGGCGGTTTTGCTGGAACGGCTTTCGCTTGAACTTAGGCCTGGGCATGATGGTTGAACGAATTCTCTCTCTGGTTCTTTCTCTGGGAAACTATAGAAATTCCAAAATTGGCGCAAAGCAGGAATCTCTTACGGAAAAGGCCATTGTATCCGGCCCGCTCGTCCACACAAGGGGATCTCAAGCGGCGTAGAACCATAGGCGGGTGACTTTTCACCCAAACAGCCCCAAGGGGACGATAACCTTTTCTATTTTTTATAATTTAAATTGGCGCCTGTCACCGCGGAGTCTCAATCGAGCTCAACAAAATGGCCGAACCTCTTGCGAAGCCGGCCGCTCTTCGCCAATCAACCGCCGATAGAGGTCCCGTGTTTGCTGAGCCATCCGCGGTGCGTGGTAGCGATCGTAAATGGCCCGCTGTCCCGCCTCTCCTATTTGATCCGCCCGCTCCGTATCGACGAGAAGCTCGGCCAGTTTTGCTGCAAGGTCCGCGGTATTCTGAGGCTCACACAACAAGCCGCCACCTGTGTCTTGCACCAATTCCGAAAAGCTCCCAGAGTCGGGCAAAACCACTGGAACCGCGTTGGCCATGGCCTCCAAGATCGACAATCCCTTTGCCTCGGGGAACAGGGCTGGAACACAAAAAATGTCGAGCGACTGTAGCATGGCAATTTTTTCTCGACGACTAAGCTCACCGAGGTAGGTGAACCGGCCTGCCAAAGTCCCTCCTGCAACTCGATTTTGGACCTGCTCTAGATAAGCCTGCTCGGCCTTACCCAAATAACCGGCAACGTTTATCTCAAACGGAGGCAAATCCGACATTTCCTCGAGCAGTTCACACGCCTCTACCAGTTGGTACAAACCTTTGTCCTCGCAGATTCGAGCAAGAAAGCCAATCACCTGCGTCCTGCTCCCGGAACTCAACCTGCGGGAACCATGCCCCTCCAGACGCAGCCCATGGGGAATCACCTCGATTTTCGCTCGATCGACGGACAAGTACGTCGACATCCGATCTGCGTAATAGCTATTAAATGCAATAAATGCATCAACATTCTGCGCCCGCTCACACAAGAGCTGCCGTGCCTGGTCGTAATAGGGCTGCGCGAGTCGCTCCAGGAACGAATCTTCACCCGCAAGCGTACAAACGACCGGTACCGCCAGGTTTTCAGAAAAAATTGGAGCCATCCCCAACAACACGGCGTTCGAAAGTTGAATCACATCGGGTTGTACTTCCCTAAAGAGCCAGCTGGCCAACTTCTCAAGTTCCTTGCGCTGGTTACCATCTTCGCCACGTAACATCGACACGGTTAAATCACCAAGTTCGGTAGGATCGACACTACTGGCGCGGCCGCTCAAACTCTTCAGCAAAACCGGGCGATCCAGCAAACGATCAAACCACCATGGCGTATGGCGAAAAAGAAACGACTTCTGCTGCAAGAAAACATTAATGCCTCCAAAAAACACTCTCGAATGGCTGACATCCGGCTCGTCGGTTCGAAGTGGAGTATAGGTTGGAATAAGAACCACATCTTCTCCCAGGTCCAACAGCGCAGCAGCCAACGTGTTGTCGTGCAGACAACTGCCGCAATACATCCCTGCCGCACCAGCAGCGATCGAGGCAATTTTCATAGAAAGAATCTGGGAGGATTTCTAACTCGTGGTAACGCTGGCAACGCAGCTTTCTTCGAAACCTGTGTGAGTAAACAGGGAAGGGTTCGGACAGTTCGGCCTAACTGTTAGCATAACCAGAACCAAACCCGACAACAGGGGACCGCTGCACGGCAAACAGAGCTAGGCACCGCCAGAAGTGCGGCAGGGCTGCCCTGCAGTCCACGACTGGGCCGAAACATGCCAACGCCAGACTGACTCAGGCCCTTCGGCCACAGGCTCCCTGCTGACGGCAACGACTTTACTCGCCAACACTCGAAAAGAACCTGCGCAAGGCCCGCTCGCTGGGGGGCCGGGTCATCAAAGATACAATCACCAGCGCAAGCAGCGCTGCGACAAAAACAGGAACGACCGGCATAATTTCGTGCGTTGAATCTCCAAGGGGAAAGTGGATGGTATAGGTCCGAATCGGGCCAGGATTTCCCGCCTCAATGGCCCGGAACACAGAGGTACCAAAGAACCAGGTCCAGGTACCAAACGCCACAATCACGCTGGCGTAGGCCCCCCACTTGGTCAGCCGCTTCCAGTAGACTGCAGCAAACACGAGCGGAAAAAGCGCAGCAAAACCACTAAAACACCAAACCCCCAGAGCAAAGACGCTACCGGGACGCAACAAACTCAGCAGATACGTCACCAGGACGATGGCCACGATAAATCCACGGGCTAGCATCACCTGCTGACGATCACTAAACCGTTCTTTGCCAGCGTAGTGAGTCACCATGTCGTTGGTGAAAATCGTCCCTAAACAGAGAAATTGACTGTCGAGCGATGACATGATGGCCGCCAAAATCCCGGCTGCCAAAAACCCACCCAATACCGGTCCAGCCTGGGTTTTCACCAGAAAGGGCAGAATCGCGTTGGGGTTTGCGGGCAGAGGAGGTTTGCCGGGCACCAATTCTGTGGTTGCCCAAACTCCAATCAATACACAAGGCACCCAGACGATCATGATAAAGATCGGATGGGCCACCACGGGTAATTTAAAACTGTTGGCATGGCGGGCCGTAAGCCAATGCTGGAACAAATGGGGAAACATGCCGACAGACAATGGCACCAGCAGGTAGCTAAAAAACATCGTTTTCGACATATCAACGCGCGTTGCTTTTGCTTCGGGGATTGCGGCCCCCAGGGTTTGGAGATTTTTCCACAAGTCCCCTTTGCCACCAAGATGATGTGCAATCACAAAGAATGCAACTAAACCAAGAACCATAAATACAATGGTCTGCAAAGCATTCGCCCAGGCCGTTCCCCGCATGCCACCAAAGAAAACATAGGTCAGCACCACCAAACAAACCGTTAACGAACCCAACCAGGTCGGAATCCCACCGTGTGTTGCCCGACTTTCAGTCGCAAATGCTTGCAAGTCCGGAAAAGCACCGGCAGTCATCTGTTGAATCACGGTCCCCGAGGCAATCACTCCAATCAAAAGATACGGAATGACCAAGCCGACAAGTATTGGGAATAACAACAAGCCAATTCGGTCACTCTCCAGCCGGTCGCGAAAAAACTCAATTTGCGTCGTATAGCCGTGACGGTGCCCAAACTCCCAAAGCTTGATACCTATCAGAAAAAAGCAGAGCGAATGGATGATCCCACTGGAAGAAGCAAGCATCCCGTAAACACCAATCCCGACCTGGTAGGCTTCTCCCGAGGAGCCAACCAGGGCAAAGGCTGTCATGGTCGTTCCGAACATCGACATGAGCAACAAGAAAGGCCCAATCGAACGACTCGCCAAAAGATAGTCGGCACGGGTGCCCAAGAAAAAGCGACTGGCAAACAGGCCCAACATCAGCAAAAGGCACAAGTATCCGACGATAATCCAGAGTTGTGTCATGCTCGTCGATCCGTTGCGTCGTCGGCGCTGTTCTTTTCAAGATATCGCGGCCAGCAGTATCGAGCCGCGAGATACCAGGTGACTCCTGCAGCTAGCGAAAGGCACGCATGGTAAAAGAGGCCAACTGGAATGAATCCCCAAACCAGCGTCCCATCAAGCCAAAACCAGTTGTCTTGGTGCAGGATGATGAGCACCACAATCAGAAGCCAAATAAAATTCTTCACGGAAATATAGAATGGTGCGAGTGGTGTGAAACGGTCCCTTACTGCAGGCAGAATAATGGATCGGCCCGCCCAGTTCTACCGTAATCTACGTTCGGCATCAAAATCTTCCGCACCATCCCGCCTACGATTCTGTCTTTCCCTGAGCAATCCACCGATCCAGGTCCGCAAACACCTCTCCGACACCTGGTCGAAAAATCCTCCCAATCAGCAAATCGGTCAGGTTTCCCTTGTGCTGTGGGTATTCGGCAACAAATTTCCCCACACGGAATTCATTGGAATAGAAAGCATGGACCAACTTTCGAATCCATTCTGTCCCGGCCGCGAACTCGACCGACCAAGCACCAAGCTGGCAAGCCGATGTGTCGCCCACCTGCAACGCCTTGGCGATGCTGTCAGCCGCCAGTTCCCCCGACTTCAGAGCGAAATAAACTCCCGATGAATAGATCGGGTCAATGAATCCCCAAGCATCACCAACCAAAACCCAGCCATCGCCAGCAGCCCGATCGGTCGTGTACGAAAACTCTTTGTCGACCATGAGTTCATCAACCAGATGCGCATCGACCAGGCGCTGATCGATGGCATCGCAATTTGCCCGTTGCCGGGCAAAGACCTCTTGCACGGTTTCCTCACCTTTAAGCAAGTAATCGTGATCGGCAACGACTCCAACACTGACAAGATCCTCTGCCTGGGGAATGTACCAAAACCACGCTTGCTTGGAATCGGTATGTAAAATGATTGTTTTAACACCACCTCCAGACGTATCGCGCGTGCCCCCACGGAAATGACCCCAGATGGCAGCTTTCCGCAACTGTGGATTTACGCGGCGAATTCCCAGCTTGCTGGAAATTAAGCCTCGTTGGCCCGTAGCGTCTACCACTACTTTCGCGCTAATCGTCTTTGTGACTGCGTTGGTATCGCTCGGTGCGGCTTGCACCACAACGCCCACAGCACGGTCACCCTCAAAAATAATATCACGAACGCGGGCCCCACAGCGGCAGTCGGCCCCTTTTTCAGCCGCATTGTCAAACAACAGCTGGTCAAATTCGCCTCGGTCGACGTGCCACGTCACGCTACATTCTCGTGGATCGTGCGTGCGAAATAAAAACGGTTGAGACTCCCGGCCGGAACGACTCACAAACTGGACACCGACTTTACGGGGATACGCACTGGCCTGAAGTTTGTCCAAAACTCCAAGTCGCTCAAAAACCCAGTAGGTCTCAGGCATGAGTGATTCTCCGACGTGGGGCCTCGGAAACCACTCGCGTTCCAATATCAACGTAGAAAAGCCTGCCTCCGCAACCAGGGCACCAACCGTAGATCCGGCCGGCCCGCCGCCGATCACCACGCAATCGAATTGCTCACTCTGGACCATTTACGGCCTAATCTGGGTACGAACTTGGCGACCATGGCCAAAAAATTGACAGCCTGAGTATCGTAGGTAAGCTGGCAGACGACGGCAATGGTCTGCCTGGTCTCCCCAGCAGGCCAATTTGCCTATCCCACTACCGAAAGGCAAACCACCAACTCCTCGGGGCCTCAGACGTCGTCAGGAAAACAGACGCTTTGCCCCCCATCTCCCATCATTTTTCCATGAAGTGGCATCATCTGGATGACACCTCACCCGACGAACACACACTAAACGCCGACAATTTCCAATAATTGCACGGTGGGCCGCTGGTCGACGAGGATTTGAGCCGTTCGTCCAAAGACTTCCCCCGTATCACCGCCACCCAGATGTTTTTTGATCGGTTCTGCCGGATCGATTCGCCAGAGGTTCATCAGTTCTACCTCGCGAAGCACACCATGATCAATGAGCACGCGGCCAAGTGGCCGTTTCTGCTGCCGGATGTCACGCGCTGCTGTCGTGGTCAAATCCGCGAGCCAAATCCGCATGATGCCAAACTGGACAATGCTTCGATCGGCCTGATGACGGAGCAGGATTTCGCGTGCATAGGAACCGTCATCTTCCCACTCGGCAAGAATTTCCACGTCGACCGGGCTGTTATGAAAGGACTCCAACGTCACCGTCATGTGATTATTGTGGGCCAAAAGCGCATGGGCATCGTCAGGCAAGTCCGATGCCTGGACGGATTCAAACGTACCCAGCGCATCAAGACTGTCGTAAAACAACTCGGCCAACCGGGATGCACCGCCGGTGTAGAGATCCGCTGATTCCATAAGGGCACTAGGATAACGAACTGATCACCGGGACATTCACGAGGGGGACAACGGGCGGCCCTGACTGCTCCGGACGATCCAAGACCGTATCGATAATATAAAAAGCCAAACGGCGCAACTCGATCGGGTCCAAGTCTTCGGCAATTTTGCTCAGCTCGTTCCCGATACTTATCGACCAATCGATCTGCTTTTTCAAAGACATTCGCCTCTTGGTAAAGAGCCTGGAGACAAGGCAACAGCGTTGTCGATGGCTGGTCCGAATTTGCCAACTCCTCCAACTCAAGTCGCTTTGGTTCGTCGAGTGCTTCGATTGCCAACGCCCAAAGAATCGTGGGCCGTCCGCCCAACGCATCGGCACCAACCACCAATTTATTGTGATCATCGCCATTCCAATCTTGCAAGTCATTGAGAATCTGAAAGGCAATGCCAAGGTGTTTAGCCAGTTGCTTGAGCGGTCGATCGTAGGGGCCGGTCGGCCCGGCGAGCCTGACGCCACAAAGCATAGCCACCTCGAACGCTGGGGCGGTCTTGAGCGCGTAGATCTTCAGCGCATCCAGGGGGGGTCAATCGCTTGTTTTTCCCGTCTCGCCATAGTAATTCCGCTCCCTGACCTTCACTCAAACGTGTATGGGCATCGGAAAGCCTCGCCAGAATGTCGGTTGCAACCTCGGAACCAAGTTCCTGGGCATCCTTAGCAACCAGGCGATAACCGAGGCCAATCAAGTAGTCACCCACATTGATGGCGGTGGGCACACCTCGGTCACGATGCAGAGTCGACTGGCCATACCGAAAAGCGTCGTCATCCTGGATGTCGTCGTGTACGAGCGAAGCCTTGTGAAAAGATTCAATCGAGACTGCCACACGACGTACCGAGATCGGCAGCCCGGCCGCATGATCCGCTCCGTCGGACTGGGTACAGGCCCCTCCCGCTCATCGCATCGTAGGCCGCCAGCGTGATGAACGGCCGCGAGTATTTTCCGCCACGAGCCAGCAGATCATGAGACAGGATTTCCGTTCCTGCAATTGGGTCAAGCGTCGCACTCGATTCCTCAGAACCGTCCGCAGGCTGCTCATCACTCCGTAATCGGGGTACAACTTTGGCGAGTTCTACGGGATCAAACAACCCCTTGGCTGCTCGCAACAGGTGCAAGTAAGTCTGGGGTTTTTTGGATCGGCTTCTCGTGTCGAACCAAAATCATTTCATTGACCCAGTCTTCATCAACCGATGTATTCCGACAATCGCTCGAGAGAAGCGGCACCGCCATACATGGAATACCGGCCAGGAGAATTTTGTCAATCGCTTTTTCAAGCACATTGAGGCAGGCAACTCCGAGAATCGCGTCCACGTAACCGCTGACGATGATTTTTAGGACGATCGGTGACCCCTCCGCCACCAGGACACGATAGCCCATATCTTCGGCCTGGGTACGAAAGTCAGCAATACTGCAGGCACCACACTGTCGGCAGTCGAGACCAAATTCGTCATAGTCGGCCGGGCACCCTCGGCATGTTTCAAACAATGAGGCAACAGAAGCAAGCGGCGTTCCGGTGGAATAACGGCAACCTGGTCTCGCCAGAATTCCGAGGTCAAAACCACCATCGTCCAACCAAGGTATTCTTCGCTTAACCCCTGAGACGACAGCAACTCGCGCGAAAGTCGCTCCCAATCGTCCTTCGACAACAGTTCGCGCTTGTCCAACTGAGCCACCAACTCTGAACAGTGGCCACGGAGCTTTTCGCGCAACTCGCGATTTTCAGGCACAAACTTCAAATGGCTTGTACTCTTTCGACGCTTGCGCGAAGATGAACCCGTCGTAGGGGTCGCGTCCAGTGCCTGCAGGGGCGATTCAGGAAGGGTAGTCACAGGAGGGTTTTCGTGGGGAAAGGCTTCTCAGCAGGAGTTTCACCTGAACGGCAAGCCGCACGGGCCCAAAGCACCTGCGGCAAACAGGCGGGGATACAATCGGTCATAGTACCACAATTTAGCGAAGTAGAAACCAATAGGAGCCGGATCATTTAAACGGCCCGATTCGACCGCTCTGACGAGCCACGTCACCCCTTCATCGACCGCAGAGCGGATCTCATCCGTAGCGGGTGATAATTGCAGCAAGGCCTCGATAGCCAGGGCAGTTTCCTCCACACTCGACTTGCAGGCGACGGCGCCGCAAGGTTCTCCATCGGCAAAATGTGGGTGCTGAACATCGGGGTATTTTTCGGGTGGCTTCTTCGTCCGCCTTGCCTCGGAGTCGCGGGAAACGACAGGCCCCCATCCGCCGTCGGCAAGCTGCACATCCAATAACCAACGCACTGCCCGCTGAGCAAGGCTTGAATTAAGCAACTTAAGATCGCTGAGCATCAAGAGCACCTTCGACGTGCCGTACACGGGATTCTCGTCTGCCGCATGGAACTGGTTTCCGAACCAGAGTGGAATCCAACTTCCATCAGAACGTTGCTGTTTCTCCAGAAACTTTATCCCACGGTGAACCGCACGCTCAATATGGGATGTCCTAAAATGTTGCGGCTTGCAAGTTTCCCAATAAGGCCGCCAGGCAATCAGGGCCCGCACAACATGGGCGGTGATGTCGCAGGAACTGCGATCAAAGGGAAGGTGCCCCAACCACGACAAAATGTAGGCCACCCGCCGTCCCGGTTTTGAAGGCCAATCAGCCACTGGGCTCCGTCTTCAGCAGCCTTCCTGACCGCTGCATTCTTGTGCCCCACCCCCTGTTGCTGCCAACGACTCAACGCGATCAAAGCACCAGCCGTATCATCCGCGTCAGGAACTCCGCCAGAAAGATCCGTCCAAGCCCATCCACCTGGCCGGGCGCCGGTAAAGGGATGCTGCTCAGTGTGCTGCGCATCAAGGAGCCACTGAAGCAGGCTATCGGTCAGGACTTGTCCGCTGGATGAATCGTCCACAGAAGCTTGCTCAGGCACCAAGGCATTCACAGCGAGCGTGGTATTCCATGTGGCAAGGTTTGAATCAATCGGCCAACTTCCGTCGCTCCGTACGGAGTTGAGCAGAAATTCCACACCTCGCTGAACAACTCTGCTTTTGGTTTGCCCCGAACTGGCCATACTCATAACGACAAAGCTCGTTAGCGGAATGGCCTCCAGGTAACCGCCGCTTTCTGGTTGCATTTTTTCCAGGACTGCGCGGCTCTTTTGCAAACACGCACGCCGCAAAAATCGCATCACAGGGTTGCGCGGAGGATCATGAAAAAACTTTGCCTGCCCGATAGCAACTAGCGCTGGAACTGCGTAACTCACAACCGGTAGACGGACAAGATGGTACCAGGATTGTGGAACACAAGCCCATTCAAAGGGGAGAGCAGGGACCTGTTTCCAGGGCACCAGCCCAGCCAATGCCAAATTGGTGAGAATCGGTACCGCAAAAGACTTGTCTTTCCCATACCGGCGTTTCAAGGCAGCCACCCCACCATTTTGCTCGATGAACGCATCGGCCTTTTCCACAAGCTGACCATATTGAGCTGGGATACCGGTCATTTGAAAGACTGCCCGCACAAGCATGGTGGTCGCAATATTTGAACGGCTACGGTCGGTATCTCCCCATCCTCCGTCGTCATTTTGTTGTCGCACCAACCAATGCAGGCTGGAAATGACAAGGTCGCTCAATTCTCGCTGCACGAGGTCCTCGATACCCTCAATCGTAGAATCGTCGGCAAAATCACAATTTCCCCGATGGGACAGCACCAGGGCACTGATGGCCGTTGCCGTCGACAACGGGGAACTCGCCAACTCACCAACCCAGTGACCGGTGGGCGCGCGCGCCGCCAGCAATTCTTGTCGAGCATTACGCCAAGCGGCCCTCAGCCGATCAGTTTTGACAGCACAAACAGCCATAAGTTACTTAAGGTCTCTGATTTTGGTTGCGACAATGACTGCCAGGACACCATCCGTGAGTTTGCAACGCATCACACGCTGGGCCGGAAGAGTCACCGTTGCTGGCAAACTGCGCACCGCTTGTTCGAAAAAAACACCTATTGCGGCAAAGCGTGCCTAGCTTCCAAATTATGTCTTCACTCCATACCGTTCTGCAATTGCGTACTTCTGGTTAACACCCATTAACGTATTGAACTCATCGAACGCCATTAACTGGCCCTCAGCTCCAAGGGTGGTCTCGTCCGTTAACAGCTTTCGGTAGATTGCGTCCAACGCCCCGGCGGCGGCAAACAACCCCGCCAACGGGTACAGGATAAGGTGATAGCCCAACTCGGCCAGTTGCGCTTTGGGCAAAACGGGCGTTTTCCCCTTCTCAATCATATTGGCAACACGCGGACCAGGGGCCAAACGACCTATTTTCTCCATGTCTTCGAGGTTGGCCGGAGCTTCCACAAAACTCGCATCCGCACCGCACTCCCGTGCTGCAGTCACCCGTTCAATGGCTTCGTCCAGGTTTACCGCTGCAAGGGCATCCGTCCGCGCGACAATGAAAAAATCGCCGTCACCGCGGGTGTCGGCTGCCGCCCGAACTTTATCTAAATACTCCTCCCGCTCAATCACCCGTTTGCCCCGCATGTGTCCGCACTTTTTGGGCCACTGTTGATCTTCCAGAAAACAACCCGCTGCTCCGGCATCCATTAATTCCTGGACGGTTCGAATCACATTGAGTGGATTGCCGTAACCAGTATCTGCGTCCACAATAATAGGAATCTCGACACAAGCACAAACGGATCGTGCGCGGGCCACAATTTCGGTCTGGGTTAATAAGCCCATATCAGGTTCCCCCAGGGCCGTTGCCGAAACCGAATAACCAGAGATAAAAGCCATCGAAAAGCCAACCTGCTGGGCAATTTTTGCCGAGAGGGTATCGTAAACGCCAGGGAATGCAATCGATTCGACTTTGTCGAGAATCTCAGAGACACGTGACTCGGGCACGACGGCTCCTTGTTGAACTGAATGGACTCGGATGCTATACCCCGTATTTAAGTCGAATCGGCACTCGATTTCCACACCCTGCGAGCCAATTGGCAGACATCCACTGGAATACCCAAGGTTGTTGGCTACTTCCCGGTCACAAGTCTCGAAATCGACACCGCCTCCCCCAAACCCCCCTTATTAATCGTCACAATCAGGAGCGCCGTATTCATGCCTCAAATCCAAGACACCTTCTGGCCTGGCCGTTACCAAGATCAAGTTGGTGTGCTCACCGGAGGCGATATTGCCCTGGCCACCGCTTGTCAACTTGTCCAGGAAGGTGCCAAGGTTTATTTCTCCGATATCAGTATCGACCGCGCCCACGCAGCGGCCGAGCAACTCAATAGCCTGGTCCCCGACAGCGCCATTGGAGGCCAACTTGATGTCACTGATGAAAAACAGGTGGCCAACTACTTCGACCGCGTTATCGCAGACACCGGCCGCGCCGACTTCGTCCTCAACTCCGCTGGAATTACAGACACCGATGACATGCGGGCCCCCATCTGGGAACTCAGCATGGATCAGTTCCGCAAGCGTCAGGAAATCAATCTGGTCGGCAGCGCCATTGTGACCAAGCACGCGTCACGCGTGATGATTCCCCGACAATACGGCCGAATTGTGCTGATTGCCTCAAATGCTGCCAAGGAAGGCAACCCGACCATGACCGCCTACTCTGCAAGCAAAGGAGGGGTCGTGTCGTTCATCAAGGCAGCCGGCCGCGAACTGCACGTACACGGAATTCTGATCAACGGATTCGCTCCGGTTATAATTCGCACCGCGATGGTGGAGCAAATGCATCCCGATGATATTTCCCATTTGGAAGGACGAATTTTAATGGGACGTATGGGAGAACTTGACGAAGCTGCCTACAAACTTTGTCACCTGTTATCCAAACGAAACTCCTTCCAGACACGCTTTATCGAGGACCTGTCGGGAGGCAGGGCCGACTATTAGTTGCACCCCGCCCATACTCGTCCATCCACATACCGCCGGAAAGATTGTCCAATTCAGCCGGAGTAGGGGGCGCAACCCAGGTTGTCCCACTCTATAATTGCGGATAAATCTATTACGCTCACCCCACGCGCCCTGGCCTCCAGCACCTACTCCTCTTCCCACACATGGTCCTTCGCTACGCCAAACGACTCCTGACTGAAACCGACAAGCGGCTTCTGTGGAAGCTCGTGTGGAATTTCGGCTACAAAGGCATGCGGGCCATTCAACACCACAAAGCCCGGTTAAAACGGGGAGAATTTTTCCCCCCTTTTCTCTACATCTCGATCATCAATAGTTGCAACCTTCGCTGTCAGGGTTGTTGGGTCGATGTTGCTGCCAAACAGGAAAAAATTGAGGTCGACGCACTTTCGAAAGTCATCCAGGAAGCCAACGAACAAGGAAACTATTTTTTTGGCATCGTGGGGGGCGAACCCTTCATGCACGCTGACATCCTTGAAATCTTTCGTCGTCACCCCAAATCGTATTTCCAGGTATTTACCAACGGACATTTTATTACGTCCGATGTCGCAGCCGAGTTGCGCCGCTGCGGAAATGTAACACCTCTGATCAGCGTTGAGGGGACGGAAATCGTCAGCAACCAACGGCGGGGTGGCACAGACGTCCTCAACAAAACCGTCGAGGGAATCCGCAATTTAGTTAACCACCGAATCATCACGGGCGTCTGCACCAGCGTGTGCAAAACCAATTTGGACGATCTGGTGAACGAAGCCTGGGTCGACCGCCTCATTGAACTCGGCGTACTCTACATGTGGTACCACACGTATCGCCCGATGGGTCCCGATGCAGCTCCGGAACTGGCTCTCTCACCAGAGGAACAGCTTCGCATTCGCCGCTTCGTTGTTGACATGCGTTGCAAAAAACCAATTGGCATCGTCGATGCCTACTACGACCACAACGGCCAGGCCCTCTGCCCGGCTGCCACCGGCTTCACGCACCACATCAGCCCCTGGGGAGATATTGAGCCGTGCCCCATTGTACAATTCGCACGGGAAAGCATTTATGACGATCGTCCCCTTGCCGAAACGATTGGGAAGTCAGAATTTCTCCGCGACTTTCGCCAGCTGGCTGCCTCATCAACGCGTGGATGTATCGTCCTGGAGCGGCCCGACCTCTTGCATGAACTCACCGTCCTGCACGGTGCGCGGGATACCACAGCGCGAAAAACGGCGACGCCTGAACTTGAGGCAATGGTCTCGCGCACGTCGCAATACAACCCAGACCAACAAATACCCGAGAAAAGCTGGGCCTATCGATTTGCGAAGCGGCATTTCTTCAATGACTTTGGTGCCTACGACGCACCAACCAACCCGCTTCTGCACCGCCCCTGATCGCGAACCGGCCCCCATCGCTACGCAGAATGGCCGTCCCCAACAGAGCGCCTTCTGACTGCCCGCCTCTTACCGCGGACTACCGGAAGTTACAGGTGAAAATATTCCTTCGCTCCATCTAGCACCGCATCCACAGCGACTGAAGCCAATATCAGCCCCATCACACGGCTCACAATACTTGCACCTGAGTCGCCAATCCAACGGTGGACAAATCGGGCTAACACCAACAAGCAAAATGTAATTAGCAATACGCTCAACATCACCATCGTGGTTACCAACTGATCCGCGATGGTGTGTTGTTCATTCTTGGTGAGAATGACAACAGCCATCATCGCCCCCGGCGATGCAATCGAGGGTACCGCCATGGGAAAGATCGCCATGTCTTTCGCACTGCTCACCATTTTGATTTCTTCGTCAGGTTTACTTTCACCAAAAATCATGGTGAGTGCAAACAGAAACAGCACAATCCCCCCGGCAATCTCAAATGCTGAAAGAGGCACATTAATAGCATTCAGCAGCAATTCACCGACAAAAATAAAAAACACCAGGATGGCCGCAGCAATGAGAGTGGCCCGAAGGGCTACCGACAACCTCTCTCGCTCTTCGTACCCACGCGTGACCGCAATAAATACGGGGACAGAACCAACCGGATCAATTACCGCAATTAGAAATACGAACGTATTGATGAAATCATGCGGTGTATCCATGGCAATGTACGGCTGTTTAGCATTCCGGCTTGAACACGGTGCCGGCTCAAAATCATGACTTGAGCCAATCGGCGCCAGGCCCTAACCTAAGACCCTTTGCGTGGCCAGTCAAGCAGATCCTATTCCACACGCCTACCGACCTTACAGGGAACCTGTCGCATGGGCCTCACACACCAACTGCGGAGAAATACAAAAGTTACCCGCGTGAGATACACCCTTGCGGTTCGTCATGAACAGCTGCCTTCGACGGCAGGCTTAACCCGCCAACCCATCAAAAACTTTCAATACCTAGGAACACCATTGCCATGCTAACCGGACTTTGGAACGTCGGCATCAAGGTACCCGACCTCGAGCGGGAACTGAAGTTCCATTGCGACCTGGGTAACGAAATTGTCCTTGACGAAACATTTAGGGTCGACGGCATTGATTACCGTATCCCCCTTGTAAAAATGGGAGACAAATATCAGCACGTTGGTGAACGCATGGTTTACGAAGACGAACTAGGACTAGACCTTCCCTACGGTCCGGTGCACCTGGTTTACCTAAGTGACGATTTTGACAGCGATGTGGCCAACTCTATCCAGGCCGGTGCTATCGCCATTCGAGAGCCAATTGAAATCTCCGCCGGTTTTGGAGATCGCAAGGTAGCCTTTTTTAAAGCGCCCGGAGGCTGGATCTTTGAGATTGCAAAAATTTACGCCCACCGGGTCCCTGAGGTTGTATAGTGGCCCGAAGAAACCGATCCTGTCGGTTTGCCCAAAGGCGCGTGAAAACGGACTGGCAATTTCATGGCCCCAACTGAAGAACTCACCATGCAAATTACAAACCATCTTTATCTTGTAGGCTCCGAACAGTTCGGAATTAGCCATTTACTCGACTGCAACTGCTATCTTATCGATGGTGGAGATTCCCTCGTGCTGGTTGACACGGGAACAGGCCTGGGCACGAACGACATTCTCGAAAATATTGGTCGTGCTGGATTCAAGCCCAAACAACTCACACATATTCTCCTTACGCACGCGCACTTGGGACACTGGGGCGGCGCCCCTCGGCTTCGCCATGAAACAGGAGCTGAAGTGTGGGCCCCAGCGGATGGCCGCTACTGGATGGAGCACCTCGAAGAAGACATCACCATCGAACAAAACTTCAAATTTGGGCGTTATCCAGCCAACCTTCAACCGCAGGCATGTATTCCAGATTACACCTTTAGCGATGGAGACCAAATCCAACTTGGCAAACTTCAACTCCAGGCCATTGGAGTCAAGGGACATACCAAAGACTCAACCGTCTTTGTGTGGGAAATGGATGGGAGACGGTTCATGTTGACCGGCGATGTCGTTTTCTATGCCGGCAGCCTCGGCATTACCAACGCTCCCGGCTCAAGTCTCGAAGACTACCGTAACGACATGCCCAAACTGGCCAATCAGGGAATCGATATCCTACTGCCTGGCCACAGCGTATTTATCTTGCGAAATGGCCAGAAGCACATCGACCGTGCACTCCGTAAACTGGCCGACTTTGTACTGCCAGATACCTTCTTTGAAGGCAACGAATTTATGTGGGAAAAAGATTACTTATCTTCCTTGCAGGACGAACCTTCTGAATAAGAAATACAACTTGAAGCATCTTTTGGAAAACTGGACTCTAGCGAGATTTTATTTTCATGACCCAACAAATCGCAGTCCAACCACTAACCGAAGAGGCCTTCAGCAAATACGGAACACTCATCCGTATCGAACCAGATCAGGAGCCATTGGCCGACAACGAGGCGCTCGTCTACTGGGAGAAGATGGTCGAATTTGAACCGGACATTCCGCGCACGATCGGGCTTTTAACCGAAAAGCGACGGGAGATGGTGCTTACCCAGATGGAACGCCACCAGAAGGCCAAAGAATGGTTTGTGCCCGTTTCAGGTGAATGTGTCGCCTGCTTTGCCGAATACCACGATCCCGACGATGATGCTGAAGTCCCTCAGCCCGACAAGGTCGTGGCGTTTAAAATGGACAACATCGTTGGCTTCGTGGTCCATCGAGGCGCCTGGCACTGGCCAGCCTTTCCAATCACCCCAACGGCTACCCAACTGGTCAATCTACGGCGCGACACCGAACACGATGATGTCGATGTGAAGGAACTCTCCGAGCGGGTTGAAATCGTACTTTCCTGACTCGACTGTCTCTGCTGACCCACAACCGCGTGTTGTCTTATCTGCAAGTGGCCTGCGGCCGGCCTCGAAACCGCGTCAACCCATCTTCCTGCGGCGGATCACGGAGTCGGCGATAACAGCAGCAAGTAGCACCAGGCCCGTCACGGTAAATGTCCAGTAGGTACTAATCCCCAGAAATACGACAGCCGACTTGATCACCCGCAGGATGCCCATTCCGACGACGACTCCAATCAAAGATCCCTGGCCACCGCGAAGAGCACACCCACCCAGCACGGCTCCGGTAATACCGTACATCTCGTAGGCCATGCCAGCACTGGAGGGCGGCACACTCTTGACATCTCCGGCCTCCAGCAAGGCGGCCAAGGCCGTCAAAAACCCACAGATCATGTAACTTACTGTCCGTAGCAGGTTCACCCGTACACCGCTAAATCTGGCTGCTTCAACATTGTAACCAATCGCATACAGGTACCGGCCTGGAACCGTGCCGTGCATAAACAATCCCAACGGGATCATGACTCCAATCAGGATATAAACGGGTACGGGAATACCAAGCCAGGCCCCCGAACCAAGTTCGTGCAGCAAGGGGACCTCTTTGGCACTAAAAGAAACCGTCTTGTCGTGCGTAATCACGCGCGCCAAGCCGCGAAGGGTTAACAGACTGCAGAGCGTTACCAAAAACGGCTGCAATCCAAGCCGGCACACAAGTTGCCCATGCCAAACACCCACCGCAATGGCAAGCAGAATCACAAGGGGGATTATCTGCCACAAGGGCAGAGGACCAGGACCCAGCAATAGGGACAAAGGCCAAGGAATAGGTCCCAGTAACAGCAGCGCAAACACCCCCAAAAAACACATCAGCGACCCCACTGACAGGTCAATTCCCCCACTAATGATCACCACAGCCTGCCCCAACGCAAACAGGCTCCAGGTTGCCGTATCGCGCAGTACACTGCGAATACTGAACGCAGAGAAAAAGTTCGGATCGTACCAACCCGTCAACAGAACAACCATGACCAACAGCGACGACATGACCATCACCTGAATCGTCACTTCATCAACCTGCCAATGCCTCCCCGGCTGGCCTGGGATATCCATAGATTCTACTGGTGCTTTTACCTTCATCCGGCTACCTGACTTGACACTTCCCCAAGGGCCAGCGCCATGATTTTTTCTTCGGAAACTCCGTCTCCTGAAAGCTCTCCTGCAATACGGCCCTCCTGCATCACCACAACCCGATCGGCGATGCCGACAATCTCTTCCATTTCGCTACTGATCATCATGACGGCAACACCCTGTGCCGCAAAGTCGAAAATCAAACGATAAATTTCGCTCTTCGCGCCAACGTCGACTCCACGGGTCGGTTCATCCAGGATCAATATCCTGGGCCTCATCGCAAGCCATTTGCCCAAAACCACTTTCTGCTGATTCCCCCCGCTGAGTTGGGACACTCGCTGATTCACTCCCGAGGTCCGTACGGATAACGCCCTTATTTCATCCACCGCCAGGTCCCGTTCTGCACGACGATTCAGCCATCCCCGTCGAGAAATGCTCGGCAATGCTGCCATGCTCATGTTCCGCTGCACGGACATTGGCAACACCAACCCGTGAACCTTGCGATCTTCCGGCACCAGGGCAACCCCCAACTGAATCGCCTCCACCGGGCTTCGAATCACTACCTTTTTTCCTGCCACACAAATCTCGCCGGACGTGTACCGATCGATCCCGAACAGAACTTGCGACAGTTCCGTACGACCGGCGCCAACGAGTCCTGCAAACCCTACGATCTCTCCGGGTTGAATATGAAAGCTAAGCGGACTCGCTGCGGCCGGATAGTCAAGTGCGCGCACCTGAAGTGCCGGCGTCGTCTGCTCCTGGCAGTAATCGTGCTTGCCGGAGAACTGCTGCACATCCCGACCAACCATCAGCGAA
This sequence comes from Lacipirellulaceae bacterium, assembly GCA_965243695.1. Taxonomy (GTDB): domain Bacteria; phylum Planctomycetota; class Planctomycetia; order Pirellulales; family Lacipirellulaceae; genus JAKVCB01. The sequence continues at coordinate 32,638 of CBDEWC010000009.1, read as the reverse complement.
ATCATCTTGGGTCGCTGAATCTCTTCCCCTCGCAGGGTCCCCACATGCCGTCCGTCTCGCAAAACCACCACACGATCTGCAAGCCGGGTAACCTCCCCCAGACGGTGTGTCACGTAAAGGATTGCCGCCCCTTGATTGCGCAATTGCTCAATCAGTTCCAGCAACCGGTCGGCTTCTACCAACGACAGGCTGCTGGTTGGTTCATCGAACACCAAAATTCGGGCCGAGTCCGAAAGTGCCTTGGCGATCTCCACCAATTGTTGTTGTCCCACACTCAACATCTGAACCAGGGTATGGGTCGACACACCAAGTCCTACATCTCGCAGTAGTTTCGCCGACTGTTGGTGCATCTGACGACCATTGGTGACTGGAAACCATCGAGGGCCCCGAAAAGGCTGGCGTCCCAAAAAGATATTTTCCGCAATCGAAAGATTGTCACAAAGGTTGAGTTCCTGATGAATCAAACGAATACCATGCTGCATCGACTGGCGCACGCTCTGGATAACCTGGTGCTGGCCATCGATCAGTATTTCCCCCTCGTCGGCCATATGAATGCCGCCGAGGACTCGAAGAAGCGTACTCTTGCCAGCACCGTTCTCACCCACAACCGCTACAATCTCACCAGCATCGACCTCAACTGTCACGTCCTCTAACGCCCGCACCCCCGGAAATGTTTTGCCAATCGATTTGAGAGAGAGTAGTGGCATCGAAAAGGGCAAGACCGGTTGGGCTATCTCAACAAACTGGTGGTTTGAAACAATCGAATTCGTTGGCTAGAAGTTTCCAGCTGGCGCCGAGTGGAGCCACCCAACCTGACACACGCCTATCTTCCGTAATCCTTGCGCAGCTGACCCACAAGCTCAAGTTTCTGCCGGATTTCCTTATCCACCTGCTCAACATTGTCAGGCACGATGTTGTAAGTGGGGACAAATACCTGCTTGTTTTCTGGAAGATCCACCGATTCACCGCGGGTCAATTGCGCCAATATTTTGATCGACTTGTATCCAAATTCATACGGCCGCTGAGCCACTGCGGCGTATTGGGTCCGGTCTGCTACCGCAGCCACGGTTTCTACCGATTCGTCAGACCCAACCACAACAACATTGCGCTCGGGACTGTCTGACAGTGCGTTGACGACTTGCGGCGCGTTGTACCCCCACAAACCGACACACCCAGCAAGATCCGGGTTTTTCGCCAGCACATCGGTGGCCACGCGTTTGGCCTCCGAGGGTATACCTCCATCGAGAAAAGTTCCGATCACCTCACAGTTGCTCCCCTTAAGCGACTCGAGAACTCCCCGCTGACGTTCAATGGCATTTTGCACGTCCAGTTTCCCAACGAAGATCGCAACTTTCCCCCCACCTGGAAGTGCCTTTTTCAGCAGTTCGCCTATGTGTCGGCCCAACTGCACGTTATCGGTACCAATGTAACAAAAGCGTTTCGACTCGCAGTGGTTTGGATCGGCACAGAGATCCGAATCCTGGCAAACCACCGGAAACATTTCGCTTGCTTGATCAATCAGGGGAGCAAGGCTTTCAGGATTCAGAGGAGAGATGGCCATTCCGTCCATGCCGCGGGCCATGAGTGCCTCGACGATCTGTTTTTGCTGCTGAGCAGTGGCCTCGTTGGGCGCGTGAAACTCAACAATCACATCTTCTTCTGAGGCTGCCTTCAAACAACCTGCATAGGCAATATCCCAGAAACGGTCCGTCGGCACATTCACGACAAAGGCGAACCGCGGCTTTGACACTCCGGCATTCCCACCCCGACGACACCCAGTCACCACGACCATTCCTACCAGGCAACCCAGTACCAGCCCAAACACAATCTTCCCATATCCATCCCGACAAACGAGCCCGTTTTTTGCGTCCCCCATTCAATGACCTTCCCTTCCGGTTGTGAAATTTTTGCAGAGATCGCCAACCATGACCTGTTCACGTTAACTTGAGCCGGCCATCCTGCCAAGAGACTGGCTTGCAAATTGCCTGCCACCGGACTACGCTTGCAAACCACGTTGACCAACCTAAACAGGGGCGAATTGGAACCTCACAACAGGCAGCAACACGGCCTCATTGCTTTTCTTCTGGAACAAATGGTCTTTATGGATACCGGACTTCGCGGAAAAACCGCTTTGATCACTGGTGGCTCCAGCGGGATTGGGCTCGGCATTGCTCAGGTTCTGGCTTCTGAAGGGGTGGATGTTGCAGTCGCCAGTCGCAAGCCCGACCAGGCTGTGGTTGACCAGCTTAAATCGCAGGGCAGCAACGCCCTGGGGATTGCAGCAGATGTGACTTGCGAATCCGATGTCGCCGCAATGTTTTGCGAGGCAATCGACACCTTTGGACACCTCGATTTGTTTATCAATAACGCCGCCCGGGCAATTCATAAGCCGATCACTCAGATCGATCGCCCACAGTACGATGCGGTTATTGGAACCAACCTCACGGGATGCCTGTTTGCGTGCCGCGAAGCGGCCAGGCACATGATCCCTCGCAAAAGTGGCGCCATCCTCATTGTTGGCAGCACGTCGATGTTCACCCCAGGCCCCACAGAAATCGTCTATCGGATCTCCAAATACGGGTTACGTCCCATCATGCAAAGCCTGGCGATCGAACTGGCCCCCCACAACATTCGCTGCAATTTGCTGATCCCCGGGTATTACCGAACTCGGCTGACCGCCGATATCCCTGATCAAGTTGAAGACCAGTTGATGCAGGAAATCCCACTGGGGCGGGCAGGCGAAACGTTTGAGTGCGGCACCGCTGCAGCCCTCTTGCTTTCCGATCAGGTTGGTGGCTATATCACGGGCGCCGAACTGCTCGTTGACGGAGGGGTTTCCCTGCGCCCCCTGTTCTTTGGCAACCAGGCGGACCTGGCCGCCCTGAACGACCCTCCCGGAGCGTAAGCACCCGTCGGCTCCATTTTAGAAAGCGATCTCGACCAGGCCGGTGCGGTGCTTTTGGATTTTTAAGAAACCCCGAACCATAATTTCGAGTTGCGGGACAAACCATCGAGTTATCCAGATCATTGATCTCGACGATAAAACTCTCCCCGCAACAACCACTACGTGCAACGCCCAAACCCCAATTGGCCTGGAGTGGCAGCCAGACAAGCTTGCCATTCTGTTCGCCGCCCTACGACTGATGGCCGCCAAGAGAACGCCGGGGAACCTGGCCACCGCGAAAGGATCTTCTGGCAGGGCAAGCATGACCCTAGTCTCACAAATCATCTTCCCGGGGCAGGGCACAGATTGCGGATTGCCAACACCATCTGAACAAAACACGCCAACAGGCTACAGTGACCGGCTACGCACCACCAAACCACCCCTGAATCTTTCTCCTTTAGCCTACCTTCGGCTGGTGGTGCAATCAGGTTGACATACTGTTCGCAAACATTATCACCGGAGGACGTTGCGGAAATACGAGTGACATCCAAACAGCCCGCTGCAACCGCTACGCCCAGACGCCCAATCCTCCAAAATCACTCAGCCGCAACCGTGCCCATCACTTCAAGGATGTATCCGTCCGGGTCCTGAAAAAAGAACCGTCGGTGAGGCGTATCCCGCTTGGGAGGAATGATTTCTGCACCTTGCTTGATCAGCCTCGCTCGAACTTCATCTAACTCTGCATCGGTCACGCATAGTGCCACGTGCCTCCCAAACTCATCCTCAAATTTCGACGGCTGAAAATCAGGGACCTCCGTAAGATGCAACTGCTGGCCCCCGGGGATCGACAGCCAGACACCACCCATCGGAATATTGCCTGGTCGCTCGACGATCTGCCAATCGAAAACAGCCTGGTAAAACCGAGAGGAGGTTTCCAGGTCTCGCGTTGCCAGAGTGAAATGGTGAATTGGCATGACGGGTGATTCTCCTGCAACAACATACCGACTACAAAAATAACGTTGACCTCGCTGTGCAAACAGCTGCTTGAGTTTAATCACCCCCTGGAAGAGACGATTCCGTGACCTTATACTTCCCGGTTCAATAAGGTCAACCACCAGACAGCCCTAACCCCCTTGATCCATTTATGTCCAGCATTATTAAAGAGCGACTCCAGCAAAATAAAACCGTCACCGTCATGTCGATCAGCAACATGGCGACGCCAAAACTTGTCGAGGCAGCCAGCTATCTCAGCCATGTTCACGGTGTCTGGTTCGACCAAGAACATTGTGCCTTGACGCATCCTCAAATCGAACTTTTGGCGATGGCCGCCCGGTCAGGTGGGCTCGATTGCTTTACCCGTGTGCCTCCCACCGATTACGGAATGGTTATGCGGCCCATGGAAGCTGGCTGCAGTGGAGTCATGGCCGCCCAGGTCCGTACCGCTGAGGAAGTCGCCAAGATCGCTTCCTGGTCAAAATTTGCCCCCCGCGGTGGACGTGGTACCTTTACCGCAAACCCCGAATCCAAATATGGAACCGTTCCAATAACCGAGTATATTGAAACCGCTAATCGTGACCGATGGCTTGCGATCCAGATTGAAACCCTCTCGGCCGTTGAGCAAGTCGAGGAAATTGCCGCCGTCGAGGGAGTTGACCTGCTGTTCATTGGCCCGGCGGATCTCTCGGTCAATTTGGGGGTCCCCGGCGACATGCTCAATCCGAAGTGTGTCGCAGTCCTGGAGCGGGTTGGCCAGGCAGCCCAAAAGGCTGGAATCGCCTGGGGAGCGCTCTGTCCCACCCTGGAACACGCCAGGCAATGTCGCGATTTGGGATGTCAACTCTTTAGCCTGCTTGGCGACACCGGCTGTTTTCGTCTTGGCATCACCGCTCTGGAAGAAACGTTTGCAGAATTTTTTGAGTAAAGGCTGTCGGTAAAACGACAAATACTCAAAAGAGCAGCGATCGACACGGTCTCTCTGAAAAACGTTAACCGAACCGGTTATCCTCAACGCTGCTTGCGCGTGAACACGAGTTGATCGCCCTCGGAAAGCGTTTTGTTAAGTCGGTACCCTTCTTCTTTGAAGTGCACCAATTTTTCGACCGTTGCGATTTGATTTTCAATCACGTAACGGGCCATTAAGCCACGAGCCCGCTTGCCAAACATCGACAGAAATCGAAATTTTCCGTCTTTCTCCTCTTTGAACGCGGGCGTGATGATGCGTGCGTCCAGCTTGGCTGGTGAAACGGCTTTGAAATATTCCGCCGAAGCCAGGTTCAAAACCACCCGTTCTCTTGCCCCTTCAAGATCGTCACGAAGGGAACGTGTAATGCGATCTCCCCAGTATGCATAAAGGTCTTTGCCTTTTTCGGTTTGGAGCCTGATCCCCATCTCCAGACGGTAAGACTGGATCAAATCCAGCGGTCTCAAAGCACCATAGAGTCCCGAAAGAACTCGCAAATGCTCCTGAGCAAACACCAACTTGCGATCAGAAAAACTTGATGCTTGAAGCCCTGTATAAACATCTCCCCGATAAGCAAAAATGGCCTGCTTGGTCCCTTGGGCGTCGTACTTTTTCTTCCACTTACTGTAAAAGCCACATGTTTTTTCTGCGAGTGCCTCACTCACACTCATTAATTGGGCCATTTTCTTCGGACGATAGTCTTGCAAGACCACGGCGAGGCGATTTGCATCCGCGTGAAACCTTGGTCGGGTTGCCTCGTCGGTTGGTGGCGGGTCGTCGAAATCAATCGTCTTGGAAGGCGAAAGCAGAATGATCATCGTGCCGTTAAATCCATCACCAGGTTTGAAAGGGTACTATCCGTAGCTATTTTTATTAAATCGGCCCATCGTGGCAAACTGGTCGTTGCTAATTTCGAATGCAACCCAGCCTCCAGTTCGTCCAAAAATGAAGAGCCAACCCTCGGGACAACGATTCTCTGGTTTGGCACCGCCCATCGGTTGGGGGCACCTTCACCAGGCGTCCTGCCAGATTAAAGCCAATCTGGGGCCGCAACTCCCGTATGCTTCGACAACCGCCCCAAGCTTTGAATCACGTCCGACGGTAACGAAATGCCTACTTTGAGCGCCTCCTCCCGCTTCTCCCACTCTTTCTCACCGGGAAGATAAATACGTTCCGACCCGTCGGCTTTGGGAGCGGCATGAATTTCCTCAATGAGTCCGTCAATGCGTTGTTGAAATACTTCCAGGGGCATCAAGGTCGACACGTTGATCGCCAGAAATGCTCCTCCATGACCGGTCTCAATACCCGGGTCGTCAAATAGCCAGCTACCCACATTCCGCGTCATGGAAGCTCCCGTCAGGACGGCAGAAATCGTTTCAATCAAAAGCGCAATACCGTACCCCTTGTAACCGGCCATCGGGGCCAGCGATGAACTCTCGGGATACCCACTACCATCGTTCGTTGGCAGGCCATCAGGACCAATCACCCAGTTGTCGGGCAAAGGCTCTCCCCGCTCACATGCCGCAAAGACTTTTCCACCGGCTACGGTACTGATCGCCATATCAAGCAGAATTGGATGTCCACCGGTGGGAACCCCGTAGGCCATCGGATTACTTCCGGTAACAGCATTTCGCGATCCTGGTGCCGCCACCGAAGGAACATCGTTGGCCATCGCCATGCCAATCATTCCCTGCTGGGCAGCCTGGTTGGCATAAACGCCCGCGGCGCCAAAGTGACAACTATTCCTCACGCCCACATAGGCCGTACCCGCCTCTTTTGCCTTCTCGATGGCCAACTGCATCGCATACGTCGATGTCACCTGCCCCAAATTAGAACCACCATCGACCAGGGCCCAACTGGGCCCCTCTCGCACGACACTGGGGGTCCCGTTGCCCTTCAGGCCCTTGCCTGTGAGCCGTTTGGCATAACCGATTAGCAGCTTGGAGCCATGGGTAAACACCCCCCAACTGTCCGTAAACGCCAACAGTGCGGCCGTCGCCCGTGCGTTGTCTTCACCAACGTCACACGCTTTGAGCGCATCGACACAAAACGACTCAAGTTGCTCAATCGTGACACGTGCTGACATAGATTCCATTTCCTCTTTGAGAAGTTTTTGTGTTTTCGCCACCCAATCAACCTTCGACTGCCTGTGCGACCCCGTTGACGATATTGGGAATAGGCTCGCCGCGCACCGAACAGGCGACAGTTTCCGCAACGTGACGCCGCAATCGTTCGACACAGTCGACCGTCGCCACGGCCAGGTGACTGTTAATCAGCACGTTCTCCATCGTCCGCAGAGGATGATCCACAGGAAGTGGTTCCGGAGCCACCACATCAAGTGCAGCGAACCCTACTTTTCCGCTCTCTAAAGCGGCCGTCAAATCACTAGTATTGACAACGGTTCCCCGGGCACAGTTGACCAGGATGACTCCTTCTTTCATTTGGCCAATCGCCTCGGCCGCAACAAGATTGTCTGTATGCTTGTTCGCCGGACAGTGCAGCGTGATCAAATCGCTATTGGCCCAAATTTCTTCGAGCGAAACAGGTTCGCACCCCGCTGCCTTGATCTGGGCATCGTCCACAACGGGATCAAACACGAGGACACGGCAGTTAAATGGGTGCAAGCGAGCAGCCACGGCCTGTCCAATACGACCAAAACCAACAATGCCAACCGTCAGCGTGTGCATGGCAAACATGCGATTAAGGGGAACGCCCATCCCCCAATCCCCCTGCTGAATATATCGGTGATTCACACCGAACTGGCGTATCGAAGAAAGCATGAGCCCAAGTGTCGTATCGGCAACTTCCTCGATGCAGTAGTCCGGCACGTTACAAACCGGGATTCCTTTGGAAGCGGCGGCCTCCACATCGACGTTGTCGTACCCGACACCATACCGCACGATGACTTTTGCGCTTGCGAGCTGACCAACAACCTCAGCAGTGAGGGGCGAATACTGAGAAATAATTTGGTCTGCGTTACGACACGCATCAATGGTCTCGGCCACGGTCGTGCATTGAGCCTCGATAACTTCACAGCCGAGCGGCTCCAGAATTGCTCGCTCAATATCGACATTCTCCCAGGTAAAATCGCTGACGACCACGGTAGACATGCTAGAAAATACCCTCGTGCAAAAAAACGATCTAAAACAGCAAGAATTGCCCTGCCAACAAACCGTATGGTAAAGGGGACCACGGTTTGAAGCTAGTGCTTCCTCGCCAAACGTGGGCCCGCTTCTGTATTTTGACAACTAAAATCGAACTTCCCCAGACCTCTCCCGCACACCCTCGCTGGATTACCTCAAGTTCTTTCAAGTGGTCTCAAGACCAAGAACGGCGCGGCGATTGAAAACGATAGAACATAACCACTTTCGGAAGTTGATTTATCGGAAGCTATTTCTTTTTCTGTCGACCGCATAGATGATGTGCGACTCAACAAGATGAAACCCAGGGGCCATTCGCGCGTCGCCGGCCTGGCAGGAAGCAAGCTGACCAGTAGGCAGCCGCAAGATCCGGGCCAGCAGCCCGCACTGTCAACTCCACCACCACCTCGTAAAGCTTCATTCGCCGCCGTGACCACAGCCTGATCGTGAAGCGAGGGCAGGTTACCCGGGAGCAAGCTTGATTGGATGAGCCAAGTCTGCCATCACGAATCCGGGAATGACTCCCGCTGCAGACAAACCTGGAGACCGATGGTGTCAACCCAATAGCATGAGACGCTCCCACCAGAACGCAAAAACCCCCGAGAACAACTGTGGTTCTCGGGGGTTTCCTCAAAGCGACGCCGACGGGACTCGAACCCGCAACCACCGGATCGACAGTCCGGAACTCTAACCAATTGAGCTACGGCGCCACATGCTTGCACCAGAGCAAGCTGATCGAGGCCAACAAACCGTTCAAAACCTGTTCCCTGACATCGGCCAATCCAAGCCTAGAAATCTAGCAAGAACCGGACAAGTGGGCAAGTCGTCCCCGTAACGCCGGCTCGTCTCGACCCACCGGCCCGAACGGTACAGCACGGTTTTGCCCAAGAAAAGCCACACTGCCCCCTGTGAACCGTCAATGCCAAACAAGGCTATTCCAGCGAGACTCCCCAACCGGCAGCCTGGTTCGCCCCACAGGTGCCTATCCCCCCCACCAGCCGGCCGCGGTACCGAGCCATTGGTCGTCACCTGTTAGTTTTTCCCAGGGTCAACTATAATGCCGATAGGCTGATTCGAGACGTTTTGAGCAGCAAAACTTTCCAAGTTGTCACTTAGTGATATCCAAGGAGAAGCGCGGTGTCCCGACGAAAACCACCGAGACACAACGACTGTTGGCTACGCGTCGGTGCCCAAAAGACCTGCATTTGTTCTCGCCTTGGCCTTAGTCTGACTTTTGCAATTGTCTCCTTGCTATTATTAACCCCTCTCACAAAGGCCAATCCAGTGCTGGTACTTGCGGGAAAATTACCCAACGACGACCGACTTGGACCCCTCAAGACCCTGGACAGCTACTTTCCCTTTGCGCCGGCAGCGTCGGCAGACGAGTGGGCCCAGCGGGCCGAGCAGGTACGCCGCAAAATTCTGGTCTCGACTGGTCTCTGGCCAATGCCCACCAAGACTCCCCTGAATGCAGTGGCACACGGCTTGATGGACCGGGGCGACTATACGGTCGAGAAAGTTTTTTTTGAAAGCCTGCCCGGGTTTTATGTGACCGGTAACCTGTACCGCCCGAAGGACCAGGTGGGACAACGTCCAGCCATACTTTGTCCTCATGGCCACTGGCCCCAAGGCCGCTTTCATGAAAAATCGTCCGAGGAGATCCATAAAGAATTCCTTGCCGGGGGTGAAACCTTCTTCGAAGGGGGCCGCAGTCCGCTTCAAGCACGTTGTGTCCACCTCGCACGCATGGGATGCGTGGTCTTTCACTACGACATGATTGGCTACGCCGATAGTCAGCAAATTCCGATCGAGCTGGCACACAGCTTCGTGCGGCAAGACCCGGAAATGAACTCCCTCGAAAACTGGGGCCTTTACAGTCCCCAGGCAGAAGCGCATGCCCAAAACGTACTTGGGTTACAAACGGTCAATTCAATCCGGGCCCTCGATTTTCTCTCTGAACTCCCGGATGTCGATCCAAACCGGATTGGCGTGACAGGAGCCAGCGGCGGAGGGACTCAAACCATGCTCCTTTGTGCACTCGATCCACGGCCAAAGGTTTCCTTTCCAGCAGTGATGGTATCAACAGCCATGCAGGGTGGATGTACGTGCGAAAATGCCTGCGGGCTTCGTATCGGCACAGGCAATGTCGATTTTGCCGCATTGTTTGCCCCCAAACCGATGGGGCTCACCGCTGCCGACGACTGGACTGTGGAATTGGCTTCCAAAGGGCTACCAGAACTGCAACAACACTACGAATTCCTGGGGGCACCAGAGAACGTGATGCTCCTCTCGCGAACGGATTTCAAACACAACTACAATTCGGTCTCCCGACATGCCATGTACGAGTGGTTCAATCGCCACCTGGAGCTTGGCATCAGCGAACCGATTCAAGAGCGGGACTACCTGCGGTTGCGTAGTGACGAAATGACCGTCTACAACAGCGAACACCCTCAACCGGAGGGAGGCGTTGACTTTGAACGCAAGCTGCTCAAATGGTGGCACGATGACGCACAACAACAACTCGCATCTCTCACACCGCGCGATGCAGATTCGCTGAACCGGTATCGAGGGGTTATCGGTGGCGCGGTTGAGGTCTTGATCGATCGCCGACTCACCCCGGGATCTGATGTCGATTATGAACCGACACACGAAACTGACCGGGGGAACTACACAGAGTCGATTGGACTGCTCCGCAACCGGCCGCACCACGAAGAACTCCCCATCGTGCGTCTGACTCCCAAACAGTGGCATGGCCGTATTGCAATCTGGCTTACCACGTCCGGGAAAGCAGGCTTGTTCACCGAGGCAGGTGAATTGCAACCCCACATCAAGCGGCTGATTGATTCGCGCATCGCAGTCATTGGCGTTGATTTACTCTACCAGGGCGAGTCGCTCGCCGATGGGCTGCCCCTGGAGGAAACTCGCCGCGTTGAATACCTGACCACCTGGAAAACAGCCCGCACTTTGAAAGTTCCCCGGGAAGCTGCCGCGTACACATTCGGCTACAACCATCCGGTTTTCACCCAACGCGTGCACGACGTACTTAGCGTACTCTCGCTGGCCAGCCACCAAGACCCCAAGCCGGCACAAATCGACCTGATAGGCTTGGGCGGGGCAGGGCACTGGGCCGTGGCAGCTTGCACCCAGGCGCGCGGTGTCGTCGACCGACTGGCCGTCGATACCCAAGGCTTTCGTTTCGCAAACATCAGGAGCCTGCGGGATCCCGACTTCCTGCCAGGAGTCGCAAAATATGGCGACCTGCCGGGCTTGTTGGCCCTGGCAGCTCCCACACCACTATGGCTGGCTGGCGAAGGGACCAGTTTGCCCGATGTCGCCCAAGCAACTTACGACGCAAGCGAGGCAATCTCCAACGTAAACGTCTGGCACGGCGACGCACAGGCCGCACCTCGAAATGCGGTTGATTGGCTACTCGGCCAACCATAACTTGGATCATCCCTGCTGAGCAATTGACTATGAATCGGCTGACCCGCCTGCTGCTTAGCTCCACGTGGCCCCTGCTAAAAACCACTCCTTGACTTCCAAACCCTTGATCCCTGAAAACAGTCCTTCCGTGCCCCAAGTTGGTTGTGCTGGAATTCTTGTCGTCGATACAATTTGCGGCCCGGTGAAGGCCCTGCCTGAGCCTGGCCAACTGGCAATTCTCGACGACATCCCCTCAACGGTGGGAGGATGCGCGGCCAATGTCGCTTGCTCGCTGGCCAAGCAAGGAGTGACCGTTGGTGCCGCAGGTCTGGTAGGCGAGGACTCAGCCGCCCGGCTTCTACGGGGGCAACTCCATGCCCGGCAGGTCGATTGCAGCCAGGTAAAATCGACGACCGACCAACCGACCTCACAAACGGTCGTGCTACTTATCGAAGGTCAGGACCGTCGTTTCCTACACAGTTTTGGCGCCAACCGGTCCTTTTCGGTCGGCCAGTTGGACCGTGATTGGATTCGCGACCTCAAGGTATTTTACGTGGGAGGCTTGTTTGCCATGCCCAACTTCCGCACGGACGAGCTTGCCGAGTTGCTGAAATACTGTCGGACCCACAACGTGGTGACCGTGGTTGACGTGGTGGCCTCACAAGACATGCGTGATTTTGGCCAACTCGACGCATGCCTGCCCTACATTGACTATTTCCTGCCCAATGATGACGAGGCCGCCCGGATCACAGGTCGAAGCGACCCTTCCGAACAAGCCCGCGTCTTCCGCGACAAGGGAGTCGATACTACGATCGTCACGCTGGGTGAGAAAGGATCCCTTGCCATGCGTGGTCACGATTTATGGAGGACAGGTACTTTTCCGGTCGAGTTTGTTGACATGACCGGCTGCGGCGACGCCTTTGACGCAGGCCTGATTTCCGGCCTGTTAAAAAACTGGGATCTTCCCCGCACACTCAGCTATGCAACGGCCCTGGGCGGATCTTGTGCACAAGCCCTGGGGGCCTATGACGGTGTGTTCACCGCCGATGAGGCAGAAGCATTTCTGCAAACCCGGCAGGTCAACGTCGAGCACGGAACGATCCCTTGACATCGCCGACTCATGCACAGCAGGGACAGTCGTCGATTCTCGAGGACCGATCACGCAAACCCCACCCGCTAGTGACTCGCTGGCGGCAACTTGACGCAACGCAAGTCTCCTGCTGCATCGCGACCGTAAATATGTCCGCCGCAAAGGACGGGCACCGACCAACAACGGCCCCTGAGGAAATCGGCGCGGGCAACTTCGCGATATTCCTCCGGGGTGGCCTCGGCAACCACCAGTTCACCCGCCTCGCCGAGAACAACGAGCTTGCCGTCGGCAATCATCAGCGACCCACAACCAAACCCCTCTTTTTCCCAAGCCACTTCACCGGTCCCAAAGTCCATGCATTTCAAACGAACGAGCCGACCCAGATTGGAATTGCCATCGAAGCCATACAGATAACCATCCAGGAGAATGCTGTTGTTAAAGTGGTTGCGCATATCACGGTTCTGGTAAACCATTTCGAGCTCGTTGCCCTGTAGCCGAAACAATGCGCACCCGGCGTTGTAACCGGTCGAAATAAAAAGCAGGTCCCCAGCGACAATGGGTGTCGTCGAATTGGTCCGATAGGGTGAGTCCCACGGCGTAAAGGCAACTTCATGACCGTCGCCGGCACGAACAACACGCAGGCCATCGCAATCCAATGTAGCGAGCATCGTCTTGCCGCCTAAGGAGAAAACGGCCGCAGAACCATAGCCAGCTTGGTGCTTGTCGGTTTGCCACCGCTTCTTGCCACTGGTCTTGTCGTACGAAACAACGCAGCCCGCTTCAAAAATGAGCTGGTCTCCCAGCACATAGGGCGAACTGGTAAATCCCCACTCTGGCAAGGCAATTCCCAGATCTTCCTGGAACTGTTGTGCCCACACGACCTGGCCAGTCGCAGCGCGAAAACAAATAAGCTCGCCAGCCCGCCCAAGGGTGTAGAGAAAATCACCGTCGACCGTGGGTGTTGACCCGGGGCCTCCTTCGTGCAGGTTGTCGACCAACGGAGCATCGTACGCGTGCGACCACAACAACCCGCCAGTCAGCGCATCGAAACTATAAACAAACTCTTGCCCATCAACATGGCCCATCGTAAACAGGCGTCCGTCAGCAATTGCCACTGAGCTAAAACCAATGCCAATCGCTTGCTGCCAGACCAAGGACAAGCCTTCTTCAGGCCACTCCGTGGACCAGCCTGTTTCGGAAGAAATTCCGTCGTGACGAGGCCCCATCCAATTCGGCCACGCTGCCGAACTGGCTTGACCAGCAGCCAGCTCGCATGCAGCCAACCAAATCAGAATCGTCAACCATCGGGAAACAAAAGCTCTCGCACAACTTGATTTCATGGTTCATTTCTGCTCTGCTTGGAGGTCTTGTGACGCAGATAGCTCCGCTTCACGTAACCTACAAAACAATCGCATCGTCAGCCAGCGTCGCGTCAACGCGACTTCGATTTTTGTCTTTCTAACGGCGAGTTGTCGCTCCGTCGGAGAAGATAAATACCAGGAATCTCCATACCACAGCTGAAATACTTAAGGAATGATCTATGCTCACGAACAAGGTTGCCCTGATTACCGGTGGCGGCACTGGGATTGGCCGAGCCATTGCACTTCAACTGGCCAGCAGCGGAGTGAATACTGCCTTAAATTACTCCCGCTCTGAAGAAGATGCCACCAAAACAAGCAACGAATGCACGGCCTTAGGCACGCAATCCATCACATGCCAGGCCGATGTGGCCAACGACTCCCAGGTTCGAAAAATGGTCGCGGCCGTCGTGGACCAATTTGGACAACTCGACATTCTGGTAAACAATGCTGGCTGTACATTCTTCGTGGAAATGGAAGACCTGGAAGGCCTCCAGGAGGAACATTGGAACCGAATCATGGATGTGAATGTCAAAGGACTTTTCCAATGCTCGCGTGCCGCCTATCCCGAGCTAAAAAAACAGGAGGGCTGCATCGTGAATATCACGTCAGTGGCAGGCCTGATCGGGCAGGGTTCTTCAGTCGCCTATGCAGCTTCCAAGGCTGCGGCAATCAGCGTCACCAAGTCGCTTGCCCGTGTGATGGCACCGGAAGTCCGTGTCAACAGCATCGCACCGGGCATCGTACAAACCCGCTGGGTCGAAGGGCACGAGGAACACGTCAATCGCCTTAGCCAGGGAACCCCCCTTGGTCGAATTGCCCTTCCCGCAGATATCGCCGAAGTTGCCCACGGGCTTATCAGTCAGGCCAGTTTCGTAACCGGTCAAACCGTGGTCGTCGACGGGGGAATGATCTCGTAGGGGAACTGGTAGCGACGGTTGTAAAGATATTCCCAGGTTCCCCATTCAAAAACTGTGTCGCTAGCAAGCGGCACATGGCGGCCCCTCGTGCACCGCAACCGAACCCAACCGCCACGACTTCCAATTGCAAGGTACCTTTGAAATAGGAATAGTAGGAGCAAAAGCAAAAGGTCGTATGCGGAGACATTACCGGTGAACAAGGTCAACGCTATCCTCACTGAACTGCGTACCTATTCCCACAAAATGGTCGGCCACACATGGACGTGGCTAATGGAGCTGACCCAGGAGGAGTGGATCCTCGCGTTAGTGGGAGGGACTTCGCTGGGCCTGTTCTTTCTGGTCTTTGGCTGCGGCCACAAACGATGAACTGCGTCGGCGAATTCGCGAACCAACATCTCACATCACATACCGGAGCCAAACCAGCCATCTTGACTCCAGGTGAGCCGCTGATGTTTCAACAATCTTTCATTGTGCCACGGGCTGGCTGGGCGCAGGCGGGATCTCATAACCGAGTTCAACCGCAGAACCAAAGTCCTTCTCCGCCTCTTCGGTTTGCCCCAATGCCTGTCGCACGAGCCCCCGGTGGTAGAGAATCTCACCTTGCATTTGGTCGTACGCGCGCATCGGCCCCCTAACTGAAATCTCGTGCTTGGTGATTTTTTCCAAGGTCGCCTTCCTCTCGACGCCCAGATAGCGGAGCCCTTTTGTGATGTCAGAGAGAGCCTGGTCGTACTGGCCAAGTCGATAATGCACGAACCCGCGCGTGTCGAGAAAGGCAGCCGGCTCAACATTCGTCCGTCCCTGGCGTTGAGCTTCTTCCCTATACAACTTCAGCGCTTGATTAATTTCTGCCTGAGCAGCGTCAAGCTTGACGTTCGCCAATCCACAGAGGTACGCATGATGGTTCAGCAGAGATAGTTCACCTGCGGGCGAGAACTTCATTGCCTGCTCGACGTCCTCTAAGGCAAGCACATAATTGCCCATCTGCTCGTGCACTGCAGCCCGTTTCACATAGACGAAAGCAAATTCCGGCGCAAGCTCCTCGATCACATGGGTGTAATCCCCCAAGCTAGCTTGCCAATTCTCATTTTCGGCAAAGATCTGTCCCCGCAAATAGACCAACGCCGAATCATTCGGCAACCACCGCAGAGCCTGCTCCACCTTCGCAAGAGCTCCCGCAACATCTTCATTCACCAAAAGTCCGCTCGCGGTATCGGCGTGGCGTTTGGCAACAAACCGACACACCGTATGCCTAGCCTCCCGATGGTAAACCGCACACAATGCAACAAGGGTCAACAAAATCAGTGACCAGCGGCCCCACAGTAGGGAACCCACAGGTTGTTCAGCGTCGACCCCAGCAGGCACCGACTGCGGAGCCTTGCTTGGTGATTGGTCTCGTGTATCGTCCGCTGAAGGGTCAGACATAGCCAGGTTGACAATAATAGAGGTCTTGCTCGAAAAATCACCCGGTAGCAGGCCAAAGCATGGAGTTTATGGCAAACATCTCGCTAAGCCCTTTTCGTTTCTCTTGCGGCCAAATGGTGATGCGGGACAGCCACAAACCACCTCGACAAAAACGAACCAATTTTCAGTATATAGAATTGGCTACTTGCTGAATAACAGGAGGGTAGGCATATTAGGGCAAACAGGCTGGCTTAAGCATCCAAGCTGAGCTACCACCAAGACGAAACCTCGACCGTTTTACCCGACAAGTTGACCACGAGCCCTCTGATTCCCTACGATCCTTATTGGGTCGGACCAATAGCCCCTTGTTTGGGCAGCCGACCAGGCACTCCCTTGCCAAAACCAAGGAGTTCTTTATTGCTGTACGGAGAAACAAATGCCCCTGTTCGAAGTAGAAACCGAGAACCACATCCTCATTACTTGGGCGGAAGACGATGACGTTGCAACCTCTGCCGTCACCGCCGCCTACCCGCAGGAAACCATTATCCGACAAACAAAGCGACCACGTGACACGTGGGTTATCTCGAAATGGGCGCTTGGAATTTCTGGCAGCATGGACCCATGCCACACTGCCCGAGATTGCCTGGCAAAAGCAGAAGGCGACAAGGTCCACGCTATTCGACTTTATATGCAACAAACCGGAGCAGACCTGGAACAGTCCCGCAAGGTAGTCGAGTCAAACATGGTGATGGGCTGGTAGAAAATCCGGCAGCCTAACTGCTTAATAATTGCACCCCGCGTCCGCATACAAAATGGCATGACAACCGGCATCAGTACGTCCGCGTAGCAGACCCGCCGGCTGGCCTCTCGGGAGTGTAGCCTGGAACAAGGGTGGACGGCGCTGCCCCTCCTTCAGCCTGGGATCCACCAACTCGGCCCGTAGGCACCAAGCGGCTCGCCAGTTCTACTTCCCCCAAAGAATAGGTCGATGTTCCACCAGGACGATACTGACCGATAGGCTTTGCTGCTTTTGCCGCAGCAACCGAACTTACCTGTGGCACCGGCTGAGGAATTGCTCCAACAGTCCGATTCGTTCGCTCAAAGGGCGCTGTCGCTACATTTTCTGCCTGGACAGGCACACCTCGACTCGCAATGGTCGCCGGAGGTTCACTTGGGCGCGCAGCAGAACTCACTGCAGGCGGCGAGGCAGCATAACGATTGCCAACACTGTTGGTGGGGTACCCTCCATTTGCAAGTCCCCCACTTGAGGGCCCTGTGGCTATTTGGCCAGACGGCGCTGGTTGAGCAGCAGGAACCGTCACAAGCGGGGAACCAGTAGCATCAATATTGGCTTGTGATGCTTGCTGCACCGCGGATGTTTTTGGTGCGACTCCACTGGCAGGCGAAACCGCGTATCGATCCGCGAGCCCCACAGCCGGCCCGCCATTGGTGGCATACCGATCCTTTTGCGCGGCCTCTGAATAACGGGTCGGTCCGCTAGATGCAACCGCGACCCGGGGACTCCTCGAAGCCTCGTACATGGCCGGATCATAGGGCCCCGCTGATCTGGGCGTTGCACCCTTGGGAGCCGCGACTGACGCCACCGAACTGGCTGACAGCGGCGATTTCGAGGAGGCTAGCGGAGGTGGCGTGCCAGGTGGGGTATAGCTGGCAATCGGCGCCTGGGCAACCGTATCGGCAGAACCTGGCGGAACCAAACTCGACCGGCCGTCCTGAACCGTACTGCCCTGAACCGCACTGGCCTGAACCGCACTGGCCGTAACAACCGCTGCTGGAGGTGACTGGGCTGGTCCGACCCGGGTAGCGATAGTTTGGGGAATTGCTTGCGCAGAAGGCAAGCCAGTTTTTTCCACGGCACTGGGAACTATGGCACTGGGAACTACAGGACTGGATGCCAACTCGCTGGAATCAGACCCCACAACGGTAGCAGGTTCCGTGCCGGGAGTTGGCGTGTTTGCCGCATCTACAGCAGCACGGGCAACCAGCGACGTATCGGTAGGCGGCGCACCGCTATCTCTCCACCAAGCCCAACGAGGCCCCGACTGGCACCCCAAAAGTCCGACGATTGTCATAGCGTACAAAACAGTTAATGAGTGGCGTCCTGACATAGCTTTCTTCGTCTCCCGCGTGTCTGTCAATATAATCATCGTCACTGGCCCAGCTGACTGAATGAAATCGGCTTGCGGCAGCGCCAATCCGTTGGTCCAATCCAACAGGAACCGGACACGACGATTGGAGTTCTAATTCTCCCAAATTCGTAATAACAAAAGTCCATCGATATCGGTGCGAGCCCAAGGGCCGGTCCTGCCCAACTGACAGCCACCCCACTTGCGAACCACCACCGAAACCGAAAAGCGGTGGGATTGTAGTGACCTCCTACCAGGGGTCAATATCAATTGACGCTGCTTGCAACAGGTCATTCCCAGTCAAACCCCCAGGGCCGCTAGCACTTCCCTGGGCCTGCAACATGACCTAGTAGACCGCCTCAAAGCCCACCCGACTGATCTTCCCCTGCAAACAGGGCTCCCAAGCGCACTTTCGGAACCGCTGCCAATGGCACCAGTGCCAGGCGATACCACCATAGCAAGCCTTATTTTTTTGGAAGATCGCCGGCTCATACCTTCTCGCAACCTTTGAGAAGACGCAGTTTTTACCGCTGCCAAATACCTTCGGCAACTACGCTACTCAGGCCATCGCTGCCGCAGCAAGATCACCGCCTCAGCCTGCCGGGGACGGTGTTTTCAGATTTTTCAGTGGCAGAGGGCTCGACTGGAGATCGTGCCGGAGGTCGCCTGGGAAAACAAAACCGTCTCAAACTCCTGGGAACACGGTTCGTGGTCGATACGGCTAGCGCCCATTCTCACTCCACGTGGCACCCCGCTTGTTGTACCTCACGGGGCGCTGTTGCGATAACTGAATCGCCGCCGGGCTCGGCTGCACCAGTTGGAACGTCCCACGGTTAGCTTGAGCAATGACACCAAGCTTCTTGGCCTGCTCTGGTCCTTTGACGTTCATCCCAAAGGTATGTACCGCAAAAGTCCAGCTGTTTGGATCGGTCATAAAACTCATCGTACGCTGACTGTTAATGGCGCCGTCAGATAGCATGAAGACCACATCGGGGCGAAGTTCAATCGCCAGTTCTATGGCCTCGACTAAATCGCCGCCTGAACAGAGTTCCACGCTCGCTAACCACGCCTTCAAACGTTGGACATTCTCTCGAGTGGCAGGCACCAAGTGGTCCGCCGAATCGGGATAGAACAAGGGATAAGCGCGGTCACTGTAGAAAATGACAAAAAACTCCTGCTCAGGCCTCATCAACTCCACACTGGAAATGAGTTGCAGAAAGGCAGTCTCAATTCTTCCCTCTTGCATGCTGCCGGAGTTGTCAACGACAAAAACAAACCGTTCCCCTTTAGCCACAGTGCCGAAAAACCTCGTACCGCCGTGTCGTCCGCCACCTCCCGGCTCACCATTTCCAGCAACTGCCATCAGCGAGCCAATGTCACCGGCGAGACGATCGACCATTTCTGACTCCAGACTACTGTCGCCGCCAGCCGTTGCGGCCAAATCCGAAAAACCGCCTGGTTCCAGGTCGCTCATTTCCAACGGGCTATCCTCCGAGGCAATCTCCTCAAGGTCAGCTTCTTCGAGTTCGGGCTGGTCGAACTCAATTTCCGTTGGCTCTTCAACCAGCGCCTCATCCGCGTCAATCGAACTGGCCAGGATTGGAACCGTTTCGTTTTGCAAAGAGACCATCGTAATCAAACCAAACAAGACCAGCACGGCCACGTGAAAGATGATACTGAGCAACCAGGCCGGCGCTGAGCGCAGCCTTTTTGGTAACCGGCGACTTTTACGCTGCTGTTTGGCGTGCGGTTTTGGCCTGGATCCTTCTAGACGCGACTTTGGCTTTGGCCTCCGTTGGCGAGTTGCCTCAGGGGCACCTGCCCGTCGCTGCGCGCGGTCCGGCTGCTTCTGTTCGGTCGGCGCCGCTGGACTGGACTTGTCTTTTTGCTTCGACGGCGCCAAGGGAACCAAGGCAGGGACCTCGGCTGACACGCGTTTTGTCGCAACAACGTTCCCAGCCCAGGCCAACAGTTCGTCGGTCAAACCAAGGTCCGAGTCAGGGACAACCCGTTTCCAAGAAGCTGGCGAAGCATCACCGAAATCGACAGTTGGCATCCCTTTCACCAAGCGGTCGGCTGCTTCGTCCTGGCGACTTGCCTCGAGTCGGGCAAGTTCAGCTTTGACCCGGTGCGACTCGATTTCAAGTTGGATCAGACGCAATCGGGCATTGCGAATCGCAACTTCGCGACCAGACGGTTTGTCGCTGCCTGTAGACATAACACGGGGCAGAGAACAAGAAGGAAGAAAGAAAGGACCCACGCTGCCTTCAACCTACCATGGCATTCCATTTCCATCAAAAAATATCTCTCCGCACAAACTGCATGTCCACACTGTGATTTCCGAACCGGCATCATAACCCTAAACACTTGTGCGCCGGCCCCTGAAAAACGCGGGGGACAGGAAGGTCGGTCAACCTTCTCTGGCCAAAGCGAGTGCCCGGTCAATGCGCCTCAGGGATCTCTCTTGTCCCAAAATTTCCAAGGTTTCGAAGATCCCCAAATCCGACCGCCTTGCCGGTCACGGCAACACGTACCGCGTGAACAATTTGTCCAATCTTGATTTTCCGGGCGTCCACGAATTGATGCATCCATTCGTCGATCCGCTCGGCAGTAAATGGCTCCGTGGTTGCAAGTCCGTCGCGAAATTCTGACAGCAAGGAAACAGCTTCCTCTGGCTTACAGAGCCGTTTTGCAAAAGCTTTCTGGTCATATTCCAGCTGGTCATCCGGAACGAAGAAATCGGCAAACTCGAGAATATCACCGGCAACTTTAATGCGATCCCCGGCCGCTTCCACAATCTGTTTCAAGACAGGGCCAGTCTCACACGGTGGTGGGGTACTGACAAAACCGCCCCGTTCCAGAAAAGAAATAGTCAGCGCAACTTTCTTCTTGCTGCCGATCTTTTGCATGGCCCGATCTTGAAATGCAAAGAGCTTTTGCGGGTCAAAACTTGCCGGCCCTTTGTTAACCCGCTGCAAGGAAAACAAATCGATCATTTCCTCGCGCGTAAACTCTTCGGTCTTATCGTCAAGTGACCACCCCAAAAGAAGCAAGTAGTTGAGCAAAGCATCGGGAAGATAGCCAACCTGTTCGTAAAAGTCGACAATTACCGGGTTAAAAGTCTCGGCGGAAATTGGCAAAGCGAGTTTTTCTGCAATGGCCTGCCCATGCATATTCAACCTGGAAAATTCGCGGTTCTTGAGATATTTGTCGAGTTTGCGTTTGCTCAACTTTTGTGAACTGCCCGGCTCGGCCACGAAGGGCAAGTGGGCAAACTGGGGAGGCTGATAGTTAAGCGCCTCCGCAATAAACCATTGCCGCGGCGTATTGGAGAGATGTTCCTCTGCACGAATCACGTGAGAGATTTGCATATCGTGATCATCCACCACGGTTGCCAGGTGGTAGAGGCAAGTACCGTCGGCGCGCTGAATCACGTGGTCCTGCTCCTGGGACCAGTTGAATTCGACAGCGCCACGAACCAGGTCCTCTAACTTGAGAGTTCCTTCGCGTGGCATTTTGAGTCGAACAATGCTGCGACGGCCGTCAGCCTCAAAGCGAGCAACATCTGCATCGGACTCGGCCATCCAGCGTCGACTGTACGTGAACGCGGTTCCAGCCTGCTGGGCAGCCTCCCGTTCGGCCGCGATCTCCTCGGCCGTGGAGAAATCGCGATACGCGGCCCCAGTGGCCAGCAAGGCATCTACGGCAGCTTGATATTTGTCGCCACGCTGCGATTGAAAGTAAGGACCATGGGGCCCACCTTCCTCGGGGGCCTTCGTCCCATGTCAATCCTAGCCAGCGAAATCCGTGCAAGATGGGGGCCAGCGCCTCGGCCACATTGCGGTCCTGGTCGGTGTCGTCAATACGCAGCACAAACTGCCCCGCCCTGGCTGCGGGCAAATAACCAGTTAAACAGTGCGGTCCGAACTCCACCGATGTGAAGGTAACCGGTAGGACTGGGAGCAAAACGCGTACGAACGGTCATCGTGGTAGCAGCCGGTCTGGAAGAAACAAGGGAAAGTGAAAATCTGGGACAAAATCACAAAGCCGTATCGCTGGCTCAGCGCGGCACGAACCACCACGATCGAACAGAACCGCAGCACCTATCCCGCAAAAAGCGAACCGCCACTAAAACCAAGGCTCCGAAGACCACAGACACTATCGTTAGCAGCGAACAGGCACGCCAGCGTACTGATTTTTTCGATCCACCTCAATCAGGCAGCCCGACGTTGCTGCGCTTTTTGTTTTCTCAGCCGTTTGCGTTCTGACTTACTCAACTTGCGTCTACGGGGCTCCGAGTCGCTGTACTCCGAGTCGGGCAGGCTGCCATCGTTCCACTCAATCGGCTTTGCGGTCGACGACCTCTTCTGGGCCGGCCTACCATCATCGTAGCCGCCCTTTGCCCCTTTGGACGTTGCTGCGGGGGTTGCCTTCTTGGCCGGCACCGAGGAGGCCAATTGAGACGCTTCTTTTTTGCGATTGGCCGCGGAACGCACGTCTGGCTCGTTATCGGATGACTTTTTCTCTTCTGACACGGACAACAAACCGTCGGCGTCCAAAGTCACAAAACGAGCATAGGCAGAAACAGCGGTTAACAGAGAAAACCAGGCCAGTAGAACCGCCGCCGGTGAGATTAATCGAGTCAAACCAGGATCGATATCCGTAAGACCTGGCAAACCGTAGAAATATTGGGCCGCCGCCAGGCAAAAAATCACCAGCGTGGCTAGAGAGACGAGGCGGGCCAACCGGCTCTCCCATACATCGTGCAAGGCTCGTATCGCGGTCCATCCAAACATGACGAGCCCCGCAGCAAGCCACCAAATCGCGTGCCCCCGCAGAGCGGTCCAACCGACAAATCTGGCCGCGGTGACTGCCAGCACAGTGTGAAGACCGGTCACCGAATTTATACTTAAAAACAGGCAAGCCACCGTCGCCCAAAGCCAAACGCGGTACCGCCCGCGATAGTCGTCCAGGCGGTGTCGGCGAGTGGAGTAGATGAAAACAGCGTGAGCCGCTGTCAGCAGTAACACCGCACTGGCGAACCAACTACCTATACTCCCGGCACCAGAAATCGAAAACAGGGTGGTACTACCGGTAGGAGTTTCACCCAGCCAGGACCCTAGAACATCCTGGTAGTAGTCGAGTGCGACCAGGCCCGAGACTGCCAACAACCCAAGAACCCACGCAAACCATAAGGTACTAGCCCGGCGAGGCACAAAATCGGAAACCCGCACATGATTGGAACTGCTGGCTGCTTCGCTATAGGTCGGTCGCGGGCTCTTGTTCGTGGCCAAGTCCTTCGAGGGCCCAACCGCAGCTTGAGTACCTGACGCAGCAACCATCTCTTCATTCAACACGCGGCGACGCCGACCTTCTCGACCAAGTGAACCATCCATCTTGATGCGGCGCCTCAACAACTTGATGAAAACCAAACCGGGCAAAGCCGGCTGAACAACCATCCGTGAAATTCAACAACCGTTTTAGCCGCATGAATCCTGCAACCTCGACATCCGGCTAGTCCCGCACAATTGGTTTCGACCAGTAAGGTCACCTACCTCAAAATCAACTGACCGGCGCGCGATTGTTCCGGTTAGGACGATTGCACAATTAATGCAAAATGGGGCCTCCCCGCTGCGGGAAACCCACAGGCCGCCACCGCACGGTTCCCCGGCCTGTTTTGTCACGATTCTGAACATAACCTATGGTTTTTATAGGTGGCGGTACCGTCCGCACGAGGCCCCACCCTGCAAGCGACCAACCGCCACTTGTCCACTCCCAAACAGCCCCCTTTCTCAACCACCCTTTCTCAACCACCCTTTCTCAACCACCCTTTCTCAACCACCCTTTCTCAACCACCCTTTTGATGACCGGTTGGTTGATTTCGGTCCTGACCGTCTCACGCAATGCCTGACTCCCAAGCTACGAGCCACGCTTCCGAAGCAGCCCAACCGCAAAATCTCGCCGCTGCGCCAAGTTTGGTGGGTGCTGATGGGCAAGTCAAAGAGATTGTTTCGCTGCTCCGTTCGCTGGACAACGTACCCCGACCAGGCGATCTCTCCAAAAACCTTAAGCTGGATGCAAGGTGCCACCAAACCAACCTGGATACGGCTCGACTCGGAATTGCGAGTGGCCTGTTTTCGGCACTGCGATACAAGCACCGGCCTTCGGCTGACCACTCTTTGCGGGTAGCACTCGGCTGTAGCAGTTGGGCAACGATGCTTGGGCTGCCCACCGATCAGCGGGACGCGTTGGAAATTGCTGCCTTGTTGCACGATGTCGGCAAGATCGGCGTTCCTGATCCGGTGCTTACAAAACCAAGCCGTTTGCTCCCTGAAGAAGCCATGCTAATGGCCCAGCACCGCCAAATCGGGCTCGCGATACTTTCGAACTGTGGTGTGCCAGGAGGTGTACTCGACATTATCCGTCTGGCAAGCGCCGGGTACGCCGAAGGTAGTTTGGAGCAACCGGACTATGACACTCTTCCTGCAACCCCCTCACGGATGCTCGCCATTGTCGACGCATTTGACGCAATGACAAGCGAACAGGTCTATCGGCCAGCCAAATCACCCGAGCGGGCGTTGGCCGAACTTATCCAGTTCGGAGGAACGCAATTCGATGACAGCTTGGTCAAAGAGTTCACCCAGATTTTCTCGTGTGGCCAAAATCTGTTCGCCGAACAAGTTACCCAGCGCTGGCTTCACCAACTATCCCAGGAAAAAACAAACCTTCCCTGGAAAGCTGAAAACAACCACCAGATGTCGGGGATTGAAACCACACAATCGCACCAACTCTTCGAGGAAAAGCTGATTAACAACATGCACGATGGAGTTGTGTTTGTCGACAAACAGTCCCGGATATTCCTCTGGAGCGCGGGAGTAGAACAACTCACCGGTTTGTCTGCAGGAACCGCCGGGGGACACCTATTGAAGCCCGACCTGCTGAAAATGTCCGACGATGCAGGAAAACCACTCTCTGACCGACAGTGCCCTGTTGTCCAATCCATCCGCCGAGGAACTCAAAACATCCAGCGAGTAGGCATCCGTGGCCGCAATGGACGGCGAATCAGCATTGACCTCCACACCATTCCTGTTCGCACTCAGGCCGGTGGGTTGCTTGGCGCTACAGTGGTGCTTCGAGAGGCTCCGAGCGAAACATCTCTTGAAAAAAAATACCGGGCACTCCACGCCCAAGTCACCAAGGATGCCATGACCCAGGTTGCTAACCGGGCCGAATTCGACCGCATGCTGGAAACCTTCCTGGAAGCCCACCTGGAAACAAGACGCCCTTGCAGCCTGATCATGACCGACATTGATCACTTCAAGAGAATTAACGACACCTACGGACATCCGGCGGGAGACGAAGCGATCATCGCCGTGGCCAACCTCTTAAAATCGACCTGTCACCCAGGCGACTTCGTCGCCCGCTACGGAGGAGAGGAGTTTGGAGTACTGCTTGCTGACTGTCACAACGCCACTGCTGCAGAAAGGGCCAACGATATTCGCAAACAACTCGCCAGCCAAAAGTTTTCATTTCTCGACAACCACGGCGTGACCGCCAGTTTTGGAGTCGCCGAATCACAGACAGCAGACACACCTCAAACCATCCTTCGACGTGCTGACCAGGCGCTGCTACAAGCAAAAAATCAAGGGCGAAATCAGGTGGTGCAATTCGGAGAACGCAAACAACCAAAGAATGCCTGGTGTTAAAACACGGCACCACTCGTCGCGCCAACTTCTTGAGCAGTAAAAACAGTAACGGCCTTTAAGATTGGGCATGGCGATCTCTCTTGGCACAACGCCTGAACGAGACGATCTGCTGTGACACTCCCCCGGATTGCTACAAACGGCCGACGCACCGGCAAGCGGATGGGATTTTCTGCAAGGTGACATGCCAGGTGGTCACTGCCACCGGCCTCAACCTTTCTTGTATCGAGGTGCCGCAAACCACACATGAAAACCCGTCTAACCACTCCACGGGAGGCAATTGCCAACCCGTATCGAGCGCGGTATCCTACGTCTCCGACATTCAGCTCACCATCCTTCAGGCAAGGAGAATTTATCCATGGCATACGCACTTCCCGATCTTCCCTATGCGAACAATGCACTCGAGCCGCACATCGATGCCAAAACGATGGAAATCCATCATGACAAGCATCACAATGCCTATGTCACCAAGGTAAACGGTGCCCTGGATGGCGCAGGAGTCGCCGATCAGTCCATCGAAGATCTTTGTCGCAACATCGACAGCGTCCCCGAAAACATTCGCGGGGCGGTCCGGAATAACGGTGGTGGCCACGCCAACCACTCGCTCTTCTGGACCATCCTCAGTGGTAGTGGCGGCGGAAGTCCGACAGGAGACCTGGCAGCTGCTATCGACACCGAACTGGGCGGATTCGACAAGTTCAAAGAAGACTTCAGCAACGCGGCCGCCACGCGGTTTGGCAGTGGCTGGGCTTGGTTGTCCGTCGATGGATCTGGCAAACTCGTCGTGGAAAGTAGCCCCAACCAAGACAACCCCTACATGGACGGACGCACTCCCATCCTCGGGCTTGATGTATGGGAACACGCTTACTACCTGAACTATCAAAATCGTCGGCCCGATTATATCGCTGCATTTTTTAATGTGATCGACTGGAATGCGGTTGCCCAGCGGTATGCGGCTGCCAAGAGCTAACATGCCCTCAGCCCGGCTGTCGCAATCGCTAGAACCGCTTCGACAAACCTGCCTGGCGCACCAATTGAAAAGACAATTTAACGGGACCGCCTGATCCGGGCGGTCCCGTTTTTGATTTGGCAACCCCCGTTACCACCTCGCATCAACCCGACGGTCGTGTGATTTGCCTCCGGCAAACTCCCATTTCTTCCTGAACCATTCCGCAAAAGATAGCCGTCAGCCAGGCCAGCGGGAGTTGCCGCCGGTTGTGTCGCCGCTCCCGCCGACATAACTCTCCAAATCTACCCGGTGGCCCCTCTCCATCGGATGAACTAGAGTGGATTGGCTTGCCCTTTCCGATCGTCCGGAAGACGACAAAGTTTGCCACCCGGGAAATTCATGCTTTAGTTACCAAATGGCCAAATAGCTCGCTGTTTGTTCACACAACCGAATCGAGAGTTGACGTGCTTTTTCTGAATGTCGCCCCGTTTACTGAGGAAAATGCTCAT
Organism: Lacipirellulaceae bacterium; assembly: GCA_965243695.1. Lineage (GTDB taxonomy): Bacteria > Planctomycetota > Planctomycetia > Pirellulales > Lacipirellulaceae > JAKVCB01. The sequence goes on along the minus strand of CBDEWC010000009.1, from coordinate 5,151 downwards.
GTGCCGTTTTGACCTTCATCTCCTGACCCCATCTCCACAATTTCTGGCAAGCTGCCTGCCAGCTTGGATCCCCACCCTGGTACCGATCCTAGCCTTGGCCATTTGTTGTCAACCGGCTCAGTCTGAAAACTGGACCGACAACACGGGCAACTTCCAAGTCGACGCCCAGTTTATTGCGTTTGACGGCAAAATCCTGGTCTTACAGAAGCAGGCCGGCAACAAAATTCGGATCCCGGCACGACGGCTCAGCGACAAAAGCTTGGCCTTGGCCCTAAAATTGGCCGGGGCATCGTCCTCCTCCGCCACTTCGTCTGCAGCGGTGGACCAACCCGAAATCAGGCCCCCTCAACCTGTCTCTTCTCCTGGGCCTGAGGCAAGTACAACCGTCCCCTCTCCACTAGCGGAAGGCACAACTCCCGAGGCAGTTGCACAAACGCTACTCAAGGCGATTGAAACGGGAAATCTTGCCGTGATGTGGTCACAGCTTCCGCCCACCTACCAAACCGATGTGAGCGAAGTCATTCATACCTTTGGCCAGAACATGGACCCCGAAGTTTGGAAACTCGGTATTGGGATTGCGCAAAAGGCGGTAAAGATCCTGCAGACCCAGCCAAACTTTATTGCCCAGTCGCCGGCCCTCTCCGCACTACCGATGGACGCTAAAACAATTACCGACAATCTCGACGTGCCCCTCAAAACACTAACATTACTGCTCAACAGTGACCTGGCTGACTTGCAAAAGCTCCAAACACTTGACCTTGCAACATTCGCCCGGGGACAAGGCTCAGAAATCGCGCAGCACCTTTCCAAGTTACCAACTTCCATGCCTGATAATTTAAATCCCCTGACACTAGGGGTCGATGCCGAGACAATCTTGAAGTCGGCCGTCGGCGCTAAAGTCAAGAATATCGGACAAACGGCGAATACGGCCACGTTGCAAATGACCCCGAAAACTGGCGATGTGGCAACCCTTGAAATGGTTCTGATTGAGGGCAAATGGATTCCCACCGATTTGGCCGACGCGTGGGACGCCCAGATGGCCGCTGCTAAAACTGCGTTGCTTGCCATGAAGCCCCAACTGGAAGCCAACAAGATGATGATCATGCTACCGCTCCGGATGGCAGACGGCGCGGCCAACCAGATCCTGGCTGTCAAATCGCAAGAAGAGTTCGACCGAGTCGTCGCCGAAATCACGAAAAATGCCGGCATGCTCCTTGGTCCCCTTATGGGGCAAGGTAACGGCCCGCCCGCTTTCGGACCTTCAGCGAACCTCAGTGATGAAGGTAAACAGGCGGACTCTTTTGACTTTGGTAACGGCCTGGATGCCGACTTTGCAGACACCCCATTGAATGAGGACACGAACCTTGGTGACAACGCCGACTTTGGCGAAGCGGACTTTGAAGATACCGATGTTGACGATTTTGGCTTCGAAGACAACGACCGCGACGCCGCGAACAACGTCGATTTCGGCGAGGAAAAATAAGATCTGCCAACCGCACCGAAACCTCAACGGGTAGATCGGCCGAGGCGAACATCCGACAGCTGCCGTGGGAATCCCTGGTTACGAGATGCCGGTCTTTAAGGCGCACTCCAGCAGTTTACGTTCTCACAAAAAAAACTCGGCGCTTGCAAACGCAAGCGCCGAGCCTTGTTATTGCTTCGAGAACAGGCCTCACCCAGCGGATCCACCGGGAGGGCGGGAACTCGGAAGCAGGTGGTGGCCGCAACGGGCGACCCGCCGGCCAAACTCAGGTGCGACCACCTCGCTGGCTACTAAAACACACTTCAAACAATGGACCACCTCCTTCCTACTAGAAACTGTGGCGGGGCTGATGTGAATGCCAGAGACACACCCTCCCGGCCCTCTAGTCCGTCCGTGCTGCGTCGCACGAACACGTCAGCCTTCATTATAATCAGCCATTAGGATCCTTCCATACAATTGATTCACTTAATCCCCCCCACAAAACGGCTCAAAGCCAACCGACCTCTTCGACGCAAAGCCTTTTGAAATTGAGAGTTATGGGATATCTTGGGGTAACCGAACACCATCGCCATTGCGGAAACCCGCCCCCCGTTTCCAAGCTCTGATCACAGTCCGCCTGGACGCATACAACTTCGCTCCCTTGCTAGCCTGTGCAATACTGGCGAACCCCAAAGTCCTGAAATCCTTCTCCCACCATGCACCGCAAGCAACTCCAAAAGCTTGGCATTCCACCAACGTGCACTAAAGCTGCAACTGGGGCCCTCGGAAAGGCAGCCCAGCAGGCCGAAGGTATGGGGCTCAAAGGGAAACGGGCCCGCCAATGGATCACGACGGTCTCACGAAATCCGCGAAAATATGAGTCCGATCCCATTTGGGGAGAACTGGCCCGCCAACTGCTGGCTGAGCAGGTCGACATGGCCACCGAACCGATTGCCTACGAGACGTGGGGCACCGAGATTGATACGGCGGCACACACCCAAATGCGACAGGCGTGCCGTGTCCCTTCGGCAGTGGGTGCGGCTTTAATGCCCGATGCACATGTTGGCTATGGGCTGCCGATTGGAGGTGTGCTGGCCTGTGAAAATGCGGTTATCCCTTACGCCGTTGGTGTTGATATTGCCTGCCGGATGAAACTCTCTGTGCTGGACGCGCCGGTCAATTCGCTCACACAGCACTTCAATCGGTACAAAGAAGCGATCATGGGAGGGACCCGTTTTGGAGTAGGAGTCCAGCACCACCCCCGAAAACAGCATGCGGTGATGGACCAAAATTGGACCGTCACACGTATTACCCGCGAGAAAAAAGATACAGCCTGGAAGCAACTTGGCACCAGCGGTTCCGGCAATCACTTTGTTGAGTTTGGCGTTTTGTCACTGCCAGAGAATGACGCGCAGTTAGGGCTGGAAGCGGGCACCTATGTCGCCTTGCTAAGCCACAGTGGAAGCCGAGGAGCTGGCGCGGCTGTTTGCAACACCTATAGCCAGATTGCCCAAAGACAACTTCCCCAGCGATACCGACAGGACTTTGGTCGGCTTGCCTGGTTGAACCTTGACAGCGAAGAAGGCCAGCAGTATTGGGCCGCGATGCAACTGATGGGCGACTACGCAGCAGCGAACCACGCCGTGATTCACCGGCTCGTGACCAAAGCGGCAGGCAGCCAGGTGCTAGCTGAAGTTGAAAACCACCACAACTTTGCCTGGCGGGAGCAACACCACAGTCGCGAGTTGGTTGTCCACCGCAAAGGGGCAACGCCGGCAGGAAAAGGGGTACTAGGCGTCATCCCAGGGTCGATGGCAGACCCCGCCTTTGTCGTCCGTGGCCGAGGCAATGCCCACAGCATCCATTCAGCTGCCCATGGGGCCGGACGGCGCATGTCACGCAGGAAGGCCAAGGATACCTATCGTTTCAACGCGGTGCAAAAAGAATTAGCTCAGCGGGGCATCCAGGTTCTTGCCGCCGGATCGGACGAAGTTCCGGGTGTGTACAAAAATATTCACGAAGTGATGGCTGCACAAAGCGAGCTGGTCGATATCGTGGCCCGCTTTGATCCCAAGATTGTGCGGATGTGCGGAGATGGCAGTCGGGCCGAAGACTGACCGGTTTGCCATGCGCCTCAATGGTTGCCATCGCCAACGGGACCGTTAATTCTGATCCACGGCAGGTGGGTCGCCAGCCAGATGGCGGCGCAGGTAGCTGGCCCGCTCGATATTGCGATCCGACGGATCAAGTTCCATACCTGTCAGTTTCTGAAGGTGGGCCGGTTGGGTATGGATAAATAGCATGTTGACCGTGGGGATCTGGACGTTTTCAATCAGTCCCAGGTTGACTCCCATCCTCACACTCGAAAGCAGGTGCATGGTCTCTTCGGAACTAATGGTCTTGGCACTCTGTAAAATCCCAAAAGCCCGGCTAATTCGGTCGTGCAATGTTTCCTGACTCTCACGAACCAGGAAGTCCCGGGCCTGACGTTCATAATCAATCAGCACGGGAACAACATCAGAAACGTCCTTGGTCACTTCTTCTTCGCTTTTGCCAAGCGTGATCTGATTGCTGATTTGATAAAAGTCGCCGGTGGCTTGCGAACCCTCACCGTAAAGACCCCGCACAGCAAGATTAATCTTTTGCAGACTACGGAAGACTTTTTCGATTTGCCTGGTAATCACCAGCGCCGGCAGGTGCAGCATCACGCTGATTCGCACACCGGTGCCCACGTTGGTAGGACAAGCGGTAAGGTATCCGAGCCGATCGTTATACGCGAAGGTTATTTTTTCTTCGATCAAATCATCCAAGGCGTTGATCTGTTTCCAGGCCACATTCAGATCGAGTCCACTATACATAACTTGAATGCGGAGATGATCTTCTTCGTTGATCATCACACTGAACTGCTCACCTTGATCGATGACCACGGCTCGCGCGCCATCGCTTTCGGCGTGTTCCCGGCTGATTAACTGCCGTTCAACCAGGAACTGGCGATCAACATCGTCCAACTGACTGACATCAAGATAAGTCGGCGCAACCCCTAATTTACCCGACTCCTGCAGTGCCTCTACCCGCCCGCGGAGAATGCTTTCGATCTCCGCCTTGTCGGCATCAGTCGCCCGGGCGATGAAGGGAAAATCCGCCAGATTGCGGGCGAGGCGAATCCTACTGCTAATTACGATGTCGGACTCGGGGCCAGAACCCCTGAGCCATTCACCGCTCGTTTTTGCAAGGTCTTCAAAATTCACCGAATTATACGGCCCTTAAAGTGGGCAGCCCCCGATAACCGCGCCACCAGTTACGGCAGCTGGAAAAAATTATGAATTAAAAATGTCAGTCATCGCTCTGTCGAGCACATTCAATTCCTCGAATCTCGTCACGGAGTTCCGATGCCCGCTCGTAAGCTTCATCCGCTACTGCTTCTTTCATTTCACGACGAAGTCGAATCAGCTGGGTTTGCTGTTCAGCGTTGACTGAACAAAATTTCGGAACCTTTCCCACATGCTGCGTTTCACCATGAATATTCACCAGCAAGGGATCCAACTCCTTCTGAAAGCAAACATAGTCATGCGGGCACCCCAGCCGCCCTTGCTTGCGAAACTCTAAAAAAGTGATTCCGCAAACCGGACAAGCCTGCTGGTCAAGCCGAGCCAACTCCTCCGCTGTTTCTCCCACGGCCAGATGCTGTG
>CBDEWC010000008.1:0-33458 GCA_965243695.1 Lacipirellulaceae bacterium | reverse complement strand
TGGTCGCGGCGATGACGCGCACATCGGCCTTGATCGCCTCGCTTCCGCCTACCCGCTCAAACGGATGGCCTTCCAGCACGCGGAGAAACTTGGCCTGGATCGTTGGGCTCATTTCCCCGATTTCATCGAGCATCAAGGTCCCCTTGTCGGAGGCCTCGAATTTGCCAATTTTGCGGTCGGTCGCACCAGTAAACGCCCCTTTTTCATGCCCAAACAATTCACTTTCGAGCAGGGTTTCGGAAAGTGCCGCACAATTCAAGCAGACAAAAGGTCCTTTGCAGCGGGGACTGGAAAAATGAACCGCTCGAGCCACCAGTTCTTTGCCTACCCCACTCTCGCCCCGAATGAGCACCGTTGCGCGACTGGGTGCTGCCCGGGCAATCTCCTGGTCAACGCGGTCCATCACTTCGCTATTACCGACAATTTCACTCTGCTCCCCTAGCTGCTCACGAAGTTGCACGTTTTCGTCGCGAATCTGATTGAGATTCTCGGCAAGCTCTTGCTGTCGATTCAGATTGTCGAGTGCCACGGCAACCGTATCACCCACAGCTAGCGTAAATTCAAGATCATCAGGATCCGTTGTCCGCGCGGCGTCGGTTGAATACAGATGAATCACCCCGATGACAGTGCCCTCCTGGCGAATGGGTGCGCAAATAACGCTCGTGGCGAGAATCTCATCCTTACTGTCTCTTCCACCCAACTGACTGTCGTCGAGAATATTCCGGGCCAAAACCGCCTGCTCTTCTCGCATGACAGTCCCCGAAAGGAAGTTCGAAACTCGATGGTATCGGTGCGCAGAATCACTTCGCGAGGCAATCAACTCAAGCTTCTCTCCGGTTCGTTTCCCTTCGGCACCACGTGTCCTCAACAAAACCGCACCAGCATCGACATGGGCGGCCTCGAAAAGACCATTGAGGGCCCTGTTTGCCAATGACACGACATCGGTCGACTTGGCCAGTTCAAAAGCCAGTCGGCACAGATTAGCCGCTGCCCGCCCTACGTTGGGAAGCATTAACTCCCCCTCCTTCTCGTCGGGTGGTTCCAGGAGACGACTTTGCCCACGACGATGGGTGATCGTGGCAGACTCGGAGGCATCCAGCACACTTTCATCGTCAAATGCATCGGTTACCAGATTGTCTGAAGAATCCTCGTCAACGGCGCGAGCCGATCGCAATACCGTGCCAGGATCGGGAAAAGCCTGCGAGAGGTCGTGAACAAAAGCCAGGTGAGAATCACCAATCCGGACAACATCGCCCGCCTGAAGCGCGTAGTCGGATGCAACACGATTGTCATCAATCATGGTGCCATTTCGACTGTCCAGGTCCCGCAAAACCCATTGACCCTGGGACACAAAGACCTCGGCATGATTTCGGCTACAACGCTCATCTTTGACAATAACCGTATTGGTTGGGGCACGACCGATGGTCACCGATTCCCCCTCCACCAGACGGAAAACGTCGGTCCATTTCGACCCTTCGCGAATAACCAGATACGCCGTCATCGAATCTACAACTGGGACAAGATGCCAAAACCAATAAGTCACGCCTCAGCCGGCGCAGACTGCGAGCCAGTGAAACCAGACAAGTCCCTCCAACTCTCCTTCCACTAATACTAACTTATTCTGAGATAATCACTTGCCGCAAGGCGTGCACTCGGGGAATCTAGCCACAGACCTCGCCCGATGGTGACCATCGCAGAGGGGTTGCACCGGTTTTCCGACCTGCCTTTAAGGGTTTTGCGGGTTGCGTTTGGTGTTTCTTGCCTCCGTGGGGACCGACGGCCTATCCCGAGAACGCTAAAAAATGAGGCCCCACGCCAGGAAACGCCGAAAACCGTTGAAGTTACACAGGTTAGGGGCTATCCTCAAAGTAGAGGAACGCCACCGTCTGCAGGCCCGTTTGTCAGGCCTGCGGTAGGCTTGGCGGACCTTGACGGCCAATCCCAACTGCGGCGCATCATGCGTCGACTTACTTGCGAAAGGCCGTTCTGACGAAATTGAGGAAAAATCATAAGACGCGCGAAGCTCGTTTACTGAAACAGAGGAGAGATTGATGTCGCTGTCCCTACGAACCGCTATGCTCAGCCGAATTGCTATAGTCTCCGCCTGCGTGGCTACTGCAGTTGCCATGTCGTTCACGGCCAATTCCGGTCACGCCGGCGGCGGTAATTTTTTTGGTGGTGCTGTTGGTGGTGTCAAGATCAGCGCTGAAGGTGTGCTCTCCAATCCGACCACGGGTGATCTCGAGCAGCTCCAAGCTGCATGGCAGGCGGGCTTGGAAAATATCCCGGCTGACCTTGACCAACTGACAGAGTTGCGGTTTGTTTCGCTCCGTGGCCTGGAAGCGGAAATCGCAAAGTACCGCAAGAAAATGCTCCCCCTTCCCGACGCCGTAAAATATCTCGCTGGACTGCAGCGGGTTGAGTACGTCCTGGTTTACCCGAATCGAAGTGATATCGTACTCGCCGGCCCGGCCGAAGGTTGGCGAATCGATTCCCTCGGGAACGTGGTTGGCGCGACCACCGGGCAGCCTGTCCTTCAATTGGAAGACCTCATGGTTGCCTTGAGGTCTGCCGACACCACCAACAAAACTGGCATTAGCTGTTCGATTGATCCCACGGACCACGGCGTGAAGAACGCCCAAAAGTTCCAACAACAATTACGCGCCGGAATCACCCCCCAGGCAGCATCTCAAAAACTTGAAGAAGTACTGGGGGAGCAGATTATCACCGTGACCGGGATACCGGCGACAAGCCACTTTGCCCGTGTGATTGTCGCTGCTGACTTTCGGATGAAACGACTGGCGATGAATTTTGAGCCCGCCCTGATCGACGGCATGCCAAGCTATCTTCAGCTTGCCAGCAAATCGCGAAAGCGTGCCCGGAATATGCTTCCCCGATGGTGGCTGGCTGCCGATTACGAATCGATCCTGCGCGATCCCCAGGGATTGGTGTGGCAACTCCGTGGACAAGGTGTGAAATGCCTCACCGAACAGGACCTAATCGAAGCCGACGGGCAGCGAAAACAAACAGGTCAGGTGGAACCAGCGGCCCAAAAGTGGGCAGAAACATTTACTGCCCGTTTTCCTGAGTTGGCACGCGAGGATTCCACGTTTGCCCAACTCCGCAACGTAATGGACCTGGCCATTGTCGGCGCACTGCTGACCAAAGAGAACCTCTATCAAAAAGCGGGCCTCGAAATACCGCGATTGCTTGCCGACGAGATGCTAGCCACCTACCCCGCACCCCGCCGCGTTGCCTCCCAGGCCTCGTTTGTCAAACAGCGGGGCGGATGGCTCATCAGTGCGTCGGGCGGCATGCAACTGGACCCCTGGTTCCTGGCCGACCAAACCGAAATCTCAGCAACCCTGAAAGAACACCACACCGACGGTGTTCGCCTGGCGAACAATCGCTGGTGGTGGAACGGGGAAAATTAGCCAGTTTGTTTTGTGGCAGGCAATCTGCGACGGTGACCAGGCTACCCGGAAACGGCCCCAAACGTTGGTGCTGTCATACGATGCCAGAGTTTTTCCCTGGCTTGTTACCCTCGGGAGTTTCATCCCGATCGATGTCGAACCAGGCCGGATTGAACTCGATGCGCCGGCCCTCTTTGATTGACTTGTTGCTGGTTAGCGCAATCACGGCATCGGCCATCGCGACTTCAGGCTTGCAGCGGGGTTGATTCTCAGGATCCCGATTCCTGATGCACCACGCCCAATGTTCGATTTCCTCGCGATATCCACGACTCATATTTTCCGGGGTTGCGGCCTGGGCTACGGCAGCCCCACCACCCGTCTCGTAGGTATCCATGGCAGCCCCCCCTTTCCCCTCTTTGACCTCAATCCGCGTCGTCGTATTTGCTCCCTTAAAGAGCATTGCTTCCTGCTCCCGTTCAAGAATCAAGGTTCCCTTCGTTCCCAATACCACCTCTCCCCAACCTCCATACCCATTGCCGTTGATCGAAGAGTAGCTGACCACGATTTTCTTGTTGGGATCCTCCTCGTAGCCGGAGGCAGGAAAATCGAACATGCAATGAACGTGATCGTTGACCTCCCGATTGAGCGGAAAGAGCGATCGCATCCCCATGCCCGAAACGCTCAACGGCAAAACCTTCTTGCCATCATCCCGCTGCGCACTGATGAAGATGCTGGCCGCATCCAGCTGATGGCTTCCTAACTCGGCCATCAATCCACCCCCCGTGCGATCCCACAATCTCCATCGCAACAGTTCCTCCAGGGGCGAACAGACGTAACCATCTGAGAGGACCTTTTTTTGAAAACCATTTCCTTCGGCATCGACTTGATCGGTTAGCTGTGCCCGGAGTTGCTTTACTCGTTTCTCCCACAGCTCGATATCCTTCCCTTTGGCCCGATCGCGGGCCCCTTGCCACGATCGCAACTTTGCCAACAGCGGATATTGTGCCGCCAGATCCTGCAGCGCGGACTTGCCTTGCTTTCGGGCCATCCGATACTTATCAAGGTATCCCTTACTGAGTTCATCGATCGTGCTGCCAGTCGTGTCGGGGAGCGGCGGTCGCCAGCTATCTTTGCCAGGCAGGTTCGCGCGGTGCCACTGCGCCCGTATGTGGTGAATGTCGCCAATCAAACCGCGACGAATCTGATCCACCGCGTTGTCATACAAAATGCTGTAGTGGCGCTGATGGCCGGTTGCCAGAATCAAATCCTCCTCACGAGCCACACGAGCCATCTCTTTGCACTGGGCCACACTGTGCGCCATCAACTTTTCGGTCAGCACGTGCAAGCCGTTTTGCATCGCATAGATTGCGGCCGCATCGTGCAGGTGCAGCGGGAGGGCAATAATCACTGCCTCGATGTCGAGGTCCGCGGCGCTATCAATCAGACTCTTGTAGCCACCACCATCCCCTTCAAATACCTTAATTTCCTCGCGGGCCTGGCCCTCTCCTGTCCAACCATACACCTCCATCAAACCAGGGCGTGCTTCGTGCGCACCGGTGGAATACCAATCCCCATGGAAGGCTCGATGCGTACTGTAAGAACGAATGTCGGCAATTGCCTTTACGTCAATGTAGTCCGGGTTGAGCGCTCCAATCAGCACTCCACCTTCGTCGCCAGTGCCGATGATTCCTACGCGGAGCCTATCGTCGACCATGCCGTAATTGAAGTAATTGGCACCCAGGCTGGCTCCGAATGCCGTACCGCCGACCAAAACTGAGTTTCGTAAAAATTCTCGCCGGGTGGTTCCCACCGCCTCGTGAAAATTTTGCTTGCCAATTTCTTTTTCTTCCGGTGTAAGATTCATAGCGGTTTGTAACTCAGAACAATTTTAGTGGGAACTTTCAACAGGTGCCAAACTTTACGTTACGTCGTCTCGCGATTCCGCCAGGCGCTAATCCGGCTGAAAACTGAATACGAAAAATAGTCGAACCCAGCCCAGCGGCCAGCGCCAACAGCAAACAACACGAACAAGCTGCCCAACTCAACAAGCTGATAATAAAAATAGGTCGTGTTGGCGTCCGGTACCCATGGGGGCTGGCTCGCCATGATGGAAACTAAAAACCCAGCTGCTGCCAGTGCTGCCAGGCGGGTAAACAACCCCAACAACAAGCAAACACCCACCCCAAGCGTAAGCCACGCCACCACTTGGTTGAGGGTATCGAGCCGTACGGCTTGCGGGTCGCTCAAGGCCTTGGCAACTTGAGCCTGGTTTCCAACATCTGCCAACTGGGCCGGTGTGAAGATCTTGCGGAGATCGTCGTCGAAACCTTGGCCAAACACGCCAACCTGCGCTATCCATTTCTGCGGGCTCCCGTTAACAGCTGCAGCCAGCCTGGAAATCCGCTCATCGTGATAGGGAACCGTATTCGCCTTCGGGTTGGATTTTAATTGTGCCAATCGCCACACGTCATGCTGGAATTCAGCAATCGCTTCAGACTGGGTGGCAAGATAATCGACTAACTGCTGGTGCCGCATGACATACGCCTTCGCAGCCTGTTCGCGTTGCTGTTGGTCAAGTGCAGACATCGAGGTGATCGACTGCTGAGTCTTCTTCCAGTCGCTCAGGATCCGGTCTGCCCAGGCCCGGTAAGGAGCAAAATCGGGCATTTCGATCGGAGGCGGTTCTTTCTTCCGGGTCGCCTCTGTCCGCCGATTCGCGTAGTCATACTGCCAGTCTTGGCGTTGCTTCTCTTCTTTTTCGGTCAACGGGACCTGGCGGACTGGAACCTTCAAAAGTTTCTCCCAGTCATGGCCATTGGGGATCCAGCTTTTTAGCAAATCCGCCATGGGCCCCTTCGCCTGTCGCAAGAAACCGTCCGCCGAAAACTTGACGTTGAATTGCCCGGTAGTGCGGTCGTAGGTTACCTTTTGCATTCCTTCACTAAAAAAATGCCAGCCGACCACAACCCGCAAACACACCAGTGCGAGAATGGTAAACCCACCCATCCTTGCTTTTCCAATTGCCACGTGTACTACTCCCAAAACTATTGCGACCACACTGGATAGGCCAATCGCCTGCAAACCTTATTGTAGGCCCTGGGCGGTTTTTCTGCCACTTCTGTTGCCCGGCTTTAAGCCGACCCCAGCCATACGTCCTTCCTCGGCAGGGCTGGCACCGTGACCCTTTTTTGCCTACGGACTGGCCACCCTTTTCGACTGGCCACCCTGCTTCGACTGGCCACCCTGCTTCGACTGGCCACACCGGTGGGCTTTTCGTGAATTGCAGCACCGACCGACCGCTAGCCCAATCTGTGATATTTTTTCCACATCGCCAGAACTTCGCTGCCGGCCCGCGTGTCCATCGACTACCGATCGCCATTTTCCGCCAACCTGCTTCCTTTTCGGATCGCCGGCTTTTCGGATCGCGGGACCAGGTTCGTCTGGACGGCCCACAACCGGCCGCCGTAGGATACACGCCCCCGAATCCTCACGAGCGTCGGACCCGCCAACGATGGCAGAAAAATTGCCTTTGATGACTCCCACGTGATTGAAACGAACATGTCGACAACTCTCCTTCAGGATACCCGCACGCTCACCTCCAAAGGCACCCCGGCCCCACCGTCGGAGCATGAACTCTTCAGTCGTTACCAGGATCTCCTTCATGAAAGGAAACTCGGCTGGACCGAGCACCTCATCCTGAACCGAATGCTTGGAACGGGCGGACAAGGAGTGGTTTATTTGAGCCATCGGCGAGGTAGTGACAATTTCACGCTGCCAGTCGCACTCAAAATTTTTTCACCCGAACGGTATGAGGACGAACGCTCCTACCACGAAGCGATGATTCGGATAGCCCAAGTAAGCTGCCGCGTCGCACAAATCCAACACGACAATTTGCTCGACGTCCAAAATTTCATCGAGCGCCGACGTATTCGCATCCTCGAAATGGAGTGGATTGACGGTTACGACCTCGACAAATTGCTCACACCTGCCATGCTCGATCGCGCCAGGCACCGAGTCAGCGCTCGTCGCTGGGGATATATCAACGACGTCATCGCCACACGCGGTCCCGAGCACACGCGATTACAACCCGGAGTTGCGGTCGCCATCGTCCGTCAATGCCTGGGCGCACTTGCAGCCCTGCATCGCGAAGAAATCGTGCATGGTGATATCAAACCCTCGAACATCATGGTCAAGCGAACCGGCAGTGCAAAGATCATCGATCTCGGTTCAGCCATTGAGCTCAACAACATGCCTCAGCAAAGGACATGCACACCTCAATACGCGGCACCCGAGGTCCTGGAACGGGAAGAGTTTACCCCCCGATCTGATTTTGTCAGCTTGGGATACGTCCTCATTGAACTCCTCTCAGGCCGTCCGCTCTTTGCAGACTGTCGCGGCATTACTGAACTGCTGGAGGCCAAACGGACTTTACCCCACCAACTCTCGCAGATCCTTCCGGAGGATGTCGCCGATAGCAAGTTGTTGATGACGATTTGCCGGCGGCTAACCTCGGCCGACCCTATGCTGCGCTACACCAGTGCCGAAGAGGCCGATACGGGAAAAGAAGGCCTTTGTGAATTTCAGCGATCTCTCGTCAAGAGCAACCTCGCCAGCGAATATGAAAATGAACTCCGCGTTTGGCTGGAAGAACTCGATTAGCCGACAGACCTACCGCGACCTCCTCCTGCATCCCACCCGGACGGGGGCCTATTCCGAGGGCGAACTGGGATTGACGCCCCCCCAGATCAGTGCCACGCTACCCGGCCAGGCTGTCTTCTATTCCCCATTTGTGACGAACTGAGGCTCGTGATGACTGCTGCCACATTGGTTCTGACGTATGCGCTATTCGCCCAGATAGATCGTTACAATTCACTTCCGGCGAACGACTCACTTCCGGCGAACGGAGTTCAGCAACCGCCTCCCATTGCAGCCCCTCAGGCGTCGGCTGGATCTATCCCCAATACTCCTCCGCAAAGTTTACTTCCCACACCGCAAGTTTTTGGCGACCCTTTGTCGAACCGTGCAGCCCCTGCAAACTCTGCAGCCCCCACCCAAACCCCACCGGGCCTCGGTGGTCGTAACCTCAACCAACTACCCGCGGGCAATCAACCTGTCTTAGACGTTGCACCGCCGGCCGGTCGAGGCGCACCCCCTGTCGACGTCACATCGGCAATCGAGGATGACCCCCTCGGTGCTCATGCGTTCCATACTCCAGTCCCCTTCGGCCGCACAAATTCCGGGCCAAAAAGTCACGCTTTCAGAAGTGGTGGGCACAACGACCTCTCGTCAGGAACAGACCGATTGCGTGATTCTCTACTGGGAACTCGCGTCCACGGTCGCCGATCATTCGCTTGCTCTGCGCGAACAACAGGTCCTGCAGGGCTGTAGCAATCGCACCACAGCAGGCCTGGAGGTTTGGCAAGCAGCCCAGGATCGCTTGAACGTGCGGCTGGAATCAACCCGTCGAGCTGCAATGGCAACCCAATCACGGCTCGCCTCAAAACTGGGCCGCCGACCGGCTGCGTTACTCCCTTTACCGGGAGATCTGCCTCACTGCGGTAACTACCAACCCCGCTACGAAGAAATCTTTGTTGGCCGACAGTCTACCGAAGCGGAACAACTCAAGGAATTACTTCCCCTTCGTTATACGGAAATGAAACTGGCTGCGGCGCGAGTTGCTGAAATGCAGGACTTGCTTGCGGCAACCATGGTTGACCTTGGCCCCGGTTCAGGAGCTCGCCAGGCTCAAGTTGTCGTTGATGCGATGGCTTTGCTTTCCCTCGAACGCCAGGCATTTTTACAAATTGCAAAAGACTACAACCAGCGAATCGTCTGTTATGCGATGCTGGCGAAGCCGCAACCGCTGCAAACCTCTCGGCTCGTGGCGATGTTAATCAAGCAATCCGCCAGAGAGCCAGCAACACGTTCGCCCATCCCCGGTCATCTCCGAAGCAGCGCTCCCGAGGAGGGAGCCGGGCCCAAGACTTTCGCCGGTGGCCAGCAATGGCAACCCCAGGGACGGTCTGGTGCTCGTATCGACACGGCGGTGGTGCCCGCCAGCGGCGAAAGCCTGCAGACGTTTCGCCCTGAAAAATCGGTCCTCGTCCGCCCCGATGGCCTCTAAACCGGGTAAACTTCTCGGCACACGATGGACCTGAATTGGCGCCACCCCAGGTGACCGGGCATAATCATCCTATGAGCTGGGCACCTTCTTCTATCGATGCGCCACCACCCTCGGGCAACGACTTGCCATACGTTGCACCCCTGCGGATCGGCCCACTGCTAGTCGACCCACCTCTTCTTCAAGCGCCGATGGCCGGCTTTACCAATTATGCTTTTCGGCAAATCGTCCGCGAGTTTGGTGGTGCCGGCCTGCTGGCCACCGAAATGGTCAATGCGCGTGGATTTGTCTGGCTCGATGAACATGAGGCCGAGCATCCCGACCGGCTCTGGGGAGTCGCAGAGGAACCAGCGCCCACTGGCTGTACAAATCTGGGACAATCAACCAGAAACCATGGCCAAGGTCGCCGCTCGACTCGTCGACCAGTATCAGGTGAGCGTGGTCGACATTAATTTCGGCTGCCCGGTACGGCAGGTCACCGAGAAAGCACACAGTGGTTCTTACCTGCTAAAACACCCCGAACGGATGGGGTCGATTATCGAAAGTGTCGTAGCGGCAGCCGGCCCGACACCCGTAACTGCCAAAATTCGCCTCGGCTGTACGCGCGACCAAATCAATGCGATTGACGTGGCCCAGGTTGTCGAGGGAGCCGGAGCTTCGGCCCTGACCGTCCATGGACGTACGGCAGCCGACATGTTCAAAGGCAGTGCTGACTGGGAACAGATTTCCCGAATCAAACCTTACCTTCGACACATCCCCCTGATCGGCAACGGCGACCTGGATTCCCCCAAAAAGGTCGTAGATGCGTTTCACACTTACGATGTCGATGGGATCATGATTGCCCGCGCATCACTGGGAAAACCGTGGCTCTTCCAGCAGGCCGCTTGCGCGCTGCGTGGAGAGCCAATTCCGCCTGACCCCACGCTGGACGAGGAGCGCCATTTATTGCTGCATCACTATCGTCTGGTGTGCACCCGGTTTGGAACCGAACAGGGCACCATGCTGATGCGCAAATTTGCCTGCTGTTATGCCCAGGGCCGCCGCGGCGCGCGCGAATTCCGCAAGAGGGTCGTTCGCGTTTCTACCGTTGCCGAATTCCAGCAGGTTGTCGATCAGTTCTTTCCGCGAGCCTAACCTGGCGGCACCAGGCCAGGCCGTCCCCGCTGAGCCGATTGGTCTCACCGGTGGCCGTCATCTCCGGCGCGGATCCCCAGGAGGGTTGCTCCCTTCCTCATTAGCGGGCGGCAGCGTCAGCACGCGGAAAAGACAAAAGCCCGCCAGCGTCAGCACCGAACCAACCGAGCAGAGCATCACGATCCATCCAGCCGTTGTCATGGTCACCCCTCATCAAGTTTCGGGTTTCAGTTTCAGTCTTCGGAGTTCTCGAATCGTCCCTCCGCCTGCCAACGTCGACCGGCAAAGTGAACCAACAATAAAATAAACCCGAGTAAAACCGCAATGAAGATCATTGAAAGTTGCGCGGTAGAATCTTGGCGAACCGCAGCCGCATAGCCAGGAACTTTCTGGATACAAAACGTGACGAAGATCACTAGCAGATAGACTGGCACCACGTACTTGAGCATGAGTTGTACAAAATGCGGTATCCGAATGTGGGCGCCTCGGTGCGCTTCTTGTTCGCCTTTTTTGATCCCAAAAATCCAGCCATAGAGAATTGCCTGGATCATCGCCAGCACAAAAATAAGCACGCTACCGACCCAGAAGTCGAGCGTGTCCAGCGCCACAAGGCCCTTGGAAAAATAAACCACAAAACCGCACCCGAGCGCCGAAATCAACCCCAGGATGGCCGCCGATCGACGGCGATCGAGTCCAAAGCCCTCTTCGAAAAAAGGCGATCACCGGTTGCAGCATCGAGACGCTGCTGGTGACCGCAGCGATAAAGAGCATAAAGAACCACAAAAACCCGAAAATCCTGCCTGCAGGCATCAGGGCAAACACGTTTGGCAGGGCATTGAATCCAAGCCCAAAGGTGCCAAACTCCCCAGCGGCGATACCAAGGAAAATGAACGCCGCCGGGAGCGTAATCAAGCCACCCAAGCAAACCTCAAAGACTTCGTTCAGGCTACTTGACGTCAGCCCGCTGAGGACGACGTCGTCGTTTCTGCGAAGGTAGCTCGCGTAATTGATGATGATTCCAAAACCGACTGAGAGGCTGAAGAAAATTTGCCCCGAAGCGGCAAGCCACGTCTGCGCATCGAGAAGTTTTTCCGGTTGCGGGTTCCACATGAATCCGAGCCCCCCAAGCACCGACTGCTCGGGATGTTTCTGGGTTGGGCGTACCCAAGGTCAACACGCGTACCAACACAATCACGGCCAGCACGACCATCAACGGCATGGCAAAGCGACAAAAAACTTCGATCCCCCTGGTAATCCCACGATAGATGAGGAAAAAATTAAAGCAAAACGTTCCGACCAGAACCAGTAACCATATCCGGTTGCTGCCTATCAGCATCGCTCCATTCTCCTTCGTGCCCACGAAACTACTAAAGAACTGGCTGTAGGCCTCCGGATCGCTCCCCTTCATCAGGTCCCCGGTGAGATAGTTGATCGCGTATCCCAGACACCATGCCTCAATCAACACGTAGTACATGTAAATCACCAGCGGAATGAGCAAAGCCAGGCTACCGCAATACTTGGCAGCCGGATGGCGCCAGATGACCGAGTAGATTCCCGGCGCCGAGTGAAACCCGCGCGTCCCGGCATAGCGACCCATCGTCCATTCGGCCCAGCAGAGTGGGATGCCCAAGACCAACAGCGAAATGAAGTAGGGCAACAAAAATGCCCCGCCTCCGTTTTGAGCTGCCTGTCCGGGAAAACGCAAAAAGTTCCCCAGGCCGACCGCCGAACCGGCGACCGCCAGGATCACCCCGATCCGCGTTGCCCACTGCTCCCCGCCAGCCCCACGACCCGATCCAGGTGAATTGCTATTGGCCACGATCGCTCCTCCTCATTTGACAGGCGGCTACCCACAAAAATCCATTTGCCCGGGGGGACTTCTCCCAACACTCCCAAACACACAACCGGAGATCACCCCTAACCGACTCAACCGGTCCTCTTCTAACGCATCAACCCCTTGGATGTCAACGTTTTACGCCACGAGATCAAAATTTACACATATTGGGTTGTCAAAACTGTGGAAACTCGTAGGATGGAATGGACAGTGGTGTTAAACCCTTTGCCAGGCAGCGGATACGAGCCATGAATCAAACTGACCCAGCGACCGAGCGAGCGAACCGGACCGGCCCAGCCAATCCGGCCAAGGTTCCCCCGGCCGAACCGGTCACTTCAACCTCCGACAATGCGCTTTTGGACGAGATGCGGCGGACCGGCTCAGCCAGCGTGGCGCAGTTGGTCGCAGCGACTGGCGTAACCGCCACGGCAGTCCGGCAGCGATTGCATCGCTTGATGGCCAGCGGCCTGGTCTGTCGGGCCACGGTCGATAAAAGTTCGTCGACTGGGGCAAATGAGTCCTCCAGCCATTTACCTAAAAGTCGAGGGCGACCCAGTCACCAGTACTCGTTGACCGAAAAAGGGATTCACCAGGCGGGCACGAATTACGCAGACCTGGTGATGGTGCTTTGGCAGGAGATCCGTTCGATTCCAAACCCCGAAATTAAGCGCGGCTTGCTTCAGCGGTTAGCCGTACGACTGGCAGCCCACTACAAGAACTCGGTCGAAGGCACTACGATGGACCAAAGGCTGACGTCTCTGGTGGGACTCCTGGCGGAACGAGAAGTTCCGTTCGAGTTCAACAAGTCGGAAAAACTTCCCGTGTTGACCGCACTGGCATGCCCCTACCCGGAATTAGCCGAGCAAGACCGGGGCGTTTGTGCCATGGAAAAGATGTTGTTCTCCGAGTTACTGGGAGCCTCCGTGCAATTGACCTCCTGCCGACTCGACGGAGCAAGTTGTTGTACATTTGAACCTGTGAATTCGTAAACGTGGGTACAACCTCACGCAAATCACTACCGTTATTCCCCAGTTTGCAAACAGAAAGACCTAACAATGGGGCAACCTTGGCTTGATGGCCGTTTTGAAGAAAATGTGGTCACGACCACTGTGGAGCAGGCTGTGAATTGGGCTCGCCAATCGAGCATTTGGCCAATGACCTTTGGTTTGGCCTGTTGTGCAATCGAAATGATGGCGGCAGGCGCCAGCCGGTTTGACATGGATCGGTTCGGGGCAGGCGCCTTTCGTGCCACCCCACGTCAGGCCGACCTGATGATCGTGGCCGGAACGGTTACTTACAAAATGGCCAGCCGCGTTCGGCGCCTCTACAATCTCATGCCCGAGCCGAAATTCGTAATCGCCATGGGGGCCTGCACAGTCGGCGGGGGACCTTACTTCAAGTATGGATATCACGTCGTCAAGGGTGTTGACCTGGTCGTACCTGTCGACGTTTACGTCCCTGGTTGCCCACCCCGCCCCGAGGCTCTGCTGGAAGGCTTGATGCGAATCCAGGACAAAATCAAAGGCCACAAAATTCATAAGCGACCGGGATCCAGTGGTTTTGGACAACTCGGCCCCAAACTTGATGACGAACTTCCGGTCCCTCACCATTCAGGGTATGTCGAGGCACCGGCTGATATTGATCCCCTGTTCGACCACCAAAAAATTAGCGGATAACCGGCTTTATAATGACCGAAACTCTTAAGATTCAAGACCTGCACGTTGCCGTCGAAGGCAAACCGATCCTCAACGGTGTGAACCTCGAAATCAATCGTGGCGAAACACATGCACTGATGGGTCCCAACGGCTCCGGCAAAAGCACGCTCGGCAACGCCATCATGGGCCACCCCAACTACAAGGTGACTTCTGGCGACATTTTTATTAACGGCCAAAGCCTCCTGGAGTGGGACGCCTCTGAGCGGGCACGGGCGGGCATCTTTATGGCATTTCAGCGGCCGATGGCAATTCCGGGCGTAAAGCTTGCCGACTTCTTGCGCCACGCAGCGACTAATGTTCGCAATCCTGATCGCAAGGAAGGCGAAGAATTAATCCCCATGCGTGAGTTCCGCAAGGACATGAAGGACAAAATGAAACAGCTGCGGATGGATACCGAATTCGCGCGGCGGTATGTCAATGATGGATTTTCCGGTGGCGAAATGAAGCGGGCCGAGATTCTCCAAATGGCCATGTTGCGACCCAAGTTTGCGATTCTCGATGAAACCGACAGCGGACTAGACGTCGACGCAGTCAAACTTGCCAGCCAAAGTATTGCTGAGATTGGCGGAGACCAAATGGGCATCCTGATCATTACCCATCACGACAAACTGCTGGACCACAACGCTCCCGACTTCACCCACGTCATGCTGGGTGGGCGAATCGTGGAAACCGGCGACATTAAACTCGCTCGAGAACTTTACACCGCAGGATATGACCGTATTCGCGACTCCTACCCGGAAGCAGCCGCAATCGAGGAAGAAATGGCCAAAGAGACCCAGCCCGCAAGTGCAGGCTGATTACCCACAATTTTTGGAGTGATCAATAAGATGGCAACAGATTTAGCATCCCCCCTTCCCGAGTCCTCCCAGGGACTTGGCGAAATTAACAAATACGACTTTCGCACGGAGACCAAAGCAGTCTTTAAAGCGGAGAAAGGGATCAACGAGCGCATCGTGACCCAGATCTCTGAAATGAAAGATGAACCGGCGTGGATGCGGGAGTTTCGCCTGGAAGCCTTTGAAATCTTCCAGTCAAAACCAACCCCCGATTGGGGTGGCGCTATCAATCTCGACTTCCAGGACATCTACTACTACCTCAAGCCCACGAACGAACAGGGCAAGACCTGGGAGGACGTACCCGACGAAATCAAGGAAACGTTCGACAAGCTCGGTATCCCCGAAGCGGAAAAGAAATACCTGGCCGGGGTTAAAGCCCAGTTCGAAAGTGAAGTTGTCTACGGCTCACTGCAGGAAGACCTCGCGAAGAAAGGGGTCATCTTTACCGATACCGATTCGGCAGTTCGTGATTATCCCGATCTCGTACAGGAGTATTTCGGTACCATTATTCCCTCAGCGGACAACAAGTTTGCCGCCCTCAATTCGGCCGTCTGGTCAGGTGGATCCTTCATCTACGTCCCACCGGGCGTCAACATCGAGTTCCCTCTGCAAGCCTATTTCCGCATTAATGCCGAACGCATGGGCCAATTTGAGCGGACATTGATCATTGTCGATGAAGGTGCAGAAGTTCATTATGTCGAAGGTTGCACCGCACCGATGTATTCTAGCGAAAGCCTTCATTCGGCAGTGGTCGAGATTGTCGTCAAAAAACAGGGTCGCTGTCGTTACACGACCATCCAGAACTGGGCCAATAATATCTACAACCTCGTGACAAAGCGAGCAATGGCCTATGAAGACGCCTTAATGGAATGGATTGACGGCAATCTCGGCAGCAAACTCACCATGAAATATCCAGCCGTCTACCTGATGGAACCGGGCGCTCGTGGCGAAATCCTCTCCATTGCCTTTTCCTCCCAGGGACAGCATCAGGACGCCGGGGCCAAAGTGGTTCATTGCGCGCCCAACACGAAGAGTCGTATCATCAGTAAGAGCATCAGCAAGAACGGCGGCCGCAGCAGCTACCGCGGCCTCTGCCGGATCGAAGAGGGTGCGGTTGAAAGCAAAAGCAACGTCGTCTGCGATGCCCTGATTCTCGATGCCGAAAGTCGCAGCGACACTTACCCTTACATCGAAGTCGAAGAGCAGGATGTTCAGGTTGAGCACGAGGCAAGCGTGTCCCGAATTGGCGAAGAACAACTCTTTTATCTCATGAGCCGCGGCCTCACCGAGGCCGAGGCAAGTTCCATGATTGTGAGTGGTTTTATTGAACCGCTCGTGAAGGAACTTCCGATGGAATATGCCGTTGAGATGAATCGTTTGATTGAATTGCAAATGGAAGGCAGTGTTGGCTAGCAATCGCCCAGCCCTCCCACTGCAGTTACCTAAGCTCGACACGACTTTGCCGTTGCCAGAATTTTCATGATCACAACACTCGCTCCTGCCGGATTCACCCAGGATACGTTCGACGCTTTTCTCGCCAGCCGAGATGAACCTGGCTGGTTGACCGACCTCCGCCAGGCGGCCTGGAAGCGGTTTGAATCGCTCTCCCTGCCAACCACCCGCGAAGAGGGCTGGATGCGGACCGACATCCGCCTGTTGCGATTGGATGATTACGGATTATTGGGCGACGCTCCCCATCCAGCAGAACTCCCTTCAAGATTACTTGCCGCCAGTGTTGAACTCGCTGGCAATGTGGTCGCAGTCAACAGCCGGCCCTTCTCGGAAGAATACGACGCCGAACTCAAAAAGCAGGGCGTACTCTTCGGAAGCCTTGACAAACTTCTGGTCGAACACGGCGCACTGCTCAAACCTTTTTTTGAGCGTCACGTCGTTGACCCCTTTCAAGATAAATTTTCCGCGCTCAATGCTGCCTGCTGGGGCGGTGGAATCCTGCTTTACGTACCCAAAAATGTGCGGGTCGAACTTCCCCTTCATGCCCTTTCAGTCCTCACCGACGGCGGAACCGACACTGGTAAAATAATTGCCATCCTGGAATCAGGCGCTGAGGCAACCCTACTGTCGGAAACCGCCAGTACCGCCGCCGATGGCACCGGCCTCCACTGCGGTTCGATTGAGCTGATTGTTGAACCGGGTGCCCGCCTCCGGTATGTCAATCTCCAGAACTGGAGTAACAAGGTCTGGCATTTTGCCCACCAACGGGCCGTCGTCGACCGCGAAGCCCAACTCCAATGGACCATCGGTGCACTGGGCGCCAGACTGGCCAAGGTCAATCAGCATGTTGCCCTCGTTGGCCAGGATGCCGAAGCCCAGGTCAATGGAGTGATGTTTACCCAGGGACGACAACACCTCACTTACAACACGCACCAACACCACCAGGCTCCCTACTGCCGAAGTGACTTGCTCTACAAATCAGCCCTCCAGGATGATTCACGGACCGTCTGGCGCGGAATGATTCAGGTCGACAAAGCGGCTCAGAGGACGGATGCCTATCAGCGCAACGACAACCTGATGCTCTCCCGCGAGGCGCGCGCCGACTCCATTCCGGGACTTGAAATCGAGGCCGACGATGTCCGCTGTACACACGGGTCCACGTCAGGTCGCGTCGATAATGAACAGCTATTTTACGCCATGGCCCACGGGTACACCCGCGGCGAAGCCATTCGCATGATTGTTGCCGGATTCTTCCAACAGGTGTTCGATCGCATTACGATCGAAAGCGTACACGAAGCGCTGGGCGAAGCTATTGGACATCGCGTAAAAAACATCGAAGAGTAAAATCGCAGAGTAAAGACGATAAACCAACATTCCGACACCCCCCCCAGTACTCCCTTAGGCCACAAATAGTCCATGAGCGAATTTGTTGCTGTTGCCAAGTGCACCGACATTGCCGACCCAGGTTCGCTTCTGGTAGAAGTCGACGAACAGCTCATCGTGCTGATTCATGCGGCTGGCCAGTTTTACGCCCTCGATGATGTTTGCACCCACGACGGCGGTCCCCTTAGCGATGGCGAAATCAACGGCCAAGAGGGTACGATCGCCTGCCCCCGCCATGGGGCCAAGTTTGGCCTCGCCAACGGAGATGCGGTCACGATGCCGGCAACCAAGCCGACCGGATCCCATAAAGTGAAAGTCGAAGGCAACCAGTTGCTGATTTGCCTAAGCCAGTCGTAGAATAGGCCTGGCGGCCCACGGCACTCCAACCCGCCCTATGTTCGCCCATAAACTTCAACTCCGACTCATCCCCCGTCCCTTCGGAGCGGCTCCCGTCAGGCCGGTTCGTTGCCTACGTTGAAAGGTCGCCGTCATGCCCATCGCCGAAGACACCGTTCGCGAAGCACTCAAGCAGGTCATTGACCCCGAACTGTTTGTCAACATTGTTGACCTGGGACTCATTTACACCGTCACCGTTGAACCAGCAGACAACGACCAGTCTTCGGTTTCGATCGACATGACCATGACCAGCCCTGCCTGTCCGGCTGCTCCTCAACTCCTCAGCCAGTCCAAGGACGCGCTCACCAGGCTGGAGGGAGTGTGCGACGTAGAAATCAAGCTGGTGATGGAACCGCCCTGGACTCCCGACCGCATGACGGAAGATGCGCGCGACCAACTCGGTATATTCTGAGCATCGAAAATAAAGGGAACTGCCTCGACTGCTTGCGCCCCATTCAGGCCTGCCTATGCACCTCTTTCTTTACGAGTGGGCGACCGGCGGCGGGCTTACCCACCAGGCAGGCTCGCTGCCGAAATCCCTGCTCCGCGAAGGGTCAGCCATGGTCAGCGCGATCGCTGCTGATCTTATTGCCATCCACCAGTGTCACGTCTCGACCCTGCGAGATCTTCGTGTAGCTGACCTCTGCCTGCCTGGCTGCGACGTGGTCGAGGTCCACTCTGCGGCCGCCCACCGGCGAGAAATCGAGCGATTGGCATCCGCAGCAGATGGCACCCTTGTCATCGCCCCGGAATTTGACCAGATCCTCGAGCAAACTGCCGAATGGATCACAGCTGCAGGCGGCCACCTGCTTTCACCGCCTTCCAGTTTCATCCGGGTCGCAGGCGACAAACAACAAACCGCCCAGCGCCTTGCCCGGGCAAATATTCCGGTACCGCTAGCCGTCCAACTCGAGCCCGACGAACCACTGCCCTCCGATTTCGTGTATCCGGCCGTATTGAAACCAATCGACGGCGCCGGTTCGCAAGGCATTCAGCTGCTGACCAATCCACGCGATACTCCGCTGCCCTATGCCGGGCCGCGACGGCTGGAACAATATTACCCTGGCTTGGCTGCCAGTGTGGCTTTCCTTTGCGGCCCCAAGGAGGTCATTCCGCTGCCACCCTGCCGTCAAATTCTCTCGGACGACGGGCGGTTTGTTTACACAGGAGGTGAGCTTCCTCTAACCGCAGGCCTGGCCGAGCGGGCCGTCGGCTTAGGTCGGCGCGTGCTGGACTCCATGCCAACGGCTCACGGCTATATCGGAATCGATGTCCTTTTAGGCTGCGATCCGACTGGCTCCGAGGACCTTGTTGTCGAGGTGAACCCCCGCCTCACCACTTCCTATGTCGGGTACCGGGCTGCCTGCCAGACAAACCTGGCAGAGGCGATGCTAGCGGTTTGCGAGGGACGGGAAGTGACGATTGAATTCTCCGAGCGGACCATTGCATTTGACTCCAAGGGCAGCGCAAACTGCGTGTGAAGCATCACGACTTCCACACACAACAAGCCTGTCAGTCCGGCCCCGGCTTTTAAAGGTCAAACGGGAATATACTTGTTGTACAACTCGGCATAGTCTTCGCGGACTGGACTGAAAACATCCAGCACGACCGCCGGCCCTCCCACCGCAACAGCCCGGTGGGGAGTATTGGGCGGGATGATAAACATGGCACCAGGTCCCACAACGCGTGTTTCAGTCCCGATCGTTAATTCCACCCTACCTTGAAGCAAGATACCCCCTTGCTCATGCGGATGATCGTGCAGAGGAACCTCCGCATCTTCCTCCATCTCCAGGTAGGAAAACATCAGGTTCTCGCCAAAAGGAGTCCGCATCTGGCACCCTGGCACAATCTTGAGCGGCTCGATCTGGTCTATATCAATAAAGGGCATCACGGCACCTACGGATAAAAGGGACTTTCTGTAGCGTGGCCTCGCTGGCCTTTGCTGGGCACATTTTAACAGAATCGTCTGGTAGTCCAGGGGGTTTGGTTTTCTAATGGGAACCTTGCCAGAAACCTCAACCAGCTTGCCACCTTGGCCCGGGTTCCCTACATGACACTCCTCGCTCTTGACATCGGAGGCGCCAATTTAAAAGTTGCCGATGGAAATGGTTTTGCCCGCACAGAACCCTTTGCCCTTTGGAGGTCTCCGGCGAATCTGGCTGGTGCCATCGAGCAACTCATCACCGAAGCCCCACCAGCGGAGCGGTTTGCCGTAACCATGACTGGCGAATTGGCCGATTGCTTTACGTCTAAGGAAGAAGGGGTATGCCATATTCTCGACGCAGTCGACGCCATTGCTAAAAATCGTCCGGTGCAGGTCTACCTCTCCAATGGAGATTGGGTGGACACGACCAGCGCACGTCACCAACCGCTGCTGGCCGCCGCGAGCAACTGGCATGCACTGGCCACGTTCGCCAGTCGTTTCCTCCAAAGTCCATCGGGCTGGTTAATCGATGTCGGTTCTACCACGACCGACCTGATCCCCATTGCCGCCGGAGGCCCAACCACCTCTGCAACCACCGACCTGGAAAGGCTTGCCGCCGGCCAGTTGGTCTACACCGGCACCTCGCGCAGCCCCATTTGTGCGTTAGTCCGAGAGCTTCCCTGGCGCGGACAATCCATCCCGATCGCCCAGGAACTGTTTTCCACCACCCTGGATGTTTATCTCATGACGGGCGAAATCCCAGAGAACAGCAACTATTTCCAAACCGCCGATGGTCGCGCAGCAACTTTGGCCGCGGCTCGAGACCGGCTGGCTCGTTCGGTTTGTGCCGACCGAACCATGTTCTCCCATGACGATGCCCTTAAGGCAGCCAGGGAAGTCCGCCAACAACAAGTCCGCCTGCTGGCCCACAACATTCGACAACACTTTTCCCAGCAAAATAACTTTTGCCAGGAGGTGATTCTCAGTGGCAGCGGAGAGTTTCTCATCCGAGCCGCGCTGGACGAACTGAGCCCATCCCCCAACGTGGTAAGTCTTGCCGAACAAGTAGGCCCGCTTTCCAGCACCTGTGCAGCCGCCCATGCCGTAGCCGTACTGGCACATGCAAGAACGTGACCCATGAGCATCCCCGCAATCCACGTCACAAAAATCGGTGGCAGCCTGCTTGACCTGCCCGACTTGCCAACCCGCTGGCGGCAATGGCGGGATCCACAGAAAACGATACACCATGTGGTCGTCGTTGGTGGCGGCATGCTGGTCGACGCATTGCGACAACAGGCACTCCACCGCTCCATCAGCGACGATCTTGCGCATTGGTCTGCAGTCGACTTAATGGCCGTCAACACCAGGCTACTTGCCTCCCAACTTGCCGAGCACCCTATTTGCGCCGCCGGACCACACCTCGAAGATCGTTTAACCACTGCCGGCGGAACATTCGTCGATGTCGTGCACTTTCTCCGCCACGTTGAACCTCTTCAGCCGGGAAGCAAACTTGCGGTCAACTGGGATGTCACCAGCGATTCGATTGCAGCGCGGCTGGCCGTCAGCCTCCATGCTGAGAAACTCACCTTCCTGAAATCAAGCAGCCCACCACCAGTCGGCGGCCAGTCGTTGGCGCACTATGCAGCAGCCGGCTACGTCGATCCTTTTTTGCCACGCCTGGCCAGCGAGCTTCCCCCACTGGAGTTTGTCGATTTTCGCCATCCTTAGCTTGGAGACCTGCTAACAAACGGGCGATTTTTGGCTCCTCCGCGACTGGGATTTATTGCCGCGTCGACACTTTGCTGCCAGAGACTTTCCTTGAGTGTGGTGCAGGCCGATGGGCTGCCGGGACGGTGGCGCGGCCTTCTCGAACAAGCCGCATCTCGGGCGTGCGTTTGGTGCTGCCCAGCGATTTCCAGCAGATCTTCAAACAGGCCGGCAACAGCAACAGATCCCCAAGCAATGCAGCACACATGGTAACAGTGGTCAGCTCCGCAAAACGTCGTGTCGGTACGAATTGCGAAAGGTGGACAACCGACAAACCGATCACGATCAACAGGCTCGTTAGCATGATTGCCCGACCGGTACCAAGGCAAGTTCGACGGACAATTTCGTCCACGGAACCTCCTTGCCTGGCTTCATCCCGGAATCGGGCCAGAAAATGAATCGTGTCATCCACGGCAATCCCCAAACTGATGGCAAATACGATCACATTCCCAGTGCTCATCGCATAGCCGCTAAAGCCCAAGCCAGCCATAAGCCCCATGTATCCCAACGTGACAATCAAAGGCGTCGTGTTAG
This sequence comes from Lacipirellulaceae bacterium, assembly GCA_965243695.1. Lineage (GTDB taxonomy): Bacteria > Planctomycetota > Planctomycetia > Pirellulales > Lacipirellulaceae > JAKVCB01. Next base: position 10,949 of record CBDEWC010000008.1, on the reverse strand, counting down.
GGAGCACTGAGGCGATTGCCATTCTCAGTGAGTGAAACAGAACCGCGATCACGACAAAAATGACTGCAGCGGCGCCCACGAGCGAATAAAACAAGTCCCCAATAAGATCTCGCATTGCCATGCTCGAGTAGTAGGAATCGCCCGTCAGTCTCACCTGAATCCCTGATTCCTGGGGAAAGATCACGGCCAGTTTCTTTTTGATCTCGTCGTAGACTTCGCGCGCCCGACGAATGCCAATGTCGCGAACGTGTACCGATATCCGTGCATGCAGCCCATCATCCGCGAGGTAATCGCGATATCGATTTGATTTGGAATTTTTATTGTCGTCCAGTCGCGTGTGCGCGTCCTGCAATCGGGTCGTGGTTTCCGAGCCTTCGACTGGGTCTTCGGTAGGTGCGGTATCATGAAAGCGCGGATTGCCTGGCAAGGCGCGATCCATCTCGCGATACAAATCCACGTACGACCTCACTAAAGTGACCTCTGGCAACGACCGCAAATAGGCGGTTGCCTCCGCGACGCGGAAAAAGGCGTCTGCGCCCTGGAATTTCCCTTCGCTGTCGGCCGTCAGCGATAATTCCAGTGGCATAAAACCACCCAGCTTATTTTCCACCAGGTGCATCGTCTGAACCACGGGGTTATCTTCGTCGTAGGTCTCAATCAACTTCGAGTCAATCACCACGTTTTGGGCCAAAGTCACAACACCCACCATGATCCAGGCTGCACCGGCAAGCACGACATAAGGCCGCCGGGTGGCAAAGCCACCCATGGCAGCTGCGACTCGAGCAAGAAAAGAGTTTTCACGAGTCGCACTCTCTCCCACCTTGCCCGCTCGAGAGGATCCAAAATCTGGCGCCCGCAACAAGGGCATCAACACCCCTGCCACCAACATCGTTGCGATGTAAATGAAACCCATTCCAACCGCCGCCTGCCAGCCAAAACCGGAAAGAACTTCAGCATCTGCCACGAGGAGACTGAGAAAGCCGATCGCAGTGGTCATGCAAGTAAGCAGGCAGGCCGACCCCATATGCCTGAGTGTTCGTCGCGCAATACCTTCCCGGTCACCCGGCGTGACCAAGGACTGCTCTGAAAAATAACTGACCACGTGGACACAGTTTGAAACACCCACAATCATCAACAAGACTGGCAACACGTTGGTGACAATATTCAGCGGCTTGTCCAGAACAGCCAGCGTGGCCATGGTCCAAAGAACGCCAATGCCAATCGCAATCCACGGAATCAACAACCCGGAAGGACGTCGATACATCAAGAGGAGTATGCACAAAAACAGCCCAGCGCAGGTCGGCACAATAACTGCCTGGTCTGATTGCAGTCGCTCAGAAATATCAAGCCGAATCCATGGAAGCCCAGTCACATGGAGTTCATAGCCTGGAGGAAACGGTAGTTTCTCAAGCTCCCCCTCAACCGCCGCAACCACTTCCTTCACTTCGCTCACTTCATTCACGCCATCCGAAAAGTAGGCGACCACGGCAGCACACTGCCGATCCTCGCTGACCAGCAGGCCATTAAGCATGGGGGTATCGGCTACTTTGGCGCGAATCCTATCGAGTTCTTCTTTACTGAGCTCCGCGTCAGGCCGTACAACTGGCACCATCATCACGCGAGATCGGCCCAGAGCGCGGACCCGTGGAACACGAACCGTGGACAACCCTACGACCCGCTCGACATTCGGAACTTTCTCCAGTCGCGTGGTCAACTCTGTTTGCCATTTAATCGCACCCGCAGAGAGAACATCATCATCTCCAGTCGCTTCGAGTACGACCATCACGAGATTGTCCTCGTGCGTGAACGTGTCGTTGAACTGCTTGTTGAAAGCTAGTTCTTCCTGCTCACCGTAGAAAAGTGCTTCGACTTTAAAGTCGAACTTCAGATTGCGGGAGAGTTTTAGCGCCAGTAACGTCACCGCCACCAGCAACACGATGACAATCCACCGCTGTTGGACAATAGTATCGGCGAGGCGCGAAAACATGAACGAGCGAACAAGCACACCGGCTAGGCGGAACTTGCTACACCGGGGTCAATCTCTAGAAAACTCATGACAAACTTCTTCTACAACCGCTCTATTTGAATCGAACCGATCGTCTGGCCCCGACCAACTTGTCAGGAAACCACAGATGGCCAAAAGGGCTCACTTTGCGAATGTAAATGGCCAATCTCAAAAGGTGGGCTTAAGCTAACAATGGTACCAAAATGCCTAAAACTTGTCCACGCACAGAACGGCTCTCTGCCTTGATTCCGTGGCCAAACCGCCTCCTGCCAGGAGCGAAAGCCGGCGGCTGGTGAGGTTCTATCCCAGCTCAAAACAAGTCTCCCGCCCGCATTTAACCCCTATGCTACCCAATTCCGCACCGTGAAGGATCGTTTTGGATTTCAGGCCACCGCCCAGGTCGTCCTCACCCTCTCCTTCCCCTTGACACTTTTGCTCGAAAAAAGGCTCCCCGAGGCGCATCGCAGATATCCTCCACCGGGCCAACGGTGGTTAACAACCCCCTGACTTCACCCCCCACGTTTCTGAGTCCGACGATCTCACGGGTCGGTCGCCAGTCGCTGCAAATTAAACTCACTACCCCGTGGCCAGCGAACCAGACGGCGCAAAGATCTGCCCCGAAAACAAATTTGGTTGATCCGGCTCAAAAATATTCTTACAGAAGGTTCAAAATCCCCGGTGTAACACATTTCTATTTTCGGGTTCATAAAACCAACCGCCGAAGCGACGTTACTGGTCACATGAAACAGTCGCTGGCAACTCGCCAGCAGCAGCACGTCGGAGAGAATATCCGCGCCCAGTTCGACCGCACCTTTTCGATCAAAGTGCAGTTGCTCGGCATCGCCGCCCACGACCCGCTGCACGTTTTCTTGAAAAACAACTGCCGCACCGAATTCGTCACGCATTTCCTGAATGACATCCTCCTGATCGGTCGCAAGGAAAATCGTAGGAACCTGCTGGCCATACTGCTGGCGAATCGCTGCTACAAAATGGGGTACTCCATAAACATATTTGTTAATTTGTTCGACCGAGTGCCCTCCATGACGAATGTGTACGCCAATACAATCGGGTTGACTGAAATACTGGCGGCGGAAAGATTCGACCCGCTCCATGATCCCAGGCTGCGGTCGAATATACCTCTTATAAATTGCGTGGTACTTCTCCCGCCAACGCTGGTTGTTAAGCATGTAGAGCCTGCAGGCACGTTTACCCCACGCACGATACGTGTCAAAACACATACCACAATGGTCAATCTCCCAGATGTCGCGTCGCTGATATTTAATTGTGCGACTCGGAACAAACGGCAACGGTTCAAAAAATTGGTTCCAGAGGTTTCCATCGGCTGGCGTGCCATAGGGAAACTGGGTTTGCCTGACGACTACCCCATCACGAACCACTTGATTGGCCTGCCAGTTGACAACGCCAATGTCGTTCTGGCCCACTGTATTTCCCAGGCGATTGATGACACCGTTAAAATTCGAAAAAAATCCGGCGTCGCGAGCATGGATCACATATCGAAAGGGCACATCTTCCCCCTTAGTACGGCTGCGGGAGGTGGATCATGATTGGCGACACCACTCTTGACTTATCTTTGTTTCCTACTTGGCCCCAGCTTGTTTCCTACTTGGCCCCAGCTTGTTTCCTACTTGGGCCCAACGGCTGAAAGCTACGAAGTCTCGACGATCACAGCTAGAGAGAGTGTCGCAATTCGTGGCTCGTCTACGGAAGGTCGCCACAGCAGCAGCCCACATCGCGGGGTTTACCACCCCCACCCGAGCCCAAAACCACCTAGCCCTCCCGCGGGACCCAGGCAACCCATTTGCCGAGTTGGCCAGTTCGAGTCCATCCCCCACTCGCGCGGGCCGCAGGTTCACCACTCGCACCAGTCGGCTTGGCTCTACTTGTAGAAGATGGCCAACCAGATCGTCGCCTGGTCTGGGTCGGTCCAGGCAACTCGGTGGCGGGTATGGGCCGGAATGTTCAGATGATCGCCCGGACCAAGCCGGGTGGACCGTAGCTCCCCATCCGGTTGTTCGAGAACCACTCTCGCAGCACCCGCAAGCACGACCACCCACTCACTTTCTTTTTGGTCATACCAGAACTCCTCGGCGGAACTGTGGCCTCGCGACACAATGCGCTCAATCCGGACCGCATCCCCGGCCACAATCGGCTGGACAAGTTCATGAGGCAACTCCTCAGGAATCTCGGAAAACAAATTTTTCACCACGAAAGGCTCCCCTCACATCCAGTCACAGTCACAGTCACAGTCACAGTCACAGTCACAGTCACAGTACGATCGACCCAATTTATGGCGCCCGAATACCGAGCAACCACCATCTACGGTTGCCATCGGTCTCGGTACGTCCGTTGGGCTTGATGAAACAAACGATGAATGCCTGACCTAGGCTTGCAGCTATCACCCGGTCCTTGTCCTGGAAAGTCCGCCTGCGGGCATTACACCACCCGGACCGAGGGTTACGATAGACTTATTGAAGCGAAATTCCGATTAAGGTAGAATAAGCCTTGGCTTACAGTGAGGGGATAGAAAAACCGGTGTTTCTCGAATTGTTGCGACTGTTCTCATCTTCTTCGGTAGGTTCCATCATTCGCCTGGCATTTGCCTGGAGACCCAGCCATGAACGACCCGGCGCCCCAGCCCAGTAGCGCACCCAGCAGTACACCCACTAGTACACCCGGCACCATGCCCAAACGGCAGGCCGCCTTCCGTGAAGACTTTCGCGGGCGGATCGCCAGGTTTTACAGTGGGCCGCTGCACGTGCTGATGATCTTTGGCATTGGCATCGCCGTCATTTGGTACAGCGTGCAGCACCTCAACAACCCCCCATGGTACGCCTGGCTGATTGTGCCGGTTGTTTTTCTGGTGGCCAACCTGTTTGAATGGTGGATCCACCGCTTCGTCATGCATCGGCCCATCAAGGGATTCAATAATTTCTTTATGGCCATCTATACCCGGCACACTTTGGCCCATCACCAGTTCTTCACCGATCACGAACCGACTGTCGACAGCAACCGTGATTTCCGGATTGTCTTTTTTCCGCCGTATGCCCTGGTCACGTTTATTTTGATGGCCATTCCGCCCACCTGGATGCTCATCTCTGTGGGCCTGCCGAACATGGGCTGGATCCTGATGATGACCAGCGTGTTCCTTTACCTCAACTACGAACTCTTCCATTACAGCTGTCATGTGAAGGACGACCGACTGGCCAAGCGGCTACCTTTTATTAATACCATTCGCCGACACCATATCGCCCACCATGATGTGCATATCATGATGGAAAAAAACTTCAACCTGACTTATCCATTCGCCGACTGGCTGTTTGGCACATCCGACTTGAACCGAGGCGTACTTGGCCACCTGTTTAATGGCAATTCAACGTCGCATGTCAAACAGAAACAGCGCAAGATTGTTGGCGCCACCGACGATCCCCAGGCAGGTGTAGCCCGCACCCAAACGTCAACCTCATAAACACCCTCTTCCAGCATCCATGGCCACAACACCCAGGAAAATCAAACGCTCCTCCGCATCGCTGACCGGCGGCTTTGTGGTCGCCTTTGCCGTGATTGGCCTGGTCGTGTTGATCACCGGTCAGCTGGACGTCTGGCAGACTTCGACCCGCTGGATTGTCGCATTGGTGCTCGGAGGCATTTTGGGCGCCTGGGTACGAATCGCCGATTTATAACGAAAGCGATCACCATGAAGGTCTATGAAGGCGGGCGGTTCCTGGAAGGGGCAAGCGTGACCGTCGACGGCAGTCCACTCGACGCCCGCTTTGATTTGAAGATCTTTTCCACCGCCGGGTTCGAATGGACCTACGAGGGCGCCGGGCCCCGCCAACTGTCGCTGGCCCTGTTGGCAGATCATCTTGGCGACGATCAACAGGCGCTGGCCGACTGCGAACGATTCATGATTGACGTGGTTGCCAATCTCGACAACTCCTGGCGGCTCACGAGCGAGACCATCGAAGCAGGGCTTCAAGGAAAACTCTGAAGCGGGCCCTCAAGAAAAACTCTGAAGCGCCCCTTCACGGAAAGCTCTCTGCCGCATCGCACTGAAATTTAATTTTACCTTTCTGCAATCCACGGAACCCTCCCATGAACGCACCTGAAACCCAAGCGGCTCCCGAACGCAAAAAACGTTCCATCACAGAAATCCGCGATTCCAAAAAGACGGGCGAAAAGATGGTGTACATGTCGGTCCCCGATTACACGTCCGCCTGCTGGGCCGAAAAGGCGGGCGTCGATGTGGCCGTTGTTGGTGACAGCCTGGCAATGGTCGCCCACGGCCACAGCAATACGATACCCGCCACGATGGACATGATGACCATGCACTGCGAGGCTGTTCGCCGTGGTGCCCCCAACACGTTTGTTCTGGGCTGCATGCCCTACCAAAGTTATCACACGGTCGATTTGGCGCTCAAGAACGCCACGCGCATGATGCAGGAAGGGGGTTGTGACGCCGTCAAGCCCCAAGGCGGCAAGAGTCAGGCCCATATCCTCAAAGCGCTTATCGATGCAGGCATACCCACCGCTTCCCATATTGGCCTGACCCCACACACGGTTGCCATGTTTGGTGGCTTCAAGGTCCAGGGACGCACCGCGGAGGCCGCGATGAAAATCCTCGACGACGCCCTGGCCATTCAGGAGGCGGGTTGTTTTATGTTGGAATTCGAAGCCGTTCCTGACCGGATCGCAGAACTTATTTCCAAGCAATTGGAGATTCCCACCATCGGTATTGGTGCCGGCCCAGGCACGGACGGCCAGATCCTTCTTTGCTACGATCTGTTGGGCGTCTTTACCGATTTCAAGCCAAAATTTACCAAACGGTTCGCCAATCTCACCGAGGTCGCGGTCACCGGAATCGAACAATACGTGCGCGAGGTCAAAGAGGGAGTCTTTCCCGACAAAGACCACAGCTACACGGTCAAAGACGCAACGTACCAGGAGTTTGCCCAAAGGGTTAGCGAACGATTCGACTAGCGCGCGGCTTGAATTAAACCGCAACGTCGTTCTCGTGATGCTCGGTACCACATAAAACGCGACTCAACACTTCCTTTGCCGTTTTCGCTCCGTTGCCAGCCGCCAACCGCCTGAGTAGAATCGGCCCTTTGCAGTCGGCGCGTGCTGCCACACCCCCTCCGCCTTAGCCTTTGGGCATAACACCCATCCATGCCCAGGCACGCCTCGTCCGCGCACCACTTGGGTGTCCCCAACCCACCCGCTTACCCTGATAAGGTTTGCCGCATGGACAGCCTGGCACCTGGTGTTTGCCTGCAGGATATCTCCAAGAGCTTTGGGCCTCAAATCGAGGCGGTGGCCAGGCTCAATCTTGAACTTCCCGCGGGACGCTTTACGGCGCTGTTAGGCCCGACCGGCTGTGGCAAAACCACCATTTTACGGATGATCGGGGGGCTGGAAACGCCCGACAGGGGAACCATTGAGTTCACCCCGCCCTCCCCTGCGGTGGGGTACTGTTTTCAGGAACCACGGCTACTTCCCTGGCGGGATGTCCATGCGAATGTTGCCCTGCCACTCGAGTTGGCCCGGGTCGATCCCACACAACGCTCCGAGGCGGTTCGCTCGGCCCTTGAGCTTGTCGGCCTGACCGACGCGGCCGACCGACTTCCGGGAGCCCTGTCCGGGGGCATGCGCATGCGCACCGCCCTGGCCCGCACCCTGGTTTCACAGCCACAACTGCTTCTCTTGGATGAGCCGTTTGGTGCGCTGGACGAAGTAACTCGCTTACAACTCGAGGAAGAACTTGTTGGCCTGACCCGCGATCGGAATGTCACCACGGTTTTGGTGACACACTCAATCACCGAAGCTATTTTTCTGGCCGATCAGGTCATTGTGCTCTCGAGCCGCCCGGCAGCCGTCAGGAAACGGTTTGAAATTGATTTTCCGGTTCGCGACGCAAACCTGCGAACCACTTCCGAGTTTGCCTCCCTCACCGGCGAGGTCTATGCGGCCTTGCGAGAAGGCATGGAGAGTGGACCATGAATACCCTCGGGCGCCTGTGGTACGTGCTGTGGCCACCCCTGCTGATCGTCGCTATTTTGGTTTCCCTCTGGCAACTGGCGGTTGTCCTTTTGGACATCCCGGAATTCCTGTTGCCTGCGCCGCTGGAAATCGCCCAGGCAATTGCGCGAGACCCCAACCGACTCTTCGCTGCAGCGGGTCGCACGGCGATTGCGACGATCGCCGGATTCGCCTGCTCGGCAACGCTGGGCGTGCTTTTTGGCAGCGCTCTTTCACTGATACCATTGGCCCGCCGCGGGGTCTATCCGCTCACACTGCTCTTGCAAATGGTGCCGCTAGTGGCGATTGCCCCGATGCTCGTGGTTTGGTTCGGGTATGGCAAGCCAAGTGTGATTGCCGCCGCCTGTATTGTGTCGATCTTCCCCGTGGTTGCCGGAACGCTCGACGGGCTGCAGTCGGTCGATCCGGGCCTGCGCGAACTTTTTCGGATTTACGGCGCCGGTCGCATCCGCACCTGGTGGCTGCTGGGATTTCCCGCTTCGCTTCCGTCGATTTTTACCGGCCTTCGCATTGCCGCCGGGCTGTCGGTCATTGGTGCGATTGTGGGAGAGTTTGTGGGCGCGTTTGGGGGGGACCGGGCACCCTTAGGGGCGGTCATTACCAGCGCCTTGCGACAAAACCACACCGACGTGGTCTTTGCAGCCATTGTGCTGGCTGCCATGCTTGGTTTTCTGTTGTTTGGCATCGTTAATTTTATTGGCTGGGTCACTCTCCGCCGCTGGCACGCCTCGGCCCAATAAGCGCGACTGGAATCGACGCCGTCAAAATCGGCCCAACGGAGGGAGACAATCTTGATCTCACGCTTACCAACCCCACTGCTTGTCGGCCTGGCGCTTTTGGTGATTGGCTGCGCGCAGGACAATTCCCCCCAATCCGCCGGTGAGCTGACCAGGGTGCGCGTGCAATTGAACTGGTTTCCAGAACCGGAATTCGGCGGGCTTTACGCCGCCCATCAGCTCAACTTGTTTCGCCAGGCAGGACTGGACGTCCGGTTAATCAAAGGGGGGCCCTCGGTACCGGGTAGCCAAATGGTGGCTCAAGGTACGGTGGAGTTCGCTGTTATCGCCGGCCCCCAACTGGTCACGCTCAGGGCACAAGGCGGAGGGGCTACGGCCGTGTTTGCGACCTTTCAGAAATATCCTCGGGCCATCATCGTGCACGCCCCTTCCCCCTACCAAACGCTCGAGCAACTCTGGAAAAGTGACGCAAAAATCATGGGGAACTCTGGCCTGGCGTTTATGAAGTGGCTTGAGCATTGCTACGGCAAACCACGGGCGACGTTTGTGCCCTACAGCGGTTCGACGGCACCGTTTATCGCCGACAGGGCCCAAGCCATGCAGTGCTTTGCCACCGCCGAGCCACTGCAGCTTGAAATCCAAGGAATTGCTACCCGCACATTTTTAATTGCCGATACCAACTACAATCCCTACGTTGGCGTAATTGCTGTCAACGACAGGTTTTTAAAACAACACCCGAAAATGGTTAGCCGGTTTGTAACCGCCTTGCGCGAGGGATGGCGCCACTATCTTGATTCCCCCGGCCGCACCAACCAACTGCTTGGCACACTCAACACGGACATGACCGGCCCGCTCATGGAGCAGGCAGCGGGCGTTCTGCCCGGCTTCCTCGAATCGGAAACCACCCGCCGCCAGGCACTTGGCTGGATGGAAGCCCAGCGGTGGGAAACTCTCACTAGTAAGATGGTGGAGCTGGGCGAACTCACCCCCGAAGGCAAAGCCAAAGCGGGCACTCTGTTCTACAACCCACCGCTAGTGGAAACCGCTGGTCCCTCCGCCGCCGGCGCGCCACAGCCAGACGGCGCCAATCCCTAAGCCAAACCGCTCTGGCTTGGGTCCACCCCACCAATATCTCCTGCCCCTGGCCAATCACCGGCTCCCTCCAAAATGCCGGCCGCCGGCCAGCAGCTGGCCGATCTTTTCCAACCCACGGGCCCTTGAATCTGGCCAACCACCAGTTGCTGCGGCCTGTACCTCTGACCGCCATGATTTCCATTTATATCAATAAGTTTCAACTATTACCTTGGCCGGAAGGGAGTACCCAACGGGAGAGAATACACGACGACGCAAAACGTTTTTTAGGTTTTCCAAATCTTCTTCCTGTATCTTTATAGACATCCAAACCTTTCACAAAGTTCTCCTTGCCGGCGGCTACAAACGCCCTCTGCCAGCAGGCGTTCCCACTGGTTCTGCCAACGACAACCCGGGCCGCCCCCACCTCTCAACACTCGGTTGGCCTGCTCGAGATTTCCCTTCGGGGCAGTAATTTCGGCGGGCGGCAATCAGCCTTGGCCGGCTTGGGGTTCTACCCACGCGGACAGTTCGGCTGGCGGCTTGCCGCATTTTTCCGATTTTTTGCTCTCGCATACTTGTCAAGTAGAAACGACTTACTAGTATGGACTCTTCGGATAAATACGACTTTCCGCATGGCCAATGCGGACAATCGCGTTATTCGCGCCTTCAATTGATAAAGCTTTACAACTGGCCCTACCGGCCAGTCGAGATAGCGGCAGTAGAGATCGGGGCATGAATCGACATCTTGGCAATCGGGGGGATGCGGCTAGCCGTCTGCGCGAAAAGATGCGCCGGCGACGGCGTCAGTTTGAGACGCTCGAGCCCCGCGTGATGCTTGCGGCCGACCTGCCGCTGTCGGTAGAAATCGACCCCGAGGAGCTACTTGCCACGCAGGTTGCCAGCGGTCCTCACACCTCCGAAACGGCACCGGCCACCCAAAATTCGACCAGCCTAACCGCCGCTGCGGCCGACGACTATTTTCTATCAGAGCCTCCGATCGAGGACCTGTTATCGGCGCCCGATCCGGCCGGCCCCTCCCAACTGGAGCTCGACCAGGCAGTCTTCGAAGAGGCTGA
>CBDEWC010000007.1:0-146330 GCA_965243695.1 Lacipirellulaceae bacterium | reverse complement strand
GCACTAAGGGGCCGTCGCGGTCGCCAATCGCTTCGGAGAGCCCCGGCACGTGGGCGACCGGTACCCCGTTTTGAATTGCCCGCTCGGCTGCCCCTTGGCGGGGCTGAGACAAAATCTCGTTGAGCGTTTCGCTTGCAGAGTCGGGGGCTAACACCAGTACCAGTCCGGTTCCCTGTTTGATCTTGCTGGCAAGCGTTTGCTCGATATCCGGCGGCAGGACTTTCCACTTGTAGTTTCCCATCAGGATCACGTCATATTCGCCTGCCAGCTTTCTTTCGAACTCCTCCCGGAACTCCTTTGGGCCACAGCCTGTGATCCCGGGGACATGTGCCTTGGTGGGGTAGAAATGGTCCGGATCCTCGAGGGCCATGATCGTTTCGTAATCAAGACTCAATCGCTGGGAAAGCTCGACTGTTTCACGTTGTGTCCACCGCCGTGCGATCACGAGTGCCCGCACCGACCCGCCTGCATAGGGCCTGGCCCAGGGGATATGCGGGGTCACGTAGTCGTTGCTGAGCCGGTGATAGGGTTCGGAAAAAATGTAACGCATTTTTCCCCCAGGCGAGATTTGCCGGTAAGGGGCCAGCTTTTTTCCGTGGCAGAGGCCGCCAGACAACATCATCAAGAGGAATGCACCGCTGGTGACCGCCTGTGAAAAATAGGATTTCTGAAGCATCCGAAACGTCCTTTCGCAAAGTCGCGCCTTTGCTGGCCTTTGGTAAATAACAGTTTAAAGATACAGTTTAGAAATACAGCTGATAAATACAGCTGATAAATACAGCTGATAAATACAGTTTAGAGAATCTGTCGTTCGGAAAATGGGATAAACAGGGATGTGCACAGGTGAAGCATAAAATTAGCCATAGCAGCCGGCGGTCGTCCTGGGCGGTTTCGGTTTCTCTAAAGAGACGATGATGCCAGCTGGTTCCGTAACGTCCCTTGTCGCGAATCGCCGTGATAGGCACCCTACTTTTCTGTGAGCTGTACCTCGACGCGCGGGTACGAGGCGCCCGGCCTGCTGTCGTCACGGTAGGTGACGACCATCGGACGCTCGACTTCTGCCTGCGGGTCTTCTCGAAGCAGGTGCAGTGCAGGGATTTCGCCGCGGATTTTATCGCTGACGTCCACACCCTCTGCAGAGTCGTCAGACACCACGGTCACGCTGATGTTGTTGTACCAAAGGGTACCCTCATTGGTGACGTTGTATCCGCACACGTGACGAATGTCGGCTTCGGCCGGCAATACAATCTCCTGGCTGACGGAGTCCTGCCATTTTTCCTGAAGTCGACCGACCAGCAGCGGCTTGCTGATCCAGGAGTGAAAGCTGGCCGGGAGTTTATATCCCTTCACCCGAATCATGCTCTTTGCACCACCGGCGACTTTGCCCGAGATGGTCACCCGTATTTTGGCACCGGGCTGGGGTGGATTCATCACGCGCAGGCTGAAGTACTCGCCTCCTCCGTGCCAGGCCTTGGTCCCGTGGGGGCCGGTCGGGTCATGAAGCAGAGAGGGGTCGCCGACAACCAGGCTGCTGGTCACCATGCGCGCAGGCTGGCCCGGGCGAAGCCGTAGTTCCTGGCCGGCACTCAGTGTCCCTTCATACCGGATCGATTCGGAGCCGATCGTCAGCACGGGATTGACCGCGGTCTTGTATAAACCACGCAGTCGTAGCACGGGCGTTAAAGGTGCTGCCCGGCGAAAGGTCGGCTCTACCCACGACTGGCCCGAAAGCCAGATGCTTTGTGGCTGCATCCCGGGGATCGCAACATCGGGCACCTCTCCGGTGATGTTTACCGCTGGAGCGTTCTCGGCGGTCACCGTTGCTTCCAGCGGGTGACTCTCAGAGAGGCCTGTCCCTTTTTGGACACGTACCGGCCAGGTCACCACACGGTAGCCGTCTGCTTCGATGTTTCCCACAGCGACTTTCCCCGCTGCGCCAGCCGGTTTGTCGTTGGCGACAAATTCCATTCCCTCGGGCAGAGTCAAGCGGACGTTGACATCCTTGAGCACGGCCTGCTGGGGGTCAAGGTACCAGGAGGCGTCTTTGGTGTTGTGAACCTGCAGGAGAATGCGGGTGGTTTGTTCGTGCTGGCTGGCGTCGATGTGGTAGTCCAGGGCCAGTTTCGGGACCAGGTGTTGCTCGACGATATCCATGCCGACATTTTGCTGGGCAAAGACTCGCCGGGTGTGTTCGACTTGATAATTGCCGAAGTAGCCCGATGGCTGGCGCTGTTCGATGGGAATGGATTCATCGACGATGGTCGGATTTTCGTCACGCGGGTGCCCTGCACAGTTTCCGCTGCAGAAGAACACCGTGCCGAGATTCTGCGGCATGCGCTCAGTGACCAGGTCGACTGCCTCTTCCCATTTACAATCACGCATAAAACAAGGGTGAGAGAGTTGTGACCAAAAGGGCCAGTTGCGTTCCCGCGCGAAGCGGAGCGTATCGGTTTCCCAGCGTGAAGCGCTGCCGTAGCCAAACAGGCCGTCGCAATAGCCCGGCTTGATGATGTCGGCCAGGTGAATGGGAACCAGGCTCCGATTTTTCCCGCTGAAAGGATCCTGGAGTTCGTCGGCGGACAGGTGATCAAGATCGATGTAACCGGTTTGCTGCCAATAAAAGATTGGCACACGTCTGTCGCTGGCCTCTTTCATGGTGGTGTGGAGCTCGTCGTGGATTTGTACATATTTTTTGCACCACCAGCGGCGGGCTTCGCTATTCCACACAAAAGGCTTGCCGTAGTCAGCCTCGATCTCTTCGCGGTAGGCTTCGATGGCCCAGTTGGTTTCGCCATCCTTCATGAAGATGCCCATGTCGGAGATGAATTGGGGAGCCTCTTCCAGCAAGGTCATTCCCACGACATTCTCCGGCTTGTCGATGTGGTCCAGCACACTACGAACCTGGCGGCGCGCATCGGCATGGATTTTTTCCTTCACTCCGGGTGAAAAGAAATAGTCGTACATTAACCGGCAGCCCAAGCCGGTTCGCATGTTGTAGGTAAATGCGCCTTTGTGTGGGCAGTGGTCGCGCATGGGCCAGACCCGGATCATGATTTTCAAGCGCGGGTTCATTGTGAGCAGTCGGTTGATTTGCTCGGTGGTCTCCTTGCTAGGCGCCAGGTCGGTGAACCGGAGCAAGAGCCAGTCGGCGCGGGCCGCATCGAGTTCGGTCCAGCGGCCAGTAATGCCAGGGTAGTAGAATCCCATGCCCCACTGCCAGTAATGGTGGTCATCGGCGCTTCCTTCTGCACGGTTATCGGGATTGGCCGGGGCCGCAGCGCGGCTGTTGGAAGCGGCAAAAAGTGTTGCTGCTACAAGGAGAGCTATCGTAGGCGGTTGGTGGAAAAAACTGGCCATGACGATTCTTAACATGAACAGACTCTCATTGGGTTAGTTTGCAGCTGCTTGGTTCCCGCGATTTATATCCTACAGCACGGGACCCTCACAGCCAATTGACCTGGCGCAGCGCCGACGGCGAAGAGTGCAAGTGAGGTTGCCATTGGTCTAACGCGTCAGCTGTACTTCCACGCGCGGCAAATCGGTCGCGGGCATGCTCTCATCGGTGTAGGTCACCAACAGAGGCCGCTGAACCTGTCCGCCGCCGGCAACCGGCAACTTCGGTAAAGTTGGCAGCTGGCCTTGAACCTGGCTGCTCACGTCGGCGCCCTCGGCAGGCATGTCGGCGACGACTACCGATACGTTGCTGTACCAGACTGTACCCTTCTCACCCAGGCGATAGCCGGTCACCTGACGCACGTCGGCCTCCGGAGGTAAGACGATTTCGTGGCTCACACTATCTTGCCACTGTTCTTTGAGCCGGTCGACAAGTAGCACTTCGCTCAGCCAGGGATTGTAGGAATCGGGCAGCATGAAGCCCTTGAGGCGAATCATGCTTCGCGCGCCGCCGGCCACTTTACCCGAGATCGTAATTCGTAGCTTCGATCCCGGCTTGGATGGGTTCATCATGCGAATGTTGAATAGCTCATTGCCCTGGTCCCAACCCTTCGTCGCATGCGGACCTTCGACATCGCGCAGTACCCCCTGATCGCCGACCACCAGGCTGCTGGCGATCATGCGTGCCGATCGCCCCGGACCGAGAATCAGCTCTTCTCCCGCCCTTAACGAGCCCTGGTATTGGATCTGCGCGTTGCCAATCGTCAGTGCCGGGTTGAGGGCTATTTTTTTCAGTGACCGCAGCCGTACCGTTGGTGTTGTCGCCTCGGTCAATCGATAGGTCGGTTCAACCCACCTTGCACCGGAGCTATAAACGCCGTGTGCATCCGGCGAGGTGATGGCCATTTCTGGAGTTTCGCCGGCGACTTCGACGTCGCGTGAATTCTCTGCAGTCAGCCGGACGCGGAGCGGATGTTGCCGCGAGATTTGCGCGCCCTTCCTGGCCCGAACGGGCCAGGTGACCAGGCGGTAACCATCGGCTTCGATATCGCCGAGTTCGACCGCGTGGTTCACGTCGCCCGTGTCGCCAGGGGCCAGTTCCACACCGTCGGGCGTGGTCAACTGCACGCGAACGTTGCGCAAGACCGCGTCTTGCGGATCGAGGTACCAGGAGGGCTCCTTCGTGTTGTGGACCTGAAGGCAAATGTTGGTCGATTGATCGGCACGTTTGTCGGCAAGTTGATAATCCAACCCGAGTTCAGGCACCAGGTGCTGCTCGACGATATGGGTCCCGACATTCAGCTGGGCAAAGACACGCCTGCTGTGCTGTACGCCGTACGGTCCGCCAAAGCCATCGGCTGGCGGCGGGAAGGGGCGTCGCTCGATGAGTGGAATGTTGGGATCAAAGTTCGTGGCTTCCGGTTTCCCGGGCAGACCGCCGCAACTGCCCATGCAAAACCAGACCGTGCCGAGGTTCTGCGGAACAGGGGTGGTGATCCTGCGAATGTTGGCATCCCAGCCCTCGAGGCGCATAAAGCAGGGGTGCGAAAGCTGAGAGAAAAACAGCCAGTTGCGTTCGCGGGCAAATCGCAATACGTCGGCTTCGAAGTTTTCATCCGTATTGGGATATCCGAAAACGCCATCGCAGAGGCCCGGCTTGACGATCTCGGCGAGCCGGATTGGAATCAGCCGCTCTATCTTGCCGCTGAAGGGGTCGGTGGAAGCGTCGCGATGGGGCGCCGCATCGAGATGATCGAGATTGATATAACCGGTCTGTTGCCAATAGAGAACGTTCTTCCCTCCGCTGGCCTCTTTCATCACCTCGTGCAGTTCATCGAACATCTGCACGTATTTGCGGCACCACCAGCGGCGGGCTTCGTGGTTCCACACAAACGGCTTGCCGTAATCGGCTTCGATCTCTTTGCGATAGGCCTCGATCGCCCAGTTGGTCTCGCCATCGTTCAAGAAGATACCCATGTCTGTGAGGTGTTGCGGCATTTCCTCCGACACGGTCATTCCCACGACATTTTCGGGTTTCGTGATGTGATCGAGCACCACGCGTACTTGACGGCGCGTCTCGGCGAGCGCTTTTTCTTTCACGCCGGGGGCAAAGAAATAATCGTAGATGAACCGGTTGCCCCGGCCGTACTTGGTGTTTTCGGTAAACTTGCCCTTGGATGGATAAAAGTTCTGCACCGGCCAGACTCGAATTACGATTTTCAATTCGGGGTTCAATTCGAGCAGTTCGTTCAGGTGCTCGGTCGTGGCCTTCGAGGCAGACAGGTCGGGAAATCGCAAGAGTAACCAGTCGGCACGAGCGGCGTCGAGCTTGGTCCACGGACCCGGCAGGCCAGCATAGAACAGGCCAACACCCCAATCCCAGTAGTGATTCTCGACGTTGTCTTGCGCACGGTTGTGGGGCTTGGGCGGGGCCGCAGCGTGGCTGTTGGAAGCAGCAAAAAGTGTTGCTGCTAGGAGGATAGCTATCGTGGGCGGTCGGTGGCAAAAACTGGCCATGACGATTCTCAACATGAACGGACTTTCGTTTTGTGAGCTTGGGAGTTAGTGAGCCTGGTACCGCTTTGTTCCCACGATTTATCCTACCGCACAGGGTCCTCCTCGGACAGGCAGTCGGGACACACCGTGGGGGCATGCAGCCGGTTTCCACCCGACAGGATCGGCTGCCTGGGGGTGGTTGGTAGTTTTGGCTGCAATAAAACAGCCCCTCAGCAGCCGGTGATGGAGATTCACCCGAGCCGTCGTTTTGAGGCTGGCTGTGGGGGCCGTGCCTGGGAACTGCCGACGCGATTTGGGCCTGCGACTGTGTGCAGGCGAGCTGGCGGCTGGAAAATACGTTGACAAGCGGAGGTGATTGGTTGATAAGGAAAGAGTCGTCGGGAGAGGCGACCTGGGGTCTTTTTTGTTTTCAATAATGGCGACGCTCGTCTTTGGCTCGCCACCGGTGGAGATGGTTCGTATGCGGAATTCCCTTCGATGTATCTGTGCTCCTCTGTTTGTGAGCTGGCTGGTTTGTGCTCCGCTGTTGGCTGATGAAACGTTGCCCGTGGGGTCGCATCCTCCGGCACTCGATTATCCCCATTTCCCCGATCGTGTTCACGCGGTGGTGTGGCGGAACTGGCAGTTGGTGCCGCCTGAGCGGATTGCCACTGTGCTGGGCACCAACGTGGCCAACGTACGCGAGCTTGCGGTGTCGATGGGGCTTCCTGCCGCCGGTGAGGTTCCTGAGCGGATGGGGGATCGAGGTTATATCACGGTTGTTCGTCGCAATTGGCACTTGCTGCCGTATGACCAACTGTTGGTGTTGCTGGACATGACGGCGGAGGAATTGGCTTTTGCGTTGCGTGAAGACGATTTTCTGTACATCAAGCTGGGGTCACTGAAACCGAAATCCGAGCCGGTGAAGTATACGGAGCCAAGCAGCGAAGCGCGGCGTCGAGCTTCATCCATCAAGCAGGTTGTAAAGCACTATTTTGGAGACAGCTTGCACCATCCCGGGAAGGAGCGATTCGCCTTCATCGACGAGTTAAGCCAAACCAGTGGTCAAGCGCCGGCAGCGGTGACCCAGTCGCGGGCGGATCGGCCACTGCGATTTATCTACTCCTACTTTGGTGTCTTCGGAGATCCTCTGTTGAATGCAGAGTCGGATCCGTATCCGGATGGGCTGCTCGAGAAACTGGCCGACCAGGGAGTGACTGGGGTCTGGTTGCATGTGGTGCTGCGCCAGTTGGCGCCAGGTGGCCCTGACTTCCCTGAATTCGGCGAGGGCCATCCACAGAGATTGGCCAACCTGAAGCGGCTTGTCGACCGGGCCCAGCGTTACGGCATTGACGTTTACTTGTACATGAACGAACCCCGCGCTCAGCCGCTTGCGTTTTTTGAAGATCGTCCGGAAATTGCCGGTTTGACCATAGGCGACCATAAGCTGATGTGTACCAGCATTCCGCAGGTGCGGAACTGGATCGGTGATGCACTCACCCATGTCTTTCGCGAAGTGCCGAACCTGGGCGGTGTCTTTACCATCACTGCATCGGAGAACCCAACAAACTGCACCTACGCGGGGAACCATCGGGCGTGTCCGCACTGTGGCAAGCGGTCCGACCGGGAGGTCCTGGCAGAGTTGAATCAAACGATTGTCGAGGGGGTTCACCGTGGTAATCCGGAGGCCCGTGTGATCGTTTGGGACTGGGGTTGGCGAGCCAATAACGATGCGGCTGACATTGTCGCGGCCCTGCCAAAGTCGGTGTGGTTTATGTCGGTCAGTGAATGGGCATTGCCGATTGATCGGGGAGGTATCGAGCAGCAGATTGGTGAATACTCGATTTCGGCGGTGGGGCCAGGGCCGCGTGCGCAAAGGCACTGGCAGGCGGCCAAAGATGCCGGATTGAAAACGGTGGCCAAAGTCCAGCTGAATTGCACCTGGGAATTGGCAAGTCTTCCTTACCTGCCGGTCCTGGACCTGGTGGCCAGGCACTGTGCGAACCTGGGTGAGGTGGGTGTGGATGGCACGATGATGAGTTGGTCTCTGGGAGGGTATCCCTCGCCCAACCTGCAGGTGGCCAAACGGTTTCATGACAATCCACAAGCCGATATCGACGATGTGCTCAGCAGTATTGCAGCGGCCCGCTACGGCGAGGCGGCAGCCCCTTATGCCCGCCAGGCCTGGGCAGCGTTTAGCAGTGCGTTTGAACACTTTCCCTACAACACCTCAGTGATGTACATGGCGCCGCAGCAGGTTGGTCCGGCCAATCTGTTGTACGCCAAGAAGACAGGCTACCGCGCCAGTATGGTGGGAATTCCCTACGATAGTCTCGAGCGGTGGCGGGGCGGGTACCCGGCTGAAGTGTTCGTTGACCAGTTTGACAAGGTAGCCGGTGGTTGGCAGGCCGGAGTGCAGGCCATGCGCCAGGTCGTTGACCACGTGGAGCCGGAATATCAAAACGTCGCGCAGTTAGACCTGGGTGTGGCCTGTGCTGCGAATTTGCATTTTACTTCTGTCGCCAACCAGGCGCGGTTTATCATGGCTCGAGACGCGTTGGTTGCCGACGATTTGGACGACGGCACACGTGCCCAGTTGCGCGGCCAGTTGCAGGAGATTCTGGCAGCTGAGACAGATGCGGCAGTCGCTTTGTACCAGCTTGCCAAGGAGGATTCGCGAATTGGGTATGAAGCCAGCAATCACTACTTTTATGTACCACTCGATCTGGTGGAAAAAGTGGTGAACTGTGCGTATTTGCGGGAAACGTTGGGTGAAGCTGCCAATTGACGGAGGTGGGTGGTGCAGCCTCGGTTGCCGGCGGGTCTCAAAGCGACTGTCGTCGCCATGGGGCGCAAGAAGGTTGGCGCCACTGGGTACAAAAAAACCTGCGTATGTCTTTTCTGTTTAGAGTTCGCGAATGCGAATATTGCGCCAGCGACATTTGGCGCCCTTGGGCCAGTCCTTGCCGCCGTGGACCTGGAGCCCGATCGAACCTTGCGGCCCGAGTTGCTTGAGTACCCGATCCTTGTCATAGGCAGGTAGCGTACAGGTCTCGCCGTTGAACCGGCAGACCTCCAGCCCGTTGATCCAAACGGTGATCCTGGGGCGCGCACCGACGCACCTGATCCGTGCCGAGTTCCACTGTCCCACTTTCCAGGCCGCCACGAAATCTTCCGCCGAGCAGATCGATTCATAAACGCCTGGCGGCCAATTCGCAGTGCGGGGATCTGGGGCGCCGACAATTCGCAAGAGCTTTCCATGGTTGTCGAGGATGCCATTGAACTTGAAGGGCATCATGCCAAAGGCTCCTGGCATCTCCCCCAGCAGATGGCCGACATTGCCACCGTCGTGATAGTCGACATACATTTGAAATCCCGCACCCGCATCAGTCGAGCGGAAGAATACGCCGCTACAGGGGCCCCAGTCAGGATTCAGTTCCAGGTTCAATTCGAAGTCGCCATATTTCTTGTCGGTCAGCAGCAGTCCGCCATTGCCTGAGCCGGGCGGGTCCTGTTCGCCGGTTAGCACTCCATGTTCGACTTGCCACCGTCCGCCCGTACCGTGTCCCACGGGTAGCGGGTTGGTATGCCAGCCCGCTAGCGAGTGGCCATCGAACAGAACGGTGTCGGCGGCATCCGGCGGAGCGTCGTTGGCACCCGGCGGAGCGTCGTTGGCACCCGGCGGAGCGTCGTTGGCGTTGGCACCCGGCGGAGCGTCGTTGGCACCCGGCGGAGCGTCGTTGGCACTGAGGGTGGTGACCAGCAAGAGTAGGGCTGCAGTTACTGCCAGCAGTTGGCGACGGTTTAAACAGAGTTTGGCACTTGTCTCTCATGTTAGTCCTCGCGAGG
This sequence comes from Lacipirellulaceae bacterium, assembly GCA_965243695.1. Classification (GTDB taxonomy): domain Bacteria; phylum Planctomycetota; class Planctomycetia; order Pirellulales; family Lacipirellulaceae; genus JAKVCB01. The sequence continues at coordinate 136,592 of CBDEWC010000007.1, read as the reverse complement.
GTCAACGCGACGGTAAGCATCGATGACCGCCAGTTCGCCGGCAACGCCCTGGGTTGAATTACCGTGTTCCATGCCGACAATTCCGCCATATCCCTTTTTGTGGATGTGACTGAAAACATTCGCGTAGTGGATCTCTCCGGTTCCCGGTTCGGTCCGTCCCGGGTTATCGCCGACCTGGAAGTAGCCGATTTCGTCCCAGCAGTGGTCGATATTGGGAATCAAATTCCCTTCGGTGATCTGCTGGTGATAGATGTCAAACAGGATCTTGCACGAGGGTCGGTTCACGGCGCGGCAAATAAGATAGGCCTGGGGCGATTCGGAGAGGAACTCGCCCGGATGGTCGGTCAACGGGTTGAGCGGCTCGATCACCATGACCAGGCCATGCGGCTCGACGATATCGCAGCACCGCTTGAGTAGCTCAATGCAATTGGCCGTCTGGTAGCCCATCGGGAGCCGATCGTCCAGGTCACCCGGGACAATGGTCATCCACTTGGCGTTGATGCGCCTGGCAACTTCGACCGAGTGGCGGATGACTTGCAGTACGTGGTTCCGCAGACTTTCGTCGTTGCTGCTAAAGGTGGGCCCGCCCTTCATGCCTGCCGAGGCAGAAATCACCCCCATTCGCATGTCGAGATGATCCATCGTGCTGGCAATCTGCTCCTGCACGGCAACCGGCCGGCCTTTCATCCCGTTATCTTCCCAGGCCCTAAAACCTTGATCGGCTGCGAACTTGAGTTCATCGATCAGGCCGCCGGGGGCCGAATTTCTAAACATCCCAAAGTGGGGTGCATAGTTGAGTGTGAAGGGAGGCTTGCCCGGAACGTGCCGCTTGTCGGCGAAAGCGGTCATGTTGGTGGTTTGCGGTGCTGCCAAGCCAAGGGTGCCGGCAAGGCCAAATTGCAAGAAACGGCGACGATGCATAAAACGGCGACGATGCATAAGGGGATCCTTGGTGAAGAACGAACGGGGTACTATGCTGATTATGGTCGGCGGGTGAGGAATTTGCTATATAGTTGTTATGACCGGGAGTCGTGTTTCCCGCCAAGGTTTGTCGGCTTGGGAGCATGGGTTGGCTTTTATTTTCGACCGACTTTTTCGCGCCAGCTTTGAAAGGAAGGCATTGCCATTTCTCAACTAACTCGCAGGCATTTTTTGGAGGGGTCGGTCGTAGCGGGTGCAAGCCTGCTGGCGCCCCATGCGCGGGCCCTTGGTGCCAACAACGACATTCGGATGGGTTTTGCCGGATTTCGTGGGCGGGGCAAGCATCTGATCAATCTTTTCTCACAGGTTGAGGGCGTACGGGTTGCCGCCTTGTGCGATGTCGATCAAAAGGTGCTCGACGAGCGGGTTGAGGTGCTCAAAGGTCGTGGCCAGCGCGTGACCGCTTACACTGACATCCGCAAGCTGTTGGACGACAATACGATTGACGCGGTGGTCGTTGCCACCCCGAATCACTGGCACTCGCTCATGGGAATCTGGGCCTGCCAGGCAGGTAAGGATGTGTATGTCGAGAAGCCGGTGTCGCAAAACCTGTGGGAGGGTGGTCAGTTGGTAGCGGCTGCCCGAAAATACAATCGGATTGTTGCAAGCGGCACACAAAATCGGTCGGAAGTCGGTCTGCAGCAGGTCATGAAATATCTGCACGAAGGAGCGCTTGGGAAAATAAGGGTTGTCCGAGGGTTGTGTTACAACCGCCGCAAGAGCATTGGCAAGGTGAGTGGCCCACAGCCGATCCCTGACCACATTGACTATGACCTGTGGTCGGGCCCTGTCCCGATCCAACCCCTTTTACGAAAACAGGTGCATTACTACTGGCATTGGGATTACACGTATGGAAATGGAGATCTTGGCAATCAGGGCATTCACGAAATGGATTTATGTCGCTGGGCACTCGGTGTGAACCATTTGCCTCCACGCGTTGTGAGTGCCGGGGGCCGTTTTGGATACGTCGATGACGGCAATACGGCAAACACGCAAGTCACTTTGCTCGACTATGAGCCGGCACCGATTATTTTTGAACTCCGAGGCCTGCCATCGCATGCCGGTGCGGACAAGATTGATAGTTTTCGGGGAGTTCGTGTCGGCATGGTGGTGGAATGTGAGCAGGGATATTTTGCCGGTGGCCGGGGTGGTGGAACGGTTTACGACTGGGATGGCAACGAGTTGCAGCATTTCGATGACCCCGGTCAATCGCACCAGGCGAACTTTATCGACGCTGTCCGAAACCGCGACCGTGGTCGACTTCATGCAGAAATCGAGGATGGCCATCTCTCCAGCGCCTTGTGTCACATGGCAAACACAGCGTATCGGGTGGCCCAACCGTCTGACCCTGATCGGATCGGAAAGAATTTTCAGGACCAGCCATTCGCTTCGGATGCGTTCTCGCGCATGGTCGAACATTTGGGTGCGAATGAAGTGGATCTCAAGAAGTCGGGTGTGGCGATGAGTCCCCAACTCCAGTGGAACGGTCAGAAGCAGCAATTCGAAGGGGCGGATGATGCCAATCAGCTCTTGAGGCGAAAGGATCGACCTGGATTTGCGGTGCCCCAGGTGGTGTGAAGCACTTCCGCTAGGCCAGCACTTTCTCGATGACCGTTCCGGCGACGTCGGTCAGACGGAAATCGCGTCCCTTGTGATGGTAGGTCAATCGCTCGTGATCAAGGCCCAGGCAATGGAGAATGGTTGCCTGCAGATCGTGGATGTGAATTCGATCTTCCACGCCGTGGTAGCCCAGTTCGTCGGTCTGGCCAACGGCCTGTCCGCCCTTGATTCCGCCTCCGGCCATCAACACCGTAAAGCTGAAGGGATGGTGGTCGCGTCCTTCCCTTCCGGAGAAATTGCCGCGGCGGACCTCGTTCATCGGGGTGCGTCCGAATTCACCACCCCAGATGACCAGTGTTTCGTCCATCAGCCCGCGCTCTTTGAGATCTTTCAATAGCGCCGCGGCCGGCTGGTCGGTAATGCGGCATTCTTCGGTCATGAGTTTGTTCAGATCCACGTGGTGGTCCCAATCGGCATGGTAGAGCTGGACAAACCGCACGCCCCGTTCGATCATGCGTCGCGCTAGCAGACAGTTGGTGCCGTAGGAGCGAGTTTTCTCATCGTCGAGACCGTACATGGCAAGCGTTGCGGGGGACTCGTCGGAGAAATCAACCAGGTCCGGGGCTGCCATCTGCATCCGATAGGCCAACTCGTAGGAGGCGATTCGCGATGCAATTTCAGAATCGTGTGTGTGCCCAAGCCGCTGCTGATTCAGCTGGTTGATCGTGTCGAGGCGAGCCCGCTGGAAAGTGTTGCTCACGCCAGCAGGGTTGGCCAGGTCGAGGATCGGATCGCCCTGGTTCCGAAATGCGGTACCCCGAAATGTGGAAGGTAAAAAACCATTGGTCCAGAGCGTTGGATTGACAATCGTGGCAGGTTTGGAAAAAGAAGTCAGGACCACAAATCCGGGCAGGTCGTGCGATTCGCTACCCAAGCCGTAGGTGACCCACGATCCCATGCTGGGGTGATCAAACATCTGGGTTCCGCAATTGAGCAGGAGTTGTGCGGGGTGGTGATTGGCCGTGTCGGAGTGGACCGCTCGCATCATGCACAAGTCGTCCGCACATTGGCTCAGATGGGGCAGGAGTTCGGAGAACTCCAGGCCACTCTGGCCGTAGCGGGCAAAACTGCGCGGCGTTGCCATCGCCGTGGCGCTTCCCTTGAGCACCGGATCGAGCAGGCCGTTGAGAAACGATTCGGGGACCGGCTGGCCATGCAGTCGCTGTAGTTGCGGCTTGGGCGTAAACAGGTCGAACTGACTGGGACCTCCAGCCATGTTCAGAAAAATGACATTTTTTGCCTTCGGCGTATAGTGGGGAAGTTTGGGCCGCAGCGGATCGGTGCGATCGGATGCGGTCGCCAGCTGTTGGTCGCCGGCCAGCAGTTGCGACAGGGCCATCGCTCCCAGCCCATACGCACTTTGGCGCAAGAACAGGCGACGCTGGACGGCATTGGTGATGGGGTTTGTCATTGGGTTCACTAATCCCGGGTGATGAACTCATGCAGATTCAAGATAACGCTGGCCACGCCGGTCCAGGCGCCTGCCTCGGCCGGATCAAGGCCTGCGATTGGGTGAGGTGAAATTTCCGGAGCCTCCTGGCGCAAGATTTCGTGGAGCTGATCAAAGCTCTCGGCCAGCGCCTCCCGCTCGCTGGGCTTTGGACCTCTCGCCATGCAGATCCGGAACCCGTGGTCGATCCGCTCCTGGACCGAACCGGGCTGTTCGTCCACGATTCGTGTGGCGAGGGCACTGGCGGCCTCGAAAAACACCGGATCGTTCAGTAGCATCAAGGCTTGAAGTGGCGTGTTGGACCGTTCCCGATGCGTACACGTTTCTCCCCCAGTGGGCGCGTCGAACGTTTCTGACTGCGGAAACGGATTGGTCCGTCGTACAATGGTATAAAGGCCCCGTCGATAGCGGTCTTCTCCCTGGCTTTCATCCCACTCAACCTCGCGCATCAGGACCGTCGGAGGCCGGGGCGGGCGAACACTGGGGCCGCCGATTTTGTTTGCCAAAAGCCCGCTCACTGCCAACGTGCAATCCCGCACGGCTTCGGCTGTAATCCGCAAGCTTGCCTGGCGGGCGACCAGCTTGTTTTGGGGGTCGCGCAACTGCAAGTCGGGACGCACCTGTGACGACTGGCGGTAAGCGGCCGAGGTCACAATTTGTTTGTGCATTCTCTTGACCTGCCAGCCATGTTTTCTAAAGTCAATGGCCAGCCAATCAAGCAGTTTTTCGTGCGATGGCGACTCGCCCATGTTGCCAAAGTCACCTGCCGTGCGGACCAGGCCGTGCCCAAAGAACTCCTGCCACATTCGATTGACGGCCACACGAGAAGTCATCGGATTCTCTGGCGCAATGAGCCAACGAGCCAGGGCAAGTCGGTTGCGGGGCATGTCTGGCGATAAGGCGGGCAGGCAGGCAGGCGTGCCTGGCTCGACTGCTTCCCCAGGATTTGTGAAGACTCCGCGTTTATGGAGGAAAGTTGGCCGAGGCCGCGACGATTTGGCCATGGTCGATGCGCGGGTCAGATGTGGTCGATCTGGATCTTTGCTTAACTTGGTGATCCCTGAGCTAATTGCCTTCAGGGGAGGTTGGCCAAACTTTTGCGGATCGATGGCCATTCCAAATTGGAGAAAATAGTCGAGCAATCGATCACGTTGGGCAGCGGTTCGGTTGGCCGGATCGAGCCGGACGATACTTTGGCCTTCCAACTGACCTTCGCCCAGCCCTTGCCCCCAGACGAGTCCCAGAATTTCCCATTGGCGATCCCAATGGGCATCCTCACCTGAATGATTACCAGCCTCCAGGATGCGTAATTCCCAGCGGCGCTGCAATTGGGCAATTTCTTCGGCGTGTGGCGTGATGAGATCGCTGCGCCGCTTGACGTACTCGGCGTCGGCCTGCCGGAACGTTTCAAGTTCTCCCGGCAGGGGCGCATCGACATTGACCTCGTCGGCCGAATTGAAAAAGGCATAGAGTGCATAAAATTCGCGCTGCGCGATTGGGTCGATCTTGTGGTCGTGGCACTGAGCACACCCGACCGTCAACCCGAGCCACACCACGCCGAGCGTACTGGCCCGATCTTTGACCTGCAGCACGCGGTACTCTTCCAGGTCGGCTCCTCCTTCACGATTACTCAACGTTTGCCGCAGGAATCCAGTGGCAATTTTTTGGTCAAGGGTTGCCTCGGGCAATAGGTCTCCGGCGAGCTGGTGAATCGTGAATTGATCGAAGGGCAGGTCCTGGTTCAGCGCATTGACCAGCCAATGCCGGTAGCGCCAGGCGAATCGGCGCTTTTGATCGGTAAGATACCCATCGCTGTCTGCATAGTGGGCCAGGTCGAGCCAGGGACGGGCCCATCGTTCACCGTAGTGGGGCGAGGCCAGTAGCCGGTCGACCACTTTTTCATAGGCACCGCCGCTGTGGTCGTTGACAAATGCCGTCACTTCCGCCGGGGTAGGAGGCAGGCCGGTCAGGTCAAGCGTGACCCGCCGAATTAACGTCTCGCGGCTCGCCTCGGGCGAGGGGGTTATCTGTTCGGATTCCAGCCGCTTGAGGATAAACGCGTCGATGGGGGTCTTGATCCAGTCGGAATGGGTGACCTGTGGCAGGTCTGGCTGCAAGATGGGGCGGAACGACCAGTGTTGCTGATCGGCCGGTGTGGGGAGACCCCACAGGCCCAGGAGAAGCCAGCTTAAGAAGATGGTTTTTTGATTCATGGGAGAGGGCGATTCATGGGAGAGAGCCTTACCCCTAGTGTAACTTGTCTGGCCGTTTCTTGCACGCCGGGAAAAGGCGGTTTCAGTCGGCCTCAAAGGGTTTGTAAAGCGGAAAATGATAGCAGGGGGCCACGGTGAACGGTTCTAGAGGCGAATCGCCAGTGAGATAAATTGGCGACTCCGAACTACCTGGCGAGGCGCCTCCGTGCGGCTGGAGCAGCGAGCAGCAATTTCGCCAAAACAGAACGGGTGGTGCCGTTCTGAGGCGATTGTTTTGTGGTCCAAAACTGGCGCTACAGTTCGGCAATACGTAGCAACTGAGCGTCCTGCGTTGGGATTTGCTACTTTTGAAACTGGTACGAATACAAGTCGGCATCTTGAAGTAAGAATCGAAGCCGGATCGGTTTGCCTGCCAGTGGGCTCACATCCGTTTTGCCGTTCCATGTCAGGGAGTGATCGATCGAATCACCAAAGAATCCATCGGCATCGGCTTGAGTATAACCTTCAATGGGTCTGGAATCCGCATCGAGAATCTCGACGCGAATGTCGCCCGCTGCGGACGTGGAACAATTTACCACCAGCTCGTCGCCGGTGAAAACGATCGGCTTGGTCACCAGTTCGCCTCCCGCATAGGGCGCGTGGACCGAAACGATGCCGTCGGTGCGAAACACGCGCCGGCGCAAGCGATGGGTCGGCAGTCGATTGTGTTCAACGACGTAAATTGACATTTCCGTAGGGCCCGTTGGTACCAGGCCAACACATGTCATGCCGCTTCGGTCGACCCAGTTGAGTAGATCGATTCCCGGGCGCACCAGCGACTCCATGAAGCGACGATCGAAATGTTGACCATCGCGGCTGCTTACAAACACGGTGTCCGAGAGTCCCACGCCTCGGCTCGCATCGTATTTCGCCGGGAGCGTGGCATTGCGGTCGGGTAGAAACCGCATCGGAAACCCAAGGTAGTGATGGGGGGCGCGAAAATAGGGGCTAATGGCGTTGGTGTAAAAATGCTCGGCGGGGGCGTCGCCGTAGTCCAGCGGTACCACCTTGGTCCAGTTGACAAAATCCTTGGACGTGGTCCGTCCGACCCAGCGGATTGATCGATCATCTTGCCAGTGGATCGGCTGTTTGTCCTGGTCGATGCGAATCCGGACGTAGGCAACGTAGCAGCCTTCCCGGGGAGACCAGAAGGTTGGGATGTGCGAGCCGTCGCCGTAGGCGGGCCACTGCTTGGGGCCCAGTACGCTCTTTTCTTGCAGCTTTGTCCAGTGGATGGCGTCAGGGGAAGCGTAGGCCCAGAAACCGCCCCGGTAATGACTCTCGGGTTTAAAGCCAAACGATCCGGCAAGTGCTTTGTATTTCTGTGACGGCAAAGCAGCCGGGTTGGTATCAACAAACGGGGTGAAGTTGTCCGCAGGTATCCCGAACTCTCCATTTTTTTCGCTGGGCCAGATGATGTTGTTTTGTTTGCTACCCTTGAATTCGACCAGGCCCAGATTGGGTCGCGTCCAGTGAATGCCATCGTCACTTTCGGCATAACAGCCGTTCATGATCCAGCCATCTCCGCTGGCCGGGGTGCCCGTGCCAGCGACAGCCCGGTAATACATCCGGTACTTCGCGTCGTCCTTGAAGATCGTGATGTAGCCATTGTTGGAACCTTCCCACGGGAAGTCCCAGGTCATTACGGTTTCTGCGATGGCCGGCTCATGAAGCTGTAGCGTGACATTGCGCTGGTGGTCGATCAGGGCGTCGTCGACAAAAAGCTCCAACCGCGAGCCGATATTTGTCGGTTTAGAATCCTCGGCCCGCAGTGGACCCACGGCGGTGGTGGTTGCCACGCCTGCCAGGAGAAGCAGCTGCATGAGGATGCGAGGCAGGTGTTTTACTGGGTACGCGGGGATGTGCATGGTAGTGGGATCGGTGGGGTGTCGAGGATAGTAATATTGAGAGGCGATTGGCCGGCGAGTAACTACAGCTGTTTTGTACACCACAGCAGGGTGTCGTGGTAGCGCAGTGGAGGCGACCTGCCACGGCCCGCGGAGGGGATCGCCAAAGGTGTCTATTCATCCACTTGCATGACCTGCACCTGCATGCGGGGCAAGCCGGCCGACGGTTCGCTCTGGTCGGAGTACACAAATCGGACGGGACTGCTGGGTTCGCCTTCGACCACGGTGGGCGCGGTGGGCAATAGTACCAGGCTGCGGCGCGGTGGGGGCTCAGGCATACCGGGCACAATCGTTGGCAAGGCTCCCTGCACGCGATCACTCACGTCAATCCCCTCGGCCGGGATGTCAATGGGCGTAACCGATACTGGTCCGTACCAGACGGTGCCTTGATTGGCGTGCCGGTAAAGCAACACTTGCCTGATATCTGCTTCAGGAGGCAAGGTGATATCGACACTTACCTCGTCCTGCCAGTTCTCAGTCAGGGCGTTGACCAAGAGGGGCTCGCCTCTCCAGGCATGGTAAGATGCCGGTAATTTGTAGCCTGCGAGGCGAAGCATGCATTGGGCGCCGCCGGCGACTTTGCCAGACAGTGTTATCCGAATCTTGGCGCCCGGCTTTGAGGGATTCATAACTCGTAAGCTGGCAACTTCTTCCTTGTCGCTCCACGCTTTGGCCCCGTGGGGACCGGCCGGATCGCGTAGTACCTGCTGGTCGCCGACGACCAAATTGCTGGGCATCAGGCGCGCTTCGGTTCCCGGACCGATCTGTAGTTCTTGCCCGGCCCGGAGCGTCCCGTCGTAGCTGACGCTGCTGGAGCCGATGGTAATGGAGGGGTTTTTCGCTGTGGCCTGCAAGGCGCGCAGGCGTATCTTCGGCGCGAAGGACTGCTTGAGCCGATAGAGGGGTTCTACCCAGAAATCACCGGAACGAAAGATGCCCTGGGGCTCAAAAGCGGCGATGGTCTCTGCGGATTCTCCGGAGGCGATTTCAACGTCCGGGCAATTGGCCGCGGTTAATTTCACCCTCAGCGGAAGGTCTTTGGAAAGGCGCGTCCCTTTTTTCACGCGGACAGGCCAGGAAACAACGCGGTAGCCGTCCGCTTCGATGTCTTCCAGTGAGATCTTCGCTGTTCCGGCATCGTCAGCCAGGTCGATGCCAGCGGGGGTAAGCAGTTCGACCGCCACATCTTTGAGAATCGCCTGCTCTGGATCTACATACCAGGAGTGGTCTTTGGTGTTGTGTATCTGCAGAAATATCCGGGTTGATTGCTCGGCTCCAACCGCATCGATTTTGTAATCCAGCAGCAACTCCGGTACGAGATACTTCTCCACCACATCCAACCCGACTTTTTCCTGGGCAAAGAAGCGCCGCGTATGTTCAATCCTGTGATGGCCAAAATGTTTCGAGGCGCTGCCACGTTCGTTGGCAGGAATGGAGTGGTCGACGTGTTGTGGATGGGGGTGTCTCGGGTATCCGGCGCACGACCCACTGCAAAAGAAGACTGTGCCGAGATTCTGGGGCACGGGAGTCTTAACCAGCTTGACCGTGTCCTCCCAAGAGCCATCTCGCATGAAGCATGGGTGCGAGAGTTGTGTCCAGATGGGCCAATCCCGCTCGCGGGCAAATCGCAGGGCCTCGGACTCAAATCGGGAAATGCTACCGTATCCAAACAGGCCATCGCAAAGTCCCGGTTTGACGATATCGTCCAGGTGGACCGGAATCAGACTGGACGTCGACAGCGGTGCGTCCGGAGCGAGTTGGTCCAGGTGCAAGTAGCCGGTGGCAGGCCAATAGAAGATGGTCTGTCCTTCGCCGGCTTCGTTCATGACCTGGTGGATTTCATCGAAGACCTGGATGTACTTTTTGGCCCACCATCTGCGGGCTTCATCGTTCCACACGAAGGGCTTGCCGTATTCTGCTTCAATTTCTTCACGGTAGGCCTCGATGGCCCAGTTCGTCTGTCCATCCTTGAGGTATAAGGGGGCCATGTCGGTGAGAAACTGAGGCATTTCTTCCAACAGGAACATGCCGACGACGTTCTCGGGCTTGTTGATGTTGTCAATGACCACGCGAATTTGCCGGCGGGTTTCAGTCAGGATTTTTTCCTTCACTCCCGGGGCATAAAAGTAGTCGTACATCATCCGGCTGGCCAGTCCTACCGGTGTGTTCTTCGTGAAATCGCCCTTTTGGGGATAGAAATTTTGCATCGGCCAGACGCGGATCATGATCTTCAGCCGCGGGTTCATCTCAATCAAGCGGTTGAGTCCTTCGACTGTTTTCTCGTTGGTGGGCAGGTCGGGGAAACGAAGTAATAGCCAATCGGCGCGCGCGGCGTCCAGGTTCGTGAGTCGTCCTGAGATGCCGGCATAATAGTATCCCATGCCCCATTGCCAGAAGTGATGGCCTTTGGCCGAGGGATTCTCGGCCTCCGCAGCACTGGCTGGATTCGATTGGCAGACAGTTCCGCTGAGTACCGCGCAGGTCAGGCCAAAAGCGATTGCCCGACGGAGGTTTCGTGCGGTGCCGACAGGTTTCATAATCCGCATAAGTTTTTGCCTTTGAGTTGTATTGGTTGTTGATGATTGAAAAAATATGTATCGAGCACCACCAGGCGTCGAGCCTTCGGCTTCTCGGCCAGGCGTGCCCGGTGGTCAGTGTATCATACCGTGTGGGCAGGAGACAAATCGTGTGTTCAGGAAGAGGATTGGCTGTTGGTGCAAATCACCATGGCTACATAGTGGTATTTTCTGGTCGAGAAAAGAAGTTTATACAGTGGGTACCGAAGCGGGAGCTTAGAAACATCCCAGGTCGAACTCCTTGTTCGTGTTGTACGTTACGATAAACTCCTTGGGTTTTGTCCTAGGTTCTCGATGAAGCGGGATTCTTTGTGAACTCTTTGGGTAAGCCTCAAGTAGTGATCACGTAGCACAAAAGCTCAACGTTAGTAAACACTTTGAGCGGTGGCTGTTCTGGTCGATAGGGGACGTGCGAAAGGACTTGCTTCTGATGCCGCCACTGAAATAGAGGCTGCGTGATGCCGGAGATTACTTTGCAGCTGACAAGAGAAGCTGCACAGGAAGGGATCAAGTTAATGGAAGCGGCTCTTAAGGTAAACCTGAGGCGGTTGAGTTGGAGATAGAGACTTGTAAAAGCATTCCCGTGACGAAAAGATTCAGGGCCTTGTGCCGCACACGTCAGCGACAGCTTCAGGGAGCGAACTTATGGCACATCTCGATCGATACCTTGGGTTTGTAGATGAGTTTCGAACTGACAGCGCAGGGTGCCACGCTGACAGTCTGGGCGGAATTGCGTTAGATCGGAGGCTGCTATCTTGGACCAACTGAAGTCTTCACTTGAGGGATGTTATGTCACCATTCCAACGCCTTTCTATGACACTGAGGAGATGCCTATCAATGAAAAAGCACTGCGGGCCCATGTTCGCTTTCTCATTGATAGCGGTTTGACGCACGAGTATGCAACTTTACTCGCAGGCGGCGCAGCTGGCGATTTTTCAACCATGACTTTTGAAGAACGCATCAAAGTTACCGAAACAGTTGTCGATGAGGTCTCAGGGGCTGTGCCCGTCATCATGGGTGCACAGACATCTAGCACATTGGAATTGAAACGACTGGCGCACGCAGCCAAATGCATTGGAGCGAATTATATTCAGGTTTCTTGCCCGTTCTATTTTGCCCATACAGAAGGTGATTTTGAGGCCTATGTACGCGCGGCTGCTGAGGCCGAACCCACTTTGGGCGTAATTATCTACAATACATTCTGGACCGCTCGGAACTTGTCTTTCGCCATGATAGAAAGGCTGGCCGATATGCCTAATATAGTTGGGCTTAAATGGGCCGCACCGCGCACGGACGCTATGGAATTTGAGGATGTGTGCTCTCATTTCTCGGATAGATTTACGATTATTGACAATAATTTGCTCTTTGGAATGAGTGCGACCCCCGCTCTTGGTGCCCGCGCATTCGAGGTCCATCATTGTAATTTCTGGCCGGAGTGGGGAATCAAGCTAGTCGATGAAATGCACGCTAACAATTTTGCAGAGATCACCCGTATGCTAGTCGAGGAGGCCATGCCCTTCTACAAGCTTTGGGTTCAGATCGAGAACGAGTACACCAGCGGTGATGGCTATCTCGATAAGCTTTGCATGGAATTGATTGGGTTGCCATCCAGTCGTTGTCGGCCACCAACCCGCGACATCCGCACAAAGTACAGACAACAAACCATGAACATGTTGAGGAATATAGGATCGCCACGTCTCGAGGCTCCGAGCTAGAAGCCGGCGCAGAAAAGGCTGGGTGCGAAAGTAACTCCGGTGCACTGGGTCCGTTGAGTGCGGTTTAGGACTTTGGGATACGAACCCATTGGCGCGCCAGTTCTGATAGTGGTGTCCCTTGTAGGGTATGCCTGGCGAGCATGGCTGCACCCAGGCTGGTAGGCTCGGCACAGTCGGTGGCCTGCACGGGACATCCAAGTGTGTCGCTTTTGATTTGTAGCCACAACTTGCTGCGCGCGGCACCGCCCGCTGATCGCATTTCTTGTGGCCGGTCTTGTCCACACAAAAGTTGAACCTGTCGGTCAAGCTCACTCGCTACAGCTTCGAGAATAGCCCGTACTTCGTGGCCAGCGGTGTGGTGGTCTTGCCGGTTAAGGAACATTTCGGCGCCGGTGCGGTTGGGTGCATCAGGGTGCAAGGTCAAGCCCTCAGCGCCCGCCGGTACGCTTGCCGCCCACTTGTCCAGTTCGGCAAAGCCGGGCAGGTCGTCCCGACTGTTGCGATAGTTTTCCAGCAAGCAGGCAGAGATGTCGCTACAAATCATCTGGTAGTAGGTTCCTGCTTGGAAAGAGGGGCCCTGGAAGAGGTCGGTAGGCGCGTCCATTTCGAAATGGTCGGAGCAGCGAACGGTTGCAATGACCGTTCCTGTGGTTTCGCTGACACGTCCTGGAGCCAGGTTGCCTGCCCCGATTGCGCCGGCATATTGATCGAGGCAACCCACGATAAAGCGGCAGTCAGGTGGCAGGCCCAAGGTGTTTGCGACTTTTGGGCGCAGGGGCCCCGCATCGGTGCCGGCCCGAACAATCGTGGGTAACCAGTCCAGCGGTATGCCGATTTGCGCGCACGCCTCTGGCCACCACTGGAGCTTGTGGATGTCGACCAAGCCGACAAACCCCGCGGTGCCTGCTTCTGTGATATGGCGACCGGTCAGCCACCAGGTGAGGTAGTCGCTCATCAAGACTAGCCGGCGCGTCTGCGCAAGGACCTTGGGCTGGTGTTGTTGCAGCCAGCGAATTTTTGCCGGTAAAAAATGGTGATCCAGGCTGGGCAGGCCTGTTTTTGCCTGAAAGTCGGCCAGTGCTGTCAGGTTGCAGAGCGGATTCTCGCGGTTATGCGCCCGCTGGTCGGTCCAAAGGAGTAGGGGGGTCAACGGTTCGTCATGCTGGTCGAGCAGGGCAAAGCTGTTGGTTTGTGTGGCAAAGCTGACAGCCGCCACATCATGCAGTCCGCCCGCCTCGAGAGCCAGTTTGTGGATTGCCTGGATCAGGCTGTTGTGAAATTTGGCCACGGGCAACTCGGCGCGGCCGTCGGCCGGGTGTTCCACGGGCGCCAGTGCGCGATGCAGCCCTACAAGTTGTCCTGATTCGTCGAACAGGCAGGCCTTAAAATAAGTCGTTCCCAGATCGAGTATGAGGAATTTACTCATGGTGTTTCCCGGGAATGGACCAAGGATGAATTTTTGCCGGCAAGAGATAGCAGGGGTAGTTCTAGCGAGTCAAAGGAGCCGCCAATTTCAATAGCCTGTCATCGCGACTGCAGCAGGGGATTTGGATGTCCGCCAAAAGTTAGCCGTGTGTGATGAAGGGTAATGCGAGGCACTCGGGATGATAAGGCTTGAAAGTTTATCGGGGCTGGGATTGAAATGCGTTTGCTGGTTTGGGGTGGTGATCTGTTGTTAAGCAGCCTCTCAGCACGTGTTTGGGGTATCAGGAGTGGTTGACGACGCACTGGGGGTGCTTAGCAGTTTCATCGTAGCTGCGACCAGTAGCTGTGGTGAGGCAGGACTGGAAAACAGGGCGTTGGAAGCCTCGTACATTTTGTGTTCCACGGCCTCGGCCGTGACCAGGTAACCCTGTAAATCGCCATTGGCGAGGGTGATGATAAAGGCATTAGGGTAACGTTGGCGAACTTCAAGGGCGAATTCGACGAAGACTTCACTGGGCCAGCCGACAAAAGTCCAGGGGCCGATGCCGATCATCTGGATTTCGGCAGGCAGGCATTTTTGAACTGCATCGCGCAACAGGCCATTCTGATCGGCGCGCGCCAGGGTCACGGTTTCCTCGGCGCCAAACCAGTTGCACTCTGCCGTGCGAACCTCTGCCTGCGGGCCGTCTGACTGCCGCAATTGATCTAAGTGAGTGGCTGCTTCGTGCAGTTCCTTTTCTGCTTGTTGGAGGGGAGGGAGACTGCGGACCGGTAGCTCAAGGAAGGCGCGGTCGAGCTGAAGCGTCCAGTCCGAGAGGAACTCCACCCGGTTCAGTGCAGATTCCCAGGCTTTGCCCAAAAGCGTTCCCAGGCGGTCTGCTTCCTCCATGGTGTTGGCGCGCGTGACGTGACGCGGGCTTTGATTGCCAGCAGCGCCCATGTGATAGAGTATCGGGCAATCAGCGCTGAGTTTGTGTTTGCGCAGGTACTGCCTGGCAAAGGCAGGGAAGTCGCCACTAATCAGGGTGGAGTCTTCGTGGAGTACGGTGGGATGCATGCTACAGACCGACATCACGCAAATGATGCTGTGATTGTTTATAGACCGTGCGACAAGCACCGGTACCTCCGGCATGGCAGGGCCCCTCGGGTCGTGCCGATTGGTGCCAATTCCAGAGGTCGCTACCACGGCTAATCCGATGGCCGCCGGTTGCGCGCTGTCGAAGGCATCCTTTGCGGCGTGAATGATTCCTTCCACCAGCCGGGCAACGTAAGTAGGGTCTGGTGCCGGGACCACGGAATCGCTGGCGGTGCTGAGAAGATTTGCAATGACCGGTCCGGAGTGCGTATGTGTTGCGCTGATCATGATGTGAGCAGTCGGAATGCCGGTCGCCTCGGCAATGCCACGACGCGCTTTGGCAACCTGGTCCTTGGTCAGCCAGATAATATCGACAGCGACGAAAAGTGCTTGCTGATCTCCCTCCTGCAGGTACATGGCTGCCGCGAGTAACGGATCGTGTACGCCGGTGCTCATCCGCGGAACGTGGGGATAGCCGAAGAGGAACTGGCTGTCGGTAGGAGTCACGTCTCGCTGTGCAGCCCCGACGCATCGCTGGCCTTGGGGCGCATGT
Source organism: Lacipirellulaceae bacterium (assembly GCA_965243695.1). Lineage (GTDB taxonomy): Bacteria > Planctomycetota > Planctomycetia > Pirellulales > Lacipirellulaceae > JAKVCB01. The sequence continues at coordinate 121,038 of CBDEWC010000007.1, read as the reverse complement.
CCCGAGTCGTCAGGCATTTTGAAGCAGGCCTTTTTTCAGGTGAGTTGGCGAAGGTGGGGCGGTCGTCGTGACAGCATCGTAGTGGTCATGGCTATTTAGCGTCAAGCTTTCAGGCAGTGAACGTGCAGTTGAGCCTCCGTCGAAAGGCCGGCCATCTGCAGAGCGGATACGGCACCAACTTTTTTCCGCGTTGGCGGTTATCCTTCGCTGGCTACTGGTGATGGAAAAGGACACCATGCCTGTATGCCTCAGCAGTGGTGTGCGGCCTGTTTATCGGTTATCACTGTTTCGTTGTGCGGCCACGTTCCATCTTCAGATATCTGGAAAAAAGAGGCGGCTCGCAAAAAGGACGACAATCACCATGAAGAATGCCTTGCTCATCGAAAATGCACAGGTGCTGCGCCCGGGACACTGGGTCAGGCCGGGGAGCGTTTTGGTGAAGGAGGGCAAAATATCCGAGATCGACCCGAAGAGGGATCAGATTGAATGTGTGTTTGAACGCGTGGATGCGAAAGGAGCATTGTTAACGCCTGGCTTGGTGGATCTTCATTGTCACGGGATACAGCTATTTTTTTACGAAACCGATCCGCAGCAAATTTGTGATGCGGCTGCCGTTTTGCCCCGCTATGGCACCACGTGCGTTTTGCCAACCCTTTGCACGATTATGAACCGTTCGTTGCTCGGCCACTTGGAACGATTGAGTGAGGCACTTTGCAGGGCAACCGGCGCAGCGATGCCAGGATTTCACTTGGAGGGTCCGTTTCTGGCACTGCCTGGTGCCAGCGCGGACACCTTGCCGGGAGACGTCGTCCTGCTTGAGGAATTGCTTGCGACCTTGAGTGGCCGTGTTTCTGCGATGTCGATTAGTCCTGACACGCCCAATATTATTCCGGTGATCGAGCGGCTGCGTGAAGAGGGGATTGCAGTCTTTATCACGCACACGCACGCCTCCGTCGAAGAGACACAACTGGCCATTGACGCCGGTGCCCGTCATGCGACCCACTTTTATGATGTCTTTCCTGTGCCGGAGGAGATTGAACCCGGAGCGCGGCCAGTTGGCGCGGTCGAGACGATTCTGGCCGACCCTCGCTGTTCGGTTGACTTTATCTGCGATGGGGTGCACGTGCATCCGATGGCGATTCGTGCGGCGCTGGCGGCCAAGGGTTGGAAGAGGGTTGTCGCAATCACCGACGCAAACATCGGCGCCGGGCTGGGTGAAGGTGTTTATGAAACCCCTTTGGGATATGCTGTCAAAGTGAGTCCGTCCGACGCGGCACGGATTGCAGATAAGAACCATCCGCATTGTGGTGCGCTCTCGGGTAGTTCGCTGACGATGGATCGGGCAATCGATAATTTGCTAAACTGGTTGGACCTTCCTCCGCACCAGGTTTGGGCGATGGGCACAACCAATCCCGCCGCGGTTGCCCAATTGGCGGACAAAGGTGACATGCGAGTTGGCGCCGATGCCGATCTGGTACTCTGGGAACAGGAGGGGCCTCAGCTGCAAGCCAAAACAACCTGGGTTGCGGGGAAATGTGTTTTTGATGCCGAGTCAGAAATTGGTGTGTAAATAGGTGAACGGTCATGAGTCAAACATTTGAGTTTAGCCCCTCTCAGGTAGTCCCCTTTCGTGATAAGGCGGAAATAGAGCGGTGCCGTGCCATCAAGCGGGAAGACATCGAAAAGCATCCCAATCCAGATTTTCGGATTCGCGTTGTCAAGGAAGCCGATCTGGGATTTATGTGGGTGACCGATATGTACGCGCGAATCAAGAAGGCAGCCGACCAGGGGCGCCGGTGTGTGATGATGATGCCGAACCCATGTCCGGGGATCTACGAACCTCTGTCGCGCCTCATCAATGCGACACAACAGGATTGCAAGCACGTCTGGTTGTTCGCCTTGGATGAATACGCAAACGAGCATGGCGAGATTGCGCCGGAAGATTGGCCATTTGGCTTCATGCATTCGATGTTGACCCATTTATTTAATGGGATTGACGAACATTTACGTCCGCCACGCCAGCAGCTGTTTGGCCCCAGCAATCAGAATATCGATCACTACTACGATCTGATGCAAGAGGCGGGCGGAGTCGAGGTCAGCTATACCGGACCTGGCTGGACGGGGCACGTGGCGTTTGTCGAACCAGATGCTCCGGAATTTGCGGGCTCTCTGGAGGAGTTCAAGCAAATGGGGGCGCGGGTGTGTACGCTCAGTCCGTTCACGCTGGCGCAGAATTCGATGCATGGGAGCTTTGGTATGAGCGGTGATTTGGCGGCCGTGCCCCCCATGGCTGCCACGGTGGGGCCCAAGGAGGTGATTGCTGCCAGGCATCGCTGGGAGGTCGCTGCCCTGGGCGTTCACGGCACTGCGACAAGTTGGCAACGCATGATTGCCCGACTTTGTTACCATGGTCCTGTGACCCCCAAGCTTCCATCCTCCATTCATCAGCAGTTGCGCACCGACTGTTACCTTGGCCAGTCCATTGCCTCCAATATTCAAGCCGATTGGGATAAAGGATATTGAATCTCCTGGCACTGGTGTGCCAGGTACCCCTTCAGCCGTTTTCGTCACAAACTTCCCGGCAGGAAAACGAATGTCAACAACAAGCTCGATGGCTTCCAAGAATTATTGCTCTGAGTGGGCGCGCATCGATCCTGAGCAAACTCCTTGTGTAAAAGTGGATCCTCCGGGACCCAGGTCGCGTGAACTCCATGGCCGTTGCACCAAGTTTTTCAAGGGGCTGAGCGGACAGGTCAAGCTGTTTCCTGTCGCGTTCGAGTCGGGCAAAGGCTGTGAGCTGATCGATGTCGATGGAAATCGGTATATCGATTTCTCCTCGGGAATCTATGTCACAACACTCGGCCACTGCCATCCTAAGATCACGGAGGCTGTCCAGAGGGCGGCGGCCACGTTGATGAATTGCCATGATTTTACCACCGAGATCAAGACTCGATTGGTGGAGAAACTGGCCGAGGTGTTGCCGGGCGATCTCAATGGGTTTCAGTTCTACGACTCCGGAACCACGGCAGTGGAGGCGGGCCAACGCGTACTGCGTGCGGCCACCGGCAAGCATGAAATGCTCTCCTGTTTTTACGACTATCACGGGAAGACCTATGGCGGAGTTTCGTTAGGCCACATTCGTTCATCGGCCTATGGGCCGGTACGAGCACCAGGGATGCACATGGTGCCTCGGCCCGATACCTATCGCCCACTGTGGGTCAAAGAGGATGGCACGGTGGACACCGACAAGTACATTGAATTTTTCGATGAGTACATCGACAAGGGAACCGTAGGTGCGGTTGCAGGGTTTGTGTTGGAGCCGATCCAGGGTTGGGGTGGGTCTATTATGCCGCCCGATGATTTTTTTCCCAAGCTGCGCGCCTATTGTGATGAGAAGGAAATATTGCTGATGGCCGACGAAGTGCTCACGAGTTGGGGGCGTACGGGGAAGTGGCTTTGCCTGGAGCACTGGGATGTTGTGCCAGACGTGGTTTCGATCGGCAAAGGTTTTGGCAACGGTTTTCCTGTCACCTGCGTGGCGGTTCGTGAGCCGTACAAAGAATCATTTGAGGCGATCTCCGCCTCGAGCAGCTACGGTGGCAATCCGATGGCCTGTGCGGCAGCCTTGGCCAGTACCGAGGTCATTGAGGAAGAGAATCTTCTTGAGCGGGCCACGTTTTTGGGGCAATTGGCCCTGCATCGCATGGAGCGGATGAAGGCCGAGCATGTGATTGTCGGTGACGTGAGAGCCAAGGGTTGCCTGATGGGCATTGAGTTGGTGAAAGACCGGGCAACCAAAGAGCCTTTTGATGAGGCGGGCACGCTCGTTTACCAGAAAGCCTTCCGCAAGGGGCTGGCCTGGATTCCGGCGGGACACATTCTCAGGATGAGTCCACCGATTGTCATGGACGATGCAGCCTTGCTTAAAGGGCTGGACATCATCGACGAGGCCATCGGCGAGACGGAGCGGGAGTTGGGATATGGTGGATGAGATGGTGGTAGTGTTGGCGCTGAGCTGAACCGATGGTCCATGAGAAGCTGTGATGCCCAAAGAACAAATCGCAACTGAGACAAGACGAAACATGGAAACAAAGAAAGTTGGCTTCATCGGATTTGGCTTCATCGGACAAGTTCATGCCTGTGGCTACATCAACCTGCCGATGTACTATGAACCGCTCCCTTTCCGCCCGGTTCTTTCACATGTCTGTACCAGCCATCCGGAGACGGCCCGGGCTGGGGCAGAGAAGATCGGCGCACCGCACGCCGTGACTGACTATCGCGAGATTACGGAAAATCCCGACATTGAGATTGTCCATATTTGCACGCCAAACCATCTGCACCAGGAAGCCTTGCTGTCAGCAATGGCCCATGGAAAACACATTTACTGCGACAAGCCTTTGACGGCGACGTTGGCCGAGGCCGAAGCGGTTGTCGCAGCGCTGCCCGGTTACCACGGAACGGCGCAGATGACCTTGCAGAATCGCTTTTACCCGGCGACCCTACGGGCCAAGCAACTGATTGAGGAAGGGTTTCTTGGAAAAGTACTCGAGTACCGCTGTTGCTATCTGCATGCGGGAAGTGCTGAGCCTCAGGCCCCCCTCAAGTGGAAGCTTTCATCAGAAGCAGGTGGCGGGGTGATTCCTGATTTGGCGTCGCACGTGCTTGACCTCATGCATTTCCTGCTGGGTGACTATGCGCGGCTGACAGCGGCAACTTCGATTGCGTACCCCGAGCGGCCCTCCCTTGAACAACCTGATCGCATGGTGCCGGTGGAGGTAGAAGACTGTGTGATGATCCTTACGCGGATGACCAATGGTGCCCTGGGGAACATCGAGGCGACCAAGATCGCCACCGGAAGCGAGGACGAAGTCCGTTTTGAGATCCATGGGTCAAAGGGCGCACTCCGTTTCAACGGCATGGCCCCTCATCACCTGGAGGTATGGGACCAAAACGCGCCTGCCCAACCTGAAGGGGGTACGCGAGGCTGGACCAGGGTTGACTGTGGCCAGCGGTATCCTGCTCCGAGTACAGGCTTTCCAACTCCCAAGGCTGCCATTGGCTGGATGCGTTGCCACATGGCCTGCCTGGCAAACTTTCTATTTGACATTGCCGCAGGCAAGCCCGGAAACCCGGGTCTTTCCCAGGGCAGGTACATCCAGCATCTGATGGACTGCTGTCGACGTGCTGATGAAAATGGGATGTGGATTGAAGTGGAGAATTGATTGCGTCGGGGGAGAGGCGAGCGGTGGTATTCTATGCGCAGCGTTGTCGACCGTGGCGGATGGTCAGAATGGAACCACCGAAACTGCAGTTCTTGAGTGACGATGCCTGTCTGGTGTGGCTAGATTCTATTTCGCGCAATAACAAATTCGCGCAATAACAAAACCCGGGGTGACAAACCCCGGGTTTTGTGGGGACGATGGCCATGCCGGTTTATGGGGTGCGCCGACGTCTAGTGGCGAGCAGGCCAGTCGTTGCGAGCAGGAGCATCACTGCGGTGGAAGGTTCCGGAACCACGCGGATGATATCCATTGCGTTGAGGTCATCACTGAAGTCGGTTGTGCTGACCAGTGCGGAGCGAATCGTCGCCAGGCCGAGGTTCTCTGCGGGGATGAAGATCGACGGAGTTGATCCGCCAGCAACTGGAGGGGCAAGGATGTCTCCTTCTTCGATCGGAAGTCCCAGTAAACTGTCGGGCATGCCAACTACCTTTGACCCGCGCCGGACGGAGAAGAGGATTTTGTCACGGTCGGGGCTGAAGATGGGCATCCCCGTGGTCGGCGACAGGACGCCATCATCCCAGAGTGCCAGTGCGTCCAAGTCATCCGTATCGGTTCCTTCAATATCTAATCCCAGGGCAGATGCTGGTGCGTACAGCACAGGCAGTGCACCTGCAAGCGTCACGACGACATCGCCGCCAAAAAATCCGTTTCCGATTGCGGTCCCGGTGTTGGGGAGTGTGGTCCCAGGCGTAGCTTCAAGGGGATCTTGAAACTTGGAGTCCAAGGAAAAGAAAATCGGGCGAAACACGTCCTCTGCAGAGGTGTTGATGTCCAAAGCATCGAGGTTGTCACCTCGGTCGTAGGGACTTGAGAAAGTGGGTGGATTTGGCTCGATTAATCCAAGGCCTGGTCCACCGAACGGAGCAACGCCGTTACCGTCGATGATCGCTCTGTTGCCAGCGCCTGAAATGCCAGTGAGTTGTGTCGGGACGGCGGGTCCAAGGTAGGAAAAGACGTCGGCCGAGGCTTCTTGCGCACCGGCGGTGCCTTCACTAAAGACGTTTGGATGGTTTTGGGTCGAGTTTTGAATCCCTCTAGCAAATTCGTCAACGGAGAAGACCAGTTGTTCTCCATGGTCACGGCCGTACGACAACGCGTCGACCTCCACACCTTTATAAGTTCCAGGTACAACACCTAGCCCGCCGGCAACTGTGCCAAGGGCAGAGCCGTGTGCTGAGTCAACCATCACTCCGGGGGCAGGCAAGGGCCCGGGAAGGGGCGGGTTAGGGCCTGGGAGGCCTGGATTGCTCTGGGTTAGAATTTGGCCCTCATCAATCGGGGCTCCAAAAAATCCGTCTGCCAACCCTGTTGCCGCCCCTGGTGTACTACCTGCTGTTGGGCCTTGGTAGTCGATCGAAAAGGTTGGCGTAAACTGGGCTGCACGATTGGTCCCGGTTACCATCAGGGATGCGACAATTGCCAGGCACCAGGTTGGGGTGGCATTACGATTGGAGAGGCGTTTCATGACAGGGTCCTTTCTACGGCGAGCCAAGTGAGTTCTGGTACCGCGGTGGCCAAATTGGCGCCATTGCTATCCCGCGGTCATGAAGTCGGTTGTTGATTGACGCCGCACCCTACGTTTTGGGTGTTTTTTGAATTGGCGACCTGGTGTCGGTCGGCGGTCGAATCAAACATCCAGAGCGGTTTCAGGGAGTAGCTCAACAAAGTGGATGGCTTCCCGACAGATTGGCTGAAAAAAGGGCCACAAAAGAGTGTGGGAGATGCTATCCGCAGCAGGTTAGCCCGAATTGCCACAAAAAGTGGCTCTTCACCAGGACGCTCGGGCGGATAGTGTTTGTCGTTGTCCTTGATGGGACAAGACGTTCAGATCCTTGCCTTCCGGAAAGTGAGTCGCCCAGCTACGCAGGAGGATTTTCAAGTAGCCAGTCTTCGAGAATCACGTGTTGAAGCGAGGGAGCTCGCAAGAGGTTTGCCTGAGAGGGTAGGAGTGCGGTCAACCAGGGGCGCCGCGCCAGCCCGGCTGCTGCCCGCAAGCCGAGGCTGCCAATCGACTTTCCAGCCATTTGGTCGTTGACGTTGTCGGTGAGGCGCCGGAAGGTTGCGGGAATCACATTGGGTTGCGGACCGACATGAACGATCGTTGACACGCCAGAAGCAAGTGTTTCTGTGATCGCGTCCCAGAGTCGCTGGGGATGGTCAATCCACCGACGAATCAGGTCGCGCGCGCCATAGTCGTTGTAGGATTGTTTGCCAGTCACTAACGAGACGACCGGTGGCAAGGGAGGCTGGAATCCTCCTGACATCGTTTCCATCATCACGGACGAGCGGTCCGGAATATGCTTCTGGCGAACAATTGGTGTATGCAGGGGTGGCCAGCGATGATCATTAATGCGGATGTGGGCCGGGTCGGGCAGGCGTTCGTGCATGACCTTCTTGAACCGGTGGACGGTTTGCTGTTGGCCAATCAGTAAATAACTGTTGGGTGAAAGGATTGCAGAAATACCAATGGTTCCTGCTCCCTCTGAGGTAATCTGACGGCACAGGCGGTCTACGTCTTCCTCGTTGATGGCTGGGCCTCGCGAGAACAAAATGCCCATTGTGACGTCGTGGGCCAGTTCGACACTGTCAGCAGCCATGGCCACTGGAATCCTCAAGACCTCTTCCATGCTAAAAACACTTCCGCAACTGATCGCGGTTAGTTCCCCCAGGCTGTATCCAAACGCCAGGCGTGCCTTTTGGTAGGTGACGCCGTGAAATTCCTCCAGCAATTGGACCTGGGCCAGTTCGGTAGCCATCACCAACGCGAGTGCTTCGCCGTACGATTTGAGATTGGGCTCTTTGTTGTTGCGGACTCGCCACAACAGATCAGTCGGGTGGCCAGTCACCTCGGAGCAAATGCGTGTTGCTTGCAGCAAGTACCGTTCCACCGTATTGCCATAGGCCGGGTGCTCAAGAAGCTCGCGCGTGCGTCCGAGATTGGTAACGTTGTAACCGCGAAATGCGAAAGCAGTTTCGCTGGTCTTGTTGCTGAGGTCGTCGGCCATTTTATTCGTTGCTGGATGTTTGATAACTAGGAGTCGCGCAGGGTAATGTCGCCAGGCGATGCTGGGGCAGCTTGATCTGCCTGATACGGTTATCGACTTGCCAGCTGCCCACAGACATGCGTTGTTAATTCTGCGGGGATTGTAGCAATTGTGACGGCGCTAGGACGCTTGTTTCGGACAGGTGTTTTGGTCAGTTGGCCTCTGGAATTCACCGCAGTCTGTCAGAGAGCTAGGCGATCGCCAAAAAACGGTACTGCGCGCCAGTTCGGATAACCTAGACTAGGATACGGCCTTTTTATCGATATCGGACTCTCTTGACGACGCCAAAGAGTCCGTCACGTCGAAATCCGTTGAAGTGACAGGAGTGCATGGATCATGGGTGCTTGTCAGGACCATAAGTCGTCCGGATTTACCTTGCCGGAGATGTTTTCTGTTCTCGCCATTCTTGGCATTATTGCAGTCGTTGTGGTTCCCCAGGTCGCCAGTTTTACGGACAGGTCCCAGTCGGGGGTGGCGGAACACCACATTTCACAGCTCAACGCGATTGTGAAAACGCATTACAACGATCACAAAGTGTGGCCCTCGGACTTGGAAGAACTGGTGGTAGCCAACTACATTGAGGCCGTTCCTCCCCATCCCGATGCGACCAAGGTTTATCAGCTTAACAACAAGACCAACCAGGTTGACGAAGTTGTGGTCAACTAAAGTGGTTTCAGTCAAGCCGTGGCTGCTAGAAAACGCGGGCAGCAAAATGGGGTGAAGCGCAGGCAACTGGTAATTTCTCTTTAGCTGAATGGCCTCCGAACCAGCCCATCCTTCGCCGGTCTGACGGACGATTCGTTCAAGTCGCTCCCGCTGGCACTCCCGCTGGCACTCCCGCTGGCACTGCCGCTGGCACTGCCGCTGGCACTGCCGCTGCGTCCTGGCGGCATCGGCAGTGAACTGGAGACTTGGCGGCAACACCAAGCGGGCCAGGTAGGTACCTGCCCTCTATGGCGGCTGACCGCCGGCCCTCTATGGCGGCTGACCGCCGGCCCTCTATGGCGGTTGACTGCCGGACTCGATGGTCCACCAGCGGCGCTCTGCACCGACGGGTCATTTCCCGGGCGGATAACCTTCACTGGGTGGGGATGCTTGCCTGAGGCATAGGGAGGTGTGTAGCATAGCGAAGCCCGGCAGCTTGATGCGGGAATTTGCGCAGACATAGGAATTTGCGCAGAGAGGTAGAGGCTAATTCTATGAGAAAGAAATGTGATGCGAACAGGTCGAACCCATTTGTCCGTTTTTTCGATGGGTACGTTTGGGGTATTTTGCTGTTTGGGTGCCACTGCTGCGGAGGTTCGTATCGAAGCCTACTGGGGTGACCCATGGGGTGTGGGGCGAATTGAAATTGAACGACCAGCAGAGCAGGCGAGCATTGCAGCCGAGGATGACCGTTTTTCCGTAAGCGATCAGTCAGGTCGGGTCCTCTACCCGGTGGTCAGTGCGACTTCGGTACCGAAACTATTAAATCAGTTTTTGCCGATCGATCTTCCCGGCAAGTTAAAGATTTACTTCTTGTTTCGCGGCGACGGGCCACTTGACCTGGAAGTCTATGCGCCGAGGATGTCTGAAGTTACCGTCAATCCACAGAGGAATGCTCACCGACACCGGGAATTGCTCAAAGAGTGGTGGCGGGCCTATGCAAAAATGTACGAGCAGATCCATCGGTCTGCGGAGTACCCGCTGGTTGTGCAGAATTATCTTACGGCAACCTGGGCTCGACGTCTGGATCAGCCGATGCCCGAACCTCCGGGACTTTTGTTCAGGCAACATGGGGCTGGAGGTAGTTTGTTTCCTCAGCTCTTTGCCGATGAAACGTATCGAGCCTTGGTGGAACGTAACCTATTGCTAGGCCAGGCTGAGGTAAGGGAGCCTCCGGCACAGTCGTTGCCGGACGTTGTGCCGGGCGCCATTAGCTGGCCTGAGCCACCTGTCGATACCGAGGTAGAACCGATTTCGAGCGTGGTTCCAGAGGAGTGCTACTACCTGCGTTTCGGCAATTTCAAGAACTACTTGTGGTTTCGCGACACACTCAATCGGTGGCGAGGGGATCTTGGAAACATGCTGGTGATGCGGAGTATTAACCGCAACATTGGTTCCAGGACCGAAGAGCAACTTGGCTTGAAAGAGTCGATGCTGAGTCGAGTTCTGGGAGCTGCGGTGATTAACGATATTGCCATCATAGGACTGGATCCCTTTTTTCGGGATGGTGCTGCGGTGGGAGTTCTGTTTGAAGCCAAGAGTCACTTGATGTTGGGAAACGGTCTTCGTGCCCAGCGTCGTGAAGTTTTATCCAGCTTTCCAAACGTCACCGAAGAAAGCGTGCACGTTGCCGATCACAACGTGTCCTTTCTCTTTACTCCTGACGGTCAGGTTCGTTCCTATTATGCGGTTGCCGGCCAGTTTCATCTTGTGACCAATTGCCGTCACCTGGTGGAGCGATTTTATCAGGCTGCTGGAGGGGTTGGCTCTCTGGGAGGCTCGGTCGCTTTTCGCTGGAGTCGGGCTGAAATGCCGCTGGCCCGTGACGATACGCTCTTTGGGTATTTTTCCGCACCTTTTTTTAACAATCTGGCAAGTCCGCACTATCGCATTGAGTTGGAGCGTCGCCTTCGGTCGGTGGGAGAAATCCGCATGCTCAGAATGGCGCAGTTTGCGGCAGCTGCTGAGGGGAGGTCGGCCAAGACCGTTGGTGATCTGATCGATGTGGAATTGCTCCCCAAAGGCTTTGGGGACCGTGCCGATGGTACGACGTTCGCCCGGGTTGGCCATTCGTTTTGCGATACTGTTCGGGGAACTCCCGGCAGGTTTTTGCCGATTGCCGATATGGAAGTTGATTTGATCTCGCCTGCGGAGGCGACTCGTTATCGGCAGTTTCAGAATCTGGTGCACAAGGAAGCAGGGAAGTTTGTGCCTCTGGCGGTTGCCCTGCACCGATCCGAGGATGCCAACCTGAATCGCGAAAAGATCGCCATCGATGTTCGGTTGGAACGCTATTCAGAAACAAAGCTGGCTGGCTGGGCCAACAAGCTGGGGCCGGCAGCTTCGCTGGCCGTCGCCCCGATTGCCGGGGTCGTCGCTTCAGGAGAGATCGTGTTGCAACCACTCGGAAAGCCGATGCACCTGTTTGGTGGTCTGCTCGACTTTTGTACCTCGCTGATGGTACGCGAGGGGAGGGCAGTGCCTGCGGGAGCTTACCAGCAATCGATTCGCGGGTTTGTAGGGGCGTGGCCACGGCTTTACCTCCTCGATCATGTCTTCGGGCCGCCCCGCAATGGCTATGATGCAAATGGATATGCCCAATGTCGGGGTGTTTTGGGTCTGCTCGAGACATGGCAGCGGCGCATCGGCGAATTCTTTTTGTTTTCATTTCAGAAGGATGTGTTAGAGGAAGTTGGACCTCAGTTGGCGATGGTGCCGACGGAGCGACCTGCGCAAATTCGTCTGCGCATCAGTGATTTGTCCGACGCGCAAATTGCGACCACTATTACCGGGTTCGGTTACATGCAGGCTCGGCAAACGTCGGCGAGTGGCAGTCGGTTTATGAATTCGCTTGTGAACCAGCTGCATGTGCCTCGTAACGAAGCGAGGGACGTTGCCGAACAATTGGTTGCGGGGAAATTTGTTTCGCCCCTTGGTGGCGACTACGTGGTTGCCGAAGAACCGGGTGGGCGGCCTGTTTGGATTTCGACTGCAACCGTTCCCGAAAACCGCTTTTTGCTAACCGTCATCCCCGAGGATTACCAGTTGCCCCTGCTCGGTTGGTTTCGCGGTCTTTCGGCTGAGGTGACACGAGGTAATGATACCCTGTCACTGCACGCAGATTTGCTGGCTGAGCTGGATCGAAAACCGGCGCCAGTGCAAAAGGAGAACTCCGAGAAAAGAAACGGCTGGGGTTTGCCCAGTCTCAATTTCCTCAACCCGTTTGGAGAAGTTCCGGCCGCCAAAGAGGCAGGCCGGAGCACGGAAAAAAATCCCGGTGAGGTTCCTGCAAACAAACGGCCTGTCCAGTTACCCCGGCAGGTCCCTGTTCCTGAGTTGCTACCTGTGCCCGCAGTGGGAGAGTCTGGGTAGTTGACGGTGGGGTTGAGTCACTCCAGTACCAGGCGTGTCATGTCTGCACAATTTATCCCAGGCGAGGGGGTTGCCGGCCGTCCGCGGCTCACGACCGCACCGTTACCTCCCTACTCGTATGTGTCCGGCTATGAACCTCACCCGTTGAGAGATCCGACAGGGCACTTGTTTGACCAGGAGGAAACGGAAGTGGCCCTGTTGGACCCCGGTCAGTGGGATAATTCGGCTGCTTACTTGTGGGGAATCGACCTTTTTAATCACGGCTACTATTGGGAATCGCACGAAGCGTGGGAAGCCTTGTGGCATGCGGCGGGACGCCGTGGAACCACGGCCGATTTTCTGAAGGGCTTGATCAAACTGGCCGCAGCCGGGGTCAAGGCCCGTGAGGGAAATCGTGATGGAATTGGTCGACATGCACGACGGGCGGCAGACTTGTTCAGCAGGGTTGCCGGCACCACCGCTGAAGATCGTTACGCCGGGTTGTCATTGCAGACGCTTGGAGTCCTGTCCCGGTTCCTGGAGACCGAGCCTTTTGCCGCTGCCCTCCTCAATTCCCGGTGGGTACTGGAAGATGTTTTTTGCCTGCGGCCTGCCCGGTAGCCAGTGCGTTCGAGCCTGGTCGACCACCGCCGGTGATGTAAAGGGCTGGGAGTCGATTGTCGTTGGGAGCGATTCACTGCTGGCGTGCTTCTGCCAGCAGGGAGCCTGCCTGGAAGGAACTGCGAACCAGTGGTCCGGATGCCACGGCCTTAAAACCAAGCTTGTGAGCTTCCTCTGACCATGTCGAAAACTGCTTTGGCGTCACGAAGCGGTCGACGGGCAAAAAGCGTTCTCCCGCCCGCCCCGGGGCCAGGTATTGCCCAAGTGTAATTAGATCGACACCCGCTTCGCGAAGCTGACGCATGGCGGCGCTGACTTCTGCATCCGATTCACCAAGCCCGACCATCACGCTGCTTTTGGTCAGCAGATCGGGTCGCAGTTGGTGGGCCTTTTTCAAAACACGTAAGCTAAGATCGAAAGATGCCCTGGGGTCGCGCACCAGGCTGTCTAATCGTGGAACACATTCTACGTTGTGGGCAAAAACGGCAAGCGGGCTATTCTCGAGAAGGTGAGTCAGGGCTTCCCAGTCCCCCTGGAGGTCGCTGGAAAGCAGTTCGATGGTCACTTCAGGCAGCCGGTCATGAACGGCCTCCACGCAACGCTTGTAATGGTTGGCGCCGCCATCAGGTAAGTCGTCCCGGTTGACCACCGTAATGACGACATGCGAAAGGCCCATCCGCTCAACAGCGTTGGCAAGTTGGGAAGGTTCGGATGGATCGGGGGGTTCGGGCGATTTGAGCGTTTCGACCGAGCAGAACCGGCAGCCACGTGTGCAGTGGCTGCCAGCAACCATGAAGGTTGCCGTTCCGCGGGCCCAACAGTCATGAATGTTGGGACAGCGGGCTTCTTCGCACACCGTGTGAAGCGCATTGGAATCAACGGCGTCCTGGGTCTTATTGAAGACCGCGAGGCGATTTCCCGAGGGCAGGTTTACTCGTAGCCATTCCGGCAAGCGAGGCCGTTGTGATTGGTCGAGAGGACCCGATTCCTCAGGGGGTTGGTCAACGATGGGAAGGATTGGCAACGACACGCGCAGCTCAGGTGGGGATTAGGGTTTGGTTGACCCCATTATAGGCGATAGGGGGCTGCGGGGTCAGTGCCGCCCAGGCAGATTTCATCCGCGGCTGCACCGGCGGCGAGATTGGCGGGCCAGAAGGCTTCCGTCTCGTACGGCCAGCCGCCGATACGGCTTTATCCGGTGAGTCCTTCAAACAGGGGCGTCGAAAGGTAGCGTTCTCCAAGACTGCACATGATGGTGCAAATTCGCTTCCCTGCAAATTCGGGTCGGGCCGCGATTTTTGCTGCGGCGCACACATTTGCACCGCTGGAAATTCCTGCCATGATCCCTTCTTCACGCGCCAAGCGGCGGGCCCACTGAAAGGCTTCTTCGTTGCTGACCGAAACGGTCTCGTCGACGACCGATAAATCGAGGTTCTTCGGGATGAACCCGGCGCCAATTCCTTGAATCTTGTGGGGGCCCGGGGTTCCGCCGGAGATAACCGGCGAGTCGCTCGGTTCAACGGCAATGGCTTTAAAGTTGTGATTTTTCGTTTTGATGTAACGGCTCACTCCGGAAATCGTTCCACCCGTACCCACGCCAGCGACGATGGCATCGATGTTTTCTCCAGAATCTTTCCAGATTTCTGGACCGGTCGTCGCCTCATGGATGGCCGGGTTGGCGGGGTTTTCGAACTGTTGAGGCATCCACGCGTTGGCGTCGGCTTCGACAAGCTCGATCGCTTTGTTGATCGCCCCCTTCATGCCGTTGGCAGCTGGTGTGAGGACCAATTCAGATCCCATCGCTCTCAATAATGCGCGGCGTTCTACCGACATCGAGTCAGGCATCGTCAGCGTGAGATGGTACCCTTTGGCAGCACACACGAAAGCAAGAGCAATCCCTGTGTTGCCGCTGGTTGGCTCGACAATCCGAGTATCGGCGTTGATCTTGCCATCCCGTTCGCCCGCCTCGATCATGGCCGTACCGATGCGGTCCTTGACACTGTTGAGTGGTTGGAAGAACTCGCACTTGGCAAACACGGTTGCATGTTCCGGGGGAACGATCCGGTTGAGTTGAATCATAGGCGTATCGCCGATGGCCTGGGCTGCATTCTCGTACGTTCGGTTGCGTGGCATGCTGCACCTCTTGTGCTGGTATGTTGCGAATCGCCGGGCCCACGGTGGTCGGCCTGGGGTTTCTCGCGGCGAGAAATCGCACCAAGTACTGAAGTTGGGGTGATGGAAGTGTTATCCCGATTGCACGATTGGGTTTTCGACTTGTTTTGTATTTGCAAAACGATGACCGGGCCCTGGATTATCAACATTCGGTCCGAGCAGGCAAGACTGATCCTAATGGTCCAGGTGAAGGCGGGGCAGGTTTTGCCAGGTCCCGCGGTTTATTTTTAGTGTGCTATGGGAGCGTTTTTTCGTCCCCAGCTGGCAAGCGGGTGCCCGTGGCCAGGGAGTTGTCCTGTTGCCACAGGAAGTTGCTGTTGGTGGCGGCAAGAGCGAGCCGCGCGGGGAACACCCCTGAACGGACTGGGGTTTTCCATGTTGCGGCTGACCTCTCTGGAGTCCCCTTTGCAGAGTGTTACGGTTTGCGCTGCAGGTATTGGACCAGTCCGCGGAGGGTTTTGCCCGTGGCGGCCAGCGTGGCATGGAGCTCGCCGGAGTCCAATCGTAGAGCAACACCAACAGGGGGGGTGTCGGGAAACTGACGGACCAGAGGACCACCCAGGATTTGGCCGAGTTCCGCCATTTGGGCCCGTTCTTGATGCCGTGTCAGTTCGCTGATGTCGAGATAAAACTCGAAATGTGGTTTGCGCTTAAAAAGTTGTTTCAATGCTTTCATTCCTGGCGACTCGAGCATCCGGGGTCCATCCGTACCAAGTTCCGTGAGGAGTTGTTCTGTTTGGGCGACCGTGGCATTTCCCAGTAAGACGGTTTGATCGTTCACCAGGAGAAGCTGGATGCGATAGAGCCCACCGGAACCGAAGAGTGCTTGCATCGCCTCTTTGACCTCGGGCAAAGGTGTCGCATCAACTGCCTTGAGCATATCGGCCGTGTATTCGGTGGCCGGTTTGTCCGCAATCGAGATCGGTGTGGAGTTGAACTGCAAGCAAATGTCCCCCTCGGCATTATCCATTAACCAATTCCAGGACATGAGGGCCTTGGAGATGGTGTCGCGAACCTGGGCTCCGTTTTTGGTGTGCAATAACAGGAACGTGTTTCCATACACTCCTTCATCCTGTCCGGTATTTCGTTGGATCACCGACAATGCCTGAATGTCGTTCAGGGTGGCCTCGACGTGGTGGGAGAATTTGTCCGCGTCCTGCTGTTGGTATTTGTCGTTGCCGTAGTCCGCCAGGCTCTCGAGTTGGTAGAGGGCGTAGGACTTTGCCAGAGGGCCCATGACTGCCGGTTGTGACAAGCCGCCGCCAAGAAAGATAAACGGTTTTGCCTGGAAACGATCTGTCACATCCCCACGTAAAGCGTCACTCGCCGCGATACCGGAAAATGGGGAGTCATCGTGCCACTGCAAGCGAAGTTCAGCAGACAGATCTGCCTGGTTGTGGATCCGCAGCCCAAGTGCCAGGGACTCGGCGTGCGGCAGCATGAATTCAACAAGCGGATATTGGTGGATGAATTCCTCGAGCATCTCCCACACAGGATGCCAACGGGTCGCAGGCCGGTCGGTGGAATCGGTGCGTTGGCCCGGTTGGGCAATCGTGTCAGGCTCGTAGTTAGCCTCGTCGTCAGGCCCGTCGTCAGGCCCGTCGTCAGGGTTGTGGATCGCAAGCGTGATCCGAGAGCGGTTGGCAATCAGTTGCAGTCCGGCCCTGGTGAGGCGGATCACCAGGTGGTGCTCTTTATTCCACGTTTGCCATTCCGGTTGGTCGGCAGGCAAATGGTTCTGGGCGATAAGTTTCTGCAGGATGGGGCGGTCCGTTTCGTCCATTAGCAAAACCGTTGCGTGGTGTCTTGCGGCAGCAAGCTTTTGGCCCGCCAAGTGCAAGGTGGTCAGCTTGTCTCCGGGATGGCCTCCCAAATTGGTGGCGAAACGATCAAAGCTGGTGACCGGAAGTTGTAAGCAAAGCCTTGGTTCGGCCAAAAGGGTGGGCCCAGCGAGCAATTGCAAACACAAACTGCCGGCGGGATCGATTCCGTTATCGCTTCCCGTAATCGTCGTCAGCAGTGGCAGGGGGCTGGGGATCGGTACTTTCAGTTGCCTGGAGAGGCGGGTGATGCAATCGTCGAGTTGTGCCAGGTTGGGGCAGGAAATCGAGAGGAGTAAATCGCCAGTTGCGGGTGGGGGGGCGCCAACGACGAGCGGGGATGGCAAACCAAGAATCAGCCCTCCCAGTGGCAGCCATCCAAGTAGGGCCCATGCGGCGACGCGAATTTGCATGAAAATCTCTATTGCAGTAGGGGGTCAAGGTGGTATTAAAATGTGGACGAAGCCGATATTCGTCGCACCGATGTTATTATGGAAATTTCAGGACTTCCCGGCAAGTTGCCGGCTGTGCGAAAAAACTTTGGCCCGGTGTACATTGCGGTTGAACGGGATTATTGAGCACAATTTGTGGTTTGAGGAAGACGAGGCCGGCAGGCTTGTAGTTCCTGCTGTCCAGCAACTTGGTTTTAACAACTCCAAAGCATGTTACCTCTACGTCAATCGATTGAACAAAATCTGGTACAACTGGACCTTGATGCGAACGATTTTTCATCGACGGTTCAGGCTGCTGTAAACCTTGCTGTTGAGCAGGGCAGGATTAAGCCCGAGCATGCCGAACAGGCCGTGTTGGCGCTCGAGCGTCGCGAAGCCGAGGGAGCGACTGCGATTGGTCATGCGGTAGCGGTACCCCATGCCTATCTGGACTGTTTTCAGGAGCAAGTGATTCTCTTTTTGAGGCTTGCC
Source organism: Lacipirellulaceae bacterium (assembly GCA_965243695.1). Lineage (GTDB taxonomy): Bacteria > Planctomycetota > Planctomycetia > Pirellulales > Lacipirellulaceae > JAKVCB01. The sequence goes on along the minus strand of CBDEWC010000007.1, from coordinate 103,120 downwards.
CGTCCCCTCAACCTGGGGGCTCCTGATGGCATTTCAACAAGGTTTGTATTTGTACTGTTGGGACCGGAGTCTTCCGTTGTCGAGCATATTGATGCGCTTACTGACGTGGCCCGGTTGATGTCGGATGATCAGTTTCGGTATGACGCGGCAACTGCTGCAAGTACCGAAGATCTGACTTCTGCCCTGGATGCCTACTCGCGGCGGACCAATCAAAAGTCGGAACCGGTTGATGCGCCAACAGAAGATCCCTTTGCGTATACTGGCCGGCCGTTTGGCGGAATTTTCAGGGATGTGCAGCGACGTTGGCCCCACTATGGAGCTGATTTTCGTGATGGCTTGAATTTTAAGGCCGTCAGTTCAACGTTGTTCTTGTTTTTCGCCTGTCTTGCGCCGGCAGTAACCTTTGGTGGTGTCATGGCGATAGCAACCGATAACCAAATCGGTGCCATTGAAATGATTGTCGCTTCAGCAGTGTGCGGTGTAATCTATGCGCTCTTTTCGGGGCAGCCTTTGATCATTTTGGGCGGTACTGGACCACTGCTGGTATTTACGGCCATTTTGTATCGCATGTGTACCGATTTCGAGATTCCCTTTTTGCCAACGTATGCCTGGGTTGGTGGCTGGTCGATGGTCTTGCTGCTCGGATTGGCCGTTACCGATGCAGGATGTCTAATGCGTTACTTTACGCGTTTTACCGACGAAATTTTTTCAGCGCTTATTTCGTTGATTTTCATCTACGAAGCGGTTAAGTCGCTAAGTCATGTCTTTGAAGACTTGGATGCCATTGGCGAGCATGCGACAGCCTTGCTGTCGCTGTTGTTGGCCCTCGGTACTTTCGCGATCGCGATGGCCCTCTCCAGGTTTCGTCGCACTCCATATTTGTTGCCGCAAATGCGTGAATTTCTTGCCGATTTTGGACCCACGATTGCGATTGCTGCGATGGCCTTACTGGCGTTTCAGTTGCACGAGGTCTCACTGGACCGGTTGCCGGCGCCCGATGTGTTTGAGACGACAGCCGGACGGGCCTGGATGGTTAATCCGTGGGATCCTGCGCTTCCCAACTGGGTCAAGTTGGCGGCGATTGGACCGGCAATCCTTGTGTCGATGCTTATTTTTCTTGACCAGAATATTACGGCACGGTTGGTGAACAGTCCTGATCATCGGTTAGAGAAGGGGGCTGCTTACCATTATGACCTGGGCTTGGTTGGTCTGTTAGTGGGTTTTTGTTCCTTGTTTGGTTTGCCATGGCTGGTCGCTGCAACCGTCAGGTCGATCAATCACGTACGTAGCCTGGCCACGAATGAAGAGGTGGTGTTAGCAGGCGGGCAGACCCGGGAGCGAATTATTAATGTCCAGGAGAATCGTATCACCGGGCTGGCGATTCATTTGCTAATTGGTGCATCGTTATTATTGCTGGTGTATTTAAAACTGATTCCGATGGCAGTTTTGTACGGATTGTTTTTGTTTATGGGAGTTGTTTCGATGGCTGGCAATCAGTTTTTTGAGCGGCTCAGCCTGTGGCTACATGACCCGTCGTTGTATCCTTCAACCCATTACATTCGGCAGGTGCCGTGGAAGACCATTCATAAATTTACCGCGATCCAGCTGGTGTGCCTGTCTGTCTTGTGGGCGGTTAAAGTAAGCACTTTTGGAATTATGTTTCCGCTGTTCATTGCTGGCCTGGTGCCGGTTCGGCTTATTATGGGCCGATTTTTTGCACCCCGGCATCTGGATGCTCTTGATGCAGAAGAAGAGCCCGAAGAGGAGGAGACGCACTGGGCAAGTTAATGATGGGTTGACGGAAAGCGCAGGGCCCAGGTGGTCACACGTTCTCTCCGCCCATTGATTGTTGCCTGTTGGTTTCCGTGGGGACCGCAGTTGGTGGCCTGGGTCTGCAGGTCAAGTTGCCAGCATCTCTTTTGCTTTGCCGACAATCGTTTCGGTGGTGAGGCCTCGGTTTCGATAAATCTCTGTGTAGGGTGCCGAGGCGCCAAAGGTATTGATACCGACGAATTGGCCTTCGAAGCCAAGGTATTTATCCCAACCTTGGGCAATGCCAGCTTCGACTCCGATGCGGGCAGTTACCCCTGAAGGAAGTACCTTCTCTCGGTACTCGGGAGATTGCTCGTCAAACAATTCGAAGGAAGGCATACTGACGACACGACTCTGCATGCCGTCGGCCACCAACTGTTCGTGAGCTTCAACCGCCAGCGAGAGTTCGCTGCCGGTGGCAATCAGGATAATATCAGGCTGTTGGGCATCCGAATCGGCCACGATATATCCACCCTGCCTGACTCCGCTTGCCGCTCCGTATTTCTTTCGGCAGAGGGTGGGTAGGTTCTGACGGGTGAGCACCAGGGCCGCGGGTCGATTCGTCTGGCCGAGGGCAGCTCGCCATGCCTCGGAAACTTCGTTGGCATCACCGGGGCGTAGCACCACCAAATTGGGGATGGCTCGGCAGGCCGCCAGTTGTTCAACCGGTTGATGCGTGGGGCCGTCTTCGCCAACACCGATGGAGTCATGCGTGAAGACGATTAGGCTAGGCAGGTGCATCAACGCACTCAGTCTCAGCGAGGGGCGCAAATAGTCGCTAAAGACGAAAAACGTTGCCCCGTAGGCGCGGAGTCCACAGAGTACCATGCCATTGACTGCAGCAGTCATTGCGTGTTCACGGATCCCGAAATGAAAGTTCCGGGCACCATAATTGTCCGGGCCAAAGCCTTCTTCGCCGGCTAGCAGTGTCTTGGTCGAAGGGGCCAGGTCGGCCGAGCCACCCAACATCCATGGCACCTGGGCTGCGAGGGCGTTGAGCGCTTTTCCGCCCGAAGCGCGTGAAGCGATGCCCTTCGGGTCGGCCTCGAATTCCGGTAGGTCTGCATCCCACCCGTCTGGCAATTCCCTGTTTTGAATTTGTGTAATTTCCTGGGCAAGTTGAGGGTATTCTGCTTCGTATTTTTCGAAGAGTGCCTGCCAATCGACTCTCGCTGCCGAGCCTCGGGTGCCGAGTGTGTTGGAAAAATGTTCGTAGACACCATCGGGTACGGTAAATTTGTCGTAGGGCCACTCGTAGGCTGCTTTGGTGAGTGCGATTTCTTCTTCACCCAGCGGAGCACCATGAGCGGCCGAGGTATCGGCCGCATGGGGTGCACCCCATGCGATCGTGCTGTGGACAATGATGATGGTGGGGGCGTCGTTTTGATCGAGAAATGCCTCGAAAGCCGTGCGGAGAGCCTTGGCATCGTTGGCGTCGTCGACCTGTAGGACATTCCAACCGAATCCGCGAAATCGAGTTGCTACGTCTTCGCTAAAGGCAAGATCGGTTTTACCTTCGATCGTGATTCGATTGCTGTCATAAATCCAGCAGAGGTTCGAAAGCTTAAGGTGGCCTGCCAGCGAGGCGGCTTCCGAGGAGAGGCCTTCCATGAGATCGCCATCACTGCACTGGACCCAGACGTTGAAATTGAAAAGCTCGAAATTTGGGCGGTTGTAACGGCTGGCAAGCCATTGGCGAGCAATGGCCATGCCAACGCTGTTGCCACATCCTTGTCCGAGTGGGCCGGTCGTCGTTTCAACACCCGTGGTATGGCCAAATTCCGGGTGTCCCGGCGTGCGGCTTTTCCACTGGCGAAAGTTCTCCAGGTCTTCGAGCGAAAGCGAGGGTTGGCCCGTTAGGTTGCCATCGGCATCGACTTCGGAGATTCCGGATAAATGAATCAACGAATAGAGCAACATCGAAGCATGGCCGCACGAAAGCACAAAGCGATCTCGATTAGGCCAGTCTGGACAATCGGGATCGTAGCGAAGTTGTCCCGTCCAGAGTTCGTGGGCTACCGGCGCCAGGGCCATCGGCGTACCGGGATGTCCTGAATTCGCCGCCTGGACCGCATCCATCGAAAGGGTGCGGATGGTGTTGATGGCCAGTTGCTCAATGCTTTGTGTGGTTGTAGACATGGGATTTTGTGTGGTTGTAGACATGGAGTTGCGGTGTGGGTGAACGGCAACAGGGGATGAACCAGAAATCGGTGGTCAGGCTGTTTGCTGGTAGGATTCCTTGACACGAGGAGCAGAGGGAGAGGTGTTGGTGGTTTCGGCCGTTGTCAGTGTGCTGGCGGCCAACAGGCGTTGGTTGTCGAAACATCCCATTTCAGGAGCCTCGGTTACGGCTGGGCCCGGGAGTACGTAAGAAAGGTCCTTTTCGCCAAAATTCTAATTGTGACCAATAAGTGGTGTCAACGGTCAACACTGAATCCGCTTTCCTTCTGCACAACTCTGCTGGGCGTGGATCAAAATCGAGACTGCCCGGTAGGCATCGTCAAGGCTGGAAGTCTTCAGCACAAGACTCGATACGGAACGATGGAAGTGCAGTAGGAGTTGTTCGCCAACCGGGCGATCGCGTTCCAGAGATTCCATATGCTGGCCGGCGTCATCAAACCAGACGAGGGAATTGGGCAAGTCAATAAATGCAATTCCGTTCTCGCAAATGATTTGCAGATCGGCAGGCCGTCGAAACGAGGTTGCCTCGCTCCAGGTGTTGGGGACATAGCTGCCGCACGCAATGTGCGCCATCGGTCCTGTTCCAACGTTTCCGCCGGTTGAGAAATCAAGGGTCGTCGCTAAATAATCTTGCTTGTCCTGATTCTCTTGCGATGTGTGCACGGTTCCCATGACTGAGGTCGGTTCTGCGTCCACCACGTAACGGCACCAGTCAATCATCTCGACGACTTGACGCACGGTCGCTGATTGAGGGCGACCGTCGTTATGACTTGCCGCCAGGCGTTGATTGCAAAACAATAATCGTGGTTTACCAAGTCGAGTGGCAATAAGTTCCTTGAGTCGCAACGTGGCCGGTGCCAGGCGGCAGGGGAACTCGGCCATAAAAGCAATTCCGGCTCCCTTGACATGGGCCTCAACCTTATCGGCTTCCATTTCGGTCAGTTCTAGTGAGGCTGCGCAGTAAACGGCTTTGCCTGCGTTGCATGCTGCCAGGATGGGAAGCGGTCCGTACCAGCGGGCAGAGAGAAGCATGACGGCATCAATGTCGGCGGCAGCGACAATTTTTCGAAAACTGTCGACCTGGCGGATTCCCCAGTTGCGGGCCGCAAATTCAGCCCGCCGGGCAACCGGGTCACAAATTGCACGGACTTCAAAACGATCCGCCAACGCATGCAGGGCAGGGGAATGCCGTGATTCCCATGCTGGTCCCAGTCCGATTATGCCGACCCGAAGGCGGACCCCCATAACTCAATCCTTTTTTTGACGTATTCCTCATTGGTTGGTCGTCCTGAGATTATAGCGCCTTGGGGGGGAGTCGCTCAATCGTTATCAGAAAACAGGCCTCTTTTCCCTGATAGGCTTGGCGCCGGTGCTGTCGTGAGGGCTGCCGGCGACAACAGCGCCTTCCGCTCCTACAATAGGCCTTTTCGCTCCGAAAATGCGCTCAACTCAGGCCCCAGATACGGGGGCCGCCAGATTGGACCGCCTGCGGTGCAACTTTCTGTTATTATTCCGACGCTCAACGAAGCCTCACGGATTGCTGATGCAATCGAGCGTGCCGCGGCGCTGGACCCCTATGAAATCGTCGTCGCCGATGGTGGGAGTTCCGACTCAACCGTCCAGATTGCCCGGCAACAGGGCCAACAAGTTGTGGTATCCGAGCCGGGTCGTGGTGTGCAGCAGAATGCCGGTGCGCGTCAGGCCCGAGGGGATCTGCTACTTTTTCTTCACGCCGATACCTGGTTGGAGCCCCAGGCTGCCGCGCAACTTCAGCAAATGGCCCGTGACCCGAGAGTCCGTATGGGTGCCTTTCGCCAGAAAATTACCTCCCCTCGACCAATCTACCGGTGGATCGAGAGGGGCAACGCCATTAGGGCCCGCTATTGGGGCTTGCCGTACGGCGACCAGGGTATTTTCATTCGTCGCGACACTTTTTTTCAATGGGGAGAGTTCCCTGAAGTTCCCATCATGGAAGACTTGATTTTTATGCGGAAAGCTCGCCGACGGGCAGGAATTGAGTTGTTACCCGGTCCGCTACACGTAAGCCCGCGGAGATGGGAGCAAACCGGACCGCTCACCCAGACCCTGCGAAATTGGGGCCTGTTGATAGCTGAGCGGGTTGGCGTAGCGCCGTTTGTTCTGGCCCGGTGGTACCGGCCGCAACGGCATGAATTGGGGGCGGGAGTTCATTGCGCCAGGACCGATTTGCAGAAGGAGCCCAAGCTTCCCGAAACAACCGGAAGTTAAGCTTCTCTTCAGTCGGGCGGAGTTGTCAGTCACGGCCAGGCATCCTAAGCGGTGGGTGGGTCGATTCCGACTGCGGCCAGCATTGCTCGAAGGCGCTCCATGGGAAGTCCCACCACGTTACTCTCACTTCCCTCGACAATGTGTACCCAGCCGAGTTGGTCCTGGTAGCCAAAGGCACCCGCTTTGCCAACCCAACCATCGCTGTCAAGATATTCCTGAAGTTGCTCATCGGTGAACTTGTCCATTTTTAGGCTGGTGATTTCGACATGTAAATCGGGTGGGACCTGTGGTTGTCCTGGTTTTGGAATGGGCCAGACACATACCCCACTGAAGACCCGGTGGTGGGTTCCGTTCAGTTGTTGGAGCATCGCTCTGGCGTCTGCGTGGTCGATTGGCTTGCCGAGGATCTTTCCCTTGCACTCGGCAACCGTATCGGCAGCGACGATAATGGGGCTTGTAGGGAACTGCTGTTCAGTGAGTTGTCGGGCGACGTCCTCTGCCTTCGAGAGTGCCAGTTGGCGAACGAGTTGGGCGGGGCTTTGATGGTGACCGGGAGCAGTTTCGGCTCCATCGGTTGGGGCGACCACGGTGAACGTGTAACCCGCCTCGGTCATCAATTGCCGCCGGCGCGGCGAACTGCTTGCCAGAATAAGCGGCGGCGTGGTCGGGTCAAAAGCAGGCATTTGGTGAATCGTTCTGCAATAAGCGAGTTGGCGGGTGGAGGTGCGAGCGTAGTCTGTTATCCTGGGTCTGTCCATGTGACTGGGGGTACTCCCGGTGGGACAGCCCGTGAGGAAAGTTATCGCAACCCGGTTTTGTTGCATGCGGTCAGGGAGCGTGGCGGCCGCGCCCTGGGGGGGTGGGATTTCAGGCGACTGGTAGAAGTCAACGTGTCGCGTTATCAAGTCAGCCCCGCAAAATGATCTCTGCCACAACGAACCATGATGTCTCCACGCGAACAACTTGACGTGCTGTTTGAAGATAATCATCTTCTTACGGTGAATAAACCGGCTGGGCTGGCCACGATGGGGGTTAAAGCCGATCGCCCCAGCGTTCTTTCTGTCGCCAAAGCTTACATTGGCCAGAAGTACCAGAAACAGGGGAACGTTTATTTGGGGGTGGTGAGTCGTTTGGATGCACCAGTGACGGGCGTACTACTCATGGCCCGGACGACAAAAGCGGCTGGGCGGCTTAATCAGCAATTTCGTGACCACCGGGTTAAAAAGGTTTATTGGGCGGTTGTGGAAGGCGAGGTCGAAGTCGACGAGCAAAGGTTGACCCACTATTTGCGGAAGGACGAGCGGCATCGAAAAATGCACACGACGTCCGAAAATACTCCTGGTGCCGTGGAAGGGGTACTCGGTTTTCGTTCTTTGAACCGAAGCCATGGACATACCTGGCTTGAGGTCTTTCCGCAAACAGGCCGCAAGCACCAGATTCGGGTGCAGCTTGCCAAAATTGGCCATCCGATCTTGGGTGATCGAAAATATGGAAGCCGAGTTACGTGGGCCAAAGGGATCGCCCTGCATGCGCGCCGTCTGGTCATTGAGCACCCGGTAAAAAAAACAGCGATCGAGTTCCAAGCGGAACTCCCATCTTCCTGGAACCATTTAAAAGTGGTAACGCGACCAGGATAACGCCTTGCGGGAAATCGCTGCGCCGAGGGCAGGAGGCACCGTGATGCGAGGTGCGATATCTTGTTGAGAGGTAACCCAAAATGGTTCAAACGATTACGCAGCTGCAGGTTGGTGTATTTGTCTTATCGTTTGGCAAAAGTTCACGGTGGCCTGATCGCGGCAGGACTGCTGGCACGTCGTGTTGGTAATCTCAACGGAAACGGCTTGGCGCCGCGACGGTTTGCCGTCTACATTGAAACGGTAGGGGCTTGTGTGTCATTGGTGCAGCCGTCGTGACGACTACTCGTGCTGATTGCAGCAGGAACTGGACGGGCATCGGGTACGAGCTGTCTAGCGTTCCTCGAAGACCAGTTTGAAGGTCCATCCGTTGAATAATTCTGTGGTATCTGTATTGCAACGAACCTCGGTAGCAAGTGGGCTTTTGTCACGGCCTCAGCTTGATGACGTGCTCTCGGGTTTGTTGGTCTTACCCGATGGTTCACCTCGCACGATGACGGATGTTTCTGACGAAGAACTGGGGGAGAAGTTAGTTGAGCGTGAATATCTTAATCGTTGGCAAGTCGATCAGCTGATACAAGGCCACACCAAGTTTCGCTTGGGGCCCTATCGTATTGTCGATGCAATTGGCAAGGGTGGGATGGGGCATGTCTTCAAGGGTGAGCACGAGCTGTTGGGGCGGATTGAGGCAATTAAAGTACTTCCCAAGAGCAGAAGCACGCCAGAGTCGATCCAATGTTTTCAGCGTGAGATTCGAGTGCAGGCTCAACTTGACCATCCGAATCTTGTCCGGATTTCCTATGCCGATCACGACGGCGATACTTTTTTCCTGGTCACTGAGTATGTTCCGGGCGCTGACTTGCGCCGTTTGGTGCGCCGTCACGGACCGTTGTCGGCTTCGATCGCCGCTTCGATTATTTCTCAGGCGGCCTGTGGCTTGCACTATGCCCATGGCAAGGGATTGGTGCATCGTGATGTCAAGCCGGGCAACTTGTTGGTGACACCAGAAGGATTGACAAAGGTCACGGACCTGGGGCTGGCGTGGTATTTGCTGGATGAAGTCGGCTCGATCTCGAGCGGTCGGCCGAAGGCAATTGTGGGAACGTCCGATTATCTCGCGCCAGAGACAATTGCACATCCGGATCAGGTTCGACCTGTTAGCGATATCTATTCACTTGGTTGCACGCTTTACTATGCGGTCACGGGTAAGGTTCCCTTCCCGGGAGGGAATACGTCAGACAAGATGCGGAGGCATTTGAACGAAACGCCGCTCAATCCACTCCACTTCAGTCCCGACTTGCCCGAAGCGTTTGCGGACGTCATTGCCCGCATGATGCAGCGCGATCCCGATCGTCGGATTCCCACCGCAGAACGTGTTATGGAACTCGTGAAACCATGGAGCACGGATGAGTTTTCAGGCGAGGTCATTTCTCTTGTTCAACCTGTCTCGGGGTCAGCCCGCACGGATGGAAATGTTGGCGAGAAAATATCAGCAAGCCTGGCAGAGACGGCGACCTTTGACCTGGATGGCCTTCCCGAGGTGTCTCCAGCACGGTCTGACAGCCAAAGTCAAATCTCGCAACCGACCGAGCCTATTGCTTCGAGCAGCGAAGACACGGTTGAGCATGGTGATCCAGTGTTGAGTGATCCAGCGCCAGAAATCCAGGTGCGCGACAACCCGCGCCGAACGCGCTTTCCATGGGGAGGAATCGTGATCGCCATTTTGCTGGCAGTGGGCCTGCTGGCTATCGTCCTGGCCGGAGTGTGGTAAGCCCTACGGGCTGGTAGTTTGTGCTGCGTTGAGTTCATCCCGCAATTCCGCAGCCGCGCGCGCATCGAGAAAATGCCCCAGCACAACGCGGGTTTCGCGGAAGAGCTTGTCAATGCGGCGCTGAATCTGCGGATCCTCTGAGCGGTGAAGTTGTTCTTGTTTGTTCAGTTCGCGGTTGAATTGGGCCCGACCTTCAAGTTCTTCAAATTGGTCAAGCAGGCGACTTGCGTCGTCGAGCTTGCCGCTGTCGATCTGTTTGCGGATTCGAGCTAGGAGGATATTCCGCCGCGCCACCAAATCGATCAGGTTCTCACGAAGTGCGATGAGGGTTGCTTCGGCCTTGAGTCGCGGGTTGTCGTCGGGTAAGGGGACATCAAGGTGATGATGAATGCCCGGTACAACTGGCAGGCGGGCCAAGAGTTGGCCTCCGTTCTTGACAAAAACGAACTGCACCCGTGAACTGCCAGGGGCAATGGGTAAAGTGCCATCATCATCGGTCAGGCCTGCTAAGCCAAGTTTGTCGCTGTCAGTATCTTGCGTGTAAATTTCGTATCCCACGAGAGGTGTTTCAGTATTGTCGCGGGAGTGGAGATGCAAGTTCGCGACAGCGGGCTTCCCTCTCAAGGCAATCGCAACTTGTTCTACTCGACCGCGGCGTCGGACCCCCAAGGGACGTTTGGTACCACTGTAAACGTTGCCCAGAATGCTTTCTCCTTGGGTTCCGTTCGTCATGACATAGGTCCAAGGCACCGCCTGGATGCCGTTTTCAATAAGCGTTCCTTCCCGTGTGGTGCGACGGAGAACCGGCAGAAATACATCGCCCTGTTTTACGGGTGAAACGGACTTGTCTTTGGTGAAAATCTCGGTGCCCCTCAGGTCAAGCAACACGAGATCGTCATTTTCGGGATTGAGGCGCAAGCGGGCAAGCGGTGCAAAGGTTTCCCACAGCAACATAAATGCCCGTTCGTTCACAGCCGCATACTGGCGACACGAATCGTTTGCGATTTCTCCCCAGCGTTCCACATAGCCATCATATTCGCGGGCAGCGAGATGAAATCCATCTCCAGTCCCCCGGACTGTCAGTAGTTGCAGCTTGTCAACTGCGGCAGGATCGGTGACAGCATGATTCAGAGGTACGGCGGCGAGATCGGAGAGCATTTCTGAGCGAAGTGATGGACCGGCCAGTTGGATCGCGGGTAACCAGATGGGGCCTACCGAGGTATCGATCCGTTGCTGAATATAACGAGGCAGTTCAATTTCGAGTTTTTCACGCAATTGGCCAGGTGCGTCGATGGCAATACGAATCGAGAGTTCATACGGGGCGTGTTCCCAATGTCGAATTTGCACGGCCTCAGCGAGGCGTGTCGGTAGAAGGGGTACGCAGGCGACGAGTCCGGCCAGTGACAAGCGGGCCAGCGCCGTAGTTGCTCGCGACAAGAGAGATACCCTGCAAGTGGGGTGACGCAGTGTCGACCTGCCGCGCGAGATTTCTCTGCGCCAAAAAAGCAAGCCGCGCGGTGAACTCGATTCAAGGAAAGACATTGTAATCAACGTTGTGGTTGAGCTGGTACCAACCGCCAATCGGCCACATTTTGATACAGGTGGATCAGGTCATCCCCGATGCCCTCAAGTTCTGTGCGATAGGCAAAATGATTGGTGGTTTGCCAGAGTGGAATTAACGGTAGGTCATTGTGGGCGATTCGGTGGATCTCGCCGAGCCTTTCGCGTACGTGACGCCAGGTTGAGGCTGAATCCAGATTGCGGAGCGCAGATCGCATGGAAGGACTGCCTGGCTTTGCTATTCCTGTCCTGCCAGCCAGGGCATGGATATCGATCAGCGGCTCGGCAATGGTTAATTCAACATAACGTAAGTCGTAGTCGCTGCTGTCAGTCAACAATGCCTCCTGGTCGACTTCGGCCAGCTTAATAGGAATCCCAATTTGCCCCAGTTGTTGCTGGATCAGATCGCATGCGGTGCGCGTCAACGCGTCAGAAGAGTGGGCAAGCACGAGGGGTGGGATCACAATTTCACCACCTGCCGCTGGGGCGACGTTTTCAGTCTCGCTGCTTGCGGCTGGGTCTTTCTTGTCTTGGCTATTGGGCTTGTTTTGGCTATTGGGCTTGTTTTGGCTGCGGGCGACACTGTCGGCGGCAACAAGTGCCAGGGTAGCTGCCAGGCGAGGTTCGTAAGGACGCGGCTTGACCTGGCTGTTGTAGCCGTATCGGAGTGGATCGCTCAACGACCGGCCCGGGGGGAGCGGGCCGCTAAGGACCTCGTATCCCGGTAGTTCCTTGCCAGCGGTAATGACTTGTTCGACGATCCGCTGGCGGGCGATTCCATAGCACAAGGCGCGGCGAAACTCCCGTCGCTGAAGAAGCTTGTTTTGCAGGTTTGGTACCAGGGCGTGTACGGTGGGCAAGCGGTAGTTGCCTACGGCAATATCCTTCACCGATTTCAGGCGGGCCACGCCCCAGGGTGGAACCCGGTCAAGGACCATGACGTCTCCCCGCACCAGGGCCGAAATTGCCGTATTGTCATCGGGCATCGCTTGTTCGACAATCGCTTTCAATTCGCCTTGACCCGCGGTGGACTTTGCTCCGGTTCGTTCGAATCGAGCGAATTCCGGGGAACGCTCCTGGAGCGTAAAAACAGTGCGGTTGTCTTGGGTGGGAGGGGGTGATTCGCTCCACACATCCGGCGCGAGAATGTGTCGGAAGAGGCCTTCTGGGCGAACGAGTGGTTGGTGAAAATCAATGCGAACGGTTCCCTGCTCGTCCACGCCGACCCCTTCACACAGATTTGCAAAAGTGCTGGAGAATGAGACGTGTGAGGGGTCAGTCATTGCCAGCAGGTAGCGGGCAAGTTCGTGACCGGCGATCACGGCTGAAACGTCGGTTTCCGATTGTGCGGTGGTGTGGAAATGGAGCGAGAGTTGACGGCCCGTTTGGTCAAGCTGCAATTGCCCGAAAGGGGATTCATAAACTCCCCCTTCCGAGTCGTAATCGCGGAGCTCCATGATCGCATGACGTAAAAGTGGTACGACGCGCTGGGCAGGCCAACTGTCGAGTCGGAACTCGCTGGAGGGAGGTGCTGGTTCCAGGACCCCCACGATAATCTGGGGATGCTGTGCTTGAATGTCCTCAAGCAATTCGCCGATTTTTGCCAGTTTGGGCCAGATTGTGTGGGCTCGACGGGCTGACCGCTGGGCAGCTGTATATTGTCCTTGCTCGAAATCGCGTTCCGCCTGCAGTAGCTTGCGCTGGGCGGCCTTTTCAAACCTCGCCTGCCACGCGTTGATGGTAGAACTGGCGGCGCGAGGCATGTTCGTTGACAGTAGGTCGAGTACTGCCCGGGCGCCGCTGAAATCCTGATTTTTCAGTCGTTGTTGAATGACCTTTCCCGCAACAGTATCGATGGTTGCTTGAAGGTCTGCATGTTGCGGGTGGTGATCATGGAGAGAAATCAACACCGCCAGGGCCCGGTCATATTCCTGCTCTTGGTAGAGTGCTAAGGCATTGCTTTTGAGATAGTGGCTCAGGGCTTCGTCGAGACCGGGGTAGTCGGGATAATTTTGGGCAAGCCGATCATAGTACCCAAAGGCGGCGTCGAAGTTATTTTGGTCGGTCAGCGAAGCAGCCTCTTCCAATAAGAGCTGTTCGAAGAATTTGATACTCGAAATGTCTCCCCAGGAAAGGTCGAAAGTTTGTCCCGGGCGATTGACCAGGCGAACCGTTAAATTTCCTGTAGGACGGTCGCTTGGCATTTGCCGATTGGGAAAATCGAGAGGGAATATTTCGACCTGAGATTCGTCATTGAGAATGATCTGGTCAAAGGGGCGTCCCTCCAGCAGCTTGTGCTGTGCAAATCCTGGTTGCACAAAGGCCAAAACCAGCAGCAGCCCTAGCGCTGCCTGCCAGGAAGGCAGAGGTCGCCGTTTTGGACATGATTGGTTCATGGATGCTCCACTTCAAGAAGCGTTCCGTCATGTGCCGCGACGAGGTACCGTTTTCCAAACGGTACCAGTCCGGTAGTTAACGGTTGGCCCAGATCGCGTTCACCCAGGAGGCCTCCAGTGGCAAGGTCCATTGCCTGGATGGTCCCCTTCTTGAGCGAGAGGAGGAGGGTCCGGTCGGTTCCCAACGGCGGGCCCGCCAATTCTCCATCGTGAAGAGGTACCTTCCATTTTACCTCGCTATCGGTAGTAAGGCAGACCAGTTGATTGTCGCTGGTGGCCAGCAGCAGATGGTCAGCCATTGCGTAGGGCCCCCAGGTAATGTTTCCCGAAAGCGTGATTTCCCGAGCAATTTTCAGGGCGGACAGTTCAAATGCTGCCAGTCGCCGGTCGTTGGTGCCGATCCACGCGTGATTATCGGTGACCGCGATTCGGGTCGACAGTGGCATCGCCCCAATAGGCGCCGACTGGACAGCTTCGAGGGTTGGCTGGGCTCCGTCGGTCAGTTGCAATTGATAGATCATTTCGGTGCCGTCGCACAGCACGCATTGTTCTGTGGCATCTTCCGGGATGCCAACCGGCAGCCAGGCAATTGTCCGGCGAGGTTCAAGGCGTGGCTGAAAGGCAGCCACTTCCCGGTTGTTGCGTGCCGGGTCGCAATACAGTACCTGGCCAATTTCCAGCGGGACGACGAATCCGCTTCCCAGTCGGGCAGGCGAAGTTGCTTGTGGACCATCCATTTTGACCCAACGCGCTGCTGGCCTGGCTGGATCATAAGCAACCAGCCACGGAGTTTCTCCAGCCGTTCCAAACACCACGCGGCCAGCCCCCAGGTCAATGGCCGAAGACAGCTGGGGCGGACGGGCAGGTGTATTCACAATTTTTACCGGTTGGTCTTCGACACCTTGGCCGATGGCTTGCTGGTCGAGCACGAAAACAGCCCCATTGGTGTTGGCCGTCGTGATGGTCTGGTTGGTTGGATCGACAATGGGAGCTCCGGCTGGAGGGATCGCCAGATCGGTTTCCCAAAGAGTCCGTCCGGTGGCAATATCCATGGCTGCAGCGGCGATTCCTGCTCGGCCTTTGGGGCGGCGAAGATGAAAGAGCGTGCCGTCCCGCGCTTGGAGCGGATGATCAAAAACCGCCCCGCGGTAATTCTTGGCGATATCACGAACAGGCAAACGGTTGTCGGTTGGCTGGATGGCGTATTTGGTCAGTTGGGTATCGGCAACCCAGACAAAGCGGTCTGTGAGCAGGGGAAAGCCAATCACGGAGCGATCGGATGAAGGGGCACGTGTTGCGACCTGGCTCAGGGCCGAGGCATCCTGCTGGGGACCGAGTTCATACGCGTTCATCTGCCCACGGTCGGTCAACACAATCATTCGACGACCAGAAACGAGTGGCTGGGTAAGCACCAGCCCGGTCAGGCGGTTATTGTTCAACGATTTGGTCACCCCGCCATTTTCACCAATTGCCAGTAAGTGGAATTGTGAACTTTCGACACCCCGGTTTTCGAAAACCGCAAGCTTGTTCAAGGCCACGACCGGCGCGACGCGAATGCTGCCAGGGGAGTGTCCCAGGTAGTAAACGCCCGTGCAAGAAAGATCGTCCAGCGAGATCGAATACACGCTCGAATGATCACCCACGAGGTAGAGTCGATGGCCGGCACCATCGGCTACGGGTGGGACGTGCAGCGACTGGGCAAATTGCAGATAACCGGAAATCGTTCCCGTAGCAAGCTCGACAATGAACAGGCGGCCTGATTCGGAAGCGACAAATGCTTTGTCACCCAGGAGTAGCGGTTTGGCAAACGGTTTGTCAAATGGTTGCCTCCACTGCAATTTTCCAGTTGCCCGGTCAAGTCGCAGGAGATCATTGGTCGAGGCGTCGCGGGTGATGACGTCTTCACCGACGTCGATCACATAAGGATGGGGATCGAATCCGGTAAATCGTCGCCACGACAATGCGCCGGTGGAGACTTCCAGGCCGTAGAGAGCGCCGTCCGCATGGAAACAAATGATTCCCGTTGCTTGAACCTCGCCACGGTCACGACGTTGGGCCAAGGCAAGTTCGGCAACAATCGGAGAGGGGGGTTCGGTTGTTTTGGCAGGTGTTGGTGGTTTTGCAGCGATGAAAGCAATGTCGTTTTGTTCAGCCAGTGAGGTCTGGTGGACCATCTCCTGCAGTTTTTTGTGGGTTTGCCGTTCCGGGTGTTGCTTGACAAGCAGTTTGTGCGCTTCGTATGCCGCGGCTGTATCGCCGCTGTCGATGGCTTCTTGCATGGCCTTGACCGTGGCTTCTGCCGCGGCAAGGGATTCTTGTCGCCGCGCAACGCGAGCCAGCGTTTCCCGGATTTCCTGCAGCTCAGCGTCATCACGGAGTTTCTTGGGAATCAGCTTGGGGTTGACGCAAAATTGCAAAGCCTGATTGGACAGTTCAACGAGCACGCCCGCAGCAGCAGGGTCAGGTTCGGTTTCTGCTTTTGCTGCCAGCCCACTGGCAATGCGAGGCAGCAGGGTTGCTAACTCGTCGTGTGCACTGTCGAAGCTGGGTTCGTTTTGAACGGCGGTGATTTGCTCGTTGGCGACGTCAAAGGCCAGTTTGTAGTCACTGCGACCTTCGGTGGCCCGCCGCAGTCTGGCCATTGCCAGTTCGACCGAGGCTGGACTCTGTTCGGGATGACCAGAGAAACGTTCCAGAAATCGTTCGTAGTGGGAGATGGCCTGGCTATAGGAACCGTCGCTCATTGCAGTCCGCGCCAGACCCAGCTGGTCATCGCCCGTATCTCGAAATAGCAAGTACCAGGTGACGATTCCGCAGAGCACCAGCAGAATGAGCCCCCCCCCGCCAAATAGCAACAGGGGCGAATCCCATTCGTTCTTGCGGCGGGCAGGTTTCTGGCGCGATTGACGTTTGCCGGTTTTCTTGCGCGATGCCCGTTTCGGGATCGGCGGAGGGCCACCCGCAGAGACCTCATCCTCGAAAGTCGCTGAATCGGCAAGGAGGTCCTCGGCAGGCGCCGGCTCGATTTCAGTGGCCGATTCAGTTGCCATTGGCTGCTGGGGCGAAGTCGGCTTTGGTTCGGATTCTCCCTGGAAAGGTTCTTGGAGAACCTGCTCGGCGATGGCTGCAGAAATGTGTTTCTTCTGCACCAGGAATTTGGCCAGCGATTTTGCCGGCATGGTGCCAGCCCCATCGCCGACTTTCTCCCGCAGCTTTTCTAGAAGACGGGGGGAGAGTACCCCTTTTTCCTCGAGTGCAGCGATAAACTCTTGGGCGTTCATGGAATGGTTGCTGGGGTGAGGTTTGGGGTGGAGGTAGGCCGGAGGAATTGAACGTGCCGGGTCTTCACGCAGGCGCAGGTCACAAATCGCCTTCCTCGTAGGTCATAAGTCTAATTTCTTCCATGCCGACTGCCGAGCCACCATCCATCGCAGTGATGACCCGCTCGTGGGTGGCATCGCCGTGCGCCTGAACAAGCATTTTGGCAGGACCACGTCCGTGCTTGCCACCTTTGCCTTCACGAGCTTCGCGAAGTTTTGCCCGCATTTCCTCTCCGCTGTATGCTTTTTGCTCGTCCTCCCAGAGTGGTGCTCCTACCCAATAGATGTTGTCACCATCGATCCGCACGGTCACTGAATCTTTCTCGAGGTCTTCGACGGTGACGGCTTGAGAGGCTTCGTCACTATCCATGGGAGGGACCTCGATCGATTTTTGCAAGGCAAACGCTGCTGTAATCATAAAGAAAATCAGCAGCAAAAAGGTGATATCGACCATGGGGGTCATATCCATTTCGTCCTCGGAGTTGTCCTCCTTGGCGGGACGTTGTAAGCCCGTTTCCGGTTCGTGAACATCTTCGTGCGACATGATAGGACCTGTAGCGATAGCCGTTTTGGCTCGTGCTCAGTTTGTTTCCAGGATAGCAAGGTGGATTTTGACACCTTCAATCTTTGAGACTTCCTTGATGACCCGCGCCACTTCGCGAAAAGCGACCGTTTTGTCTGCTTTAATAACGATATTTGACTTGTTTTCCAAAAATCCCTTCTCGACAGCAGTACGGATTTGTCGGTTCCGCTCGGGGAGATCGTCCGATAACTGAAATTCGGGGATTTTTCCGTCGGCGGCATACACGGGTGCATAATCGAGACCACCTTCGCCAACCGTGAAGAGCGTGGAATGAAGTTGACTGACGCTCACGCCGTGATTTGCTTCGGGAAGTTGGACCGCCGTTTGCTGGTCGGGAGTCGAGGCGACGAGGAAAAAGATCAACATCAGAAAGGTGATATCAATCATCGGCGTGATGTCCATTTCCGCGTCGTCGGGACGGGTTGGCCGGGTTCCGAGTGACCCGTAGTCTCCGTTTTCCTCACTGGTGTCATCGATGAGGTCAAAAGTACTTACGGAACTCATGCCCCTGCTGCCCTCCGCGCGGGAGTTGCTGTAAGGGTTTTCATCGAGTCGAGCAGATGCGCGGTGCCGACGCTTAATAAATTTTCCATCTTGCGGATTCGCAAATTAATCGTGGCGCTGCAGATCAATAGCGGTACCGCGATTGCCAATCCACATGCGGTGGTGATCAACGCCAGCATGATGTTTTCGGCCATCAGGGCTGTGTCGACCTTGGTTCCTTCACTCAGGTTGGCGAAAGCTCCCATCATGCCAATGACCGTACCGAAGAGGCCTAACATGGGGGCTGTCTTGATGACGGTTGTCACCCAACTGAGTCGATGGTCAAGGTCGGCAAGCACATCTTGCTGAAACCGTTCGGACAAGCGGCGACGCAGTTGTGGGAAATCGAGATTTCGCATTTCAACAGCGAATAACGCCAGTTGCGGTAAAGCCCGACGGTCGTCTTCGCAGAGGGCGATCACGCCGTCAAAATCGGCCGCGTTAAGCTTGGTGTCCAAATCGTCGAGAAACTCATCCTGATCGTCTTCGTCGCGAAATCGCACATTCACGACGCGCCGCCACGCCAGGACACAGTTAAAGCCCCCCCATAACGCGAGGATCCCCAGGGCCGTATAGACAACATATCCGATCAGGTGAAAAAGTGCTTCCATAGGATTACTTTATCTCAGGTCTTGTTCGTCGACACTAAACTCAAACGTTTTGCCCTTGCGGTTGACGCGAAACACCGTCCTCCGGATGACATCCAGCTTGCGATCACCGGCCGCTTGCTGTTCAAGGCCAAACAAAATTGCTTGGGCCTCAGGTGGGTAAAACTGCAGGACAATACTACCATGGCGGGCAATACCCGCTTTACGGGCCAGGCGATTATCAAGAATCGCCAGGGGGGTGCCAGCCGAATTCATATAAAGTCGCGTTTCTTGTGGTGGCTTCCCATTGCGCACATCGGGCTTGGCTTGACTTAAATTGTAAGCGTAATAAATCTGGTTGTCTCTCCCCAGTACGCCAAGTTCAATCCCAAAAAAGTCGAGCCAGCGTGCATATTCCTGGTTGGATTGTGGCTCGAACCGAATCTGACGTTGCGGTTCGTAGAGAAGATCTCCTTCGCCACCAATTCCGGGCATCCGTTCGTCTCCAAGGCCCTTGCCCCTTGCCGGTTGCGAATCGGCGTCGAGATTTTCATCGGAAAGGATGGCTACTCGCTGTGAAACAGCGTTGGCTACGGAGTTAAGCGTGTCGTGAAGTTTTGGCTCATCGAGTTCGGGGGCGTCTTCAATACCGGGTGGTTCCAGATCTCGCTTCAAACCAAAGGCCGCATCGGCCGGTCGCGAGGCAACATCGACCGGCTTGACTGGGATGGCAACCTGGCCGGCGGTCAATCTCCGGGCGAAGTACACAATCACCAAGGCAACCACGGCTGCGCCAATCATGATGAGCAGCGAAACGAGCAAGCTCGAAATACGGTCAAAGCTATTGACGGCCAGGCGGTAATTCGGAGTTGTAGGCAGGAGATTGGTGCTGATCTGGCCCCGCCCCAATGCTTGGACACAAAGTCCATAGGCAACCGGAAAGCTAAGTTGATTCTTGGTGAATGGTGGGGTGGCATCGACCCGGCCCTCTGTCAGGTTGGCAAACTCGCCCGCGAGGATCACTTTCTGGTCGAGGTTGCGGGATAAATATTGCTGCAAGCCAGGTAATTTGGCCGTGTTGCCCAGGATGATCACCTCCCCGAACTGAGCGTCGTGATGGTTGCTCAAAAAGGATTCCAGAGATCGCTGAATTCCGGCCGCCAAATCGCGAAGGACAGGTTGCATTGCCTGTGCGATTGCCTTGGGGTCGTCGGCCTTTGTTGCATTGCGTTTAAGCTTTTCGGCTTTCGCAAGAGTGAGTCCCAATTCATTGGACAAAGCCTTTGTGAAATGGTTCCCCCCAATTGGAAGGTTGTCTTGCCAGGCCTTCCGCCCGTTGGTGATCACGACATCTGTGGTATCGGTGCCCAGGGAAATTGCAACGAGCGAAGCGGCGGTCTTTGCATCGCCTTCGCCGACAGGGGGAGAATTGCCAATCCGATCAAAATAGACATAGTTCGAAACCGAACACGCGCTCAGTTGAAGGATTGCAACATGGATACCCGCCTCTTCGAAGGGCCGCAAAAATCGTGAGGCATGGCTTCGCTTTATTGCAAATAAACCAACCTCTCTCGCCGGTCCGCGCCTGTTGTCCTTGTTGGTTTCTGTCAGGAGTTGGTAATCCCAAACAACATCTTCCAGGGCATGTGGGATTTGTCGCCGAGCTTCGTATTTGACGATGTCAGAAACCTTCTTCTTCCCAATCGGCGGCAACTTGATGAAACGGGCCAAGCCACTTTGGCTCGGCACCGAAATTGCCACCGGGTCACCGTTTACCTCGTTGCGAGATAAAAACTCTTGGAGTGCATCGCCAATCAATTGCGCACGATCAGCTTCAGATTGGGGCAGGATAGTTGGGTACGCAATGTAGTCGAAGGCCTCGATCACGAGCTCTCCGGCATGCTCCTCGTGAGGGCGGCAGCAAAGCGCTTTTAGCGCACACTCTCCTACATCAATCCCCCATGCTGCGCCAGAGTTTGCCATGACTAGGAGCCTCTGTTCCGTTCTTTTTTTGTCGTTGCCGCAAGCCCCACAAAGAGGGGGGAGGCCTGCTTGGAGGTTCATTTCTGTTTGACGACAATTGCCACCTGAAATCCTATTGTAGTCGTGTCGTTTCAAATGAGTAACAGGCGTTACTAAGTCCTTGGGATGGGCGTCAGGGGGCGGTGATCGGTTGAATTTGCCGCGTCCCAGAGGTGAATCGAATCTTCAGCAGTCAATATTCCCTTAACCTTTTTCGCAGAACCGCTTTGCGCCGCGATGCTTTTTTCCTCAGGAGGAGATGCGGACGATTTGCTGATTTTTCTCTGCCAGTTGGGTGTGCGGCAGAGGAAGCCTGGGGGTGTTTACTCAAATACGGCATCAGGCCGTAATGCCCGGTACCAGTCTTTCCATTGCTCAACCACTTCGTACTGTTCTTTGGTGGTGAAATCGTCAGCGAGTCCAAAGCCTTTGAAACGGCGACTCGTAAACCGCAGGCCGTCACGGGCCTGCTGCACGACCCGCTTATCGGGATCGGTCAGTGCGTAAATTAAGGTGGGGACCTGGTCGAGTTGGCCAGCCCGGGCCAGCGCACTGACGGCCAGCAAACGCACCTCTGCGTCAGGCGCGTGGGCCAATTGTAGCAGCCGTCGAGCACTTTTCTGATCCAATTGGCCGACCACCAGGCTGTTGGGGTTCTGGGCAAGGGCGTCAAGCTCCTCGCCCCGTTGTCCATCAATCATTGCCAACATGTCGTCGACTTGTGTGGAGGTTTGCTGAACCACGATTTGCCCATGTCGCATGGTGGCGTTGGCGACATTCGTTGGCAGGCCGCGCCCACCGGTGAGCATCCCTTCCCCCATGCTGGTACGAAGACTTGTTTGGGTGGAGCGGACCAAAAAAAGAACGGCCAAGGCCGTATTGGTGGCACCCGTGTCGCCGCCCGTTTCCCAGCCCCCATTCGGATGGACATGCTGCTGTAAATATTGATAACCGTCATTGTACCACGATGGTTCCGCAACCGAGATCCCGTCGTAGAGTTCCTGAAAACTTTTACAACGCTCCAACGTGTAAAGATAATATTCGTTGTGAGAATCGACCTGGATCGAATAGTTTTTATCCATCCATTCCGTGGCAGCTACGATGGCAGGTGCCAATCGCGATTCGTCAAATCCTTCGACATAGATGGTAGGGCGAATTGCAGGTTGGGTTCCTGCCCCCTGCCGCAGTGTTTCAGGGAGGTCCTCGTCCGCTGAGGCATCGTCGTAGTTGGGCATGTCTCCAAGCATGTCTGCGGAAAGCAGGACACTGCTCAAGCCGGCCGCGAGCATTGTCGGTCGGAGTTGATCGGGATTTTGAGCCAATTGCGATTTCTGTTCCTGCGATCTGTCGGCACCGCCGACGATGCCCTTATACCCCCATCCCCCGTCCGGATCTTGCACGCGAAGTAACCAGTCGATCATTTTCCCGGCGGCAGTCGCGTCGATGGTAAAACCACAACGGTTCGCTTCCCAAAGTGCCAGGGCCGCATATTGCGTCTGCGAGATATCCCCGCTCGGCTCATTGGCATAACCCCAGCCGCCATGCTCTTTTTGTTGCTTCATCAGCCTGTCGAGATACTGCTGGATGGAATCTCGATGTTGCTTGGGATCGAGTTCGCAGAGGAAAAGGACGGCAACTGCGTTGTCGTAAGCCGATTTGCTGTCGACGTAGAGGGTGGGCGTCTCGCCGGACTGGAGAAATTGTTGGCACGCGGCTACCGCCTCCAGTACCTTTGGATGGTTTGACTTGTTGGTCTTCACGAACGCCAGCGCGATGATGCATTTTCCGCCCAGGCGGGGACGGGATGCCTGGGCCAGCCGCGCGAGGCCCTGGTTGATCAGTTTCTGGACGTCGCCGCTTTGGGGAGTCACGGCCTGAGAGGGCTGGGTGCCCAAGCCGCCAAGGACAATCGCGGAAATTGCCAGGACCCATACTCCCAACAGTTGGCGTACTCGATCATCGGGTGTCGGGTGAACCATCCAGGCCAACGGGCCACCCCATTTTTGAGTTTGTGCACCCATCCTGTGGTCTCCTGGCTACATTTCAGGTGGCTGTCGAATTTTGTTCCGGAAAAATTCGACCTGCGAAAGACAGTGCTATCCCTGGTTGGCCAGCGCTATCCCTGGTCGGCCAGCCAAGTGGAAGCCAACGGGAACGTCCAGGCGAGCAGGCGCGCGACTGGAGGTGCCTCTGGACGTGCGACAACAAGGCGCAGGTGGCCCTGCTTTGCCAATGGGTCCTGTGTTCCGCGCAGTCTGCGTTCCGCCCAAGTGGAAAGGTGGTTTCAGGCAGCCGAGAACGGCCGTCGTAACCGGGGTCTAACCCTCATGTTAGCCATTGCCATGCGTAAATGTCAACGTCTTGGAAGCTCAACGGCCACCGAGGCCGCTGGCCTGTCCGGACAAAGTCTGGTTAAATTTTGCCTGCCTCTGTCGCTTGCTTGTAGGAATCTGTGGCTTGCTTGTAGGAAGACGGGCTTGTAGGAAGATGGGCCGGCCATTCGGGAATTTGAGCAGCTTGACTACAACGTCGTTTCGGGTCGGCTTGGCACCCGAATTGAGCCAGTGTCGTCCTGCCGTAGGCCGGTCGCTTGGAAACCGGCTCTTTGCCGTTTGGCGGAAATGGTGCATTGGCGAAAATGGACAAGGCTGGCAAGACTTCATCCGCACTTGCGACCGACGGTGTTTTCCATATTATGGGGGGTTCTTGGACAGGTAGCTCAGTTGGTAGAGCACAGGACTGAAAATCCTGGTGTCGCCGGTTCGATCCCGGCCCTGTCCACTCCGACGCTGTCCACTGCGACGCTGTCCACTGCGACGCTGTCCACTGCGACGCTGTCCACTGACGCTGTCCACTGAGGAAACCTGGCCCCGGCCCGAAGCAGTGGCCACCGAAAGAAGACCGGTCACTGGAAAACTTGCGGAGGATGTCAAGCCGTTTCTGGAAAGGACCATGGTTGGTCACTTCGGCGCAGTTCTTTGCGAATCTTTACGGAATGAGCCACCTGGGAGGTAAACGACACGGTCGTGCGAGCGGACCTTTTCCGGAGTTCCGTTGGCGAATTTTTCTTGTGCGTAACGACCCCTGCTGTCGTTGGCATAAAGAGACGTAGGTCGTTCGGTAACGCTTGTGAAACTCCCGGCCTGGCGGACAACGCCGGAGGTGGCTTGTGCTTTTAAATTGCTATCGAAAACTGGCAAATTGCCATCGAAGACCGGAATCGACCAAGGATTGAACACCGTCATTACCAAGGAGTGGTTTTTATGAACAGCCGAAATAATGCGATCGTGTTTTGGGGATGTTTCATCGCGCTGATCACAACTTCGTTTGCATTTTTCAGCCGGATGTATCTCTGTGGAGTGCGGTTCAACAAGGAATTTGGTCTCGATGAGACCGAGGTTGGCGAACTGATGGGGGCGGGGATCTGGCCATTTGGAATTTCGATTATTCTCTTTAGCCTGGTGATTGATAAAGTTGGCTATCGGGCGGCGATGGTGTTTTCCTTCGTTTGTTATGGGGTCTATCTAGTGCTGGCCTGGATGGCGTACAGCGCAATTCAGGGTGTGGAGGGTGAGGCACTCGAAGCGGCCCAGTTGACAGGTTACAGCCTCCTGTACTGGGGGAGTTTTATTCTCGCTTTGGGCAACGGCACCGTGGAGGCCTTCATCAATCCGGTGGTGGCAACGTTGTTCAACAAGGATAAAACCAAGTGGCTCAATATTCTCCACGCGGGTTGGCCGGGTGGCCTGGTGATTGGGGGCCTGATTACCGTCGCCATGGCAGATACGGCGGCCAGCGGCGATTGGCGACTTGTTTTGGGGATTGTGGCAGTCCCGGCTGTTGTGTTTTTTCTGATGCTTATCACGGTGAGGTTTCCCGTGCAGGAACGCGAAGAGGCAGGAGTTAGTTACCGCGAAATGCTCGCCCAGTTTGGCGGTTTTGGGGCCCTGGTCGGTTTTGGGCTCATTTTCTGGCAATTGGGTGAAGAATTTAGTTGGTCCTGGGGGTGGAGCCTGGCATTCACGCTGGTGACAGTGGTGGTCTTCAGTATTTACACGCGAAGCCTGGGAAGTCCCATTATGGCGTTTTTGATCATCATCATGATACCACTGGCCACCACGGAGATTGGGACCGACGGCTGGATCAGCAACCTTATGGAAGAGCCGATGAAGGCACTTGGCTACAATGCAGGCTGGGTCCTTATTTACACTTCAGCGATCATGATGGTCCTCCGATTTTTTGCCGGACCCATTGTCCACAAGCTTTCACCGATCGGGTTGTTGATTGTTAGTTCCGTATTGGCCATCGCCGGCTTGTTTGCGCTTTCGAAAACAGGAAGTTCCGGACTATTCTTCATTTTTGCTGCAGCGACACTCTACGGGTTTGGAAAAACTTTCTTCTGGCCTACGATGTTGGGGATCACCTCGGAGCAGTGTCCCAAGGGAGGGAGCCTGTCGCTGAACGCGATTTCGGGTATCGCCATGATTGCCGTTGGTGTGGTCGGCTTTCCTTTCATTGGATTTGTGCAGGATAACACCGCAAGCGCGGAATTGACTGCCAATGCCCCGGCTACGGCAAAAATCGTGCTCGAAGAGAAAGCCTTGTTTGGGATCCACGATTACACGGCCATTGATCCCGAGAAGACTCCGGCTGCTGTCGCACAGCAGGGTGAAGAGGCGTCACGCGCTTTAGAAACTGCTACCAAGGCGGGGCAGTTCACGGCGCTGGCGAAGATGACGATCTTTCCGACGTTTATGCTTGTTTGTTACATCCTGCTCTTCGTTTACTTCCAGGCGAAGGGGGGGTACAAACCGGTTGAACTTACCGGTGGAGCCTAGCGGCCCGGTGGAACTTAGCGGCCCGGTGGAACTTAGCGGCCCGGTGGAACTTAGCGGCGACGCAAGTCTAGTAGCGCCCGCTAATGACGCACGCAGCGACGTTGCGCAGGCCCGAACATGACAGGCTGGGACAGGGCCGGCTAGAACAGGGGCCGGCTAGAACAGGGCTGGCTGGGACAGGGCCGGCTAGAACAGGGGCCGGCTAGAACAGGGGCCGGCTAGAACAGGGCTGGCTAGAACAGGGGCCGGCTAGAACATGAAGTGTGGTTCGACCTCTGTGATTAGGGGGCCCTGCAATAAGGGTGGCGCTGATTCCTGGGGCGAACAGTTCGCTGCTAGGAGCCGGAGCGGAACAAACCCCCACCTAAGCCGGGATGGCCATGCACCAGTGCCGATTTAGGGATCGTGCCCAGCGCGCCATTCCATAACGGAAGCCAGTTCCACAGGGGAACCCGAGAGGAATGGCTCTAAAGCGAGGCCGTTTACGCACACCCTCGATGTGTGCTGGCCATGATCCAAACAACCCGGGTTCGTGCCTGCGGTTTCACCATTTTTGGGGTGAACACCCCCATCCCACGGATACGGTTCGTACGGCTTGTTAGCCGTGGTCGCTGTGGCCGTGTTGCGCAGAGACCGAAATTGTGCTTCGCACCTCGCGCGCGCCGATCGAGCAACCCCTTTGTCACCAAGAGTTGCAGCAGGGTGTATTCCCGTCGACGGTGGTTGGAGTCCAGTTAGCCAACCAGTCTTTAGCCAACCATATCTTTGAGTTTTTTCAGCGGGCGAATCTTCACCACGTTGCGGGCAGGTTTCGCCTTGAAAGTGGTCGGTTCGCCCGTGAAGGGGTTGGTCCCTTCTCGTTCTTCAGTGGCCGGTTTGTGCTGAACCACGATCTTGCAGAGACCAGGGATCGTGAAGGTATGTGGATCCTTGCTGAGGGCTTTGGTGATTTCGTTGTTCAATGCCTCAAAGACGTTGGCCACATCCTTTTTGCTTAGCTCAGTGGCTTCGGCGACGTTTGCGAAAACTTCGGTCTTGGTTGGGGGTTTGGCAGCGGCGTTCGCCATAATGTCACATCCTCCAGATGGTAGGTGGGAAAAGAAAATCCTAAGTTCGCGGTCCTGCGAAGAGACGATTAAAATTCTGTGAGCCAAAAATTTCAAGCGGGTAAATGGACTGTTTCCCGAGAAAAACCAGCTTTTATTACCTGGGTTCCCAGCAGTCTTTACGGTTATCTCCTGGATTTTCGGGGGGCGGGGTCAGCTTGCCGGATCTGTAGATTCGCAATAAGATTAACTACAGAAACGGGTTGCGCATACTAGTGTAGCTTTCCTGTGGCCTCCAGGGGGCCAATTCCCCCGGAAAATCGAGACTTTATTGTAGCGGCTGGCCTCGGCGACTCAATGGAGAGCTGACGGTCATAGTAGTTGGACGGGTTTCTCCAGCCCAGGTCGATTTTTGGATAGGTCTACCCCCGCCATGTGCTGCTTGCTTGATCGCGCTGGAAGTTGGCTGGTCGTAATGGTCACCTCGATAGGTGTGGCCGCCGGGGTGCCTCAGCTGTCGCTGGCCGATGATCCAGTCACAGAGCCGCCTGCGGCCGGTCAGGCCGGTTTCTATGATCCAGGGGCAATTCATGGTGTCTATTTGCCGATTGACCGCAAGTTGGCTCGCGGCCTGTCACGTGTTCGTGAACGGATCGGGGCGGGAGAATACACCGAAGCGGTTGCGTTTCTGGGAGATGTGCTGACCAGCGAGGAGGATTCCTTCGTGGCGCATCCTGACCAATCAAGTCGGTTGTTAGGCTTGAAGTCGCTGGTGCGGCAACTCATCAGCCGTTTGCCTCCCGAAGGTCGCTCAGCTTATGAACTGAGTCAGGCGACGCGTGCCCGCAAGCTGGTGGCGGAGGCGATCAAGGTAGGTAACTACGCGATTTTAACCGACGTCGTGCGGGAATATCTGCATACTCCTGCCGGCTACGAAGCAGCCTTGTTGTTGGCGCAAAGGTCGACCGATCTTGGGAATCCGGCAGCGGCAGCCCGTATCTACCAACGGATGCGCAAGATCCCCCAGGCCGCAGAACTTTATGAACCACAGCTTTCTCTTTTGTTGGCGGCAAGTTGGGCTGCCCAGGGAGAGACCGGCCGCGAGCGCCAGGTGTTGGAGGAACTTCAAGCAAGGGCCGATTTGGGGGAGTTGGTGGTGGGAGGCACAAACGGCCTTGGCGGGGCTGAGGCAGCACTGCAGCTTGCTGCCCTCAACCCTTTGTTGGCCAGCGAACTCCAGTTGCCGCTGCGGGATCCAGACTGGACAACCCGATTGGGCAGTCCGGCGGGCAACCTGGATGCACCCGGCGGTCCACCGCATAGTCGCCTCCGCTGGCAGGTCCGGGTTGCCAACCATCCCCGGTTGGAAAGTTATTTGGAAACACGGCAGGAACTCTTAAACCGTGCCGGGGTGCCGCTGGTCGGATTGGTCACGCCCCTGGCGGTTGGGGACGTAGTGATCACCAAGACGGCCGACATGGTGGTTGCCATCAATTGGCAGTCGGGTAAACGCATATGGGAAACCCGTTCTTATGAGGAAAATACATTTGAGCAGTTATTGGCAGGCCTTGATCGGGCCGAAGCCGATGCCCCAGTGACGAGCTTCGCGCATGCGATCGAGCAGCGGATTTGGAATGATGCACTGGCGGCTGCTCTCAGTAGTGATGGTGAGCGGGTGTTCACAATCCGCGGTTTACCCCTGATCGAGCGCAATCGGCGGATTTCACCTGGCCGCCTGCCGATCTTTGGCCGTCGGCTTGCCATGATTGAAGCGATGACGAATCGGCTGGCTGCCTATGAATTGGCCACGGAAGGAAAGCTGGTGTGGGAGGTTGACGGCCGGCGTGCAGGGGGGGATCTGGCTGGTGTTTTCTTTTTGGGCGCACCGGTGGCGGTCGACGGTACGCTTTATGTCCTGGGAGAAATCAAAAGTGCCGTTTATCTAGTGGCACTCGATGCGCGTACCGGGGCATATCGCTGGCGACAACTTCTTTTGAGTCTTGAGCGGGGTGTGCACCTGGACCTTCTGCGGAGCCGCGCGGGAGCGGAACCGTCGTTAGCCAGTGATCTGCTGGTTTGTCCTACTTCGGCTGGGGCCGTGGTGGCGTTTGACCTGTTTACGCGATCACTCGGCTGGGCCTACCTTTATCCGCGGAGTGATGCGGCGCTGCACCGAAATGGTATGTTGCTGCAACACCAGGTGCCAACTGCTGACAATGAGTTGCTGGGGCGCTGGTTGGATGGGACGCCAAGAATTCACGCCAATCGCGTCGTTGTCACCCCTCGTGACAGTCCTGAGATTCACTGTCTTGATCTCGAGACTGGGGAGTTGATCTGGAAGCGAAAACGCGAAGACAACCTTTTTGTGGGTTGCGTGGACCAGGAGGTCGTCTTGCTGGTGGCGCCCCAGCGGGTATCGGCACTCAGCCTCCAGGATGGGAGCCCTCTTTGGGCGGAACACTCAGATCAGTTCCCCCAGGAGGCGCTGGTCAGTGGGCGGGGCCTGTTGAGCCAGGGGAACTTCTATCTTCCGCTCACGTCGGGTCAGCTTGCTGCGATCAATATGACGGACGGCAAGATGGTGATTGCGCCGTCGCAGCAGCAGGAGGTTATGGGGAATTTAATTTGTCATCGAGGTTCAGTGATCTCGCAATCCGTGATTTCTATTAACAAGTTCGAACAACGATCGGCGTTCCTGCGGCGAACCACCGAGGCGCTGAAGATCAATGCCAACGATCCGGTTGCCTTGCGAGATCGGGGTGAATTGGCGCTGGCCAGCGGTCAATTTGAGATGGCGGCGGAGACCCTGCAGCGTGCCTACAACGCGGACCCAGCGGATCTCGACACGCGACAGCTTCTGGCAGAGGCGTTGTTGCATCTTCTGCATCGCGATTATTCAGCCTATCGTGACCAGTTGCCTTTGCTGGAGGCGATTGTCGACGATCCGGCCAAGCAGCTTGAGTTGATGCGACTGGACGCCGAGGGATTGTGGGCGACCGGGAAAAATCTGGACGCATTCGGCGTGTTTTTGCGGATCGCCGATCAGCACGACGGGCAGAGGCAGGTCCCATTGACGCCTGAACACACAGTCCGGGTTGACCGGTGGGTGCGTGGGCGGTTGAAGGTGCTGTGGAAGCAATCCTCCCGGGAGGTTCGCGAGGAGATTCGCCAGGAACTGGTTCGCCGTTCTCGCAAAGCGCTGGCCAGTGGGTTGGTCACAGATCAACAACGGTACCTTGGTTGCTTTGCCGGCATGCCAATGGCCGATGAGGTCGCCTGGCATCTTTCCCGACAGTTGGTCAACCGGCGTGACGTGCCAGCCGCCGGGATGGCCCTTTATCGATTGCACAACTCGACCGATGAATCCTACCGTGCCGGTGGGGCCGTGTTGGCCCTCCAGTTGATGGACGATCCCGGAAACAAAGATGAGTTGATTTGGCAGCAATCACGAATTAAGAAAACCTATCCGGCGGTTCTCCTGCCTGATGGGCGGTTGACAGAGGACTGGTTGAGTGAGGTCTTTACCAACCAAGATCCCCAGCCATCAACGAGTATGGCCGGTTGGTCAACCCATCAGATTGAGTCCCGCGAAATCGATCTCAATTCCACCAAAGCGGGTGGTCGCCAGTCGCGTCCTCCGCCGGCAATGCAGAGGCTGAGGATCGAGCAGGCACGCCATGTGACAGCCGGTTCCACCCACTTTCGCATCTCGAGTGATCTGTCTCAGTTGGCGGCCATCAATCGGTGGGGAGAAGTTGTGTGGCAGTTCAACCTCGGGCAGCAGGCGGCCCGGTTGAGTGGTCGGGTACCTCGCTTTCAGACCAGTTATGCTGCCCGCTTAGGCGATCGGCTCTATGTCAACGTGGGGCAGGAAATCGTGGCTGTCGATACGGGGGCAGACCGACGAGCGGGCGGGCGAAGTATTCTGTGGCGGAGTGAAGTACCGGCACGTGTTGCAAAACGGAAAGTGGGATCGAATCGCGGACCTTACCACCACGCGTCCGGACGACGCCGAGTCGTCGACGAGAAAGGGCGCATGGTTTGTACCCTTGGGCCCGCTACGGCCGAGGGCGTTGTCTATCAGAATCACGAGGCACTTCAGTGTGTCGATCCGCTCACCGGAGAGACTCTCTGGCGTCGTACAGATATTCCCCTGGGGGCTGAACTGCTGGGTGACGAGCGACGGGTCCTTGTCAAGCCGGCTTCTTCAACCAAGGCGCTCCTCTTGGATATGGTCGACGGAGCGACGGTGGGTCAATGTGATGTTCCGCAGGTGCCGTGGCTCATTGCAACCGGCCATCGGGTCACGACCGTTGAACGTCAAGTCGGCAATCATTTCCTCGTACGGATCGTCGATTTATTGACCGGTAAAACCGAATGGGAGCATCGTTGTAAGGTGGGGACGCGGTTTCGGGTGATGGAACCCGATGCGTTGGCGATCCTGGAGCAAAGTGGCGAGTTTCACTTTATTGATGTTGCCAATGGGGCCGTACTGTTAACCGACCGTTTGCAGGTCCAGCAGGCATTGGAGAGTATTCACCTGGTACGCGACGACGAGCGTTTGTTTCTGTTTGCCAGCTCGCGACCTGATCGGCGCAAAGAGAAGCACGTTGCGATTGGGGCTCGTTATGCGCTGGTCAACGGCTTGGTCTATGCATTTGATTTGAACGAGGGGAAGCCGTTGTGGCCAGTGCCTGCCACTGTAAAAAATCAAGGAATTGCGCTCGATCAGCCGGTAGCTTCTCCCTTGTTGGTGTTTGCCAGCCGAGTCATGCGCCAAGATTCCAGTGGCAACCAGACGAATCTCAAGGTGCTTTGTTTGGAGAAGGTTAGTGGGCGCAGTGTTTACCGCAATGCCTTGCGGCCCGATACCATGAGCGGCGAGTTTCGTATTCAAATTGAACGTGGTCATCGGCCTTCGGTGGCAATTCGGACTTCTGCTCAGGAGATTCGTCTTGAATTAACCGAAACACCATCTCCCCCGGAGCCGCCTGCCCAGCACCTGGCGGAAACCGGCCTCGACAAGTCGGGTGGGTTGTGGGAAGTGGGGCGAAAGGTTGGCCGCGAAATCGTAGATGCTTTTGATAATTCCCGCCAGGTAAACGGCGGGCAGAAGGACATGGGAGTTCCCTTTGGTCCCGAGTTGGCCGACGAGCCCGAGGGGCCGATCGAACCACTGAAACCGGAGTAGGCTTTGCCCTGGATTGAGGACCGTGTGAAAAACTGTTTGTTAACCAGCGGTGGCATTTTCCGGCGCTGCCGTTTGGCGGTGGCTTTAGCCCGGGGTACCTGGTTGGTGGTCGGGTTGTTGTTCGCAATTAACCCGCAGGCAATTTTGGCAGCAGATGCGAGTGATGGAAATCAACTCCGTACGGTGGTTAAGGGGGGGTTGAATTGGCTTGCCCATGAGCAACATGAACTTGGCCACTGGACGGCCCAGGGACGTTATCCAACGGCGATGACCGCGCTGGCGGGCCTTGCCATGCTTTCGGAAGGTTCGACGCCGACGCAAGGTAGATATGCCAGCAATATTCGGCGTGCTGTCGATTACCTGGTTCGGCAGAGTCGTCCCAATGGCTTGATTGGTGATCCACGTCGGGATGACCGTTACACTTATGGGCACGGGTTTTCCATGTTGTTTCTCTCCCAAGTGCTTGGTGAAGAGGAAGATATAGATCGTCGGGCAGATTTGATTCGTGTCTTGACGGCCGCTGTTACTTTCACAGGCCAAGCGCAGACCAAGGCAGGCGGGTGGGGCTACGTGAGTGCCAAGGATGGCAATGGATTCGATGAAGGATCGACCACGATAACCCAGGTTCAAGGATTGCGCGGGTGTCGTAATGCCGGGATTTCTGTGCCCCGCGAGGTCATCGACAAGGCGGTTGCGTATATCAAAAGTTGTACCCTGCCCGAGGGTGGAGTGCAGTACAGCTCCAAGGGAGGGGGGGGGCGGCCAGCCATCACTGCCGCTGCGGTCGCTTGTCTATTTAACGCCGGTGAATACGATGATAATTTCGTTCCTCGAATGCTCGAGTACTGTCGAAACAGCCTGGGTGTCGGTTCGCAAACATCGTATGGCCATTGGCATTATGCGCATTTTTATTACACCCAGGTTCAGTATCGAGAAGGGGGTACCACCTGGCGTAGTTATCGTGATCAAGTCCGACGGAAACTGCTCCGCGAGGCCAAGGAGGTGCCATTGCCCAATGGGATGGGATACCACTGGTCCCAAGGCTATATTGGCCCCGTCTATACCACTGCCCTGAACCTCATTATGCTTCAGCTCGACAATGCCTGCCTGCCAATCTATCAGCGATAAATGCCCTGGAGGGTACGCTGTTTTTCCTCCTGCCCTATGGAACCAACCATGAACAAGCCTGAGCCCTCCTTGAGCGAGTCTTCGATTGACCGTCTGGTCACCGCAGCAGGTGAGATTCGAACGCAATTGGCACGCGTTGTGGTTGGCCAACAGGAGGTGATTGACCAGCTTTTAATCGCGATGTTTAGTCGTGGGCACTGTCTTCTGGAAGGAGTGCCTGGCCTGGCGAAAACACTCATGATCAGTACGTTGGCCCGTTCGCTGAATCTGACCTTTAGCCGTATCCAGTTCACTCCCGACTTGATGCCTGCCGACATTACCGGCACCGACATCATCGAAGAGAATAAGTCGACCGGTGCGCGTGAAATGCGATTTCTGGCTGGGCCGATTTTCTCGCACGTTGTTCTCGCAGACGAAATAAATCGTACACCTCCCAAGACCCAGGCAGCCCTGCTGGAGGCCATGCAAGAACGGCATGTTTCGGTGGGGCGGATACGCCACGAACTTGGGGATCCGTTCCTGGTGCTTGCCACGCAGAATCCGATTGAACAGGAAGGGACCTACTCGCTTCCGGAAGCACAACAAGATCGCTTTATGTTCAAAGTCCTGGTCTCCTATCCCAGCTTTGAGGATGAGTTTGAGGTGGCCCGTCGAACAACTTCCAATATCGATGACCAGGTCGACCCCGTGCTTTCTGCTGAAGAGATCATCCAGCTGCAGCAGGTTGTTCGCAGTGTGCCAATCAGTGACCACCTCACGCGATACACATTGGCATTAGTGCGTCAGACCCGCGTTGGGCAGGCAGGTGCTGCTGATTTTGTTCAAGAACATTTAGCATGGGGGGCGGGGCCAAGAGCAGTTCAGTATTTGATTCTTGGTTCCAAAGCGCGGGCCTTGATGGCAGGACGTCCGCACGTGGCAACCGAAGATATTCAGGAACTTGCCAGGCCTGTACTGCGCCACCGGATTGTGGCGAACTTTGCGGCTGAAAGCGAAGGAATTACCAGCGATGACATCATCGATCGGCTGCTGGAGACCACTCCTTCCCACGAAGATGAACTCGCGCGGGATGATCGCTTTCAACAGTTGTTTGTATCGTAGGGTAGAAGCCAGGATGCCTCCGCAAGGGGCAATGGGTCCATCCAATCCGCGGCGTTAAACGTGAGTGGCTTAAAAATGGCGACCTCCAATCGAACGTTGTTGCTTCCCGAGGTGGTTCGCCGTCTGGGAGGGCTTGAGATTCGCGCACGCCATGTGGTCGAAGGGTTGATGAGTGGTTTGCACCGAAGTCCCTATTACGGCCAGTCGCTCGAGTTTCGCCAGCATCGGCAATATACCCGAGGCGACGATCTCCGCCACATTGATTGGAAGGTGTGGGCCAAGCAGGATCGCTTGTATGTCAAGCAATACGAAGAGGATACCAATCTGCGGGCAACTTTGTTGGTCGATATTTCTGCGAGCATGAACTACGGGCGCGGGGCGATGACCAAATATGAATATGCCACCACGGCCGCTGCTGCCCTGGCTTTGCTCTTGTTGCGGCAGCAAGATGCGGTGGGCTGCATGACGTTTGCGGAGGAAGTGGGCCAGGCTGTGCCGATGCGCACCGGAAGAGCGCATCTTGCCACTATTTTGCGGTCGCTTGAATCGATGGAGCCGGGTGAGAAAACATCGCTCGAATCGATGTTTCGGATCGCTGCCCAGCGGTATCCCAAGCGGGGGATGATGATCGTGGTGTCCGACTTACTCGCCGATGTTGAAGAAACTTTGGCGGGGTTAAAGATCCTTCGCCAACGGGGGCACGACGTTCTCTTGTTTCACATTATGGATGACGACGAATTGGATTTTTCATTTGCAGGACCAGCGCGGTTTGAAGGGATGGAGTCGGCCGACAGCCTTCGTTGTAATCCGCGTGCGCTTCGCGAGGGATACCTTCGCTCACTCGGCCAGTTCCTTGCCGCCATGAGGCGAGGGTGTGCCGCTACCGGCGTCGAGTATGCGCTTGTACGTTCGAGCGACCCCTTTGATGCAGCCCTCCTGACATTGCTCAGTCGCCGAATGAATATTCTGCGCCGCAGCGCCTGATTCAAAGAGGTCTTTCCGGCATGTCATTTTTGTATCCCCTTCTGGTGACGTTAGGGCTTCCTTTGGTGGTGGTCCCGCTCATCATTCATTTTCTCAATTTGAGGCGGCAAAAGCCCATTCCGTGGGCTGCCATGATGTTCCTGCGGGAAAGCCAGCGCCGTAACCGAACCTCGATTCTTTTTCGGCAGCTTCTGTTGTTGCTGATGCGAATGGTCGCGATTGGTGTCCTCCTGTTGATGCTTGGCGGGTTGATGCTGCAAGATTCGTGGGCACGCTTTTTTGGTTCCCATACCACCCACCATGTCGTCTTGGTCGATGACAGTTTTTCCATGAGTGATCAGGCTGAAGAAGGAGATGCGCTCGAAAGGGCCAAGCAGGTCGTTCGTCGTATTTTCAGTCAGGCCAGTCATCAGGCCGGTGCGCAGTGGCTGACGGTCCTTACCTTCACGGAAGCGGCAAGACTGACCGCCGGGGCCGAGCCCCAGTTCTACCATCAGCCGGTTGGAGATCCGCTTCAGAAAAAGATGGAATCAACCTTGGCCGCACTCGTGGTGACCCAGGACGATGTAGGGCCTGCCGAGGCTCTCCGCGGCGCAGCTCGGCTGCCGCAGACTGCGGGAAAGGAAACGCAGATCTTGCATGTGGTGAGTGATTTGCGGGCCCGGCATTTCCAGCCCGGTGATGAGTTGCGCGATTTGCTCGTCGATCTGAATGACTTGTATGAACATCTTCACCTTGTGCAATGTGTACGGCGGGCCCGGTCAAATCTTGCCATCACCTCTCTGGCTGCCGAGTCAGGTTTGCGGGCCGCAGGTGTGGAGTCCTGGATGGTCGTTTCGGTGGTCAACTATGGAAAGCAAACGGCACACGATGTGACCGTGCGGCTGATGCAAGATGGCTCGGCGTTGCCGACACTTGTGCTCCCGGAAATTCCGCCGGGGGAAGAAGCCCAACGGCGATTTCGCACGCGATTTGTCGGCGTCGGAGCCCATCGAATTGAGGCAACCCTCGATACGGACGCGGTGACCATCGACAACCAACGGTTTTTTTCGTGTCAGTTGCAGGCGGCTGCACCGATTTTGATTGTTGACGGGTCGCTTGACGGTCAGGATGCTTTTTATCTCACCAAGGCGATTGCTCCAGGTGGGGCTGTGCAGACAGGCTGGCAACCTCGTGTCGAGCCGCCCGCGTTTCTGCGGGACGTCGCATCGCTCGATCCCTATGCGGCGATTTGTCTGCTCGATGTCGACCGGTTGAGCCCCGCCGCCGAAGAGAAGATTCAAGATTATCTAGAGGCGGGTGGCGGATTGGCGATTTTTCTGGGGGAAAATGTAGACCGAAAATACTACAACGAAAACCTGTATCGAGAAGGAGATGGTTTTTTCCCCGTGCCCTTGAAATTGCCCACGCAACTCTTGGATGCCCAGGGAAGCGGATTGCCGGACATAAGCATTAAGGATCACCGACTCTTTCGCGCGTTTACAGGTGAACGTAACAGTTTTTTACCGCTGGTCATGATTGACTACTACTATGCGGTCGCTCCCGATTGGGATCCCAAGGCCGATTCGGAAACGACCCTCCTGGCTGAAACGCGGGAGGGTGCGCCACTGGTTGTGGAAAAACGGTATGGAAATGGGCTGGTTGTGGCCCACCTCACCAAGCTGTCCCCTGCGGAGACGGCGCTGGGGGCCTGGTCCAATTGGAGTCTTAATCCGGTGTTTCCAGTGCTTGCAAACGAGTTGATCGGCTACCTCACGGCGAAAAAGGTGAGCGAACCGACCTGCGAAGTTGGGCATCCGATGGAATTGTCTGTCGACGAAAGTCAGTATGCTACCACGATGCGGTTTCGGTTGCCCGCCTCGTCCAATCATGAAAGTCGCTCCCCCCAGGAAATTCTCGTCGAAGGCAAGGTCGTTGATGGAAAGTTGACAGCCCAACTTGACGACGTGGCTGTCAGTGGGTTTTGCCAGGTGGAATTGACCTCGGTCGATGGTAAGCAGGACGTGCGGTCAATTGCGGTGAATGTTCCTCGTCTCGAAGGAGATCTTGGAATTCTGGATCGTGCCGAGATCCAGCGGCAACTGGCCCCTGCCCGCTTTGAATTTCACTATGCCGACCAGCTTCGTGTCGAAGAACACAAGGCGGCTGGGTTTGCCATGAGTAGTGCATTGCTGGTCGTCCTGATTGTCTGTTTGCTTTGCGAACAACTGTTGGCCTATCTTGCAAGTTACCACCCAGCCACGACGAAAGTGAGAGGCTCTTGAGCAGCGTGCTTGCCATTTTTGGATTCGGCTGTGCTCCGTTGCTTGCGGAAGTGCATCGCCAGAGCTACGAGTTCGCACGAATTCGTGAAGCCAGCGATCCACGCCTTATGTGGGTTGCAGTCGTGTTGGTGACCCTGGTGATTTTGCTCGGCGTAGGGTTATTGTACCGACGCGACACCCAGGAACTCAGTGTTGGCACGCGCTGGGGTCTGTTGCTGCTTCGTTGTACGGCACTGGCTGGGTTGCTTTTCTTTTTTCTCGACTTGCAGAAACGTACGACGCGCGAAATCGTTGCGGACGGTGAAGTCGTCGTGCTTGTCGACGTAAGCCAGAGTATGGGGATCGCCGACGAACCGTTGAGTGGGCCGGAAGAATCCTCCCTCCGGTATGAACGGGTAGCCGCTGCCCTTGGGGACTCTCCGCTGCTGGACGAGTTGCGCAAGGAGAATAACGTTATCGTGTCCGGTTTTGATTCGGAAGTGGTGCGACTTGCGATGCTCGAGAAGAAATCAGCTACGCCCGATCGTGGTGAAACAGTGGTTGATCCAACCGAATCCTCTGGGCAGCAGCGGTACGATTGGATAAAAATGCTCCAGCCGCGTGGCGCCGAAACACGTGTTGGCGATGCGCTCCGGCAGGAAATCGAGATGCCTCGCCAGGGTTCGCTGGCCGGCATTGTCCTGATTAGTGACGGAGTCGAAAACGCGGGTAGTAAAGCCGTTGCCGCCGCGGACCTTGCACAAACCGCAGGGATCCCCATTTTTGCGGTCGGGATTGGGTCGGTCGAGCCTCAGCGGAGTGTGCTGGTCAGCGATCTCGTTGCGCCTCGCCGCGCGTTTCCCGGTGATTTGCTTACCGTCACCGCCCATGTCCAAGGGAGCGGCTTCGCAGGCCGTGCGGTTCAAGTAGAACTGACCCGTCAGCCTGCTGGCGACGCGACCGCACCTCGCGAGTCTATCGCCAAAGAGCGCATCGTACTGGAAGAAAATGGCGAGTTGGTTCCGATTCACTTTGAGCTTGAATCACCCACGGTGGGGAGATTTAAATACGCGGTCGAAGTCAGCCCACTCGCTGGGGATACCAATCGAGAAGACAACCGTCGGGAAGTTGAGGTGGAGATTGTCGATCGCAAGACACGTGTGCTGCTGATTGCCGGGGGCCCCTCACGCGATTACCGGTTCCTGCGGACTTTGCTTTTTCGGGATCCCAGCATGGAGGTCGACGTCCTCTTGCAGTCGGCATTATCAGGAATTTCCCAGGAGGCCGACCGCATTCTCAATGCCTTTCCGAAGCAAAAAAGTGACCTCTACGAGTACGACTGCATTGTCGCCATCGATCCCGATTGGACGCAACTCGACGCGGTTCAAATCGAATTGCTTGATGGATGGGTTGCCAGTGAAGCAGGAGGACTTGTTGTTTCTGCTGGACCGGTCGAAACGGCTCGCTGGATTCGGAGTACCGAACACGCCGCCCTGAAGTCACTTTATCCGGTAGAATTTCAGCGCCGGTTTACCTTGCTGGACGATGGCCATTTCGCTGGCGAAATTGCCTGGCCCATTGAACTCGATCGTGCCGGATGGGAAGCGGAGTTCTTGTGGTTGGAGGGGACAGGGGCCGACAGCCTGGCTGCCTGGCAAAGCTGGCCGGGAGTGTATGGGTTTTTTGCAGTGAAAGGGCCAAAGCGGGGGGCGACCGTTTACGGGCGGTTTGCCGACCCGGAGTTCGGCAGTGGGGAAAATCAACCTGTTTATCTGGCCGGACATTTCTACGGCGCCGGACGTGTGTTCTACCTGGGAAGTCCTGAAATGTGGCGACTGCGCACGGTCGATCCGGCTTATTTTGATACTTTCTATACCAAAGTCATTCGGCACGTCAGTCAGGGGCGTCTCCTGCGTGGTTCGTCGCGGGGAGCCTTAATGGTTGAACGCGACAGGGTTGATTTGGGGGAAACGGTGGTTGTGCGGGCCCGCCTCACCGACCAGCAGCACGAACCGCTACTGGCAGCATCGATCCCCGTTCAATTAATTCGTCCCGATCAACGGACCGAGGTGATCCGTTTGACCGCATTGGCGGATCAACCAGGTGTCTTTGTGGGGCAGTTCTCGGCCAGCCAGGCAGGGATTTGCGAAATCGTGCTCACCGTTCCAGGTCAGGCTGACCAGCAGTTGACCAGGCAAATTGAAGTGCGGGCGACTGACCTGGAGCGTTTGGCTCCCGAGCGTAATGCCAGCCTGCTTGCCGCCGTTGCCGACGTAACGGGAGGGGCTTACTATCCGGAATTGACAGTTGCCCTCGAAGGCGACGCGGATGTGTTGCCGGTCGCTGCCCGAATTCCCGATCGTACAGAAATTCGGGTGCTCGATGGCGCGCCCGACGAAAAATTTGCCCGGGCCCAGGTTCATTGGCTGCTAGGCGTAATTTGTGCGGCTTTGTTTTTAGAGTGGATCCTCCGACGGTTGTGCCGTCTTGCCTGATGGCCGAAAGGCGCAAAAGTTTGCATTGGCTGTAATTTAATTCCCTCGAGCACTCTCCGGTTTGACTCCTGTGACACTTTCATCATCTACCAACAGTAAGATTCCCACAGCGGTAAGCGCCGTGCTTGCCCGGTTGCGACGGTCGATCCGACTTTACGTTGCTGCGGAGGGAGTGGCTGTGGTGGTGGCATGCCTGGGAGGCCTGTTTTGGATGGGTCTGTTGATCGATTGGGGATTGGAGCCCGGTGTTGGCCTCCGTGTACTGGGATGGATGGTCGCGGTTGTTGTCTTGCTTTTGGTGACCTATCGGTATCTTCTGCAGCGTCTGATGACGCCGCTTGCCAATACGAGTCTGGCGCTTTTGTTGGAACGTAGTGACCCGCAGCTGGCGGATCATGTCGCAACTGCCGTATCACTGGCGGGTAACTCCGGTCCACCAGACTCGTTGCGGGATGAGTTTTCCCGACGGACAGGTGTGGCTGCCACCGAAGCGGTATCAAAGATCCAAACAGGCAGGTTGCTCGATGGGCGTGCGGTGCGTCGGGCGGTGGCGATGGCGTTGTTGTTTGTGCTGTCGGTGGTTCTGTTAGCCAGTTTTGCCAAAGGTACCACGGAGATCTTTCTTAGGAGACTTGCCCTCTCAAGCGAATCCTGGCCTCGGCAGGTACGTTTGACGGTGCTCGACTTCACGGAGGAAGAAGACGGTTATCGGGTTGCTACCATGGCCCGCCACGATGATTTTGAGTTGACAGTCCATGCAGATATTGAGGGTCGACTACAGGCCCCACGTAAGGTGCAGATTCGATTTGAATTGCCAGATGGTCGCCGCGGCCAGGATTACCTCATTCGGGTTGGCTCGGCAGTTGCCGGTCGTGATAAACATCAAGCCTACCGTTACGTGTTCAAAAATGTTCGTGACGCTTTAACCTTCGATGTTTATGGTGGTGACGATCGGGTCACCAACTTGCGCTTACGCGTGGTTGATCGGCCAGAACTTGTGCATGTTCAGCTTGACTGTACTTTTCCAGAATATCTCCAGAGGGCTCCCCAGTCTTTTCGCTTTGTGCGTAATGCCCGCATCCCTGTGGGAACGAAAGTGCATGTGCAGGCGGCCTCGAGTAAACCTCTTCGGGAGGCCCGCGCAACGAGTCTTGAGGGAGACTACGAACAAACGTGTTCATTCCCGGCAGCGCCTGCCGAGCAGGTAGAGTTCGATTATGGAGTCCTTGGTGGTGACGAGATGTTGTTGATCGGCTTGCAGGATACCTACGGTGTATCTTCGGGTGAGCCGTATCGATTGTCGCTGTCGGCGGTGGCCGACCAGGTGCCTCAGGTCTCGGTTCACTTGGAGGGGATTGGTTCGGCAATTACCCCTGCGGCAGAGATTCCAGTGGCGGGCCTTGTGTCCGACGACTATGGATTGCGGGATGTGTGGTTTGCATATTCCTTGGATGGTAGTGCGGAGCACACGCAGCCGTTTGTCGGTGCCGCACATCAGAAAACGGTTGTTGAGGTTGCCGAACGGCTTGATCTTCGTGATGGACTCGCGGGAGCCGATGGGCAGCAGGTGGTGCCCGTTGTCGGTCAAAAGCTGACGATCGGAGTGGTTGCCCGCGATCGCTGCAATATCGGACCGGAACTTCGGGAAGGTCGTAGCCAGGAGTTTCAACTTGAGGTCGTGAGTCCGGCCGATCTGCTTTTACGCATTGAGCGTCGCGAATTGGCATATCGCCAGCGTTTTGAGGCAATCCTGGACAAAGTTGTAGATACGCGTGGTCTTTTGGCGCGGATTGAGTTTCGTGAAGAAGGGCCAGCCGAACCGGCAACGGAGGAGGAGGCAGCATCAACCGATTTTCAGCGAGAGGAAACACTGCGGAGATTGCGCCTGTCGGGAGCGCGGCAAAATGTCACCCAGGCCGCCGACGAAGTGCTCAATGTGGCGGAAGGTTTTACGCATTTGCATGACCAGGTGGTCAACAATCGTATCGATGATTCAGAATTAAAGCAGCGGCTGAAACAGGAAATAGCAAATCCACTAAGGGACATTGCTCAAGAAAAGATGCCTCCTTTGGAATTGCAGTTGGATTCTGTGATGGCCATTCTGGCTCGCCAGGATGAGGCCGCCGTCGGCTTGCGCCAGGCCATCCGGATGACGGATGAAATTCTGGCAGATATGCAATATGCGCTTGAGCGCATGCGTGAATTGGAAACGTATAATGAAGTGGTTGCCCTTTTGCGAGGAATTATGTCGGAACAGGACCGACTGAATGAGCAAACCAGAAAACTCCGTAAAAGTGATTTGCGGAGTTTGCTCCAAGAGTGAATGGGCTTGAAACACGCAGGAAAAACATGGGTAAGTGTGTGATCCAAACCGCCAGATTCGAGCACCCAAAAAGATGGCTCTTCGTGGGCGTCATTTGCGTGATTGCCGGGGGAGGATCGGTTGCTGCGCAGGAGCCGGCTTCTGCCGAGTCGCCGGCACTCGCCCAGGATCTTTCGGTTCATCAGGCATTGCTGGCCGATCGTTATGAACGCCTGGAGATGGTGGCTGCCCGCCTGGCGGAACTTTCGGCGGGAACCGATCCGCAGCGGGCGCGGCGTTTGCGAGAGGCGATTGCATTGAGTCGTGAGCACGATATGGCTTTGCGATTCGAAGAAACCGTGCGGCTGCTGGAAACAGAACGGCTTGCCTCTGCCGTGCGCAACCAGGGAGCGTTGCAAGGCGAATTGCAGCAGCTACTGGATCTGTTGCTGAAGGATAATCGGCAAACCGATATCGAGTCGGAACAACGGCGTATTCGTCGCTATCTGCGCGAAATCGGCAAATTGATTCGTTGGCAAAAAGGTATTCGTGCGCGCACAGAGGCCGACGATCAACTCGAAGCGCTTCAGCGTGATCAGGCAGAGGCTGCCCGGCAAACCGACCAACTTGGGGGCCAGATTCAAGAGGCTGAAGGGTCTCCCGCTGCCGAGTCGGGTGCCAGCGGTGAACGGCCCGACGACAACCGGGCACCTGGCCAAGGCGACCCACCGAAAGATCCGGGAGAAACTGAGCCCTCACCGACAACTCCGCCAGCGGATGCCAGTTCGGATAAGGGCTCCGATAAGGGCTCCGATAACCGGGAACCACCACCGGACGCTTCTGGGACTGAGGGCGGCACTGAGGGCGAGGCGGCTGGCCAAGGCGAGTCGCCATCGGAGGGGTCTTCCGGAGAGGAGTCTTCCGGTCAGCCTCCAGGCGGGGAAGGATCCTCCGGTGAAGAGCCGAAGGAGTCGTCTGCCGAACCGATCGAGCGGGCCAGTTCCAAGCTGCGGCTGGCCGCCGAGAAGATGCAGAGGGCCCAGGAGCAACTCGAACAGGCAAATCGTGACGGCGCCTCTCAAAAGCAGCGACAGGCCGTCAAGCAGCTTGAAGAAGCACGGGCTGAGTTGGAACGCGTACTTCGTCAGTTACGAGAAGAAGAAAGAGAGCGCGCACTGACGATGTTGGTGGCCCGTTTTCGCAAAATGCTCGAGGCACAGGTGAAGGTCTATGAGGGGACACTACTGTTGGCCGAAGTCTCCCCGGAAAATCGTGACCACCGTCACGAAATTGAAGCGGCCCGTCTGAGTCGTAAAGAATCGCTCATCGTGCGCGATGCCGACAAGGCGCTCTTGCTGCTGCAGGAGGAAGGGTCGTCAGTCGCTTTTCCGGAGACAGTCCTGCAGATGCGTGAGGATATGCAGCAAGTGACCGGTCGGCTTGGCGAGGTCGAGGTTGGCCCAATCACGCAGGGTCTTGAGCAAGACATCATCGAGGCTCTTGAAGAGGCCGTTGCAGCGCTCGAAACGGCGCTCAAAGAACTCGAAGAAGAACAGGCCAAGTCTGGAGAAATGCCATCGGCTGGGCAGTCTGCCGAACCGGCTTTGGTGAACAAGATTGCCGAACTGAAGATGATCCGGTCCTTGCAGTTGCGGATCAATCGGCGCACGCAACGTTATGGAGAGATGGTGGATGGCGAGCAAGCGCGTTCGGCAGATGTGGTCGAAGCGTTGCAGGATTTGGGCCAACGTCAAGAGCGTGTCTATCGTGCGGCCAAGGACCTGGCATTGGGCCGCAATGACTGAGCTTTCAAAAAGTCGCCCTTCATGTGAGAATAAAAACAGGGTCGAATAGCCCTAGGTAGATTGCCAGGTCCCCCTGGTTTCGCCATTTTCATTGGACTTCATTGTAAGATGCCCGATAATGAAGGAATTACAGGGAAGAGTTCTCCTTCGGCAAAAGGATGCCCTGGCGGACCCAGTGGCCCTTGTTGGTACGAAGTGACCGGTGAGCAGGAGCCATCGAAGTGAGCCAGGGCCCAGCGGTGAAACCCTGGAGGGGTTCACCCCGTTTGAACTTCCGCTGGCAGGC
The DNA here is from genome assembly GCA_965243695.1 of Lacipirellulaceae bacterium. Lineage (GTDB taxonomy): Bacteria > Planctomycetota > Planctomycetia > Pirellulales > Lacipirellulaceae > JAKVCB01. The sequence continues at coordinate 59,045 of CBDEWC010000007.1, read as the reverse complement.
GATTGTGGCCCACAGGAGTGTCGAAAGCCATGCAAGGTATTCGAAAGCCAAATCGGAGCCGGTCTGTTCGTTGGGTCGCCTTACCTTTCGTATGGATGCTCCATGCGGGGGGCAGTTGCCTCTTTGCGGGCGACGAAATTGGAGATTTCCTGGCGACACCTGGGTGGACCATTCGCACCCATGCGGAAGTCGCGGTGGAACTCGAAAACTGGCTTAGCGAGCAATCGCTCCCAGCCAGTGACCGCGCCGCCATTCTGGCGCGTTGGGAGACGGCAGGGGAAAGTTCCGAAGACGCGAGCCGACTCGATGCGCTGGCGGAAACTTTTGCCCGGGTTGATCCGCGCGTGACAAACATCATTGAGCATTGCCAGTCATTTTCCGCCGGGATGCTACCGGCTGAATGGGCCTGGCTTGAGGAGCCGGAGACTTTACGCCTGGTTCGCAATAACATGCGGCTTTATCTTGCTCGGTGGCAGACCCAGGTGGGATTGTATGACGAGGCCCTGGTGTCGATGGCCGGTTTGAGCACCCGCGATGTGGCCGCTCCCGACACACTCCTGTTTTGTCGAGCCGTTGCCCATCATTTTTTAGTGCACCCCTCTGAGGCGGGATCGTTGGCGACCCAATTGTTGGAACGCGAGTCGGAATTGCCAGAGCGGTACCAACAACTGGCCCGGCTTATCGTTAAGGACGTTGAGCGATTGGAGGATGAATCGTTAGACCACATTGCCCGCCGGATGTCGGACATTCAGCGACGGTTGACCCAAGGCCGAGCCGGAGAAACGGTGCAAGGAATCGAACAGGGAGTTATTGATTCGCTGGATAAGATGATCGAGGAACTCGAGCAGCAGCAACAACAGGCTGCAGGTAAGGGGCAGGCTCAGGCCCAATCGGGCGGAAACCCAATGCAGGAGAGTCGACTGGCGGAAATGCAGGCTCCGGGAAAGGTTGAGCAGCGGGATATAGGAGATAAATCAGGCTGGGGAGATTTGCCACCCAAAGAACGCGAACAGGCTCTCCAGCAAATTGGCCGGGAGTTTCCTGCCCATTATCGAGAGGTGATTGAACAGTATTTTCGTGAGCTCGCCAGAGGCCAGTCGGCAGACGTTCCGTAAACGGACCTGGGGTGCGCTACCCTCGAACCTGACAAGTGACTATGAGTTGGATTGTTTTTATTGGTACCACGATGTTGATGGCCCAGGTGGCTCCTGTGGTGGCTCCCGAGGTGGCTCCCGAGGTGGTAGTTACCCGCCTCGACGGGCAGTCACTGGTGGGGCAACTACAGGCATGGAGCGACGGGACGTTAACCCTCCAGTCGGATGGCAAGCGTGCTGCGATTGTCGAACCCGAGTTGATTTCGATCAGGTCAAATGCCAGCATGCGCGGAAAGCCCGCAGGCGAGTTGGCGGTCGAGTTGGCGGTTGAGTTCGTGGTGGAATTGGTCGACGGGACAAGATTGCCGGCCACTCACTATACGGTCGTCGACGGCGAAGCGATCCTCGAACTGGCCCCTTTCTGGACTCCTCGCCATCAGTCGCTGCGGGTTCCTGTCGAACTTGTGCAGGCAGTCCAGTGCGGACAGTTTTCCACCGAGGATGCCCTGGTGTGGGATGAAATTCGCGAGTTCCACTTGCCAGGAGATGTGTTAGTCATCCGGCGCCGGGCCGAGGCAAAGCTGGACCACTTGCAGGGAGTGTTGGGCGAGGTCACGACAGACCAGGTGATGTTTTCGCTTGATGACGAAACGATCCCGGTGAGTCGATCGAAGGTGGCAGGTTTTCAGTACTATCGACCTGGGCCGACCGATGCTAGCGAAGGGGCCTGCACGATTCATGCGGTTGGAGGCCTCGAGGTCGTCGCGAAGCATCTTCAATACGAACAGGAGTTATTGAAGTTTGTTACCGCTGGTGGCAGCCCGTTAGCCATACCCTGGGAAAAAATTAGCTGGATTGATTTTTCTTCAGGCAAGCTTGTCTATCTCAGTGATCTGGCGCCGCAACAAAGTCGCTGGACGCCACTGATTGGCTTGCCAGCCAGTGTGAAATTGGCCCAGTCCCACGGGCAGCCACAATTTGACCGCTCTTTCTTTGGCACAACTTTGTCAGTGGTGATGCCTGGAGCGACCAGTCGTGCGGAGGTCCAAGTCGAACAAGCATATGGTAAAGGGGTTGCGATGCGCAGTCGCAGTGAACTTGCCTATCGGGTGCCCGAGGGGTGCAGGCGGTTTGTCGCCCTGGCTGGCATTGATCCCCACGTGCTTCACCAGGGGCAGGTCCAATTGATGATTACTGGCGATGGGCAAGTTCTCCTCGACCGGGAAGTCAAGGGAACCGACGCTCCACTGGAGATTGACGTTCCTGTTGAAAATGTGCGTGTGTTCCGCCTGCTCGTCGACTACGGTGGTAATCTCGACTCGGGTGATCTTGTCAACCTCTGCGATGCAAAGTTTATCAAGTGAAAAATTCCTGCGGCTCAATTCTTGTTTTCGGTTTATTGGCCCTCGCGGCCAGTGCCGCAGAGGTTGTACCTGAAGATCAGGTCCTGCGGGCCCAGGCAGAACGCATTGCGGTTGTGCAGAAAATTTCGGAGCCCACCCTGGCAATTATTGACACCGCAGGGCAGGGGCTTGGGTCGGGAGTGGTGATTTCGGCGGATGGCTATGCCTTGACCAATTTTCACGTAGCGTCACCCTGTGGCCCCGCGATGAAGTGTGGGATGACCAATGGGCAACTTTATGACGCGGTGATTGTAGGAATGGATCCGACCGGTGATGTTGCCCTGATTAAACTGTTTGGGCGCGACGACTTTCCCGCTGCAGAAATGGGGGATAGCGATTCGGTCCGTGCTGGTCATTGGGCTTATGTTGTCGGCAATCCGTTTGCACTCTCCGATGATTTTCAACCTTCGGTATCCTACGGGATTATTTCCGGTGTGCACCGTTATCAATATCCAGCAGGCACCTTGCTCGAATACACCGACTGCCTGCAAACGGACGCAGCGATTAATCCAGGCAATTCAGGGGGACCTCTCTTTGACGCCGCCGGGCGGTTAGTGGGGATCAATGGTCGGGGATCCTTCGAGAAGCGCGGGCGAGTGAATGTGGGTGTTGGCTATGCAATCTCGATTAATCAAATCAAACGTTTTCTTGGGTATCTCAAGAGTGGGCGAATTGTCGACCACGCATCGTTGGGGGCTGTCGTGTCAGCCAACGAGCGGGGCCAGGTTGTGGTAGATGACATCCTTGACGATAGCGATGCCTTTCGTCGCGGGTTGCGGTATGGTGATCAGCTTGTGCGGTTTGGAGACTACGACCTTGCTACCGTCAATGGTTTCAAGAATGCGCTGGGGACATTTCCGCGCGGCTGGCGGGTGCCACTTGTGTTTCGGCGGCAGGGCAGAGAGTACGACTGCCTGGTTCGGTTGGCGGGACATCATCGCCAGGCTGAGTTGCTGGAACTTCTGGAGGAGCAAAATTGGCCGCAACCTGAAATGCCCAAACGTCCCGGCGAGCCCGGGGATCCCGACGAGCCACTTCCGGATGCTCCAAAGCAACCAAAGGGACCGGGATTTGGGCGGCCGGCGAAGGTAAAAATGACAGGCGTAGTCAAGGAGCACTACGTCGCGCGTCGAGGCTACGCGAACTACTGGTACAATCAGGTCCACCAGGATCGGATTTGGAAGAAGATTTCGAGCGGAAAAGTCCCCCAAAGTGGGTACGACTGGGTGGTTGCCGGCAAGGTAGAGACGGGGGGAGAATTTCGAATTGAGTTGTCACAACAGCGTGGTGATATCGAAATGCCTCTCGGCGCTTCAAGTGCCGATTTGACATTGCCTGTGACCGAGTCTTCAAGCCCTCCCGGCTCAGGCGGGTTGCTGGCTGCCCTGCATGGTTGGCAGCGACTGCTGTCTGTGGGGCTGGAGAAGTTTGGCGATGTGTACTACTTGGGAACGCTTCCGTGGGATAAGCCCGATCATCTCGTGGATTGCCTGGTCGGTATGTATGGAGGCGCCGAGTACCGGTTTTATTTTGATCCGGAATCAGCAGGCCTGGTTGGCATTGAGTTCTTTCGCACGAGTGATGACGACCCGTGTGAAATTCATTTTGAAGGGCCATGGGACGTTGACGGGTTGTCCTTGCCGCGCCGATGGGTCGTCCGTTATGGAGACCAGGTCTATGCCGCGCTGGAGGTCAACTCGTTGGATCGTCCTGAAAGACCCAATACGGAATGACCTCTATGAAGTGTGAGTTAAGTTCTGTGCTCCGTGGCATGGTCGTGGTGATGGCAATGGTTGCTTCGCCTCCGCTGGCTGATGCTGCGCCAAAAGAGGGAGACTTCGTTGGGGTGGTCAGGCAGGTGCAACCCAAAATCGTCAAGATTTTTGGGGCGGGTGGGTTGCGGGGCATGGAAGCTTATCAAAGCGGAATTTTGATCGAGCCTCCCGGTTACGTGCTGACGGTGTCCAGCTATGTGTTGGATGCGGATGAAGTGACCCTTGTGCTGGATGACGGTCGCCGCTTCGACGCCAGTCCCGTTGGCATCGATCCAGTCATGGAGATTGCGATCCTTCGTTTTGATCCCGGCGAGGAGTCGGTTCCGACGTTTGACCTTTCCCGGTCGGCCTCCAGCGACGTGGGAGGCCGAGTGCTGGCGTTTAATAATTTATTCGGAATTGCAACCGGTAATGAAGCGGTCAGTGCGCTCCATGGAACGGTTGCTGCTGTGGCGCCCCTGGCAGCCCGACGAGGGGCGGCCAAGGTTCGTTACCGGGGTGATGTCTACGTGGTCGATGCGATTATCAACAACCCAGGTGCCGCCGGCGGCGCACTTACCGATGTCCACGGCGAATTGCTCGGGTTGATCGGCAAAGAAGCCCGCAGCCAGCTAACGAACACCTGGCTCAATTTTGCCTTGCCTGTCGATGCTTTTGCCAACGTCGTAGAAGATATCGTCGCCGGGCGACACCAGCTACCGCCACTCGACGAACTCAACCGGCCCAATCGGCCGCTTGGCTTTGGAGACCTGGGGATCATTCTTGTGCCTGATGTGGTCGCACGCACGCCAGCGTATGTGGATCGAGTGATGCCAGGTTCAGCTGCGGCCCGGGAAGGCATTCAGGTTGATGACCTGGTCGTCATGGTGGATGGGAATTTTGTCAGTTCCTGTCGTGAATGTGAAGCGTTGATTGGCCGCAATGAGGTTTCCGATCAGGTGAAATTCGTGCTTCTCCGTGGTGACGAAGTGATGGAAGTCGTCCTCCAGTCACGGGAGCAAGTCGAAGAATGAACACCAGGCGTATGGGGTCAATGATTTCGCTGCTTTGCAGCGGTTGGGACTTGTCGTGGGTAGTCCTTGCAGTCGGTATGGTGATTGGTCCGGGCAGCGTTGGCATCTGTGAGACTGGGCCGACGTTGGTGCAGCTGGAAGAACGTGCCGTCAAGGAAGCCGTCGAGGTGATTGCCGATTCGGTAGTCCAGGTGAGCACTATCGGCGGACATGAGAAAGTAGGCCGTCACCTGGTAGCCAGTGGGCCGACGACGGGTCTGATTATTTCAGAAGATGGTTTTATTCTTTCGAGCGCATTTAACTTCGCAGCGGAACCTTCTTCGATTTTCGTACGGCTTCCCTCTGGCAAGCAGGTGGCGGCCGACCTCGTTGCAACCGACTATAGCCGCATGTTGGTGCTGCTCAAGGCGCGCGGTGCTACGGGCTTGCCGGTGCCCGACTGGAGTGGAAATACAGAAGTTGAAGTGGGGGCCTGGGCGATTGCCGTGGGTAGGGCATTTCGTGCCGATCGGCCCAATGTGGCGGTTGGTATTGTCAGTGCCCGAGGCCGCCTGTTTGGCAAAGTGTTGCAGACCGACGCAGCCGTTTCGCCGGCCAATTATGGGGGGCCGTTGATTGACATCTACGGTCGCGTGTTGGGAATCCTGGTGCCGATGTCACCAGAGAGTACCAGTCAATCTGCCGGGCTCCAGTGGTATGACTCGGGAGTTGGTTTTGCCGTTTCTTTGTCCCCCATCACCGAACGTATCGAGCGGATGAAACTGGGCGAGGATCAACAGCCAGGTCGATTGGGAGTGGGCCTACTGAAGGCCAATCCGTTTGAAGACCCGGTTACGGTGGCCACAGTACGGGCCGGTTCTCCAGCGGCCAGCGCCGGACTGCTCGCCGGCGACCAGATTATGGAAGTCGATCAGCAGCCTGCGGCAACGTTGACCAGGTTGCGCTATGCGCTGGGGCCCCGGTATGCAGGAGAAACGGTTGCCATCACGGTTTTGCGCGGCGAAGACCACCGGCGGGTTGAAACTGACGTGACGCTGGCGGGTCCTCCGGGGGCCTATCGGCATGCGTTCCTGGGTGTTTTTCCAAGGCGAACTGCCGAAGCTGGGGTGGTAGTTCGTGCCACCCATAAAGAGAGCCCTGCCGAAAAAGCAGGCTTGCTTCCGGGGGACCGCATTCTCAAGATTGACGGCGGCGAAGTCAAAACGATCGCTGCTGCCATTGAGGCCATGAACGGGGTGCCCGTGGGAGCGGAGGTTGTTTGCGAAATTGAGCGAGAAGGTGTGGCGCAGAGCAGGACCTTAATTGCGGCCGGGCTTCCCACCGAGGTTCCCGTAAGCTTGCCTGCTATAGAAATCGACAACCCTTCTTCCGCTGAGATCGATCGTGATAAAAAATATGGCCGTGACCAACTCAAGCTACCGCAGTTCCCCAATGACTGTGCCCTTTATGTGCCGAAGTCGATTCAGCGCGGTGTCGAGCCCGGCTTGCTTCTGTGGCTCCATGCGCCGGGAGATTATGACGCCGAGGCCCAGTTCGATGCCTGGGGACCTCTCTGTGAGCAGTACAACCTGGTATTCGCTGCCCCTGCCGCGGAGAAAAAGGACCGGTGGCAGCGGAGCGAGGTTGAGTACCTGGGGCAGTTGTTGCTGAGATTGGTACGGAAATACCACGTTGACCCAAGGCGAGTTGTTGTGCATGGCCGGCAGGGCGGTGGCCAGATGGCATGTCTGCTGGGGTTGGCAGGTCGGCAGGTCGTGCGGGGAATTTCGCTCGCTGCGGCGCCCGTACCCAGGCAGGTGGAAGTTCCTCATGCCGAGCCATCAACGCGGCTGGCGATTTTTGCCGGTGTTCCAGTCGAGCGGTCGCTGGCCATGCAGATGCGCGAGGGGCTCCGCGAATTATCTTCGGCCGGTTATCCTGTGACGGTGAGCGGCATTGGGTCAGAATCGGGACAGCTGATTGCCACTGAGCGCGCAGCTGTGGCCTGTTGGATCGATTCGCTGGACCATTTCTAGGTGGGCAGTCGGGTTCCAGTTGGGCAGGCGGGACCGCAGGTGATTTGCATCGAGACGACTGGTATCGTGCAGCCGCGATTTTGCTTGGCTGGCCCGCGATTGTTCTTGGCTGGCCCGCGATTGTTCTTGGCTGGCCAAGTGTCCGTGGCAATTCTGGATTGTGGGAATGGTTCCCCAAACGGACAGGCAGTAGGTGGTAATTTGTCGCCGTGCCCGGCGGAAGGTCCTCTTGGGACCGCACGTGTTGGGAAATCTGTTGTGCTGCCAAGGGCGCTCTCCGGAGGGATGGCCGTCGTGAGCTGCGTTTGAAAGTTGCCCATCTGCCGGTGATTTGTCTCGGCAGAGTGGCTCTCTATGATTCTTTTGAGGTTGGCCGAAAATTGGCCAGGCCCGGTGGAAAATGGTGGCGGGCCCGGTTTTGCCTGGAGCCACTCTGGCGGACAAAGTCCACAGGCAGGAACCGAAAAAACGTTTCTTGATAAACGACCCCCAGGGAAAAATTGAAGAATGATGTGGAACCGATATGAACGCTGCTCGTCGCAAGAAAAAACAAGAGCCCGCCGGCGGTGGATGGCGGTCGAACCGCTCGAAGCGCGGCAAATGTTGTCGGCCAACCCAATTGCCAACGGCAATTTTTCCGCTGGGCTCGATGGCTGGTTGAACGAGAGCCACAGCCCGGCTGCAGCGGTGGTGGTCGAAGTTGGCAATAACCAGGCGGTGGCCTTAAAGCCTACTGAAACGGCAACAGCCCGCATCAGTCAGCCGGTGGTGGTTCAGCCCGAGACAACCTATGCGCTCCGTGGTACGTTGACGGTCGACGATCCAATTTACGCCTACCTGGGTGTGAAGCATTACGACGGGCAGGGTTCGGAACTGGCCGCCGGGGATAATCGGTCCGACGACTACCAGTTGACCTTCACGACCGGTGTCAACACGACCATGCTGACCGTGTACGTGCAGGCTTACCGCCAGCAGCAAGGGTCGGTGGTGGTTGACCAGGTCCAATTGAATGTGGTCGACGCCAACTCGGGCGACCCGGTCCCGCCCGCCGAATCGGAAAACCCTGCGGGGGAGATTGGCGAGGGAATCCTGCCAACCTGGAGGGCGGCCTATGGCGATTTTAATTCTGACGACCGGATTGACGCGGCCGACTACACGATTTACCAGGACACGGCCGGCAGTACCACCGACCTTCGTGCCGATGCGGATGGCAACGGGGTGATTGGCCCAGAGGACTACACCACGTGGCGGGACCGGTTTGGCATTTCTCTGCCAGAGCCTGCTCCGGCGGGGGGGGCCTGCTCCGGCGGGTCCCAATGCCGAGGGCAATTGGGTGGTCAACGGCGATTTTGGGGCGGGAACTCTCGATAGCTGGAACGTGACGGCCGAAAACCTGGTGAACGTGGTCCGTGAGAGTCCAGACGAGTTTGTGTTGCAGCTTGATTCAACCGAGACGGCCAGTTCTCGCATACGGCAAACCGTTAGCGGTTTAAAGCCGGCAACCCAGTATGCCTTTGGGGTGCGGGTTCGGACCGAGGGGGAGGGCACGTGGGCTTCGTTTGGTGTTGATCAGGGGGTGCAGTTTGTCAAAACCAACGCGGCAACCGGAGAGGCCTGGCAGGAAAAGCAGTTTCAGTTTTTTACGGACGCGCAAAGTACCCAGGTCGAGTTATTTTTGGAGGCCTATCAGGGCCAGGCAGGCGCGGTTTATTTCGGCGACGTTCGATTGGTCGAAGGGGCGTTGCCACTTCCTCTGCCGCCCGATGGTACTTCCTGGCCGACCCCACCGGAGTTGCCACGCCTGGTGGCAGCCGGAGGCGAAATCATCCAAAACCATGACTTCTCTGGCGGGCTTGTCGACTGGGTCACCGATCATGCCAGCTGGCATCACCAGGGGGAGATCAGGCTTGAAGCGACTGCAGAAGAGTCGGCTCGCGCCGTGCAGGACATTCCCATGGCGCTGGCCCCCTGCAGAAGCTACACCCTGGTGGCGCGTGCCAAGGCCATCGGCGACGGGGCGACGATTACGGTTACCGACCGCCAAGAGCTCTCGGCGGCAGTCCTTGTGGATGAGGGGGAGTATCAGGATATCGTGATTCGGTTCACGACTGGCGACGCGTACACTTATCCCCGCGTCGTACTGGAGCATTACAAGGGAACCACCGGATCGCTGACGGTCGACCGCGTCAGTTTGCTGGCCCAGGGCGACGAGTGGCTTGACACGCCAGAGCCGATTCCGGAGCCGACTCGTGAAGTTTTGTTCGATGATTTTTCCGCAGGGGTCGACCCCGAAAAATGGTTGATTGTCGATAAGGCGTGGGGCGGGGACAACGGCGGGCTGGTCCCGGAGAATGTAGACGTTGCCGACGGAATTTTAAAACTTAACGCCCATGGCGATCTGTACGAAGGGGAGGTAACCGGTCACGGGGAGCGGGCGACGCGGGTGGGGGCCGGGATTGCCACGCGTGACTACTACGCGTCAGGCCGGTACGAGGTGCGGGCCCGTATTCCGCAGGTGTTGGGTGCCGCCTCGGCGTTCTGGACGTTTCACTACATCGAGCATTTTCCAGGCGAAGCGGCCTACTGGCAGGAACCGAGCCGGGTCCGCAATTCGGAGATCGACTGGGAATTTCCCACGGCCCTGCAGACTGGAGAGGCCAACGACCCGATTTCTTACGACTACGCGCGGGTCAACAGTTGGGGCGGAAAGCTGGGTGGGGAAGGGGCCCATCACCCGGGCCGTATGGAAGTGGTGAACGACGGTGAGTTTCATACCTATGGCATCGACTGGCACACGGGTGGCGATGGAGAGTTGCCCCGGGTCATTTGGACGGTCGATGGCACGGAGGTTTACCGCCACGAGGGAAACGTTTTTGGCCAGGACAACATTCCGGCCCGCGCGTCCCGGTTCTGGCTTGGTATCTGGTTTCCTGCGGCCGGTTTTAAAGAACAGCTCGATGGCCAGTATGTCGACCGGGTTGGCTGGGCAGGGGATCCGAATTTTGACCAGGCGACGCTCGAGATCGATTGGGTACGGATCACACCGTTTAGCGAGCCGAACGATCTGTGGGAGGCCGAAACATGGCCCAACGGCTGGTACGCTTTGCCCAACGAATACCCACAGGCGACTCCGGCCGACCCTTGTTGAGTGGCGGCACGTTTTAAAAGGTCCCCGTTTCATCTGCGGTGCCCAGCACGGGCCGTCGCTGCCCAAGAAGTTCAAATGCCGTGTCCGTTGCTGCGTCGCGTTTGCCATCAAATTCTCTGGGCAAAAGTTTCAGCTCGTAGTCGTCCGCCGGCAGCGGTGCTTGTGGGGCCTGTTGCCAGGCAGAGTCCAAAAGCAATGTTCGGTCGTGACTGGTACGATTGGCCGTGTTCCCGCCAGCGTCGAGTTGGTCGGCTTCGTTGGCAGGCAGTTGCAAGGTTCCGTTGCTGGAGAGACCGTCAGCGGCCAGGCTGTGTACATGGGGTGTACCTGGTTGCTTGATGGGATTCTCGTGATTTAGGAGGAGGTTTGATGTTCCCGAGGCCGTTGCGACGGTGATTGTCGCCTTGGTATTCTCTGGAGAGGATTCGGCGAGAGTGGTAAAGGGCCCGAAAGCCATCTCGTGAGTGGGTAACACCCCGGAGTCCGCAGCAGTGGTCTTACCGGTTGCCGGTGTTGTGACCTCTGGTGTCGAATTTTTGGCAGAGCTTGTTTCTGTCAACAACGTCTGATTTTGGACACCATTTGTATCGGTGGTTCGGGCTACTTTCTTTCCGAAATTATTACGCCAAATATGGTAGTCATTCTGGTCAACAACCCCATTGCCATCGCCATCGGCCGGGTGATTGCCGGTTTGGCCCAAGTGGTCCCGCCAGGTGGTATAGGCGGCAGCGTCGAAGTGCCGGGTTCGCGATGCTTCGTACGCTCCTATATCGATCTGGAGGTTGGCCCACGGTGACGGAGTTGAGGGTGTGTCGGAGTTCGGTTGTAGGATTAAACTTGGGCGACGCACGCCGCGGATGTCTTCGTCGGGTGTGGGTGGAAAGGTTAGGGCTGTTCCCGCATCAACTACCGGACTTGACGACTCCGGAGCCAGGCCGTCGTCGAAATTTGCCCAGCGATTGTCGGGGCCGTCACCGTCGATGAATCCGTAAGTATTTGCGAATCCCGGGTCGGTGTCGATATTTCCGCCGACGTTTGTTACGCCCGCTTGGCTCGTCGCGGCGCTGAGTCCTTCAATATTGCTGTGGCGCAGGGTGGAGGACGACAGGTTGTCGTTGAGGAGACTTCCCTGGTTCGGGTGAGCCGGGGCAGAAAATATTATTGAATTAATCAACGACGTCTGCCCGCCGAACAGGTTTGCCACACCGGCCCCATGAGGAGCCTGGTTGTCGACCAATGTTGAATTCATGAGTAGCAATTGCGAGTTGCCTGATTCCTTAACTGGTGGTCGTTTTGGGACGCCAGTGTTGTAGACCGCTCCACCCGCAGTGGCGGCGCTGTTTGCGAAGAATACGCTGTTGATGATGTCTGAATGGGTGTCTGCGATGCTGGCCAGGCCACCACCAAATTCCGCATGGTTCCGTTCGAAGACAACATTGTACAATTTTACGTCTTCTCCGGTGTTCAACATGCCGCCGCCGTAATCGGCATGGTTCGATCGGAAGACGACATTACTGACGTAGGGTGATACGTGGTCATTGAACATCCCGCCGCCTCCCATGTCGGGAACAAACTCGTTGGATGCGTTGCCGCGTTCGACATAGAATCCGTCGAACGTCGCGTCGTCGGCACCTGTGACGACGTGGTAGACATTCTCTTCATTTCCCGGAGCGACGTTTTGATCCACACCGTCTTTTATGGCGACTCGCTCTATGATGTCGTCGCGTTGGATATCGCCGTTGAGTATCGTTTGATTTTCAATCCAGTCCCGTTGGTCACGGTTCGTTTCACACCCGGCAAACCCACCTAGCAGTGAAACGTTCGAACGAAGCTGAAACGTATCGGTACGTGTGAGGCCAGGCGTATACATGCCCCGCCGAACCCAAATCTCGACATCCGTGTTGTTGGCGGCGGCGTTGGCAGCCAAGGGATCGTTCAGTGCTGCCTCAAGATTGTGATAGGCGTTGTGCCACGACGTCCCATCGTTCGCACCGAACGCGGTGCTCGAAACGTAGACCACATTCGGAACCGCGTTGGCAGAGCAAAGAGGTGTGACTTCTACATCGTACTGACCTAGTTCGCCATCGTCTCCATCGCTGGAAATCTCCAGATAGTAGGTTCCGGGGACCAGCGACACAACGGCAACGGCGTCGTACTGTGAATCCGACGGGTCGAAATGTGGCGGAAAGTTTGTCAGTGGACTGACCACGGCACCATTCGAATCGAGTACTCGGAGGTTTGCATCCAGGTTGTTCTTGAATTCGTCCACGTCAACACTAGCGGCAACCATGCCGGAAGTGGGTACGGTAAATTCGTACAGGTCGAGGTCGGTGAATTGCTCGATCACACCGCTTGCGCGAGAATGGTCAATCACGGACCCCAGTTGCGTTGCAGAGGTGATCAGGTTTCCGTGATCATCAGGACGAAAGTTGATTGTGTTGTCCGCAGTCGGCGACGCAAGGTTGAAGCCGCTAATGATTGCGACATCGTCTTGGAGTTGGGGGTTAGGTGTGTCGTCGTCAAGGCCGACAGCCCAAGTGCGACGCTGAGCCCCCTGTATTGAATTACGCATGATCGAGTTGTTGTGAGCCGCGTTGTCGTAGTGATCCAGGCCCAAGGCGTGCCCGAATTCGTGTGACGTTACGTTGGCATGAATTACCGGAGCCACGGCCATTTCCCACACAGAAAGTTGGTCTGCGGTGATCGTGTTCGGTGCCTTTTTGTCCGAAATGTGGCCGGAGAACGTGAAAGCCAGATTGTCCTCAATATCGGTTGTGTTATCGCTCGCGAAGGTATTTCGTGTGGAGACTCCAAGAGCGGTGGTGTGATCCGTGACGTTCGATCGATCGGAGTCCGTGATGACCAACCGTTCCGCAATTCCATTTGCTGCGCCAGGGTTGGTCGCGGCAGTTTGAAGAATTGCCGGTTCGACTGTTGTGACATTGATTTCAAAAGGAGAGAAATCTTCGGTGACGATTTCCCAGATATTCTGTATGGCAAACCGTTCGGCCGGTGAGAACGTATTTGGGTCGTCATCGAAGTCGAATGCACCGACGGAGTAGGGGCCCTTTGCGGCTGCCCACTTGTCGTCGGTCGACGCATGGCCATCGAAGTCGAGATGAAGCGTGTTCGGTGCCGTGACGAAGCTGTCTAGCTGTGGAACTGCAGAAGTGTAGTTGGAGTCGGCGAGGATATAGAGTTCATAACTACCAGAACCGTCATCCGGCGAGTTCGATACTTCCACGTAGTAGGTTCCTGCTGGCAGGTCCAGGTACAGCGACGGGTCGGACGTAACAGGATTGTCGTTCCGAGTGTTGGAAATCTGGAAATCGTGAAGATCGTAGCCGTCGTCGTTGTAGCCCAATACGTTGAGCGACGTGTCAAAAACCGTCAATTCTGCGTCAAATGAGTCACTATCCAAGTCCAAGAACAGTCCGGAAGGCTCACTCAGTAGGAAACGAAAAACGTCCCTGTCCTGACTGGTAGCGTTCGAGCCACGAATTTGCAGCCAGTCTGCTTGACTCATGGCCACGGCGTCACCCTGAACCATCTCGACAAAGTCCGCGTTGGAAGCCGTATCGTTAAGGTCGAATTGGAGCGGGGTTTCCGATTCGAAGACGACTGCCATCATTTTGCGGTCCTCGAGGTGCTCGACTGCGAGTTTCCGTGGAGATGCTTTTCGGATCCTTGGGGGAGCAGGGTCTATTCCCTTGTATATCCGTTGGAGGCGGAAGAATTTGGCGATCATTGCGGGTCTCTTTGTGTGTCTGAGATTTAAAGAATTGACGTGATAATTGCGCCTGGTGGTGCAGTTTGTCGTTAGGCTCATTTTGCCAGGGTGGACATCAGGATTAGAGAACGCTACCCGACAGTAAGAGAGATATTAGTCTGGTGGTGGGCGTCACCGGCCTCGACGCGATCTTGAAAACAGACCTTCGTAGATGCTCCAATTCACCGAAACGGAAACGGTTATTGGGCAGGGGGTCGGGTAGCTAGCCAATACGCAGCGAACGACGTTATGTCATCAAATCGACGAAATCGATTTGAGTCACTGAGAGCATAGGGGAGAAATTCGCCCGTGGTGCGGTGGCGGATATTCGTGACTGGCTCGCGCGTTCGGATGGCTAAGGTGGTGGCCGGCGCATTTTCGGCGCCGCCGGAAGCCAGCGGCATGAGCCGCCAGCCAGTCGAGCCACGGTCCGCCTCGCGTCATGAGTGCAGTCCGTATTTTTCGTAGTTCTTGGCTTACATGAAACAGCACATCCAGACTGATTTGACTCCCTGGGCTGCCCCTGTGCAGCACCGCCAAAAACGTCGGGTTAATAGTGCAATCAGGCCCCAGGCCATTGCCAGTCCCAGGAGCATGCCTGAAGAAGGCTCTGGGATGGGAACGGAATCGACCTGGAAGTAGACGCTGCCGATGGATGAGAATGCGCTGGATTGACCTGTCTTTGCGGAATCGACGATTTCTTCAAAAGACATGACCAGAGGTGCTTGTTGGGATAGCGTGCCCGTCTGTTGTTCCCAGGTGACGTCCCAAACCTGAAAGCAGGTGGAATGTTCACAGTACTCTGGTTGGATGAGAACGGCAAAAGCTTCTGGTCTGGGGAGATTGTTATTGTCCCAGTACGCAGCGGTTAGATTATTTGCGACGGTCTCTGAAACTGAGTTCGAGTCCGTTTCCTTCCAATTGACGCTGGTCGCAGCCTGGGTGAGATCCACCTCCGGATCAAAGGTCCCCCACGATTCTCCGGCGTCGTCTGGATCCTGGAACCTTGTTCCGTACCAATCTTTGTAATGCGGCATTAGCTTATTCTCCTACTTGAGTTTTTAAGATCGATTTGCGGCTAGCTGTCAAGTTGGGGCACTTGGCAGGAAATGCGAACCAATTGCCAGTTTAACTGCAGGATATTTCGAGTGCAAAAAGAAAGTTGGAAACTCGCGTCGATTTGGTTCGGTTTGATGGAAAGGAAAAAGGGTGTGCAGGCCCTTTTTCTGCAGATTTTTCTTTGCGTCGTCGATCGGCATCGCAAAGCGGTGGCCGACGTTGTTTTCAGCTCTGGGATGATTGGTGACGCGAACAAGCGAGGATTTCGTGTGTGCGGGCCAAAACGGCAAACGGAAACGGCTATCTGCAGTGCATCACCAGGGAATAACGAACTCCCTCCTGCATGGGCCTGACACCATGCAAGAGTTCTCCTCCAAATAAAACCGCATCGCCTGTTTTGAGCGCCACGGTCTGCTCGTTGTCGTTCGCGTCGACGTAAAAAAAGTCTCCCCCCACATAGTCGTCGTTCAAGGCTACGGTGAAGGAGAGTTTGCTGTTGTCCAGGTGGGAGCCTAGTGACAGGCGCGAGTCAGGTGAGTATTTCCGCAGGTAAATCATGTAGCCCCTCAGTGAGGTGCCGAGTGGGGAATCTGCCGCGGCGCTGCGTAAACGGTTGGCAGCCATTTTTCCGGCAGGGTACTCAAGCAGGTTCAATTCCCAGGCAGGCTCGCCATCGACCGAGTCAGACGAAACAAGCCAGTCCTCCCGTTCGGCGAGATCGATCAAGCTTTGGCACTCTGCCTCGGTAAAAATCGTTGGCAGCAGCGTTGGGGGAGCAGGTGGGGTCGCCAATCGGTGGGCTCCATCAAGGTCGGTGGAAATTGGCTGTTACCGGAAGTGGCAAAATAAAACCGCCGGTCAGCTTCGCATTTGTTTCCAGTGTTCAAGGTTGGGTAATAAAAACTCCTGCTTCGTACTGTCTTTAAGGGTGATGACGATATCCGAGGAAATAGAAATGCGTGGCTCGGTTGATTGATGCGATTCGGTCGTATGTTCGGTTCGCGATGGAAAGATGACCACGTCCCCCTCGGTGACATCGACAATCATGTTATTGCTATTGGTTTCATTGCGGGGACCTGTGAACAGGGAGGCCATTTTGGTTTCGAACAGGCCGGGTACAAATTCGTTGGGCGGTGACGGGTGCAAGAAGGCAATGCGTCCTCCGGTGGCTGGCTTTTGCAGGTAATAGACCAGGCTTAAGTGGCTCTGGAGGTGGGCATGCCGGTTGACCCGTTCGCCGGCCCCAGCGACCACTGCCCAGGAGCGGGTGAAATAAAGGTTCAGCTGGCTGGCATCGAGCCCCATCTGCTGGAGGTAAAGTTCAACGCTGTTTTCAAAGGCTTCAAACAAGGGGCTGAAGGCCGGGTTGTTGTGAAGGAATTCGTGCCCGCGCACGTCGCCCGTCCAGGCGGCGATTTCAGAGGTGGGCGGTTCGGACTGGTCCCGCATGGCAACGATTTGCTGAATCAGTCTGCAATCTGCTTTTGTCGGGATCGTTTTCCTGGCAGGGAAAGCCAATCGGTGCGCAAAAAATGGTGAGCGGGAAAATGTTGATGCTTTTCATGCAGGAACTCGGCTTGACGCAATTAAATAAAAAAGTCGCGGGTGGTGGACTTCAAAAAGCTTGTGGAGTCGCAGTTTTAAGAGGGGACAGTTTGAAGGGCTGGCGCCATGATAGACCGCCGGGAAATCGGGGTCAAATTCGGCGCGGAGCGACGCTGGGCCTGCTGGAGAGTCTGGCACCAACCGGCTTTCTATCCCTGCAGATTGGATTTCGCAGCGGGTTAGCATTGAAATGCAAAAATCCGGGCAACTGGAGAACCGCCATTCGGAGCCAGCAGGCCAGGTGCTAATCACTGGGAGAGCAAGGGAAAAGATTGAGGACAGGGAGGGTGTAGAAATCGCAGATGGTTCGACCCGTTTTGAGGGTGAGCATTTCGTCGATTTTTCCGGTAGTAGGGAAATCCCAGAGTGACCTCAGGGCAGTTTTCTGAAACGCGATCGCCTCGCGCATGGCCGGATGATTGCGGTTGACCGGATGTGGTAGGTCACCGAGCGCGGAGGCCATCGACACGCCGACCTGGTCGAGAAAAACTTCCTGCAAGTCGATCGGTACGACGGTCTTGTGCAGTGTGTCTTCCGCAAGGGCGAACATGGCCCTGGTGGGAGTAAGCATCTTTAGCTCGAATGCCCTCATGTATCGCATGCCGAGTTGTTCAACCTCCAGGTGTGCCCGCGTGGGGCGACCGTCGTAAAGGAGGATATCTACAGTCAGGGCATGCCAGACCATTTGCGGTATCCAGCTCGCTTGCCAGGGAGAATCGTCGGGAGATTTCAAAGACGAGTCGTACCAGCCAAAGGGACCGCGAACATCCAGGTTCGAGTTGAAATACCATTGCGAGTGTGCCGTATGTTCGATGCTATATTGGGCGCCAGCTTCCTGGAACTGCCCCCAGTAAAAAGAAAGCCGGGGGTTCCGAGACAGACCTGCTGTGACCAGGCCAATCCCCAAATCTGCGACCATGGACGTGGAGGCAGCGAAATTGTTTGGTGCTGGGGGGATCACGGCCTTGCCTTCGCGCCATTGCTGCGGAAGGCCCCGGCACCAGCTTGTAAGGAGTCTGTGTTCTGCGGCGGCGGCAGCAAACTCCCACTTGCCGGTGATTCCGAGTATGTAGTTCATGTGCCGGTAAGCGGTGACCTTGTCGTGGTTTGCAGGCGATTTCTGCGCCTGTTCACGTGCCAGGCGGTAGATGTCGTAGGACGCCAGGGTGGTCGCGTACTTTAGGTGCTGTGATTTGGCAAACTTTTGGAATTGTGGGCTGTCGGGTTGGTCGGCCCAGTCGCGACAGTCTTTGCGATGCTGGGGAGGCTGCTTCCTGAAAGCCTGGCTCCGGAGGGCACGGTTCATCGCGTCGACGAATCGGTAAGTGTAAGGAGTTGGGCTGGTTCTCCATCCGGGCTTTCGGGCGGCATGCTCGGGGAAGACGAGTTTCCGGCCGGCGATTGGATTGCCCCGCCCAGCAGGATCGCAGCGGTCAGCCTGGTGATGGTTGACAGGTGGTGATGGCAGGGCGGGCGGTTTGCGTTGAAGAAAATTCTTGCCCCGCTGGATTTTGGGCAACCGGTGTTCGAGGGTGCCGCACTCCTGCGGTGCACCTGGGCATGCACGTACAGGTGCACTGGCGGCCCTCGGCGGGGGCCCCTGCCTTGCGGGCGTTTTGGTGTGTTGATTCGCCGGTCGCTCACATCGCTTCAGGGTGTCAAGGCCGCGGCGAAACGAACGGAAGTTCCCTTCGCGCTGTCCATCGGGTAAGGCGTGCCTGGTTGGTTTTGCGACCGGTTGCGACCGGTTGAGCAAAGGTTTTGTCACCGGGTCACGTTTTGGAGTCAGCGCTCGATGGGCTGGCCGACCGGCAACCGGAGCTGTTGCGGTGGTCGTGGTCAGACCAGCTGGGTCGCCGGGTGGGGGCGTGCTGGGACTTGCGGTCTCGGCTGGATCATCCTGTGTGGACAGGCCGCTGCCAGCTGCGGTGGCGACGGCCGCCGTGTTGCCCTGCAGATGTTTCTCACGAAAAGCAGCCACGACCGGAACCATGGCGGAAATTTTGGGCACCACGTTGTGGGCTGCCCCGCCCAGGGGAACCTCGGCGGGGAACGTGCATGTTTGGGGAGTGCCATTTAGCGAACCGCAGGTTACGTCCCCGCTTACGGTGGCCTCTTGATCAGAGAATCGCCACAGGTAATTGTACTGCTCGTGGCCGAGCGGCACGGCAATGGTCATGACCGTACGGTACTCGCGAAGCTCGGCCGCATCGCCGTTGACTGCGTACGAGGCTTCCCCCTGCAAGCCGTCGCCATGCTCGCCCGAGAGGAGGTGGCCCGTTTCGTGCGCCACGATCACCGGGTTCATGCCCCCGTAGGTCAGGTGAATGTACGCCTCGTCCTCACCTCCGCCGAGGCTTCCCGCGCCGTTGGCTGAGGGGCCGCCGTCACCGAACTCCCGCCAGTAGATGACGATGTCCGCCGCATGCTGGTTTCGTGCGATCTGGATCTCGTTGATGTACTGCTGGTAATACGGGTTGCTGAGTTCTGAGTTCATCAGCGCAAGGCTCAGGTCGGCCTGCCAGTCCGGGTCGATGTGTGCGTAATCGATTTGTTGAGCGCCCACCACGCGGAAGGTGGCATCGATCCCGCTTGCCTGGTAAATGTTGGTGGTCTGTTCAAAGATCACATCCAGCAGTGGGCCAATCTCGGTTTGGTCCCAGTTGCGGTTCCAGCGGATGAGGGTCTCCATTTGTGCTTCGGCCGACTGGGGATAAACAACCAGGACATCAATCACGCCGGCATCGCTTTCTATGGGTGTCTCCTGGGCTGCCAGTGCATCGCTGTAGATCGTGTAGTCGGCCGCGTCGACCACGCCATTACCGTTACCGTCGGCAGCCAGCTCGGTGGTTGAGCCGAAGGTCGACTTCCAGAGGGCGTAGTCATCAACATCGACGGTGCCGCTGGCGTCATAGTCGCCGGTGATCGGCGGTGTGCTTTCAAGGACGGTGACCTGCTGGGTGGCGGTGGCCGTGTTGCCCGCCTCGTCGGTGGCGGTCCAGGTGCGGACCAGCTGATATGCGGCGGGCGGGTCGGCTGCAGTTTGCGCCTGCTGGTAAACAAGTTCAATATTCTCGCTAACGTTGTCAGTGGCGGTAACGATGGCCGGCTCGGGAATATTGTCGGCCTCGACGGTAATATTCTCAGGCACACCAGTAATGACCGGTGGCAGCGTGTCCTGGACGGTGACGGTGCGCGTTTGCTGTGGGGCCTGGTTCTCGGAGAGATCCTGGCAGTTGTAGCGGATGGTGTAGGTGGCGGGAATGCGGAGGTTCACAAGGTCGCCGGAGACTTCCACGGCATGGCTTAGCGTGCCATCGAACGTGTCCTCGCAGGTGGCACCCGCATCGGTGTACTCGGCGGTGCGCGAGGCTTCCAGCACAAGCGGATTGTCGCCGGTGATTGTAATGACCGGCGGCAGCGTGTCCTGGACGGTGACGGTGCGGGTTTGCTGTGGGGCCTGGTTCTCGGAGAGATCCTGGCAGTTGTAGCGGATGGTGTAGGTAGCGGGGATGCGCAGGTTCACGATCTGTCCAGAGACTTCCACGGCATGGCTCAGCGTGCCATCGACCGTGTCCTCGCAGGTAGCACCCGCATCGGTGTACTGGGCGGTGCGCGAGGCTTCCAGTACAAGCGGATTGTCGCCGGTGAGTGTAATGACCGGTGGAAGCGTGTCGGTGAGGGTCACCGGCAGAGAACTCACCTGGTGGGTGTTGCCCTGACTGTCGGTGTAGGTGGCTGTAACCAGAAGTTGGGTGTTGACCTCGGCGGCAGTAAGACGGTAGGTGGCGCCGGTGGCACCGGCGATTGGCGCATCGTTGGCTTGCCACTGGTAGCTGAATTGGTCGGCCGCCGGCAGGCCGTCGGCATCAGACAGGCCGGTAATATCGGCAGTGAGCAGTTCGTTTTCCCGAAGCGTGCCGGTAATGGTTAACGCCCCGCTGGGCAGGTCATCGATCGGGTTGACGGTGATGGCCACCGTGGCGGGCGGCGAGTTGTTGAGTCCGTCATGGGCACGGAACTGGAAACTGTCATCGCCGTGGTAGTTGGGGCTGGGCGTGTAGGTAAGACTGGCTCCTTCGCCGGTCAGGACGCCGTGGGAGGGCCCCGCGGTAACGGCGAACGTCAGCTCGGCCGTATCGCCATCGGTGCCGGTGAGCGTAATGGCCAGCAGTGTGTCCTCGTTGGTGCTGAGCTGTTGGCTACTTGCGATTGGCACCTGATCAGCAAGACCGACCATAAACGTCTGCACCACATCGACAGCAGGGTTATGAGTATCAGTACCGGGATGGCTGGCGGTGATCACGCACTCACCCACAGCCACCACATCGACCTGATTATCCGTGGTCACCACACACACCGTTTCATCCTGGGAGGAATAGATCACCTCAAACCCAGCATCCGACGACCCCAACAAATCAAACGAATCCGCAGTCACTACCTGATCAGCAATCTCTTCAAACGTAATCGACTGCGACTCCTTGCCAATCACAAAGGAATAAATGACCTCCTGCGCCGCCGCATACAACGCATTACCCAACTGCGCGAACTTCACCGTGCACGTCCCCGACGTCACATACGTCACCGTGTTATCCGCCGTCGTGCAAACATCCGGCGTCTGCGACGACAACTCCACATCCAAACCTGACGACGCCGACGCCGACAACACCACCCCACCAGACCCAATCACATCATCAACCGGCGCCACCACATCAATCGACTGAGGGGTTTTTCGCAGTGCTATCGATTTTGAGTAGCTGGAACTGACATAGGTCAACGAGTACTCGGTATCCACCGGAACCGGCACGGAGGTACCAAGTGTGCCGTCGGTCTCGCCGTCACCCAAGCGTCCGTGCCGCCCCCAGCAGTAAGGCTTGCCACCGGTCGTTACGGCACAACTGAAAAAGTTGTCGCCAGTGGAAATGACCGCCAGCGACAAACCACCTGATACTTCTTGCGGCGTATTGAAAGTCTCATTTCTATAACCGCCGGTCGTGCCCCCACCGGACAACGCTCGACCAAAACCCAACTGCCCGAACATGTCACTGCCCCAGCAAAATGCTTTGTTGTCGGTCGTGATTCCGCAGACGTGGTGTTCAGTGGCAGCTATCGAGGTGAAGGACAGCCCACCCGACACTGCTATTGGGGTTCTTTGCCTCGCGGTAGTAGTGCCGTTGCCGAGCGTCCCGTTGGCGCCCATGCCCCAGCAGTAGGCAGCTTTGTCGCTTCGTATGCCGCAGGTGTAGCCGCCATCGGTCGCGTCGATGGCAGTCCAGGTGTGGCTTCCCTCAATTTCAGTGAGGGCCGTCTGGTCGTCGTTGGTGCTGCTGTGATGAGAGCCATTGCCAAGGTTGCCGTAGAAGTTGTTGCCCCAACATAAGCCCTTGCCCGATGTCGTTACCCCGCAGGCATACATTTGACCCGCATCGATGGTGGTCCATTTTTCGCCACGGCCACTGCAACGGGGATAGGAGAACTGGTGGTACTGCCATCTCCCAACTGACCATTGCCGTTCTTCCCCCAGCAATACCCGTCACCGGAGGTCGTCACGCCACACGTGAAGTTGCTACCTGCTCGAACCGATTTCCACTTTGTGACCACCCAACACCAGGACCGGTGGCGCGGAAGCGTTGGCTGCAAAGCCATTGCCAAGTTGACCGTTGTCGTAACTGCCCCAGCAGTAGGCATCACGATTAGTCGTGATGCCACAGTAATGATCGTGCCCGGCATCGACGGCGGTGAATACCAAGCTGCTACTCAGCGGCGTCACAGATGAACTCCATTCCAGGACCGAATCACTCGATTGTCCATCTCCAATCTCAAAGGAACTGGGTCACCTCGGAAGCAGCATCGTAGTTCTCGTCTCCAGCTTGCGAGGCAATAAGGGTGCAGGTGCCGTTGGTCACCCTCGTCACCAACATTCCCGACACGGTGCAGACACCCGGGGTGGAGGAGGTGAACGACACTGGCAGTGTTGATGTCGCCCACGCCGATAAACCCATCCCACTCCCGGTGAAATCCGAGGGATTCTTCGGACCCGGGTTGGGGAAATCAATCACCTGTTCCCCAGGCAGTACCGTGAAAGAGGCACTGACACTCCGGTGCCGCTAGATAGGTGGCATCACCCGACTGGCTAGCAACCACGGTGCAGGTGCCGGTCGACACCAAGATTACGTCGCTACCACTGATCTCGCAGACATCCGGAGTGCTGGAGGTATAGGACACAGTAAGTCCCGAGGACGCTGTCGCGAGCCCCGTCAAAGGCCCCGCGTTCCCGGCGGTGTCACTTGGTTGTGGGGAGCGTGATGGTCTGCGGTATTCCACTGCGGAGGGCGAACGCTGAATCGTAACCGGCCGTCACCAGACTAAATTCAGCTGTCCAAACACTCGCCAAGTTGTTCGGATCTCGAACCCGCTGGGGCACTTTTGCCGTGGAAGTCGAGTTGTTACCTACTTGACCAAAGAGGTTTTTTGCCCCAACACAACAGGTGACCGTTGGTCTTGGTCCCACAAGTATTGTTATACCCCGTCGTCACTGACTCCCATTGGTGATTGCCCGAGACCTTGACGGGGTACTTTTTGCTTGCGCTGCTGGTTCCACTTGTGTTGTTCCCCAGCTCTCCATAGATTCCGTTCCCCAGCATCGACCGACTTTGTTGGCTCCCTGCACAGCGCAGGTGTGGTCAGGACAGCGGAAATATGACTGAAGGTGGTATTCCAGTTCGCCGACCCATTGGGCTTGTGGATTCGCTTGGGCACCGACGGGTAACTTGTTGTGCCCGTTCCGGTCTGGTTGTCCCAGGAATTTCCCCAGCAGTAGCCTCGGTAATCGTCATCAATCGCACACAGCAAAGTGGCCGCCCACACTCACTTGCCGGATGGTTTTGTTCCAGTTACTGGCCTGGGGCAATCCCGGGTCGTGCACTCGAGTCGGCGTGAGCTGTCGTTTTGTTCCTAACGTTATTGCCTATTTGGTAAACGTGGTTTGAACCCCAGCAATACAGCAGGCCGTCTGTAGTGATACCGCAAGTATTCGCGCCACCACCATCGATACTGGCGAACGTTAGTCCATCAGCATCAACGAGCACCGGGATAGCGGAATCAGTTTCGTGCCGTTGCCCAACTGTCCATCGCTGTTGCTACCCCAGCACATCGCAACATCATCGGTGCGGATACCGCACACGTGAGAAGAACCAGGATTAACTGACTTCCAGGAGTGGTCCCCGCCCACCTTGACCGGAACGTAAGAACGATCACCAGCTGTCCCCGTGCCTAACTGCCCCGACCCATTACTCCCCCAACACCAGGCGTCTGCGTTTACGTCCACCGCGCAGGTAGTTCCGCTCTGCGAGTCAGAGCTACCGAGACGAACTCGTGGAACCACTCCGCCGCAGGATCAGCGGGGTCATGAATTAATGTCGGACCTTCTGCTTGATATTCCCAGTGGTAATCGACGTTTCATGGATCCCCAACTTGTAAGAACGTCCCCACGCATACACATGGCCCGCATCACCAGTCGTGTTGCCTGCGATCGCTTCACCTTCGGTGGAACTCGATGTGGCAACGGCCATGCC
Source organism: Lacipirellulaceae bacterium (assembly GCA_965243695.1). Classification (GTDB taxonomy): domain Bacteria; phylum Planctomycetota; class Planctomycetia; order Pirellulales; family Lacipirellulaceae; genus JAKVCB01. The sequence goes on along the minus strand of CBDEWC010000007.1, from coordinate 34,590 downwards.
GCTGGCCGGGTCGGTCACGTCACCAGGGGGCGTTTCTACCGGTGAGGCCAGCGTGGGTGAGTTTATTTGGGCTGCGAGAGTCTGCGCAGCGACCGGGGGAGAGTTCCCCTGAACGAGAGAGCTGCTGGAAACCAAGTCGTTTTGTGCCGCTGAGGCAGTCGGCGGACCGCGAATCGGATTGGTCGACTGGTCCGTATTGGAAGAACTCATCGCCGGGATTTCACCCGGAAAAACTATTGCAGATGGCTCAGTGAGAACCGCCTGCTGGTCGGCTATCGGCCAGGTGTACGGGACGGCCGAACTGGCCGAGGGAATGGTTTGGGCTTGGTCGGCGGCCGGGGCCGAGGTCTCCTCGAGGGGGGCCGCGGGAGCCTGGTCAGGCGCTTCAAAGAGTGCCTGGTCGAGCGCTAGTGGGGAGAGGCCGGGCGGTTCGGACGCCGAGAACAGGTCCTCGCTTGCGGCCTCCTGTAAGAAAAAGTCGTCGGCCGCCGCGGCGGTTGGGCCGGTGAAATTTTCGCCGGCCGGCGCTGCTTCGGCGACGCGAAGGTCACTGGCAACTTGGTTACTGGAAACCTGGTCACTGGCAACCTGATCACTGGCAACCTGGGCGGCAAGCAGTTCCTCGGGGTCGATTTCTACCGACTGCGGCAGGTCGCCAGCGAGCATCACACGGGACTCGAGCGTCTCGAACTGACGCCGGCGGTTCTTTTTGCGCAGGCGGCCAGCTGCATCCCCCGAATTGGCAAACTGTCGACTCATGCTGCGATCTCTATGGCCGCGAACCCAAAAAGACAAAAGAGAGGCCTATATTTATGGACCTCTGAGAATTTTCACTTGTTATGAACAGCCGTAATACCCATGCGGAAAGTTGCCTTCAACATGGGAAACTTCATGATAGTTTCTGGATTTGGGGCAACAAGCCATAAAGATCGCGAATTCTGCAAAACAGGCTCTGCGCCTTTGAGCTTCGAACGGAGGCAATAGAATTCTTGTAATTTTCTAAAAAACCAGGGGGACTGAGAGTTAAGCACCTGCGCCTTTGGAGTCTTACGTTGCGGTTTACCGCAATTTCGATTGTCTGAGGTGCGTCGGGGCAGGCGGGGCACCGAACTCGGAGCCGATTGATGGGGCTGATCTGTCTGGGGAAAATCGCGTAAAGCTTTATATAAAAGGGCTTTACCAACGATATCTGTGGGCCCACAGGGCGGTTTTGATCAAAGCCCAACGAATAATGTCTGGATAGCGCCCCTATATATAAGTAAGTAGCGTGAATGCTTTGTGTCGATCGTGGTTTGGGTGCTGAGTTTTCGGCCGGGCCTGTTTTTTGGAGACCAGCAGGCCAGAGGTGTGCACGTTCGTGGATCTCCTTCCAAAGGAACCGCCGGCCAGGCTGGTCTGGGATTGGGCCGTTTACCTGCCGTGGGACCATAAACGGCTGCCCAGCAGGTGCCACCACCCGGGGGAGAGGGCCGGCTGGGCTGGTGGCGCATCGTGGCGGTGGTGAGCCAGATGGGTGGCTGGCCGAAATGGCGAGTTGGCTGGGCGGTGGGATTCGCGAGCCGCACGAGAGATGGCCAAAAGGCCCTTACCAAAATTGTTCTTAAGGGCCGGTTGAAGTTCAGCCCGCCCGGGCCGCAGTGACACGAAACGTTTTGCGACAGCATCCGCCGGCGAGGTCTGCCAGTTGAGGTAGCGGAATTTTTGTACCGGTTCGGTTAACCGTAAGGCGTGGCCCAGGGGTTTGGCCGTGGCTTGCAACTGTTTGCCGGCCGTTTGCGAAACCGTGTTGTTGACGGCAGAGGCGACTGGAGCGACCGGGTTGTTGGTGGTGGCAATCGCGATGGTGGTTGTGAGATTAGCCGGGATAATAGTTTCAGCGACGGTTGATGGCTCTTGCTCTGGCTGCAGCTGTTCGGTGGTCGGTTGGGCTCCATTGGCGCTGGCTGGATCGGCTGGATCATTCTGGGCGGGCAGGGCACTGCCGGCTGCGGTGGCGAAGGCTGCCGTGTTGCCCAGGTTATCGCGGTAGACGTTGTAGTCGGCCGCGTCGACCACGCCATTACCATTGCCGTCGGCGGCAAGCTCGGTGGTCGAGCCAAAGGTCGAATACCAGAGAGCGTAGTCCGCCTGGTCGACCGTGCCGCTGGCGTCGTAATCGCCTGCGATGGATGGTTCGTCAACTTCCGTGATCATCAGGGTGTGGCTAGTCGAAACAGCACCTGTGTTGAGTGTGACCGTGTAATGGTTCTGGATATCGTAGTCGAGCGGGACGCCCGCCTTGAGCCAAAGTTCGCTGCCGGCCACCTCGAACGCGGTTGCGTCTGCGCCCGAAAGTACCACCGGATTTATTCCGCCGTCGATGTCGGTGATGAGGATGTTGCCCATCTTGGTGGCACTGCTCGTGTCGGCGTCCTCTGGCAGACTCGTCGTGGTATCGACCATTGCAATGGCCAGGGGCAGATCGTTGACGTTGGTGATCGTGACGGTGAATGTGTCGTTGGCGGTGTCGAGACCGGAAGATGCCGTGACGGTGATATTGGCGGTACCGTATTGATCGTCCTGGAAGTCAAGGGTGAGGGTATCACCAGTGATGCTCGTGGTAACCAGTGTACTATTGGTGTTCAGGGTCACCGCATAGGTCATGGCTGCATCGTCAAGCGGATCGTTGTCATGGAACACCGGTGCCAGGTCAATGTCAAGGTTCGGATCATCTTCGATAGGTGTGATGTCCTTCAGCGGACTTGTCACTACAGGGAGATCGTTGACATTGGTAACAGTGGCAGTTGCAGATGAGGTTACGCTTTCGGCATTGCCTTGGTTGTCGGTATAAGTAGCGGTGACGGTGATCGATGTGCCGACGTCCGCTTGGGTCAGCGCGAGGGTCGAGTTGGTCGCACCGTCGATGGCCACTCCATCTCGATTCCACTGGTAGCTGATGTCACCCAGGCCATCTTCATCGGCCAGACCATTGGTGGCGGTGAGGATTTCATCTTCGGTAGCGATGCCGGTGATCGTCACAACGCCCACGGGGGTATCGTTGACATTGGTAACTGCGGCAGTTGCAGCTGAGGTTACGCCTTCGGCATTGCCTTGGTTGTCGGTATAGCTGGCGGTGACGGATAGTGTTTGGCCAACATCGGTTTGGGTGAGTGTGTATGTGGACTCGGTTGCACTATCGATGGCTACCCCATCTCGACTCCACTGGTAACTAACCGCACCCAGGCCATCTTCATCGGTCAGGTCATTGGTGGCGGTGAGGACTTCATCTTCGATAGCGATTCCGGTGATCGTCACGACACCGACGGGAATGTCGTTGACATTGGTAACTGCGGCAGTTGCAGCTGAAGTTACGCTTTCGGCAGTACCTTGGTTGTCGGTGTAGCTGGCGGTGACGGTGATTGCCTGGCCCACATCAAGCTGAGTGAGTTTGTATGTGGACTCGGTTGCACTATCGATGGCTGCCGCATCGCGATTCCACTGGTAGCTAACCGCACCCAGGCCATCTTCATCGGTCAGGTTATTAGTGGCGGTGAGGAGTTCATCTTCAGTAGCGATGCCGGTGATCGTCACGACACCCACGGGCGTGTCGTTGACATTGGCAACTGCGGCAGTTGCAGCTGAGGTGACGCCTTCGGCAGTGCCGTGGTTGTCGGTGTAGCTTGCTCTGGCGGTGATCGTTGTGCCGACGTCCAACTGGGCCAGTGTGTACGTATTAGTCGTTTCACCAGTGATGTCGGCTCCATCGCGTTTCCACTGATAAGCAATCGTGCCTAAGCCATCTTCATCGGCCAGGTCATTGGTGGCAGTGAGAATTTCATCTTCGGTAGCGATGCCAGTGATCGTCACGCTGCCCACGGGGGAGTTGTTGACATTGGAAACGGCGGTAGTTGAAGCTGAAGTTACGCTTTCGGCCGTGCCTTGGTCGTCGGTGTAGCTGGCGGCGACGGTTAGTGTTTGGCCAACATCGGCTTGGGTAAGGGTGTATGTGGACGCGGTTGCACTATCGATGGCCACTCCATCGCGATTCCACTGGTAGCTAACCGCACCCAATCCATCTTCATCGGCGAGGTTATGACTTGCGGTGAGCACCTGGTCTTCGGTGGCCGTGCCAGTGATCGTCACGACGCCCATGGGGGTGTCGTTGACATTGGTGATGGCGGCAGTTGCAGCTGAAGTCACGCTTTCGGCAGTGCCTTGGTCATCGGTGTAGCTGGCGGTGACGGTGATCGATGTGCCGACGTCCGCTTGGGTCAGCGCGAGGGTCGAGTTGGTCGCGCCGTCGATGGCCACTCCATCTCGATTCCACTGGTAGCTGATGTCACCCAGGCCATCTTCATCGGCCAGACCATTGGTGGCGGTGAGGATTTCATCTTCGGTAGCGATGCCAGTGATGGTCACGACGCCCACGGGGGTGTCGTTGACATTGGTAACTGCGGTAGTGGCCATTGAGGTCACATTTTCAGAAGTACCGTGGTCATCGGTGTAGCTGGCGGTGACGGTTAGTGTTGTGCCAACATCCGCTTGGGTGAGCGCGAGGGTCGAGTTGGTCGCGCCGTCGATGGCCACTCCATCTCGATTCCACTGGTAGCTAACCGCACCCAGGCCATCTTCATCGGTCAGGTCATTGGTGGCGGTGAGGATTTCATCTTCGGTAGCGATGCCGGTGATCGTCACGACACCGACGGGCGTGTCGTTGACATTGGCAACTGCGGCAGTTGCAGCTGAGGTTACGCTTTCGGCAGTACCTTGGTTGTCGGTATAGCTGGCGGTGACGGTGAGTGTTGTACCGACATCCGCTTGGGCCAGTGTGTACGTATTAGTCGTTTCACCAGTGATGTCGGCTCCATCGCGTTTCCACTGATAGCTGATTGCACCCAGGCCGTCTTTATCGGCGAGGGTATGACTTGCGGTGAGTACCTGGTCTTCTGTAGCGATGCCAGTAATCGTTACGACACCGACGGGGGTGTCGTTGACGTTGGCCACTGCAGCAGTTGCAGCTGAGGTCACGTTTTCGACAGTGCCTTGGTCGTCGGTGTAGTTGGCGGTGACGGTGATCGTTGTGCCGACGTCCGCTTGGGTCAGCGCGAGGGTCGAGTTGGTCGCACCGTCGATGGCCACTCCATCTCGATTCCACTGGTAGCTGATGTCACCCAGGCCATCTTCATCGGCCAGACCATTGGTGGCGGTGAGGACTTCATCTTCGGTAGCGATGCCAGTGATGGTCACGACGCCCACGGGGGTGTCGTTGACATTGGTAACTGCGGTAGTGGCCATTGAGGTCACATTTTCAGAAGTACCGTGGTCATCGGTGTAGCTGGCGGTGACGGTTAGTGTTGTGCCAACATCGGCTTGGGTGAGCGCGAGGGTCGAGTTGATCGCACCATCGATGGCGGCTCCATCTCGACTCCACTGGTAGCTGATTGCACCCAATCCATCTTCATCGGCCAAGTCATTGGTGGCGGTGAGGATTTCATCTTCGGTAGCGATGCCAGTGATCGTCACGACGCCAGCGGGCGTGTCGTTGACATTGGTAACAGTGGCAGTTGCAGCTGAGGTCACGCTTTCGGCAGTACCTTGGTCGTCGGTGTAGTTGGCGGTGACGGTGATCGTTGTGCCGACGTCCAACTGGGCCAGTGTGTACGTATCAGTTGTTTTCCCGCTAATGGCCACTCCATCTCGACTCCACTGGTAGCTGATTGCACCAAGGCCATCTTCATCGGTCAGGTTATTACTGGCTGTCAGTGTTTGGTCTTCTTCGGCCGTTCCACTGATGGTGACTGTGCCGGTGGGCAGGTCATTGACGTTCGCCACCTGGGCGGTTTCGGTAGAGGTCACGCTTTCGGCAGTGCCTTGGTTATCGGTGTAGCTGGCGGTGACGGTGAGCGTTGTGCCGACATCCGCTTGGGCCAGTGTGTACATATCAGTCGTTTCACCAGTAATGGCCGCTCCATCGCGTTTCCACTGGTAGCTGACCGTCCCCAGGCCGTCTTCATCGGCGAGGGTATTACTTACGGTGAGCACCTGGTCTTCTGTGGCCACACCACTAATGGCGACGGTACCGGTCGGCAGGTCGTTGATGTTTGCCACCACCGCACTTGTAGCGGATATCACTTGTTCAGCAGTGCCCTGGTCGTCGGTGTAGCTGGCGGTGACCGAGATTGCCTGGCCCACATCAAGCTGGGTGAGGGTGTATGTGGACTCGGTCGCACCATCGATGGCCACGCCATCGCGATGCCACTGGTAGCTAACCGTACCCAATCCATCTTCATCGGCCAGGTCATTGGTGGCGGCGATGACTTCATCTTCAATGGCGATGCCGGTGATCGTCACGACACCGACGGGCGTGTCGTTGACGTTGGCAACAGCAGCAGTTGCAGCTGAGGTGACGTTTTCGGAAGTACCTTGGTTGTCGGTGTAGCTGGCGGTGACCGAGATTGCTTGGCCCACATCAAGCTGAGTGAGTGTGTAGGTATCGGTTGTTTCACCAGTAATGGGCGATCCATCGCGTTTCCACTGGTAGCTGACCGGTCCCATGCCATCTTCGTCGGCCAGGGTATGACTTGCAGTGAGTAGTTGGTCTTCTGTGGCCACACCACTAATGGTGACTGTGCCAGTCGGCGAGTCATAGATGTTCTCCACTTTGCCGGTTTCGGTGGAGGTCACGCTTTCGGCAGTGCCGTGGTCATCGATGTAGCTGGCGGTGACCGAGATTGCTTGGCCCACATCAAGCTGAGTGAGTGTGTAGGTATCGGTTGTTTCACCAGTAATGTCCGCTCCATCGCGTTTCCACTGATAGCTGACCGGTCCCATGCCGTCTTCATCGGCGAGGTCATTGGTGGCGTTGAGGACTTCATCTTCGATAGCGATGCCAGTAATCGTTACGACACCCACGGGCGTGTCGTTGACATTGGCAACTGCGGCAGTTGACGCTGAGGTTACGCTTTCGGCCGTGCCGTGGTCGTCGATGTAGCTGGCAGCGACGGTTAGTGTTTGGCCGACATCAGGCTGGGTAAGGGTGTAAATTGAATCCGTCGCGCCGTCGATGGCCACTCCGTCTCGATTCCACTGGTAACTGACCGGTCCCATGCCGTCTTCATCGGTCAGGTTGTGGCTGGCTGTCAATGTTTGGTCTTCTTCGGCGGTTCCACTGATGGTGACGGTGCCGGTGGGATCGTCGTTGATGTTTGTGACCTGGTCAGTGTCGCTGGAGGTCACACTTTCGGCAGTGCCTTGGTCGTCGATGTAGCTGGCGGTGACGGTGAGCGTTGTGCCAACATCGGCTTGGGTCAGCGCGAGGGTCGAGTTGGTCTCGCCGTCGATGGCCGCTCCATCGCGTTTCCACTGATAAGCAATCGTGGCCAGGCCATCTTCGTCGGTCAGGTCATTGGTGGCAGTGAGGATTTCATCTTCAGTAGCGATGCCACTAATGGTGACTGTGCCGGTGGGCAGGTCATTGACGTTTGCCACCTGGCCGGTTTCGGGAGAGTCCACTTTTTCAGCTGTGCCCTGGTCGTCGGTGTAGCTGGCGGTGACCGAGATTGCTTGGCCCACATCAAGCTGAGTGAGTGTGTATGTGGACTCGGTTTCGCTATCGATGGCTACCCCATCTCGGCTCCACTGGTAGCTGACCGGTCCCATCCCATCTTCATCGGCGAGGGTGTGATTTGCGGTGAGTGCCTGGTCTTCTGTGGCCACACCACTAATGGTGACTGTGCCGGTCGGCAGGTCATTGATGTTCGCCACCTGGCCGGTTTCGGTGGAGGTCATGCTTTCGGCGGTGCCGTGGTCGTCGGTGTAGTTGGCGGTGACCGAGATTGCCTGGCCCACATCAAGTTGAGTGAGTGTGTATGTCGGGTGGGTCGCACCATCGATGGCGGCTCCATCGCGTTTCCACTGGTAGCTGATTGAACTCAATCCATCTTCATCGGCCAGGTCATTGGTGGCGGTGAGGATTTCATCTTCAGTGGCGATGCCAGTGATCGTCACAACGCCAGCGGGGGTGTCGTTGATATTGGTAACAGCGGCAGTTGCAGATGAGGTCACGCTTTTGGGAGTGCCCTGGTCGTCGGTATAGCTGGCGGTGACGGTGATTACCTGTTCCACATCGGCTTGGACCAGTGTGTAGGTATCGGTCGTTTCACCTGTAATGTCGGATCCATCGCGTTTCCACTGGTAGCTGACCGGTCCCATGCCATCTTCGTCGGCCAGGGTATGACTTGCAGTGAGCAGTTGGTCTTCTGTGGCCACACCAGTAATGGTGACTGTGCCAGTCGGCGGGTCATAGATGTTCTCCACTTTGCCGGTTTCGGTGGAGGTCACGCTTTCGGCAGTGCCGTGGTCATCGATGTAGCTGGCGGTGACCGAGATTGCTTGGCCCACATCAAGCTGAGTGAGTGTGTAGGTATCGGTTGTTTCACCAGTAATGGGCGATCCATCGCGTTTCCACTGGTAGCTAACCGCACCCAGGCCATCTTTATCGGCGAGGTCATTAGTGGCGGTGAGGATTTCATCTTCAATGGCGATGCCGGTGATCGTCACGACACCCACGGGCGTGTCGTTGACATTGGCAACTGCGGCAGTTGCAGCTGAGGTGACGCTTTCGGCAGTACCTTGGTCGTCTGTGTAGCTAGCGGTGACGGTTAGTGTGTGGCCAACATCCGCCTGGGTCAGCGAGAGGGGCGAGTTGGTCGCACCATCGATGGCGACTCCATCTCGATTCCACTGATAAGAAATCGTGCCTAAGCCATCTTCATCGCCTAAGTCATTGGTGGCGGTGAGGATTTCATCTTCGGTAGCGATGCCAGTAATCGTCACGACACCCACGGGCGTGTCGTTGACGTTGGCAACTGCGGCAGTTGCAACTGAGGTCACGCTTTCGGCAGTACCTTGGTCGTCGGTGTAGTTGGCGGTGACCGAGATTGCTTGGGCTACATCAAGCTGTGTGAGTGTGTATGTGGACTCGGTTGCACCGTCGATGGCCACTCCATCTCGATTCCACTGGTAACTAAGCGTACCCAGGCCATCTTCATCGGCCAGGTCATTGGTGGCGGCGAGGACTTCATCTTCGGTAGCGATGCCAGTGATGGTCACGACACCCACTGGCGTGTCGTTGACGTTGGCAACTGCAGCAGTTGCAGCTGAGGTGACGCTCTCGGCAGTACCTTGGTCGTCTGTGTAGCTAGCGGTGACGGTTAGTGTTTGGCCAACATCGGCTTGGGTGAGTGTGTATGTGGACTCGGTTGCACTATCGATGGCTACCCCATCTCGACTCCACTGGTAACTAAGCGTACCCAGGCCATCTTCATCGGCGAGGTCATTGGTGGCGGTGAGAGTGTCATCTTCTGTGGCGATGCCAGTGATGGTCACGACACCCACGGGCGTGTCGTTGACATTGGCAACTGCAGCAGTTGCAGCTGAGGTAACGCCTTCGGCATTGCCTTGGTCGTCGGTGTAGCTGGCGGTGACGGATAGTGTTTGGCCAACATCGGCTTGGGTGAGTGTGTATGTGGACTCGGTTGCACTATCGATGGCTACCCCATCTCGACTCCACTGGTAACTAACCGCACCCAGGCCATCTTCATCGGTCAGGTCATTGGTGGCGGCGAGAGTTTCATCTTCTGTGGCGATGCCAGTGATCGTGACGACTCCAACGGGCGTGTCGTTGATATTTGTAACAGCGGCAGTTGCAACTGAGGTTACGCTTTCGGCAGTGCCTTGGTTGTCGATGTAGCTGGCGGTGACGGTCAGCTGTGTGCCAACATCGGCTTGGGTCAGCGCGAGGGTCGAGTTGGTCGCGCCGTCGATGGCCGCTCCATCGCGTTTCCACTGGTAACTGACCGGTCCCAGGCCATCTTCGTCGGTCAGGTCATTGGTGGCAGTGAGGATTTCATCTTCAGTAGCGATGCCACTAATGGTGACTGTGCCGGTGGGCAGGTCATTGACGTTTGTCACCTGGTCGGTTTCGGGAGAGTCCACTTTTTCAGCTGTGCCCTGGTCGTCAGTGTAGCTGGCGGTGACCGAGATTGCTTGGCCCACATCAAGCTGAGTGAGTGTGTATGTTGACTCGGTTGCGCTATCGATGGCTGCCGCATCGCGATTCCACTGCCAGCTGATTGTTCCCAGGCCATCTTCATCGGCGAGGTTATGACTGGCTGTCAGTATTTGGTCTTCGGTAGCCGTGCCACTGATGGTAACGGTGCCGGTGGGATCGTCGTTGATGTTCGTGACCGGGCCGGTGTCGCTGGAGGTAACGCTTTCGGCCGTACCTTGGTTGTCGATGTAGCTGGCAGTGACGGTCAGTTGTGTGCCAACATCGGCTTGAGTGAGCACGAGGGTCGAGCCTGTTGCACCGTCGATGGTTATTCCATTGCGGTTCCACTGGTAGCTGACCGGTCCCATGCCGTCTTCATCGGCCAGGTCATTGGTGGCGGTGAGGACTTCATCTTCGGTGGCCACACCACTAATAGTGACTGTGCCGGTGGGATCGTCGTTGATGTGCGCTACCTGGCCGGTTTCGGTGGAAGTCACGCTCTCGGCAGTGCCGTGGTCGTCTGTGTAGCTGGCGGTGACCGAGATTGCCTGGCCCACATCAAGCTGAGTGAGTGTGTATGTTGACTCGGTTGCGCCATCGATGGCTGCCGCATCGCGATTCCACTGCCAGCTGATTGTTCCCAGGCCATCTTCATCCGCGAGGGTGTGACCTGCGGTAAGGACCTGGTCTTCGGTCGGTGTGCCACTGATGGTGACTGTGCCGGTGGGATCGTCGTTGATGTTCTCCACCTGGACGGTGTCGGTGGAGGTCACGCTTTCGACAGTACCTTGGTTGTCTGTGTAGTTGACGGTGACCGAGATTGCCTGGCCCACATCGGCTTGGGTCAGTGTGTAGGTGTCGGTCGTTTCACCTGTAATGTCGGATCCATTGCGTTTCCACTGGTAGTCGACCGCATCCATGCCGTCTTCATCGGCGAGGTTATGACTGGCTGTCAGTATTTGGTCTTCTTCGGCTGTTCCACTGATGGTGACTGTGCCGGTGGGATCGTCGTTGATGTTCGTGACTGGGCCGGTGTCGGTGGAGGTCACGCTCTCGGCAGTACCTTGGCTGTCAGTGTAGCTGGCGGTGACGTTTAGTGTTTGGCCAACATCGGCTTGGGTAAGTGCGAGGGTCGAGCCTGTCGCGCCGTCGATGGCCACTCCGTTGCGTGTCCACTGGTAGCTAATCGGCCCCAGGCCATCTTCATCGGTCAGGTCATTGGTGGCGGTGAGGATTTCATCTTCGATAGCGATCCCGGTGATGGTAACCCTACCGGTGGGCAGGTCATTGACGTTTGCCACCACCGCACTTGTAGCGGATGTCACTTGTTCAGCTGTACCCTGGTCATCGGTGTAGCTGACGGTGACCGAGATTGCTTGGCCCACATCAAGCTGAGTGAGTGTATATGTGGACTCGGTTGCACTATCGATGGCCACTCCATCGCGTGTCCACTGGTAGCTGATTGCACTCAGTCCATCTTCATCGGCCAGGTCATTGGTGGCGGCGAGGACTTCATCTTCGATAGCGATGCCGGTGATCGTTACAACGCCCACGGGCGTGTCGTTGACATTGGCAACTGCGGAAGTTGCAACTGAGGTAACGCTTTCGGCAGTGCCGTGGTTGTCGGTGTAGCTAGCGGTGACGGTCAGCTGTGTGCCAACATCGGCTTGTGTGAGTGCGAAGGTCGAGTGTGTGGCGCCGTCGATGGCCAGTTCATTGCGACTCCACTGGTAACTGACCGGTCCCAGGCCATCTTCATCGGCGAGGTTATGGCTGGCTGTCAGTGTTTGGTCTTCTTCGGCCGTTCCACTGATGGTGACGGTGCCGGTGGGATCGTCGTTGATGTTCGCGACCGGGCCGGTGTCATTGGAAGTAATGTTTTCGGCAGTGCCCTGGCCATCGGTGTAGTTGGCGGTGACCGAGATTGCTTGGCCCACATCAAGCTGTGTGAGTGTGTAGGTATCGGTCGTTTCACCTGTAATGTCGGATCCATCGCGTTTCCACTGGTAGCTAACCGCACCCAATCCATCTTCATCGGCGAGGTCATTGGTGGCGGTGAGGATTTCATCTTCGATAGCGATCCCGGTGATGGTAACCGTACCGGTGGGCAGGTCATTGGCGTTTGCCACCACCGCGCTTGTAGCGGATGTCACTTGTTCAGCAGTACCCTGGTCGTCGGTATAACTGGCGGTGACCGAGAATGCTTGGCCCACATCAAGCTGAGTGAGTGTGTAGGTATCGGTTGTTTCACCAGTAATGGCCGCTCCATCGCGTTTCCACTGGTAGCTAACCGGTCCCATGCCGTCTTCATCGGCCAAGTCATTGGTGGCGGTGAGGACTTCATCTTCGGTGGCCACACCACTAATAGTGACTGTGCCGGTGGGATCGTCGTTGATGTTCGCTACCTGGCCGGTTTCGGTGGAAGTCACGCTTTCGGCTGTGCCTTGGTTGTCGGTGTAGCTGGCCGTGACCGAGATTAGTCTGTGCCCAACATCGGCTCTGGGTGAGGGTGTATGGTGGACTCGGTTGCACTGTCGATGGCCACTCCATCTCGACTTCCACTGGTAGCTGATTGCACCCAGGCCATCTTCATCGGCCAAGTCATTGGTGGCGGTGAGGAGTGTCATCTTCTGTGGCGATGCCGGTGATCGTTACCGACTCCAACGGTGGGCAGGTCGTTGACATTAGTAACTGGCGGCAGTTGCAGCTGAGGTAACGCTCTCAGCAGTGCCGTGGTTGTCGGTATAGCTGGCGGTGACGGATCAGCTGTGTTGGCCAACATCCGCTTGGGCCAGTGTGTACGTGGATCAGTCGTTTCGCACTAGTCGATGGCCGTTCCATCGCGTTTCCACTGGTAGCTGACCGCACCCAAGGCCATCTTCATCGGCCAAGTCATTGGTGGCAGTGAGGAGTTTCATCTTCAGTAGGCGATGCCGGTGATTGTCACCGACTCCCACAGTGGGTAGGTCGTTGACATTGGTGACAGCAGCAGTTGCAACTGAGGTTACGTTTTCGGCAGTGCCTTGGGTCGTCGGTGTAGCTGGCCGTGACGGTTAGTGTTTGGCCAACATCGGTTTGGGTGAGCGTGTACGGTCGAGTTAGTCGCACTATCGATGGCGGCCCCACCGCGATTCCACTGATAAGCTAATCGTGCCTAAGCCATCTTCGTCAGCCAAGTCATTGGTGGCGGTGAGGAGTTTCATCTTCTGTGGCGATGCCGGTGATGGTAACCGTACCGGTGGGCAGGTCATTGACGTTGGCCAACTGGGGCAGTTGTCATCTGAGGTCACGCTTTCGGTAATTTCTTGGGTGTCGGTGTAGCTGGCAGTGACGAACTCAGTGCTTGGCCAACATCGGCTTGGGTGAGGGTGTATGTGGACTCGGTTGCACTATCGATGGCCACTCCATCTCGACTCCACTGGTAACTAACCGCACCCAGGCCATCTTCATCGGCAAGGTCATTGGTGGCGGTCAGGACTTGATCTTCGGTAGCGATGCCAGTGATGGTAACCGTACCGGTGGGTCGGTCATTCACGTTGGCCACTGCGGCAGTTGCAACTGAGGTCACCCAGTTCGGCAGTGCCTTGGGTCGTCAGTGAAGCTGGCGGTGACCGAGATTGCTTGGCCAACAGTAAAGCTGTAAGAGCGTGTACGTCGAGTCTTCGTCGGACCGTCGATGTCCGCTCCATCGCGATTCTGCTGGTAGCTAACCACACCCAGGCGCATCTTCTTCGGCCAGGTCATTGGTGGCGGTGAGGATTTCATCTTCGGTAGCGATGCCGGTGATGGTCACGACACCTACGGGCGTGTCGTCGACATTGTTGATTTCTTTTGAGTTGGATGCGAACTCAGTGCTGCCGCCCTCTGGGTCGGTGGTGATGGCGGTAAGGCGAATGTGTTTGCCGACCTGGGATTGATCGGAGGCGATGGCGTAGGTGTTGGCTTCAGCACCGTTGAGATCCGCCCAGGTCAAATCGTCATCAGAAATCTGCCATTGGAAATTGAAGACGAGGCTGCCATCTTCGTCGGAGATGGCTGAGGTATCTGCTGAGAGAGCACCGCCTTCTTCGGCAGTCCCGGTCAAGGCGAGGAGGCCGATCGCTGGGTCGTCGACGTTGGTGACCATTAAATTGTGAATGACACTAAGACCCGCGGTGGTAAGCGTCACGGTATAACTGGGCTGGGTTTCGTGGTTGAGCGTGACACCTGCCTTAAGCCGTAACTCACCGCTAGTGATCTCGAAAAAGTCTTTGTCATCGCCCGAGAGGGTGACAGTGTTGGTGCCACCGTCAATATCGGTGATGACGATGTCACCCATCTTGGTGGGGTTGGTTGTGCTGCTGTTCTCGGGCAGGCTGGTCGTGGTGTCGATCAGGGCGATGTTGGTGGGAGGGTTGCCGCTGTCGATTACCGATACAATGCCGTTACTGTGAAGCTGGTCAATGTTCCATTCGAGCCCAGTCGTGAGAGAATGGCCAGTGAATACGATTGATGAAAAGTTGCCCGAGAGAGAGTTGAAATTCAAGAGGTTAAAGCTCTGGCCGGCAACGGGTGTAAAGTTATTGACAACTTCTATCTCAAGGATTCCACCGGGAGTGAGATCTCCCATGATGTTGAGCTGATCGTGGCCGGTGCCGGGAAGTAGGCCGCCAATTTTCAATGTTAATGTTGGCGCCTGCTCGCAGTTAGAGCATAACGCCAAATCACCTCCGAAATGGATGACTGCAAAATTGCCTGCAGGCGTTACAGGTGTAGTGGCGGCTGAAGTTGCGCTTTCGAGAATGCCGCTACCGTCGACATAACTGGCTACAACAGTTATTTGAAATCCTACATCATCTTGAGTCAGTGCGTAGTACCAGTCGGTTGCGTCTGCTATTGGCTGGTCACCGCGAATCCACTCATAACTGATGTTTCCAACAATTCCATCTGGATCAGCCAGGTTGTGTGTGGCGATGAGAACTGAAGTTTCGATTGGCGTGCCACTGATGGTCACCACACCCGTGGTGTTGTATGCCGGCAGAAGGCCTGGGTAGTCAAAAAAAAAAGAGGATGCGTGCCCAAAACCGTCGGTGTGATATTCAAGGTCCCAGTCACCGCCCAGTAGGTTGCTGCCGGTCAGGTCAGTGGACGCGGCCACGTTAGCACCGGTCAAATGGGCTAGCTGGTCAACCAGACGGCGACCGGAGGCCGACTCGGCCAGATTGCAGCCGTATATGTGTATCGTGGCATCTGCGGTGAGCGTCTCAGCCCATTTGGAAAAAGTGTTAGCCCTGGTTGAGACAAGCTGGTGGTCGATTGTTCGGTTGCCCAACGTCAACATTCCGGCTGAACCGTGCGAAAGAATATGTATCGCAGACGTTTTCGTGGACTGGGCCAGCGCGGCAGTGATTTGATCGAGTGAGTCTATGCCCTCGGAGAGAATCAACAGGTCAAGGTCAAAAGCAGATGCGGCCTTAGCCAGAAGGGGTGCCTTGTCCAGTTGGGAGTCTATTACCACCAATTGTCGGGGAAGGGTGAGGCCTGGATCAAATTCGCCACGAGTTCTAGGAGTTGACAAACCTGCCGGTGGTAAATCATGAGAAATGGTATTCTCTGTTTCTGCCGGAGGCCCGCGAATAACATGGGTCGACGAGTGTGGGGCTGAAGAACCTGTAGCGGGGAAGGTGTTGTCAGGTTCGCTTGCAGAGAGCTGCGTCGGAGTGTTCTCTATATGCGAATACTCATTTTCGTCAGTTGGTGATGGCAGTACGATTGCCGAGCTAGTTGCGACTACCGCAGGCGTAGTATTTCCCAGATTGTCACGGTAGATGGTGTAGTCGGCTGTATCGATGATACCATTGCCATTACCGTCGGCCTTCAGGTCAGTAGTCGATCCAAAGGTTGATCTCCAAAGGGCGTAGTCGTCCTTGTCGACAGTGCCACTGCCATCGTAATCGCCGGCAAGCAGCGGTGCGGCTGGTTCCACACGAAGCACACCTTCGGTCATGAGCGCTGTGGTGTTCCACTGGAGTTCGGTTGGAAGAGAACTTCCAGTAAACAGAATTTCAGAAAATGTACCTGATCGTGAACCAAAGTTTAGCAGTTCGAATACCTGGCCAGCTTCTGGTGCGTAATCGTCAGAAAGCATGATTTCAAGTGTGCCACTGGTGGTGAGGTGACCGGCGATGTTCAGCTGGTCGTAACCAATACCTGGTTGGGGGCCATCAAGTTCCAGCACCAAGTGTGTGGTGGTATCGAGAGTGAAGTTGCCGCCAAACGAAATCGCGCCAGGACTGTCCCCTGGTCGGTAGGTTCCGATAATCCATATAGTGCCAGGGCCGGGGAAACTGCCAGATCCGCTCACGTCGCCCCGAATGACTATCCCTTCGCCGGTCGCTAGAATCGTCCCGCGGTGAGTGAGGTGGCTGTCGATCTCTCCAGAACCCTCCAGAACACGATTTGTGTCAAGTTGTAAGCCGTTGGCGGCAACCAAAAGTCCATTGCCATCGCTGCCCAGATCGGTCTTTATTCCCAGTCGACCGTCGTCACGGTCCAATAAGACCATGGTGTTGTTATTGAGTTTCAATGTCCCGTCAAAGTTTATGCCCGAGTCGCTGTACAGGTCACCCAGTGACATATTTCCACCGACCAGGTCGATCATGCCACTGCCAGACACTGGTCCGGAGATAGATCCAAAGCCGGTGAGTGTTCCATCAATCACCATGCTAGGCGTTGCAAGATTATAACCAGCCAGATTTGTGTTCTTGTCCGCAGTAATAACAACTGGGTTAATACTCGCTGCATCCTCAGTGAATTGTGCCGGGATTTGTGGTTCTATGGTGACCAGGACTTTTGCACTATCTTCCAGGCCACCGGGATCCGTTACGGTTAGCTCAAAGGATAGTATGAGATTTTCACCAGTCATATTTGAAGGTGCGGTAAAAGACGCGTGGGCGTCGTCGTCATTGGTGAGCTCGACTGTCGGTTGTCCCCACTGTGTCCAACTGTAACTCAAGGCAGCCTGTTCAACGTCAGTACTTGCGCTGCCGTCGAGGATTACCGTATCGCCAGGCGCGACATTTTGAGGGGCACCGGCGTTGGCCACCGGGGCCACTTCGGCCGAGGTAAGTGTGATCGTAGAGGTCGCGGGCTGGGAGTAAGCGTCTCCGTCGTTGACCAGCCAGGTGATGGTCAGGTTGCCGGAAGACAGAGTTTGGATATTGGTATTCTGGTATCGGACAGATTCAAGCGCTGCCTGATAGTCGGACTTGCTGCCAGATCCTGTCAGGGTCAGTACCCCAAGAGAAATGTTATAGGCACCGGTAATGTCAGGAGTATTGTTAAATTCGAGGTAGTCTTCACCAACGAAAAAGCCCTCGGTAATGGAGACCGTGGCCGATTCGATGTTCGTATCATCCACATCGGTGAGGATTAAGGTGCTCTCAATAATGGTTGCACCATCTCCCTCGGTGAAGACAACGCTATGGCCAGCACCAACAAGTGACGGAGCGTCGTTGGCACCGGTGATAGTGATAGTGATGGTCTCGGTGTCTGATGCGCCGTTCGAGTCGGTACCGGTCACAGTGAACGAGTCGCTGGGCGTGTCGTCCGCGTTGAGTGCATTGGTTTGGGGATTATCGTTGTCGAGCATGTAGGCCCAGCTACCTGTAGCCTCGTTCAAGACAAGCGATCCGTACGTTCCAGCCCGGCTCTGCGACTTGCCGTTGTCGGTAGCCCCGATCATGGACCATTTCAGTGTGGGGTCATGGGAGTCGTCGGAGAACATCAGTGTGTCTGAGACGGTTATGAAAGAAGGTTCCAGGGTGACGGTAGATTCGGTGCCAGTAATAACAGCCATTGCCTGTTGGAAGTAATTAATGCCTTCGCTAGCGGAAGTGTTTGGAGTGTTGGTGAACTGAAGGTTCCCGTTGCTATTTGCCACGGTAATAGTGAATGACTGGGTGGCGCTGTCTCCGGCGTCGTCCGTCGCCGTGATGACTACGCCGTGGTCTCCTACGTGGGCGTTTGTAGGAGTTCCTGAAAGTATGCCAGTGGCTGGAATAAAGGTCATCCATTCTGGCTTAGTTGTGGCCTCTAGTGTGACGTTATCTCCGGTGTCGGCATCTGTTGCCGCTACGGTGTACGAATAAGCCGTGTCCTCGGTCGCTACCGTGATCGGGATCGTAGCAATCGTCGGGGCGTCATTAGTATTGGTCACAGTGATCGTGAACGATTGCTGGGTGGTCCCGGCGCCATATGCCCAGAGGGTAACGCTGTGCGGACCAACGTCGGCGCCTGTCGGAGTTCCGCTGAGGAGGCCGGAAGACGCGTCGAAGTTCAGCCAGCCAGGTTTGGTAGTAACCTGCAGGCCAGTGCTGGCCTGGGTATCAGTACTAATGGAAGTTACCCGGTGGGAGTACGGCATGTCTTCGACAGCCGAAGTGATCGGAATGTCGGGGAACTGCAGGTGCTCGTTGCTGATTACCACGTAAATCGTGAAGGACTGGGTGGCGGACTCGCCGTCGGTGTCCGTCGCCGTGATGACCACGTTGTGGTTTCTGAGGCCTACTTCGGCGGAACTCGGCGTTCCTGAGAGCACGCCAGTGGTCGGGTCAAAGTTCAGCCATTCGGGCTTGGTTGTTGCTTGAAGTGTAATCTCGTCATCGGGATCGGCATCGACTGCTTTGATGGTGTACGAGTAACCCGTGTCCTGCGTTGCTACCGTAATTGGGTGGCTGGTGATCGTCGGCGTTTCATTGACATTGCTGACGGTAATCGTAAACGATTGATGGCTGGTCCCGTGGATCGCATCGGTTGCCGTGAGGGTGACGCTGTGCGGGCCAACATCGGCGTTGGTCGGCATACCGGTGAGGAGCCCTGAAGAGGCGTCGAAATTTAACCAGTCAGGCTTGACCCTGGCATCTTCTTTAATCACGCCGGTATTGTTCGAGTTGATAATCGTCGGGGGCCCGTTGATTCGCGTACTCCGGACCGATAAGGTTCCGTCGGTGTTCAGTTGCGTGTCATCCCACTCGAGGTCGTCCGGTAAAGGGTTGCCGCTGAACAGAACTTCTGAAAATGTTCCGGCGATGGACTGAAAATCGAAGAGATTGAACAGCTGGTCGGCCGCTGGTGTGTAATCGCGGGACAGGACAATTTCCAAGCTGCCACCAGCAGTCAGCCCATTAGCAATTTTCACTTGATCGTGGCCACCAGCTCCTGGCTGAGGGCCTTGCAGCTTTAATTCGACGTGTGCCTTTGAACTCAGTTTAAGGTCGCCGCCAAAATTGACGACTGCCGGGTCGTTGCCCAGCTGGTAGCCACGGGAGATCAGTATTTCGGCAGATCCCGGAAAATTACCGGCGCCACGAATATCGCCGTGAATAACAATGCCGATTCCAGTCGCGGTCATCGTTCCCTGGTGCAACAGCTCGCGACTAATAATTTCCCCTGAACCGCTCAGGTGACCGTCGTGAGGAATGGTGACCTGGTTGGCAGCTACCAGGGTACCCTTATTGCCAAGATCGGTATTTGACCCGAGTACGGCGGTGTCCAAATCCTGCAGATCGACCGTATATCCATTGAGCACCAGATCCCCGTCAAAGTCGAAGCCCGAGGTGCTATTCAGGTTCCCCAGGGCCATGTCTCCGGCAGACAGTTCGATCCTACCATTACCAGAAATCGGTGCCGATACGGATCCAGTACCGGTAAGTGTTCCATCGATCCGGACGCTTGGCGCCGAAAGCGTGAAATTTCTCAGGTCAAGGCTCTGGCCTGGAATGATTTCGGTTGCGACATTTTTGGCCAGGTCGTTATCGAGATGCGGAGGTAGGGGGGGTTCGATTTGGGCCACGGTGACCAACGTAACCGCGGTATCTACCAGATTGGATTTATCGGCTTGATCGGTAACAGTCAGTGTAAAGAGCAGTATCAGGCTGGGATCATCGGTGTTTTGCGGTGCTGTGAAAGACGCCGTACCGTTGTCGTTGCTAGTGAGAGCGACATGAGGTGTTCCCCACTGTTTCCACTTGTAGGTCAAGGGGCGCTGATCAGGGTCATTGCTTGCGCTGCCGTCGAGGGTGACTGTGTCGCCGGGGGCGACATTCTGGTGGGCCCCGACGATAGCTACTGGCGAATCATCTGTTCCAACAACGGTGATTGTGTTGGTGACGGCCCCGGAGTTGAGTTCTCCGTCGTTAACCAGCCAGGTGATGATTCGGTCCAACGTGTTGGGATCGCCGGTATTGGTGTTTTGGTATTTGATGGACTCCAATATTGTTTTGTAATCCAGCAAGCTTGCCGATCCCGTGAGAGTCAATACTCCGTTATCGGTATCGTAAGAACCCGTGATGTCATTGATCTCAGCAAAGGACAAGACATCTTCACCAAAGAAAAACCCGGTGGTGATGGAGACCGTGGCTGATTCTAAGTTCGTGTCGTCGAAATCAGTGAGAGTTAAGTGGGGGCCAATAAGAGTGGCAGGGTCTTCTTCAGTGTAGAGTAGTGGGCTGGCGGCGGTGAGCACGGGTGCATCGTTGGTCCCGATGATCGTGATGGTCACTGTTTCTGTATCACTGGCCGGAGCAGCATCGTCATCGGTTGCTGTCACGGTATAAGTGAGAATAAGACTTTCGCCGGTCACCAGGTAGTTGAACAGTTCGGTGCCCGAATTGAAATCCCAGTTCAATGTGGCTGTGTTCTGCGTCTCATCCAGGATCGTCGTTGGCGAGACGGTCAGCATGGCCAGCAATTCTCCGTCGCTTGGCGCCGCGGCATCGGCTCGGTCCGACGTTCCGCTGACGGCCAGCGAACTCGATGCGGTCACGACGTCCGTCGTGTCCACGTCATCAACGGTCAATGTGCCCGCGCTGGTCAAGGCGGCATTTGTCTCGCTCAAACCTACACTGTCTGGGCCGTCGGTAATGATAGGTGCGTCGTTGGTACCCGTGATGGTGACGGTCACGGTCTCGGTGTCGCTGAGGGCAGTGCCGTCATCGTCGGTGGCCGTGATGGTGTAGGTCAGGATTAGCGTTTCGCCATTGGCCAGATAGTCGAATGTCTCGGCGCCGCTGTTAAAGTCCCAGGTCAGGGCGGCTGTGTTCTGCGTCTCATCCAGGATCGTCGTTGGCAAGACGGTCAGCATGGCCAGCAATTCTCCGTCGCTTGGCGCGGCGGCATCGGCTCGGTCCGACGTTCCGCTGACGGCCAGCGAACTCGATGCGGTCACGACGTCCGTCGTGTCCACGTCATCAACGGTCAATGTGCCCGCGCTGGTCAAGGCGGCATTCGTCTCGCTCAAACCTACACTGTCTGGGCCGTCGGTAATGATTGGTGCGTCGTTGGTACCCGTGATGGTGACGGTCACGGTCTCGGTGTCGCTGAGGGCAGTGCCGTCATCGTCGGTGGCCGTGATGGTGTAGGCAGTGCCGTCATCGTCGGTGGCCGTGATGGTGTAGGTCAGGATTAGCGTTTCGCCCGTGGCCAGATAGTCGAATGTCTCGGCGCCGCTGTTAAAGTCCCAGGTCAGGGCGGCTGTGTTCTGCGTCTCATCCAGGATCGTCGTTGGCAAGACGGTCAGCATGGCCAGCAATTCTCCGTCGCTTGGCGCCGCGGCATCGGCTCGGTCCGACGTTCCGCTGACGGCCAGCGAACTCGATGCGGTCACGACGTCCGTCGTGTCCACGTCATCAACGGTCAATGTGCCTGCGCTGGTCAAGGCGGCATTCGTCTCGCTCAAACCTACACTGTCTGGGCCGTCGGTAATGATTGGTGCGTCGTTGGTACCCGTGATGGTGACGGTCACGGTATCGCTGAGGGCAGTGCCGTCATCGTCGGTGGCCGTGATGGTGTAGGTCAGGATTAGCGTTTCGCCCGTGGCCAGATAGTCGAATGTCTCGGCGCCGCTGTTAAAGTCCCAGGTCAGGGTGGCTGTGTTCTGCGTCTCATCCAGGATCGTCGTTGGCAAGACGGTCAGCATGGCCAGCAATTCTCCGTCGCTTGGCGCCGCGGCATCGGCTTGGTTCGACGTTCCGCTGACGGCCAGCGAACTCGACGCGGTCACGACGTCCGTCGTGTCCACGTCATCAACGGTCAATGTGCCCGCGCTGGTCAAGGCGGCATTCGTCTCGCTCAAACCTACACTGTCTGGGCCGTCGGTAATGATTGGTGCGTCGTTGGTACCCGTGATGGTGACGGTCACGGTCTCGGTATCGCTGAGGGCAGTGCCGTCATCGTCGGTGGCCGTGATGGTGTAGGTCAGGATTAGCGTTTCGCCCGTGGCCAGATAGTCGAATGTCTCGGCGCCGCTGTTAAAGTCCCAGGTCAGGGCGGCTGTGTTCTGCGTCTCATCCAGGATCGTCGTTGGCAAGACGGTCAGCATGGCCAGCAATTCTCCGTCGCTTGGCGCGGCGGCATCGGCTCGGTCCGACGTTCCGCTGACGGCCAGCGAACTCGATGCGGTCACGACGTCCGTCGTGTCCACGTCATCAACGGTCAATGTGCCCGCGCTGGTCAAGGCGGCATTCGTCTCGCTCAAACCTACACTGTCTGGGCCGTCGGTAATGATTGGTGCGTCGTTGGTACCCGTGATGGTGACGGTCACGGTCTCGGTGTCGCTGAGGGCAGTGCCGTCATCGTCGGTGGCCGTGATGGTGTAGGTCAGGATTAGCGTTTCGCCCGTGGCCAGATAGTCGAATGTCTCGGCGCCGCTGTTAAAGTACAGCCGCCCTGACCTGGGACTTTAACAGCGGCGCCGAGACATTCGACTATCTGGCCACGGGCGAAACGCTAATCCTGACCTACACCATCACGGCCACCGACGATGACGGCACTGCCCTCAGCGATACCGAGACCGTGACCGTCACCATCACGGGTACCAACGACGCACCAATCATTACCGACGGCCCAGACAGTGTAGGTTTGAGCGAGACGAATGCCGCCTTGACCAGCGCGGGCACATTGACCGTTGATGACGTGGACACGACGGACGTCGTGACCGCATCGAGTTCGCTGGCCGTCAGCGGAACGTCGGACCGAGCCGATGCCGCCGCGCCAAGCGACGGAGAATTGCTGGCCATGCTGACCATCTCGCCAACGACGATCCTGGATGTGTTCTGCGTCTCATCCAGGATCGTCGTTGGCAAGACGGTCAGCATGGCCAGCAATTCTCCGTCGCTTGGCGCCGCGGCATCGGCTCGGTCCGACGTTCCGCTGACGGCCAGCGAACTCGATGCGGTCACGACGTCCGTCGTGTCCACGTCATCAACGGTCAATGTGCCCGCGCTGGTCAAGGCGGCATTCGTCTCGCTCAAACCTACACTGTCTGGGCCGTCGGTAATGATAGGTGCGTCGTTGGTACCCGTGATGGTGACGGTCACGGTGTCGCTGAGGGCAGTGCCGTCATCGTCGGTGGCCGTGATGGTGTAGGTCAGGATTAGCGTTTCGCCCGTGGCCAGATAGTCGAATGTCTCGGCGCCGCTGTTAAAGTCCCAGGTCAGGGTGGCTGTGTTCTGCGTCTCATCCAGGATCGTCGTTGGCGAGATGGTCAGCATGGCCAGCAATTCTCCGTCGCTTGGCGCGGCGGCATCGGCTCGGTCCGACGTTCCGCTGACGGCCAGCGAACTCGATGCGGTCACGACGTCCGTCGTGTCCACGTCATCAACGGTCAATGTGCCCGCGCTGGTCAAGGCGGCATTCGTCTCGCTCAAACCTACACTGTCTGGGCCGTCGGTAATGATTGGTGCGTCGTTGGTACCCGTGATGGTGACGGTCACGGTCTCGGTATCGCTGAGGGCAGTGCCGTCATCGTCGGTGGCCGTGATGGTGTAGGTCAGGATTAGCGTTTCGCCCGTGGCCAGATAGTCGAATGTCTCGGCGCCGCTGTTAAAGTCCCAGGTCAGGGCGGCTGTGTTCTGCGTCTCATCCAGGATCGTCGTTGGCGAGACGGTCAGCATGGCCAGCAATTCTCCGTCGCTTGGCGCCGCGGCATCGGCTCGGTCCGACGTTCCGCTGACGGCCAGCGAACTCGATGCGGTCACGACGTCCGTCGTGTCCACGTCATCAACGGTCAATGTGCCCGCGCTGGTCAAGGCGGCATTCGTCTCATTAAGTGAAGCAGTGTCCGGACCCGCGGTGATCACGGGTGCATCGTTGGTGCCGATGATCGTGATGGTCACTGTTTCTGTATCACTGGCCGACCCGTCGTCATCGGCTGCTGTCACGGTATAGGTCAGAACAAGCGTTTCACCGGTCGTCAAGTAGTTGAACGACTCCGTGCCTGAATGGAAATTCCAGTCCAATGTGGCTGTGTTGGTCGAGCCATCCAGAATTGTGGTCGGACTGACCGTGAACATTGCCAGTAAGTCGGCATCGGAAGGCGCCGCAGGATCGCTGCGGTCGGATGTGCCGCTTACCACTACAGTACGGCTGGCTGTCACCACATCAGTCGTGTCGACGTCGGTTACGGTGAAGCTGTCGTTAGTTGTTATTGCGGCATTCGTCTCATTAAGAGAAACAGCGTTCGGGCCATCGGTGATCACGGGTGCATCGTTGGTACCGGTGATCGTGATCGTGACTGTTTCTGTATCACTGGCCAGAGCAGCATCGTCATCGGTTGCTGTCACGGTATAAGTGAGAATAAGACTTTCGCCGTCCGCCAGGTAGTTGAACAGCTCGGTACCTGAATTGAAATCCCAGTTCAATGTTGCTGTGTTGGTCGACCCATTCAGAATTGTGGTCGGACTGACCGTGAACATTGCCAGTAAGTCGGCATCGGAAGGCGCCGCAGGATCGCTGCGGTTGGATGTGCCGCTTACCACTACAGTACGGCTGGCTGTCACCACATCAGTCGTGTCGACGTCGGTTACGGTGAAACTGTCGTTAGTTGTTATTGCGGCATTCGTCTCATTAAGAGAAACAGCGTCCGGGCCATCGGTGATCACGGGTGCATCGTTGGTACCGGTGATCGTGATCGTGACTGTTTCTGTATCACTGGCCAGAGCAGCATCGTCATCGGTTGCTGTCACGGTATAAGTGAGAATAAGACTTTCGCCGTCCGTCAGGTAGTTGAACGGGTCGGTACCTGAATTGAAATCCCAGTTCAATGTTGCTGTGTTGGTCGACCCATTCAGAATTGTGGTCGGACTGACCGTGAACATTGCCAGTAAGTCGGCATCGGAAGGCGCCGCAGAATCGCTGCGGTCGGATGTGCCGCTTACCGCTAAAGTACGGCTGGCTGTCACCACATCAGTCGTGTCGAAGTCGGTTACGGTGAAACTGTTGCTAGTTGTTAATGCGGCATTCGTTTCATTAAGAGAAACAGTGTCCGGGCCATCGGTGATCACGGGTGCATCGTTGGTGCCGATGATCGTGATGGTCACTGTTTCTGTATCACTGGCCGACCCGTCGTCATCGGCTGTTGTCACGGTATAGGTCAGAACAAGCGTTTCACCGGTCGTCAAGTAGTTGAACAGCTCGGTGCCCGAATTGAAATCCCAGTCCAACGTCGCTGTGTTGGTCGAGCCATCCAGAATTGTGGTCGGACTGACCGTGAACATTGCCAGTAAGTCGGCATCGGAAGGCGCCGCAGGATCGCTGCGGTTGGATGTGCCGCTTACCACTACAGTACGGCTGGCTGTCACCACATCAGTCGTGTCGACGTCGGTTACGGTTAAGCTGTCGTTAGTTGTTATTGCGGCATTCGTCTCATTAAGTGAAACAGTGTCCGGGC
This sequence comes from Lacipirellulaceae bacterium, assembly GCA_965243695.1. GTDB lineage: Bacteria > Planctomycetota > Planctomycetia > Pirellulales > Lacipirellulaceae > JAKVCB01. The sequence goes on along the minus strand of CBDEWC010000007.1, from coordinate 8,854 downwards.
CATCGGTGATCACGGGTGCATCGTTGGTGCCGGTGATCGTGATGGTGACTGTTTCCGTGTCGCTGGCCGACGCGTCGTCATCGGCTGCTGTTACGGTATAGGTCAGAACAAGCGTTTCACCGGTTGCCAGGTAGTTGAACGACTCCGTGCCTGAATGGAAATTCCAGTTCAATGTTGCTGTGTTGGTCGAGCTATCCAGAATCGTGGTCGGACTGACCGTGAACATTGCCAGTAAGTCGGCACCGGAAGGCGCCGCAGAATCGCTGAGGTTGGATGTGCCGCTTACCGCTACAGTACGGCTGGCTGTCACCATGTCAGTCGTGTCGAAGTCGGTTACGGTTAAACTGTCGCTAGTTGTTAATGCGGCATTCGTTTCATTAAGGGAAGCAGTGTCCGGGCCCGCGGTGATCACGGGTGCATCGTTCGCTCCCGTGATCGTTACCGTCACGTCCTGCGTGGCCGAGGCGTGATCGTCATCCGTCACCGTCACGGTGAACACAGCAGTCACCACTTCCCCTTCGTCAAGGAAGTCCAACGCCGTTTCCGTGATGTCGTATTCCCATAGCACCGTTCCGTTGTTCGTGTTCGTGGGATCGTTCGTGATCGTGAACGCGTTTTCGATCGCCGCCTGCTGACTAGCCGTGAGGGTCAACGGCGTCGTCTGAGCCAATCGCAGCGCGTTGGTTTCGTTCCAGTGGCCCAGGTTATCGATCTCAATCTGCATGTCCCCGTCGGCGCCTACCGTGATGCCCGTAAACCGCGCCACGTAGCCGCTCCCCGGGGTCAGGAGATTAACGGTCGTCGAATCGTTTAAGAGCGTGGTCGTTGTGATCTCCGTTCCCGTAGAACTGCTGTTGGTAAACGCCTCAACGTCGGAGATGATGAACTTGTTGGGCCGCTCACCACTACCTGCACAACGGCACGAATAGAATGCGATGTCGTAGGTGGCGTCCGGGTCCAGCCCGGTGAATTCGAAAGTAATCGGCCCGATAAAATCGGTCATCCCATTGGCATCGAGATAACCGTCGAACAGATCGAAGGCGTCTCCCGCCGTCGGGTGCCCCAACGATGGTGCAAAAATCCAAGTTCCGGAAGTCCCGGAAATCGTCAGCGTGACTCCGGTAGAACTGTTGTCGGCGTACTTGACGAGTGTTCCCGAAGGTGAGAGGGAGCCGGCGGGTCGATCGTTGCCCGGACCGCTGATGTTGGTCACATTCCCACTCGACAAGTTACCTGCCAGGTCGTTGTACGCCGTCCAGAGGGCCGCCATAGCACTCACGCTCTTCATCTCAGCCTTCGCCGAAGGGCGATCCGTCAGATCCTGATCCGTAAACGACAACGATCCCGCCTCGTTCAGGTCGCCGCTTCCTTCGGTCAACGCTCCGGTAGCATCCAACACCTGGATCACCGGGGGATCATTGATCGGCGTGACGGTGATGGTTACCGTCACGGTGTTAGAGTCCCGCGCCCCATCGCTTGCCTTGTAGGTGAAGCTGTCGGAGGTCGTTTCCGAACCGTCGTGCGTGTAGCTGAAGGTTCCGTCCGCGTTCAGTTCGAAGTCGGACATATTGGACGGGCCAGTGACCAGGATGGCTGTGAGCGGATCAACGTCAATATCTGTGTCATTGGTAAGCACACTTATGGCACCACCAGCCAGACTTGTTGCAGTGCCGCCTTCGTCAACCGTTAAGCTGTCATCTACCGCGATCGGGGTATCATTGATATTTACCACAACTCTTGTTGGGTCGGAGGGAACGCTTTCAGAGGTGCCTTCTCCATCGATGTAGTTGGCTATCGCGGTAAGCTGTTTGCCTACATCATCCTGGACCAGGGTGTACGTGTCAGATGTCTCAATGACATTGGACTGGCCGGCATGTGTCCATTGATAACTGACCGGCCCCATGCCATCCTTGTCTTCCAGGTTGTGGGTGGCGGTGAGGACATTTCCTTGGGTGGGCGGCGCCAGGCTAATCCCATTTCCGTTGTTATAGAGGTCGTTGATCTCTTGGGCAGAGAGTTCCCGGTTCCAGATTGCCAGTTCGTCCAAGTTGCCGCTCCAGCTATCCGTAGCTGCGTTGCCTTCCATCTCCATGCCGAAATGAAACAGACCTGCTGTACTCCAGGGCCGCTCACGTTCCGCGGTAGCGTCTGCTTCTTTAGTGAGCGTTTTCGTGCCATCAAAATATAAATCGGCGTTCCCGTCAGGGCCCATGGTCATCGTGTACAGGTGCCATTGTTCGTCGGACCAATTGGCTGGCGCCAGGTCAGCGTTTCCATGAGCAAAAAACCCATCGGCATTTTTGTCAACTCCGACCCGCATCACGTTTCCATTGGAACTGCTAACTGTATTGGCACCCCAAACCGTGTAGCCCCAACCGGCGGATCCCGCGGCCTGTGGAACCCACTTGGCCCAAGCAGAGAAGGTGTACGAGTCGGTGTCGTTGAGGACTCCACTGGCGCCTACTCCATCGAGAAGGCTGTCAGCTTCCATCCACCCGTTTTCATAGTCGGGCCCAGAGAAGGATCCTCCTGAGTTGGTACGGATAAATTCGAGTCCACCGTTGAGCTTGCCGTTCTCCCAGCCGACATTTCCCTTGAGCACGCCGTCGTGTCCACCAATCACGTCAACGGCCGTCAGACCTGATTCATCGTCCAGCGGATAATAGGCAACCAGATCGTCAAGGAAAATGGTTGACGTCACACCATGGATAGTAACCTTACCGGTGGGACTATGAGAAACATTGGCGACCGGCGAAGTAGGGTCTGAAGTAACGGATTCGGAGGTACCTTCTTCATCAATATAGTTGGCTGTGACGGTGACCTGTTTGTCAACATCATCCTGGGTCAGTGTGTAGGCGTTTCCGGTGCCGATAACATTCGATTCACTATGATGCTTCCACTGGTAAGTAATCGTGTGAGGCTGAATCGCCCCCATATTCGGGGCACTCCCGCCGAAGTTAATGATTTCATCAAAGTTGGCGCTGCCGACGGCGGTGCCTGCGTCCACTGCGGGAGATCCTGGTTGCAATGAGTAATCCCCGCCGGCCACGTCCTTGAATTGGGGATCTACTGACATGTTGTTTTGCCCGTCAATGATTCCATTTTGACTGGGAACCCCGCCGGAAACGATGGAATGACTTACTTCTAAGGAATGGGTATGGTCACCGTAGTTCGGATTGCCGAAATAAAGCTCACTGTTGGTGCCATCCGGTTTGGTGTTGTTCCAAAGAATCGAGTTTCTCAATTTGAGCTCGCCGTAACGAATGTGAATTCCGGCCCCGGTTTCGGCTACATTGCCAACGATGGTCAGGTTGGACGCCGTGACATGGGCAGATTCTCTGTAAACGTAAAGACCACCGCCTCGATATTGTGCAATGTTATTTGTGATCGTAAGGTTCTTTAGTTTCGGTTCGCCCGAGTGAACATAGATTCCTGCTCCGGCGTTGGTCCCGGAATTGTCGGTAATAAGAAGGTTGGTGAGTGTAGGATTCCCATGGTGAATATGAATTCCCGCGCCCAGCCACTGTCCGGTGGTATCCCCGCCGGTGATCGTGAAACCGTCGATGGTGGGAGACCCACCACTAATTTGAACAACAGGTATTTCTGCCCCGGGGACTCCCTTAATAATGGACAAACCGGGACCGGCCCCGACAAGGGAAATTGATTTGTTGGAAATGACTATGTTTTCATGGTAAGTGCCTTCTGGCACTAAGATTGTGCTGCCGGGTTGCGTGGCATCGATTGCCGCCTGGATGGACGAAGTCACCGGAATGACCGTGCCGGTTGGGCTAGCGCTACCGGCGGGCAACCCATCTTCATCGGCCAGATTGTGAGTGACGGTGAGGATCTCGTCTTCTTTGATTTCTCCGGTACTTGAGATGGTCAAACCACCTGTCGGCTGGTCGTTAACGTTTTCGACGACCGCGGTTTCCGTTGAAGTCACGCTTTCGGCAGTTCCCTCTAGGTCGGTGTAGCTGACAGTCACCTTGATGGCTGTACCCACATCGTCCTGAACCGGCGTGTAGGTGGAATTAGTTGCACCACTGATAGGCGTGCCATCGCGATTCCATTGGTAGCTAAAGTTTCCGAGTCCATCCTCGTCTGCCAAAAAATTGATTGCCGTGAGGACTTCGGCTTCGCTGGCCGGGCCAGTGATAACGGCATTGCCCGAGAGCAAGAGAGCAATAATGCCGTCCCCGGATAAGACGTTCCAAGGTTGATCAAGTGGTTCGGTCACAAAAGTAATATTCCAACTATTATTGACCAGATATCCTTGTTGCCGTTCTTGATTTTCATTGACCAGTGTTACCAGGGGACCGTTGGTTCGAGTGGTCTGTCCCCAAACCGAGCCGCCGGAAATTGCCAAATATTGAGCGCCCAGTTCGGAAGCAATGCCGGTCCCCACAAAACCGGAGGGGTTCCCGGCAGATAGAACGTCCGCTCCTGCTGGAAATAGGTCGGCCACTCTGAAACTGTAATCGTTAGAATCGTTGTGTTTAAATCCTAGGGTTGCCCAAGTTCCAGAGGCGGTGACCATTTCCAATGGTGAGATTCCATCAACGGTACTAGCAATCGTTAGCCCACCGGTGGGCGCATTGTTGGTACCGGTGATGGTGATGGTTAATGTGCTGGTGTCGGCGCCACCTTGGCCGTCGTCGACCGTCCAGTTGGCAATCACATTGGCAGTTTCATCCTGCGACAACGACTGGTAGGCCGCATCGTCTGGGTCAAAGATGTAGCTGCCATTGGTGGCGATTGTAAGTCCAGCGACGGGTTGGTTGAGAGAGTAAGAGGTCGTTTCCCCCTCGTCATCATCGATTGATGCCAGTTGGCCAGTGATGGGGGAGCTACCCTCGGTGGCAGAAACAGTCGCCGCTGTTGCGACGGGGGGATCATTGATCGGCGTGACGGTGATGGTTACCGTCACGGTGTTAGAGTCCCCCGCCCCATCGTTCGCATTGTAGGTGAAGCTGTCGGAGGTCGTTTCCGAACCGTCGTGCGTGTAGCTGAAGGTTCCGTTTTCGTTCAGTTCGAAGCCGGACATATTGGACGGGCCAGTGACCAGGATGGCTGTGAGCGGATTATCCTCGGCGTCCGTGTCGTTGGTGAGAACATTCGGCTGGCCGGCCAAAACGCCACCCTCATCGACCGTGCCGCCATTGTCCGCAACCGCCAGGGGGGGGTCGTTGACGTCAGCGATCGACAGCGTATGACTGGTGCTCACACTGCCCGTGGTCAGCGTTATTGCGTAACTGGTCTTGGTCTCGTAGTCGAGGGCGACGCCAGCTCTGAGGCGTAACTCGCCGTCGAACACCTCGAACGATGCTTCATCCGCGCCGGAGAGCACAACCGGATACGTGCCCAGGGCGTCATCGGTAATCACGATGTCGGCGATCTTCGTGGTACCGCTCGTGTCGGCGTCCTCAGCCAGGCTGGTACGGGCATTGGTCAGCGCAATCGCCGTGGGAGGATCGTCCACGGCAACATTAAATTGCATGAATGCATCATTGGTGGTATCGGCCTCGTAAGGATTAAAGTGTCTTTCGTTGCCGCTTATTATGTATTCTGAAACCCACGTCGTTTGTTGCCCAGTATCCTCAACTCCAGCTATTAAATAATCAACATTATCTCCTGATAGTTTCAGGTATGTATTTTGCAATCTCGCATAATGGTTCACATCCCACCGATTGTATAACTTAATAAACTTAATGTCCGGCATTCCGCCGGCCCCTGTTATTGTGATTTTTATTTTATTGGCATTAGATCCTTCTGGACCATGATACATCGAGGTTAAATTCCCATCCATTATGTTTGTCAATGGGAACCATTGGGAGTGGCTGCCGGCGGGATCATTCTCTACAGAGGCAATAAAATAGGATGTGTCGAGGATTTGATCGTCGACACCATAAAACTGAATCTCAGAAAAATGTAACGCCGGAGCATACGTGGTGATATCTCTATAAATTTCTAGGGTATAACGATCAACGACGACCGACGACCAGTCGTAAGGCCAATTTGAATTGGAGGAGAAGGAAGCATGAATCAAACCCTTGTTGGCGTCGGACAAAGCATCTGTATTATTAAACATTCCCTCCATTCTTCCAGGATCAGTTACACCCGATACATCCCAACTGGATAGATCCTGATTAAAGCTTGTTGCACCTGCAAACATGCCTGCCGTAATTGTTGCACTGGATACATCCCAGCTGGATAGATCCTGATTAAAACTAACAGCGTTTTTAAACATATTAGACACAGCAGTGGCACTGGATACATCCCAGCTGGATAGATCCTGATTAAAAACTCTGGCGCCAGAAAACATACCATCCATATTAATGGCACTGGATACATCCCAGCTGGATAGATCCTGATTAAAATTTTCAGCATTCGTAAACATAGCGTTTGTGGCTAGAACACTCGAAACATCCCAACTGGATAGATCTCCATTAAAATCATAAGCAGATCGAAACATCTGCGACGTCATAATCACACTGGATACGTCCCAGCTGGATAGATCCTGATTAAAAATTTCAGCATGATAAAACGTCAGGATCATATCCGTTACACTGGACACATCCCAATCTGAGATATCCTGATTAAAGCTTTTTGCCGATCGGAACATCTCCCGCATAGTTGCTACATTGGACACGTCCCATCCGGATATATCATCATTGAACGTCGTTTTATCTTTAAATAATTCACTCATGTCCGTGATCAGAGTTACATCCCACGTATTGATCAAACCATAGGTGGAAAGGGCAGTCGCGTTATCGGCAACCCATAGGTTCACCGCAGCTTGCAGTTCTGTTTTGGTTGTGGGTTTGAAAGGACTCCCGTTCCGCTCGTACCAGGCGATCTTGTCGTCATCCCTTGAAGATGAGAGCACGTCAAGGTCCCCGTCGCCATCGATGTCGGCGGTAAATACGGAAGTGGCTCCATTGGCGGAGGTGGTGATGACGTGAGTGGTAAAGTTGCCGGTGCCATTGTTTTCATACCAAGAGATCTTGTCGTCATCCCTCGATGCTGACAGCGCGTCCAAGTCACCGTCACCATCCAAGTCTGCCACGCTGACAAAAACGGCATGATCCGCGGAGGTGGTAATGGCATGAGAGGTAAAATTCTCGTTGCCGTCATTCTCATACCAAGCGATCTTATTGTCGCCGTAGGAGGCTGAAAGCACATCCATGTCTCCGTCTCCATCCAAGTCAGCCGCTGTGACGCAAACAGGACCGAGAGAGGAGGTTGTAATAACATGGGGGGTGAAGCTCTCGCTGCCGTCATTCTCATGCCAGGCAACTTTGTTATCTGCGTTCGATGCCGAGAGCACGTCGACATCCCCGTCCTGATCCAGATCCACTGGGTAAACGGATAGAGCTCCATCCAGTGAGGAGGTGACGATGCGCTTGGTGAAGTTTTGGTTCCCATTGTTTTCATACCAAGCGATGGTGCCGTCGGAGAAAATTGCCGAAAGCGCGTCCATGTCTCCGTCACCATCCACGTCCGCTGCTCGAACTTGGCCGCCACCATCCGCAGCGGAATCGATAACGTGCCGGGTAAAGTTCTCGCTACCGTCATTCTTGTGCCAGGCGACAGTGTCGTCCACGTTGAGAAAAGGAGAGGGCATCCATATCCCCGTCGGAGTCCAAGTCAGCTGCATAAACGCTTTGAGGGCCATTTCCAATCGTACTGATAACATGGGTCGTGAAGTTCCCACTACCATCATTTTCATACCAAGCGATCTTGTCGTCGTTGTAAGAAGCCGACAGCACGTCTAGGTCGCCGTCACCGTCCATATCCGCCGCATGAACTGTATAGGCTTTATCCGCCGAGGTGGAAATTACGTGGCTGGTGAAGGAGGGGGGATCGTGCACGTTGGTAACCGTGACCGTGAGTGTCTGGGCGACTGTGTCGGTGCCGTCGCCGACGGTTACCTCAACGACGTAGGCATTGTTGGCATCGGCATCGCCCGGTATCTCAAAGTCGGGAGCCGCCTTGAAGGTCAGGGCACCGGCACCATTGGTGGAAGCGAGGTCGAAAAGTGCCTGGTCAGCCCCGCCGGTGAGGGTGTAGGTAAGGCTGTCGCCCTGGTCGGCATCGGTGGCAGTGATCGTGGCGGCTACCGTCTGGTTCTCGGCCGCGCTTGCGGAAGCGGCGGAGGTAAAGACTGGGGCAGAATTCGCGCTGGCCACGGTAATCGTGAAGTTCTGGGTGGTGGTCAGGCCGTCGGGATCTGTGGCTTTTAAGATGACCAGGTGATCACCTACATCATCGCTAGTGGGTGTGCCAGTGAGTTTGCCCGTATTTGTAATGCTGGGTTCGTGGACGCCAGCATTCGTGGTTGCCATCACATACAGTTCTACTCTGTTCACGACAATATCATTCGGGCCTGGTATTCCTCCGTTATGAGGGGTTTGAGAAGCAATGGCATACCACCACGGTGTGCCGTCCACACTTCCGTCAATAAAGGTCCGGTCGCCCTCTCGAATATGGCGTTCGAGTCCAGCCCAGTCATTACCAGTCCACGATATATTCACCGCCTCGTAGCCAGTGACGCCACCAGATGCCGCAGTGACAGGATTGGATGTCTGCTTCCACTCTTGTTCGCTGTTGGGATATTGGTTCGGATAAACCAATTTCAGGTGCAACTTGCCGTCGGAACCACGGAAGGATTCCAATTGATTGAGGATGCTGTAATTGTCATTTGTGGGATCGCCCGGATTCAATTCCTTGGCAGTCGCCCAGCTGTTGTCATTCGAATGATAATACGGAGTCGTCTGGCGGAAAATGAGTTTCCAATCACTATCCGAGGAGGTGTCCGTGGTCGGCAAGCTGGGTTCGTGGACGCCGGAAATCA
>CBDEWC010000006.1:0-13397 GCA_965243695.1 Lacipirellulaceae bacterium | reverse complement strand
CCCGACACCTCCGCGATTGGAGGTAAGCTGCGCCAGCGTGTGTGTGTGATGAGCTGGCATTTCAGCAACATAGGTACTGGTAGCCGCCGAGGGATCAATCTCACCCTGCTCGCCCAGCTTTAGCAATAACACACCGCCGACCGCCTTACTTACCGACGCCAGCCGGTTTATGGTGTGAGCCGAATACCAGACGTCACTGGCGATGTTCTGGTGCCCAAAACCACGCATGTACCGAATCTCGTCCTGGTAGACAATGGCGACACTCAACCCTGGAATGTTGTGCTCGGTAGCGTGTGCGTCGGCAATGGCGTCAACAGTAGAACGTAAATACCAGTCGGGACGATCTGTGTTCTGCCGCCATGCACCGGCATAACGAGTACCGTCAGTCGTTTCATACCGCTCAACGTCGGTGGGCCGATAGCCCAAGTCCCGCAAACGGCGCGATTGGTTCACGTAGTCCTGAGTGTCCATGTCCCACATAGATTCCCAGTCACGGCCATTCGAGTTTTGGATCCAAATAGCCGCATAGCGCTGTTCGCCGTCAACCTGGTACGACTCGATGTCATGGATTCGGTAGAAACCTTGATAGCGATTAAAATCGTTAGCGAACTGGGCCGTGGTCCGATCGCGACTCAAAGCCCACCGGAAATTTTCTGGGTTTTCGACCCAGGCATCGGCGTACTGGATTGAATTGCCAACCGTGGTCGCCTCAATGTCGATCAGGATGTGGTCGCCCCCATATTGATCCAGCCGGTCAGAAAACTCAGAACCTGTTAACTGTTGGGACGAGGCCCACGTAGACCCTTCGGGGTTCTCGATCCAGGTTGCCGCATGATATTGCTGGCCGCCCACGGTGTAGCTTTCCTGGTCGATCAGACGATAGCCGAGTTCGCCGTACAGGGTCGACTTGTTGCTGAACTGGCTGCCGGTCATCTGAAACTGACTGGCCCACAGACGACCGTCCACGTTTTGCTGCCACACACCACTTAAAAGCGGCTGGCCATTCACCTCGTTGACTTCAATGTCGATCAGGATGCTGTCCGCCTGGCGGGTGCCAAAATCTTCTGCGAACTCGCCGGCGGTGAGGTTGAGGACCGAATCCCAACTCACTTCGTCCGGATCAAAGACCACCGGATCCCCCGAAAGCACGAGCCGCGGCTCAAGAACCTCCAGTTGAAGTTTTCTCAGACGGCACCTGGTGTTTACACAATTTCCCACAGTCGATCTCTGGGTAGGGCCTACCGGCGGCAACCAATTTCAAAGGCCCTTAAAAGACATCAAGGGCTAGACGTCATTTTACTAAGAAACCTGGCAAAGCGGTGCAAATGGCGATAAAACCACGTCAAATCGGCCAAAAAGTGGGGAGGTTCCAAGATCGACCGGCCTGATTTGCCCGGTACGGGCCTTGCTTACAACACCTGCTGGTAGACCACCGTTTGTGCTCGCCGACTCGATCAACCGGTCGATTCGGTTCGGCAATCCCGAAAGCGGCCCGTCCCGATCACTATCAGTTCTACAAGCAGCAGGCAACTTGCAGGTTCCGGAACACCTTGCGGAAAACTTTTCAAAGAGGCTGTGTCTATGGGCACACCGTCCTGCCACACCGTGTAATCGGCCGCATCGACCAGGCCATCACGATTACCGTCGGCCATCTGCTCACCAGGGAGGCCAAACTGGTCTTGCCACACCACAAAATCGTGCACGTCAACGTCACCATCCTCGTCATAGTCCCCCGGAAGCTTTGGGACGGCAGAAAATTGAAACACCACTTCGGCACTCGCATACCCTGAAAGCGGCTCTCCTGTCGTATCGTCACCCACGTAAACGCGGTACAACGCCTCATAAAAATTCTCCGTCGGGTCAGTCACCGCGTAGACGTTGTGGGCCATGGCACCCGTCCAGCGCCAACGACTGGGACTGTTGGCCGTGCCAAAGACAGGTTCGTACGCAGGCAATGCGGGTGGCCGTTGGTAAACCTCCAGGCCTGGTGTTGCCTCCAACTGTTCGATCCAAATCCAGGCTGTCGATGGCAGCGAGATAAAACCGCCCGGGTTCCAGCCATACTGAAAGTTGTACGCCTTCGTGCCGAGCACGCTCCAGGTCGTACCTGGAGCAAATTCATGGGGCGATTCAAGTGAGCGGAGTTGGGGCCTCGGAACCGAGGTGTCAATTTCTACTGACAACTGGTTACCGCCGAGCATGATACCAACGTGTTTCATGGGTGCCATGGCCATCCCCACTTGTCCCCCTCCAATTTGTGGAATGGCATAATCGGCCCTGGTGGTCGCACCAACCAGCGTCAACCATCCAATTCCGAACAACGCGTAGGTTCTGGAAGAAAACATGTCACACGTCTCTACGGCACTTCACGGTTTTTAAAAAAGGGCTACGAAAACACGGCTCTCATGGTCAAAGGCGGCCCCAAGGACAAACCCACAGCAGGAAGGCTAGCGCCAAAAGGCAAACACTGGCTGGCTCGGGAACTGGCACTGCGGAAAAATGGAACGTCGTCATCGCACTGTTGTATAAGGGCGTCCCCTGAAGATCACGCAATTCTTCTCCCGTCACCCGATCTCCCATATAAACGCGGTACGTGGCATGCAAGGATGACTTTTGGGGATTGGCCACAGCATAGGCGTTGTGTGTCATCATTCCGTTCCAGGACCAGGATGGCGAACTGCCATCGGTTCCAAAGATGGGCTCAAAACGCATGGCCCGGATGGTGTTCTCAGACATGAACCGGCCTCCTTCGTACACTTCCAATCCAGGAGAGGTCTCCAAGGGTTCAATCCAAATCGCACCGCCGGCAGGCGGCGACCAAAGGCCTGAGGCCACCCAGCCATACTGAAAATTGTGCGCCTTGCCAGCCAGGACCGCCCACGGCTCATTGGGACCAAAAGCATGGTTGACCTGCAATGGGCGCAACAGAGGAACCATTCCGCTTGACCCCGTTGACCCGTGATCCATTGAGCCGTGATCCATTGACTCGCCCACGGGTGGATCCAACTCTACCGTCAGCGTTGTGCCGGTTAAAGAAACCGCCGCGTGAATCATCGAAGCACCCGCCCCGTGCCCTCCTCCAATTTCAGGCAACACTTCGTGAGCCACTGCCACGCGGAGCAAAAATGCGCACGTCGCCACACCGCCAATCGCGATTTGAAAAACATTAATTCTCTTCATTCGTCACTCGCTTCTATCAGTTCCTGGAGGAATAAAAGTTTTTTGGGGGAATAAAAAATTCACGGGCGACCATAATTCCATATCACCTACCAACGTTCACACGCCTGACCGGGGTCCCAGCGGTCGATCTTACTGGAACGATCAAAGGTGGTGACAAATTCATTTGCCGTAACGTGACCGTCAACCCACAAGTAATTCGCACTTTCAAAATGTCGCTGCGTGGCAACTTCTGGGGTTCCCCCGAAATACCAATAGTGGGCCATCACGTGGTCGGTTTTTGCAGCCGTCTCGATTTCTGCAACCATCACGGTACGGGATGTACAGAGTATTTTTCGCAGGGACGTATAGGTGGGACCTTCTGCAACCCCCGCGAGCTCTCCTGTCTCGGCCGCCTGCAGCTCAAACCACACGTTCTTCCCATAACTCCACAAGCCTGGTTCCCGACGATCGTCACTGGGACAACGATACACACCGGTAAATGGATCCACCGGCAACGTTTCTGTCGGAGAAACCGCCGTCGGGTCGATAAAAGGTAGAATCACATAACCCCAGGTCAGTTCTCGGTAGGCAAATGCGGAGTGGGAACTACGGGGAAAACGACCGTTGGTTAAATTAAAGTGCAAGTGAAATGCCAGTCCAATTTGCTTCAAATTATTTGCGCACTGTTGGCGACGAGCGGCCTCACGCGCGGCCTGCACCGCTGGCAGCAACAACCCCACAAGGACTGCGATAATTGCAATCACCACTAACAACTCTACCAGGGTAAAAGCTTGACGTGCTCGCACCGGGTTAACCTCTAAAACGAACTGCTCGATCGATTCTGTTTCGGAAACTCGCCTGCCAGGCCCACGCCTCCGCTGGAAGTGGAAACACCACGTTTTACAACGACACCAACCCAACGCCGCGCACTCTGCCAGAACCACAAAACACCACCGGAAACCTGGCTCCATTGATTGTGGTCAGATACCGTCGGGAACGGGGCCCTCGACAGGTGGCTAAGAGAGTTGGGTTGCAGCCAATTGAGGAGGCGGAAAGGGAGGCTCCCCGACCAGGGCCGTGTAGAGCAACGCCTTGGTCACCAGGAATTCACTCACGCCCAGACGAGCCGGAAGTGCAACCACCACTGGCAGGGGCGTGGCGACAAGCAAAGTTCCGTCGCTGGTCATTCCCTGGCAGGCAATGGCATGCAGGACGACCACGGGTTTGAACGTTAAGGACCTCGCCTTTGGAGTCGATTCTTCGTAGCGCATTTTTTTGGCGAAGCTGGTGCGTTGCTGAGCGTCTTTATCATCCGAAAAACTGCCCTGTGCCAGGCGAGCCGAGCCCGGCGTTTCGTTCCAGCAAGTTGTATCGAAGCCAGCTGCCTCGGCAGCTGCGATTGCGTATTGCGGGGGCCGTACCCCTTCCCGCCGCGCCCAGGCAAGGCGCGCCGCAAGTGAATGACAACAGCATTTTTTCCAGCAGTGGTCGGCCGTCGCACATCCACATGGACACGTTTCACAGGGAAACCGCTCGGCCTCGGAAGAATCAACGACTTTTGTCGCCGGAAGGCGAACCTCCAGCGGTAAGCCCACAGCCACAGCCAGGAACCAACCTGCCAGAAGTAGCATTACGGTAGGTCGTGCAAACATACGGCACATTCTACCAGCTGGACCACCCCGTGTGAACTATTTCTCCCGGGATGGTGGTTGATGGTCGCCTTCCTGGTAAACCCCGGACAAACTGGATCACCGGGGCGAGCTTACGACAGCGTCAATCAAGTGCTGTTCTTCTTCCGTGAGTCCCGCCCGTGGTGCCACAGCCCGCCCATTGCCAATCCCGAGTTGGCGAACGGCGTACTTCACCCCAGCCAGCCATTTTCCGTGTGCCCCAACTACGTCGCGACGTAGTTGCATCGCGCGATGCTGACATTTGTGGAGTTCTTCAAATTGGTCTTCCTGGCAAGCCCTGACCGCACTGACATAGGTCTCTGGCTCGAAATTCGCGCACACAGGAACGATTCCACTTCCACCGCTAACCAGGCCAAAAGCAATCAGTCGTTCATCGCCCACCAGGATCCTCAGCCCCACCTCCCTGCCAGCTTCAATAAGGTTCCACAAATACTGTTGGTCTCCCGAGCTTTCTTTGGCAGCGCGAATCCACTTGCGATTGGCCAAATCGACCAGCAACTCCACCGAAAGCATAACGCCCGTCGTTGAGGGAATATTGTAGGCAATCATCTCCATTCGATCGGTTGCTTCACGGCAGGCGGCAAAAAGGCGTAGTTGCTCATCGTAAGAGCTCGACGGCACGTAATAGGTAGGCGTGACGACAAAGAAATGATAATCAAGTTGTTCAAGCCGCTGGATCTTGTCGATCACGTTTGCAGTCGACGTACCCGTCACACCACCAAGCAGTGGGATCTGATCCCCACCTTGATCGCGGGCAATTTCAACCATGCGTTGCCATTGGTTGATTTCCAAAAGCGGCCCTTCACCGGCAGTCCCGCCGATAAACAGGGCATCGACTCCCGCCTCGATCAGGTAGCTGATTTGGGCCCGATAGGCAGGTTCGTCAACCTGGTCCTGGTCGTCGACAGGAGTAATGATTGGGACCACAAGGCCTGTGGGCGGACAAAGATCGGTCACGTTGGTCATCCTTCTCAAGGAGGGGGGGGTTATGTTTATCGGATGGGGGAATAATGGGTGGGAGTTAAAAACTGCGATTCTACCTGGGCTACCAGGGGACCATTTTTGCGGGAATCGGCAAACGCTTTTTTCCAGTCCGGGTCGTTGCGAAAGGCATCCCAAGCGACGTCGCGAGATTGGCGATCGGGATACGCCAACATGTAAACAAGTGTATTCTTCGATTTTCCTTCATCGGTCGGAGTCCAGTAACCCACCAACTGCATGCCGTGTTTGACAAACAGCCGGTTGGTATGGTTACGGAAACGTTGATGCAACTCGGGCAATTTCCCTTCGTGTGTTGTGTAGGTCCGCAATTCGAAAAAACGGGCTTTCTCCGACTTCTCATGATGATCTGCCAGAACCGAAGGAACCACCAAAACCCCAACTGACAAAATTCCCGCAAATAAAGACAGACCGAATGCAGTTGGTTTCATGATGGATCCTTGGCATGCAGTTGAGGGAGATCAGTTAGGTGGGACCAGTTGAGTGGGGCAATCTGTGGGAAAATCGTACCGCACTGGCAAGAAATTAGCCACCTGCCCAAAAAATCGGCTACTGGAAACCGGGAGCGTTGCTTTGCTACCCCACTGCAAAGCAAATCCGTTTTCCAGTCTCAGGCAACACGGTACCCGCAAGAACTGGCCGATGGCCCCGGAAGGCCAAAGTCCTTATTTCTGCTACTCCGATCATTCGGTTTCTGAAACGTGTTACGTCGTGTTAGAATCGACAGGGTTCACGTGTTAACAATAGCAATAGCCTATGAAACGAAGTGGTTAAATGGCACGGATCCTGGTAGTAATGGTCGCAATGATCGCAATGATGACTCTCACCAACCATGCGGCCGCCGAACTCCCGGCCCCTGGTCAACCGTTGACCGACCAGCAGGTCACTGCATTTGCCCAGCTCGCCCTGGAGGGCATCCAGTGCGAATATCCCAACAAACCGGCGGACGTTGTGACCGGCGAACTTGATGCGGCACGTTCTCCGCGCGACATGCACCCCGCATTCTATGGGTGTTTTGACTGGCATTCGTCAGTCCATGGCCACTGGATGCTGGTTCGGCTGGCAAAAGGCTATCCCCAATCCAGTGCTGTCCAGAAGATTCGAGATTTACTCGACCAACAACTGACGGCCGAGAAAATTGCGACCGAAGCTGCCTACTTTCAGTTGTCGCACAACCACAGTTTTGAACGCATGTATGGTTGGGCTTGGGCCTTGCGGTTAGCGGCGGAACTGCACACGTGGAATGACCCACAAGCCGTGCAGTGGGCTGAGAATTTTCGCCCTCTGGAAACGAAAATCGTCGAACTCACCAAGGGCTATTTGCCGCGGCTCACCTATCCGATTCGGACAGGCGTGCATCACGATACGGCGTTTGCGCTTGCACAACTGCTCGACTATGCCCGCATCGTTGGTGACAAACCACTCGAGCAGCAAATCGTGACGTTCTGTCGCCAGAAATACCTCTCTGATCACGATTATCCCGCAGCGTTTGAGCCGTCGGGTGAGGACTTCTTTTCGGCGTCACTGAACGAAGCCGACTTGATGCGGCGCGTGCTCGGAGAAACTCAATACTCCCAGTGGCTGGCAGCGTTTCTGCCAGATTTCGCCAGGCCCGAAGGCAGAACGTCCAATCTCCTGCAGCCAGTGGAGGTGCCAGACGTTACCGATGGGAAATTGGTGCACCTGGCCGGCCTGAACCTTTCCAGGGCGTGGACACAACAGGGAATCGCGGCCGGCTTACCCGCAGGCGACCGGCGGCGCGACGTGCTCACAACGTCCATCCGTGCCCACACCGATGCTGGACTCTCCTACATCTTTAGTGGGCACTACGAGGGCGAACATTGGCTGGCCACCTTTGCCGTTTACCTGCTCTCGGGGTCAGGACTGCAAACTCCGTGAGGGAGACCGGAGATGGCAAGCGGGTGGTGAAAATTCTACTGCCCCCGAAGAAGCAAGGGGCATGTTGGCCCACCGGTCCCACTGGCAATATGGTAGCCCCCGCCTGTCGAGAAATTTGACAGCCCATTCATGCTGGCCACCTGGGTTTATGAACCACCACCGAATAGACTATGCTTGAGGTCGAACTGACCGCGGCAAAAACATGGAGAATCGTTTCTCTGCTACTTAGAAATGGCTAGGCCTTGATGAATCACGAATTCGAGAACCAAGAAGAGTTTGCGGGAAAAACTGTGGCCATCACAGGGGCTGCCGGTGATATTGGTCGACCCTTGGGAGACGAATTTCGCCGGCTTGGTGGCGAAGTCTTTGCCACCGACCTGCGCGATACGGATGTGCCAAATTTCACTGCCGGGGATATCTCCGACCCCACCTTTGTGACCGATTGGATCGACAGGATTGTCGATCAAACCGGACGGATAGACGTGCTGGTGAATGTCGCCGGCATTTGCCCGCGTACCGAACTGGAGGACATCACCTCAGAGGAATGGGATCTGGTACTCACGGTCAACGTACGCTCTGCGTTCCTGACCAGCCAGGCTGCCCTGAAAACGATGATTGCTCAAAAGGAAGGCGCCATAGTGAACCTTGCTTCGCTTGCCGGCAAAGTGGGTGGACTTGCAGTCGGACCGCACTACAGTTCCAGCAAGGCAGCCATTGTAGGATTGACCAAATCCTTCGCCCGCAATGGCGCCCCGCATGCAGTTCGCGCAAATGCCGTTGCACCGGGAATTATTGATACTTCCATGACTGCCCCTGCTGGCCCTGACGGTATTGAGCAACTCAAACGGTCCATTCCCATGGGACGACTCGGGAGTGTGGATGAGGTGATCGGGCCGATCGTCTTTCTTGCCTCCAGCAAAGCCGCCTATATCACCGGGGCCACAATCGATATCAACGGCGGCTTGTTGATGGACTGATTGCCGAAAATCGGACATTCTTGTGGCAGCCCTCCCCCTTCAGGACAACTCAATGATCACAAAACTGGAACATATGGCGTTAAGCGTCGCCAACATAGAGCGGTCACTTGAATTCTATCGCGACTTATTGGGATTTGAACTGGCCCGCGAACTCGATTGTGGTCCTGACACCCAGTTGGGGAAAGTGGTCGGGATGCCTGGCTGTTCGGCCAAAATTGCCCACCTCATGTGTGGCGAGACGATGCTGGAATTGTTCGAATACACCCAGCCGAGAGGCGAGGCGCTGGCTTCGACAATGCGTCAGGCCGACCAGGCGTTTGTCCATATCGGCTTGCAGTCCAACGATGTCCGGGGCGACTACCAGAAATTCAAGGCCGAGGGCGTTCGCTTTATTAGTGAGCCGGTAGAATTTCGGCCAGATGTTTGGATCGTCTATTTCTACGGTCCCGATGGCGAGGTACTCGAGTTGCGTGAAACGCCCGGTGGTGACACGAGTTCGTGATCGATCGTGCCGGCCGGCCAATGCAGGCCTCGACCCTAAACCCCATCGAACGCTGAAAACCCACCGTCGATGGGAACAATAGCCCCGTTCACAAAAGTGGCCTGCTCCGAAAGCAACCAAAGAACTCCACCTACGATTTCGCCCGGTTCTGCAAACCGGCCCGCAGGAACATTTTTGAGAATGGTTTCTCCCCGCTCGGTCAGGTTGCCCGTTTCTTGATCCACCAACAGGAAACGATTCTGGTCGGTAATAATAAACCCGGGGGCAACAGCGTTCACGCGGATTTTTGACGAGTAGGTAGTGGCCATGTGCACCGCAAGCCAACGCGTGAAACTGTCGGCAGCCGCCTTGCCGTTGGAGTAGGCCAAGGCGCGTGACAAGGGTAACCCACCCCCCACCGACGTTATATTGACGATGGCACCTGCTTCTTTTTCGGCAAAAAGTCGACCGACCGCCTGTGATGGAATGACGGCGCTCAAGTAATTCAGATCGATACCCGCACGCGTTTGATCCGGATCGATGTCGAAGAATTCCAGTTCGTTACTCGTGGTGGTACTTTTCTGTCCCCCCCCTGCCCCATTGATCAGCATGTCGATGGTGCCAAAATGGGCCACCGTTTTTTCAAAGGCCTCTTTGACACTTGGCTTTGACACGACATTGCACTCAACGGGCAGAACCTGGCCGCCAGTAGCTGTACTGATCTCGTCGGCTTTGCGGCGAGCGGCCTCTGGTGCGATATCCCAAATCGCCACGCCCGCCCCCGCTTCTGCAAGGCCGCGTGCAATTTCACCACCAATGGCACCTCCGGCGCCGGTGATGACAGCCGTTTTTCCACTGAAATCAAACATAAAGACCTGCTCGGACCCAATAATTCTCGGTCAATCGGCTGATTGCAGTACCGGATTCAATTGCCCCGATATGGTTTGAATCAAACCGTTACGGATGGTTTCGTCGCTAATCATCACCGTCGTTTCCTGGGCCTTGGAAACTGGCATCGGCAAGGCGGCGCTGGCAAGCTGACGAATCGGTTGACGTAGCGTCGCATGACAATTCTGGTGAAGTTGCGTCGCAACGTAAGGTCCCAGGCACTGGGTTGCCATCGCCTGCTCGATAATAATTCCCTGTCCCGTTTTCTCAAGGCTGGTTGTAAGAGTCTCAAAATCAATGCTGGCATAGTCGAGCGTACGCAGGTCAATGACTTCGATATCAAGCCCATCGCTGCTGGCAAGTTCTTCGGCAATACGAAGGACTCGGGGAACGAGACTCAAATAGGTGATCACCGTAAGGTCGCTACCCGTTCGCCGAACTCGGGCTTTCCCCATCTCGATCAGGTAGTCCAGATCTCCTTCTGGAATAGGCCCTTCGAGCGGGTCGAGTTCGTGATGCTCCAGGACCATCACCGGATCGAGGCTCCGCATCGCACTATTGAACAGGCCGATGTAGTCAAAAGGGGTTGTGGGGGCCACAATCCGCCAGCCAGGGTACATCGCAAATAATCCGGCCGTATCACCGCTATGCTGGGCTCCATATCCTCGGCCCGCCGAGCAGCGGGTTCTCACCACCAGCGGTACGTCAACCCGCCCGTTATACATGTAGCGGCACGTGGCACACTGATTGAAAAGTTCATCGGCAGCAACCAGGGCAAAGTCGCAAAACATAATTTCAGCAATCGGCCGCATTCCCATAACGGCAGCCCCTTGCCCCAGGCCCACAATACCCCCTTCGGCAATCGGTGCATTGAGTACGCGTTCGCTGTAGCGAGCTACCGCGTCACGGGTCGCTCCATATGCCCCCCCTTTCATATTGGCAACATCTTCACCCAAGATGAAAGTCTCTGGCTCCAGTTCCATCCAGCGGGCAATCGCGGCCGACTTGGCCTGGTTCAATTTAACATTGCGTGTTGGGGTGGCATCGGAAAACTCACGATAGTCGACACCAGCGAACTCCTGACCGTCGCTATGAAGGTGAACCATTGCATCTTCTGGCTTCGGAATAAACTCGGGTCGAACCGAGCGGGTCCCCTCGGCATCGGCCTCGCTACAGTAATCAACGGCATCCTCGACAAGTTGTTTTGCCAGGTTATTGACCGCAGCCACGCCATCCTCATCGAGCAGACCTCGCCGAATGAGTGCACGAGGAGAGGTAGCGAGTGGGTCACGACCGGCCCATTGGGCTTCCTCTTCCTTGGAACGATATCCAAAGGCACTCCCAGGCATACCGCCTGCTTGATGGTAATAGCGGTAAGTCTTAGCCTCAATCAGGACCGGGCCGCCACCGTCAACGGCATGCTGCTTGGCCAGTTGGACTGCCCGCTTCATCGACAGCGGGTTCATGCCATCCACGATCAGTCCGGGAATGTTGTAACCGCTTGCACGAATCACCAGGTCATCCAGGCCTGTTGCCTGATGTACAGGCGTGGCAACTCCGTAGAGATTGTTTTCGATCACAAAAATAGCAGGGAGGTTATAGACTTTGGACAGGCAGATTCCTTCGTGAAAGGGTCCAATCGAAATTGCACCGTCGCCGAGATAAGCCAGCGCGACGTTACCTGTGCCACGAAATTTTTCGGCAAAGGCAATTCCCGAGGTATAGGGAATGTTGCCCGCCACAATCGCCTGGGTCCCGATGTTGCCCGACTCGTCGTCGAACAGGTGCATCGATCCTCCTCGGCCACCAACCCAACCCTGGTTGAGTCCCATAATTTCAGCCAAAGTCCTGCGGAGACAATTACGCAGCACGTCACTTTTTTCATACGACCAGATATCTTGACAAGGTGGTGCGTAGTGAGCGATCGCTTTGGCCAGAAAATGGTGATGTGCGCGATGTGTCGACGTAATCTTGTCGTTCGTTTCCAGCGCCATGGCGGCTCCTACAGCCACCGCCTCCTGTCCGATACTGCTGTGGATCGGACCATGGACCATCGGTTGAACCTCGTCCAGCAGAATCTGCTCAAACTGGCGAATGATCTCCAGGCAAAAATATCCCCAGATGAGTTCGTCAGCCGTTTGATCCTGCCAATACTGCTGATCTACAGCCACCGTAACAACATTGGGGTAATCGGCACCACAAAGTTGTGCCACATCAGACATCTCATGGATTGGGTTCATATTCGTGCACGCATCACGCAAGCAACGCATCCTCAAAGTAACCAGCAAACGCCCGTTGGTGGCAACCAACGGCCAACGCCAATGGGGGCATAAAAAAGCCGTTTCGCCCGGTTAAAGAAACTCCCGCCCCAGCAAACGACCACTCCTAATATACATGACGGGCACCACCACAACTACAGTCGACCCGATGAAATTGAAACAGCCCCAGCACCCTATTGCTGGACAACCAACCACCGAAAACTGTCTTGGTAACACCCCCGGTCGCTGGAGGAACACCTTATTGGGCGAAAATTTGGTAGTTGTGCTACCGGAGGATGTCTCGCGACAGTCTTCCCCGCACAACCAACCGCTAAACTTTCCCGAAAGTGCATGAATGAACCAACTCGGTCGGATTGCCAGCGATCATCACCCAGAAAATGCGTCTCGCAGCTGCTCGATGTAAAGAGGGCAGGCTTCTCGCGGAGCGGCCGGCTCTTCGTATTCCAGGACGATGTAGCCGCGATAGTTGGCCTCACGCAAGATACGGGCCAACCTCCGGAAGTCGGTAGGTTGGCTTTGGCCGTCAGGCCCACTGATGGCAACCTTCACCTGCACATTGATTGCCAGCGGCGCAACTCGGGCCAGGTCGCCGTAGATATCAGCGGAGTGAAAATTGCCCGTATCAAGATTCACGCCAAACCAGGGGCTGTTCACATCACGCGCCAGTGCGAGCAGCCCGTCGGCCGTACTGGTGGGTCCACCGTGGTTTTCGAGGGCCAAAAAAATCCCGTGTTGGCCGGCATAGGCACAGCATTCTTCCAATCCAGAAACGATCCGCTGGTGGGTTTCTTCTGGAGTTGCATTTCCCTTCCCATGGCCGGCAAAGACACGAATCACCGGAGCCCCCAGAATCTCGGCATATTCGATCCAGCGTTTAACGTCTTCGATTTGTTGGTCACGCTGGTCGCCAGGCGGAAACCCAAAATCGTTACCGACAGCCGTTCCGGAAATGTCCAGCCCCAGACGAAAACATTGTTGTTTAAGCGCGCGCAGGGTATCGTGCGTCACCGGCTGAGGGAAGTAA
>CBDEWC010000005.1:0-23604 GCA_965243695.1 Lacipirellulaceae bacterium | reverse complement strand
GCCTGGCTTGCCCTTGTTCGCATACCCCCCAGTCGTAGCAGCAGTTCCTGCGCCTTGATCGTGGTAAAGCGTTCGTCGGCCAGAAAATCGATCTGTCGGGTAAACTCGGCCAGCTAGATTTCCTGACACGAGTACTCTGACCAGGTTTTCGCGCGCAGACGGACATCCCCTCAGAGAGCACCTGGTGATCCACGAGAGCCCGGATGTGGGGTGTCATCCCATGCGCGTGTTGACCGATCGGTTAGCCCGGTCGCCAAACTCCCAAGCCACTTAAGGTTTGAGGCTGGGCAATTCCGGCCAGGTGGAAAATTCCTGCAAAAAGGTGGCCACGTCATCGACCACACCCTTGAGGATCTTCTGGCCGGCTTCGGCCTGGGCTTCCTGGGGGGATCCCAGGACCCCGCTGGCGGAGAGCCGGTGGAAACGCCGGAAAACGCCCACCCGCTGGCTGCTGGTATCTTCACTGTGAAACCAGTCGTTGTTCAACACTGGCGAGTGGTCGTCCACCCGATCCATGTCGACCAGGTCGGGGCGCAAAACCAGCATGAGCGACGTCTCGTAGGCACAAGAATGCGAAACCACCGGTTGCGTAACCCCTACCTTTTCCGGTCGGATGGACTCGCCTCCAACTTCCCACCAGTTCGCCAGGACCAAATAGGCATCGTCAGCCTGGTCGTCGGTGGCAATCAAATCGGTGAGTGCGTTGGCAACCGGAACACGGTTGCCTCCGTGACCATTTAAGAAAAATATTCGCTTGAATCCGGCGCCGAGAACACTGCGTGTGATGTCCTGGATTACCTGGGCATACAAAAGGGGGCTCAGGCTGATGGTTCCAGGAAAATCTTTATGGTGGTGTGAACTTCCTAACCAAAAGGTTGGCAACAAAAGAACCTGGTCAGCCATTTTTTGCTCAACCTGCTGGGCGATTTCAGTCACCTGGATTGCATCGACAAAAACGGGCAGGTGGTGACCATGCTGTTCGCAGGCAGCCAGCGGAATGATGACTGGAAGGTCCTTGGAGAGGTTTTCGATCTCGGGCCATTTTTTTTCATGCCACAACATTAGTGTGTCTTTCGGTTAGCTGTTGAAATAGATGAGGGAAAGGATTTGCCATGCTGTTTCATGTAATTGCGGGATGCCCATTTGTGGTTGGCGGTTCCCCATAAAACCATGCAAAATCGTGATGGATAGGAAGTGGTGTTTTTTAACACGCAACCCTGGCTACTTCACGATGTCGGCAAATTCCTGAAACATTTCTACGCTGATTCCGTCCGGATCAAGCGCATAAACTGCCCGGGCCACTTTCCGGCCATCCCGCTCAATATCGATTGGCGGATTAATGGCCCCAAAGCCGGCTGCACAGAGCCGCTCATACTGCTTGTCGATATCATCGACCTCGAAAGCGACGTGCGAGGAACCGACGTAATTGTTTTTTAGCTCGCGCGGCGTGCTGGGTGGATTCTCATATTCGAAGAGTTCCAGGAGAAAATCGGTCTCGGGATGTTTCAGTAAGGCGACCTGTAGCTTCACGTTTTCAAAACCAAGAATGTGATCGTACGAAGGCAAGTCGGACCGCTCGGAGACCCGCAAGACTTCCAGGCCGAGGGCGTCGCGGTAGAACTTCAGAGACTGCTTGACGTTTGAAACGGTGAATCCATGGTGGTGGCAACCTTTGATGTGCATTGAGGGAACTCCTGCGGTGTGAGCAAATACCAGGAAGCATTTATTCAACGGAACAACTGGCTGAATCAATCATCCCGGGTGACAGTTGGTTTTCCGAGGTTAAAGACGATCGATTTCAAATCCGACATAAAGTCCAGGGTGTGTCGCCCGCCGATTCGTCCCA
The DNA here is from genome assembly GCA_965243695.1 of Lacipirellulaceae bacterium. Lineage (GTDB taxonomy): Bacteria > Planctomycetota > Planctomycetia > Pirellulales > Lacipirellulaceae > JAKVCB01. Next base: position 21,758 of record CBDEWC010000005.1, on the reverse strand, counting down.
GGCCACTGCGGTTGGAAGCCATGCCGCCAAAGGGAAGATGATGTTCCCAGAAATGGGTCCAATCGTTGACGACCGTAATTCCCGAATTCAGTCCCTCGGCCCAGTTCCAGGCTCGGTCAACATCTTTGGTAAAGATCGAAGAGGTGAGTCCCAGGTCACAGGCATTGATGTAGTCCCACGCCTGGTCCTCATCTTTGAATGAAGTGATTGGGGCAATCGGCCCAAAGGTTTCTTCGTGGTTTACGAGCGAGTCCTTCGGGAAATCGACCAGAACCGTCGGTTCGTAGAAGAAACCGGGCAGGTCAGGTCGCTTGCCACCCGCCACCACTTTCGCTCCCTTGCCAGTGGCATCGTTGAGGTGGGCCGTCATTTTCTCGACAACCCCCATGTTGTTTTGTGGCCCCACATTCACCGACTCATCGAGCGGGTTCCCTACCTTCCAATGCTTGGACTCGGCAACTATCGCATCGACCAACTCATCCTTAATCGAGTCGGCGACAAAAATTCGCTCGGCACAGGAGCAGACCTGGCCGGCTGCATAAAAACAGGCAAACCCGATAGCAGCGGCGATTTCCCCCGGATTGGCGTCTTCGAGGACGACAATCGGACCGTTCCCCCCCAGTTCGAACAGCGTTGGTTTCAGACCGGACCGACTGCTGATGATCTCGGCCGTTTGTGGGCTACCGGTCATTCCGATCGCGTGGGTACCTTTATTGATAACCAACTCATCGCCGACTTCGGCACCCGGCCCAGTAACCAGGTTGATCACTCCAGGTGGCACGCCCGCCTCGTGGATACACTCCATCAGCTTGATGGCGGTTGCGGCGGCCGTTGGCGCTGGAGTCCACGTCACCGTGTTCCCCATCACAATCGCAAACGGCAGGTATTCTCCGGGGATCGCCGCTGGAAAATTCCAGGGCGTAATCGCGGCGACCACTCCCCGAGGACGCCAGAAGGTCAACACGCGTTTTTGGGGATCGGCACACGGTTTGGTGTGGCCTTCGAAATACTTGGCCTGTTCGGCCGCGACGTGCCAGGGCGCATTTGTTTCGCCGGCTTCATCGGCTGCTTCGCCATGAAGCGGCTTGCCAAGTTCGGTGCAAAGGATATCGGCAAGCGCCTCTTTCTGCTGGTCAAGGATGTTGGCCACTTTGACGCAAAGTGCCGATCGCTCCCACAAGGGAACTTCTCGCCAACTGGGAAGGGCCTTGTTGGCAGCCGCGACCGCTCGCTGCGCATCTGCCCGGCCACCACAGGCAATCTTGCCAAAGGGCTCACCCAGGGCCGGATTGATTCCGTCGTAGGTCTCACCCGATTCGGCTCCACACCATTTTCCATCAATGTACATCGAGTAACTGTTCATCACGGTTTTCCTGTTCTGAAGTGTTCAAGTATTCGGCAACGTGACCATGTTTTTGGAGCATCGAACTTTTAGGGCCCTGCTGCTTGCAGGAGGTCGACAGGCCGTGTTTCCTTTTTTCGCTCTCGGGTCGGATGCTGGAACCGTTTCAGCGGGTAAGATACCCTCCATCCATGTCAACGATGGTTCCGGAGACGAAGGAACACGCCGGTGAGAGCAACGCCAGGACCCCCCTGGCGATTTCGTGGGCTTCCCCAAAACGCCGCAAGGGAGTCACGTTGACCACCGCTTCGCGGGCCTCTGGCTGGATCCCCGCGGTCATTGGTGTCTCGATCACACCAGGGCAAACTCCGTTGACGCGAATTCCATGGGGGCCAAGTTCACGTGCGAGCCCCCGCGTAAAAGTATTGGTGGCTGCCTTGGCTGCCGCATAGGGAACCGTTCCGCCACCTCCCCCGCTGTGCCCGACCACAGACCCCATATTGACAATGACTCCTTCTTTTTGAGCAATCATTTTTCTGGCTGCAGCTCGACAGCAAAGAAATACGCTCCGGGCGTTAATGTTCCACATCTGGTCAAAAGTTTCGTCACTGCACTCCACGATTGGCTGGCGTGGCATCCATTGGCCGGAGTTATTGACTAGCATGTCGAGGCGCTGTCCAAAAGAAGCTTCCAGTTCCCCGAACATTCGCTCGACCTCTTCGGCAGAGCTGACATCGGCTTGAATGGCGACGGCCTGACCGCCACCGGAAGTGATCTGGGCAACCGCTGCCTCGGCACCTTCGCGGTTCTTGCAGTAGTTCACGCCGACGTGAGTCCCGGCCAACCCGAGTGCCGTTGCGATTTGATAACCAATCCCGGAGGAGGCACCTGTGACCAGGGCGGTGCGTCCTTGGAACCAGGTTGTAGCTTCGGCGAATGAACCGGTAAAAACAGTCTCTTCCATGGATTGTTGTGTCCCCGTGCGTAGGCACAAAAAGCAAATTTTTCCAGATCGCCAGACACGATCCTTTAGACCAGTCGCGACCAATATAGGCGGATCAGTGGACTTCGTCGACCCGCACGGGGCGGCTTCCCTCGGCACTGGAAAGGCGGCCTGCATTGACCACCCGGACTGCCTCGACCATATCCCGGAGCGATGTATCCAGTTCGCTGGTTGCACCACTTTGGGTGCCGCCTTCGACGACCATTTTTTTGATCAGCTTGATGATGTTCGCTGCGCCAGCCGGGTAGGTCCAGTCGTTGATGTTGTTTTCCGAGAGGATGGCCCCGGCCGATCCGTAGGCGGTCACGTGCATCGCGCAGTGGTACTGCGTGCGGCCATCGCCGTTTTGAATCACGACGCCACTTTTGGGTCGATCAGATCGGTCTCCCCAGGAGAGATGCATCACTCCTAAAGGGCCTGGCCCCATCGTGTGGACGGTTTCGATTCCGCCTCCAAAAATGGCTTGGGCCAGGCTCACCGAATGAATCTGGCCAGCAATGTGGCCACTGAGGCCCCGGATGGTTGCGCAGTCGAGCTTGCCCACGTCAGCCAAGCGGGCACGAAACTGGAAAGCACCAGGCAGATGACGCAAAATGGATGCACTGAACAGAGGGGCACGGTGTTTTTTCGACAGAGCCAGAAGTTTTTCGACGTCGCCAACGTCATTGGCCATCGGCTTGTCGATGAAGGTAGCAATCCCCTTCTGGAGTCCTGGGGTCGCCAGTTGGAGGTGATCGCTACCATCTTCATTGCAGTCGGCGATAAAGACTAAATCGACGCCGTCGCTTACCTCCTCGTACGAATCACAAACGTGCGGACGGTCGTCCAACACGGCTGAAAAAGACTCGGCCGCATCGCGGTAGACATCCCACACGTTGACGATTTTAAAACCGTCGACCGTGTCGACCGTTCGTTGGCGGGGATCGGCACAAAATCCATAAAAGTAATAGTGCACCGACCCGTTTTGCCACGAGTAAGGAGGATCGTCGTCGAGGTCGACCGGGCGCTGCAGCTTCAGAGGATCATGCCCGGCCATCAACGCTGCGTAGTACATTCCGTGGGTATCACAACGGATCAGGCCAACTTTAATTGGTTTAGTCATAAGAGCCCCTTCAAGGCGTGTCGTGGGGATGAACGAAGTGTGAGCACTGTAACGTTGGCCCCCTTACCTGGTTGTGTTTCCTTCATTGCGCCACCATCGCAATTCATTGGTGATGGCATTGCTTTGATACCCGTCGTCGGCGACTGCGACAATATCAAGTCGGCCGTCACCGTTGAGGTCTGCGACTACCAGTTGGTTGGCACTATCCCAGTGGTCTTTCAGTAAATGGGGTGTCCACTTGTCGCGTGGGTTACCGTGGTTTTCGAACCACACGACTTTCCCGTATCCCTTTTGCCAGGCTGTGGCGGCAACGTCCAGGTCCCCGTCTCCGTCGAGGTCCGCTGCAACCGCTTCAAATGCAGCCGGCAGTTTGCCAATGGTGTGCCGTACCCAACCGTTCGGGTCAGCTGGATCTTGAGCCTGTTCGTACCAGGCAATGTCGTGTTTTTGCAGGTCATCGGCAAACATCGTGGTCAATCCAAAGGCCATCAATACGTCCAGGTCCCCATCCTGGTCGAGGTCCACAGGACTGCCGTGAATAGGATAAACCGGGCGGCTTTCGATCTCGTGCCGTTGCCAACTTGGGTTTGTTGGCTCACCAGAATTTGCGTACCACACAAGCGGCCCGCGATGGGTTCCGTCCTGCGGTGGCCTGGCAGCGGATCCCAGTAAATCAGGCCTGCCGTCGCGGTTGAAGTCGCCCACGCGGATGGTACGTGCGTCGGGCATGTTGTCGTCGACCTGCCTGGAGGTCCACGCCTTGTCCCAACCACCATCGCCAGGATTTTCATACCAACGAAAAACGGCCGTAGCATAGCCCGAGGCTGCCACATCCAGATCGCCGTCGTTGTCTAGGTCGGCCAAAGCCACATCGTAGGCGCGGGGCAAATCGGTCGTGACAAGACGGCGCTGCCAACTGCCCTGCAATTTCCCGCCCGGGTTGGCAAGCCACAAGATTTGACCACCCTGGTTATCGACCACCACCACGTCAGGGGTGCCGTCCTGGTCGATATCGCCGATGGCATGCCGTTCAAACCAGCCTGGTTCATTGTCGTGGATCATGTGCCTGGAAAATTGGCCATGCCCATCATTCTCAAACCAAGACATGTCCGAGACCGACTCGCCACGAATGTCGGGACTGGTCAAGTCGAGATCGCCATCGCCATCGAGGTCTGCTATGGCCAGGCCGTAGGCGTAGCTGTAGTTGTCGTCAATTAACTGTTCGCTGAATCGAATGGGAGCTGGCGGAGCTGTAGGTTCTTGATCTTCAGCGAATACCACTGTGGCCATCGATGTGGAAATTACCCAGCTGATCGACAGGAGCTTTGAATAAGGTATCATGACGGGGATTCGTTTGCTTTGTGGTTTTGGAAAAAGGGTACACAAATGGCTGACAACTTTAAGCTCACCCGGCGGGAATTCAGTGTCACCACTGCGGCTGTAGCCTTCACTTTTGGTGGGGATTGTAGGAATAGCCTTGCCACGGGTCCGGCCGCCTCAACCCCCACAATCGACATCCGCACCGTTGCCCCCGCCAGCGCGGAAAAACCACGTCATGGTGCTCCTACGATCATTGAACTGAAAGATGGCCGGTTGTTGCTTGCCTGGATGGAGTACGTCGGAGGAAAACTTGCCGGTCACGATCACGCCCATTGTAACATTGCGTCGATGATTTCAAGTGATGGCGGGAGGACCTGGTCCGATTATCGGGTTTTGGTCCATAACGACCCGGCCGATACCAACATCCATTTTCCCTATTTCTTGCGCCTCAAGAATGGCGACATCCTCTTCTACTACCTCGTTCGAAATTATTTAGCACCGGGTGAGCAGGCCAGGTCATCGGGGATGGTCTGCTTCAGCAAAGACGAGGGGAAAACCTTTTCCAAGCCCGTCCGCCACGAAACCCTCTCGGCCTTGGGAGGCAATGGCCGAATCCTGTCGCGTCTTTCCTGTGGGCGGATCATCCTGCCGGCGCAGCGGTACCAAAACGGGGTTTGGGGCGGTCCGTTGGATCATCAGGTTGCCGGCTGCTATTACAGTGATGATGAAGGCCAGTCGTGGGAAGCCGCCACCCAGTGGGTGGACCTGCCCATGCGGGGGGCGATGGAACCCCACATTGTGCAGCTTCAAGACGGAAGCCTGTTGATGACCCTCCGTACGCAACTGGGAGCCGTGTTCCAATCGACCTCCAGCGACGGCGGAACGACGTGGTCGTTGGCACAAACCACCGGACTGGTGGCCCCCGAATCGATGCCGTGCCTGACGAAGATCCCACAAACGGGCGACTTGCTCATGATTTATAACAAGAGTCTCTACCATCCTCATTACGATCATTATGGCAAACGGACCCCGCTCACTTCTGCAATTTCTCGTGACGAGGGCCGGTCGTGGGAGAATTTTAAAAATATTGAAAGCGATCCCAACTTTGAGTTCACGAACCCTGCCTGTTTCTTTGTGGCAGACGACCGCGTGCTTATCGGCTACGAGACATCACAGATGGCCAATGTAGAACCGCCTGGCCGCTTTGGGCGGACCCGGATGCCCATGAAAATGGCCTCGGCACATTACCGCTGGTTCTATGAATAATCGCTGGTTTTACACATAGGTGCCGGCTCAGTGTTGGCTGAAGCGTATTTTCTGCAGTTGGCCTTCCTGCGACTTTCGCCACTTCCAGTTGGACAGGAAATTTTTTTGCCACTCGCAAAAAACGAAATTTAATGCTGCAATAAAGGCTTGTTTTTATGCTATAATAGGGGCTTATTGCTAGTTGTCGTCGATTTCAACTCGAGGTCTTGCGAAATGTTCAGAGAGTGCGCTGAGCTTATCAATTTTGTGCCAACGGTTCGTAGTGCCAGGGCTGGTTGTTGGAGTGTGGTGGCCGCCGTACTTTCGCTGGCCGTATTCATGCCATCTGCCCGCGGTAATTTTTTCAACGCAACCGATGCTGCCATCGGCACCTTCGCGTTTGCAGCGGGTTCGCCGGCGCTGGCCGATTACAACAACGACGGCCTGCTCGATGTTGGCGCCGGCTATCACATCATGCGGAATAACGGGCCTGACGGTACAGGACAAACCACGTTGACGAACATTGGTGGAATCCCGCAGAACGGCAACGCTATTTTTGGCGACTATGACAAAGATGGATTTGTCGATTATTTCATGAGTAGCTACGGGAGGCTCTATCACAATAACGGGGGCAATAATTTTACGCTGGCCCAGCAATTTACGGGTATGCCGACCAAGGGCCGGGCATCCGCCTTTGTCGATATCAATGGCGACTCCTACCTCGATCTCTACGTGGGAGCCTTTGAAGCCTGCGTTGTTGGGTGTTATCAGCCGGATGTGATTTACCTCAATAACCAGAATGGTACTTTTTCCAAAAACAATTCCTTTGTTCCAGGGGCGAATCCCGCTTACGGTGTGACAACTGCCGACTGGGATGAAGATGGAGACGTGGACATCTACGTCTCAAACTACCGCCTGGAAACAAACTTCCTGTGGCGCAATGACGGGAACGGCAACTTGACGAATGTGTCAGGTACCCACAATGCCACTTCCGGAGGTGGTCACTCAATGGGCGCTGCGTTTGGCGACTTTGACAACGACGGCGACCTGGACCTGTTCTCCGGCCAGTTTGCCCATCCGGGGCAACCAGAATCGCGGTTCCTGATGAACAAAGGCGCGTCAGACGATTTCAAGTTTACCGATACGGGTACCAGGGGCGTGACTTTTGTCGAATCTTACGCGTCGCCCACTTTTGGTGACATCGACAATGACGGTGATCTGGACCTGTACTTCTCAACGGTTTATCAGGAAAATTCGAAGCTTTGGAAGAACAACTTTGTCGAAACCGGCAACCTTACTTTCACCGACATCAGTGCCAGCTGGAATATCCACTCCATTGTGGGAACGGCGCAAACAACTTATGGGGCCTTTGGCGACTACAATAACGATGGGCGGTTGGATCTTTTTACCGCCAACAAGCTGCTGGAAAATGCCCATACTTCGAATAACAATTGGCTGAAAGTGCGCCTGGAGGGGAATCCAGCCTACGATGCTACGGCGATTGGTTCCCAGGTCCGGATTGAGGTGCCCGGGCTGGGCACGTTGACCCGGCAAGTCGAAGGTGCTGTGGGGACAGATGGGAACCAGAATGATCATACCATGCATTTTGGCCTGGGCAGTTACGATGGTCCCCTAACCCTGGAAGTTCGCTGGCCAGACGGCCTGTCCAACTTGGTTTCCGTTTCGGGTGTGGATCAGACAGATTACGATTGCCCCGGAAGTTCTGGAAGACGGCACCTGGTCCAACAGCGAGGGTGGTTCGTGGAACCATGCCAGTTACTGGGTAGGTGGCGTGGTTCCCGACGGAAACTCACACGTCGCCACTCTTGGCAGCACAACTGGTGCCTCTTCAACGCTCTATACCAACCAGGAAATCACGGTCAAAAAACTCAGCTTTGATCACAGTGCCACTTATGCAATCGCCGGGACGGGACTTCTTAACCTGGAGTCCAACAGCGGGGATGCACAAATAGACGTACAGCAGGGAACCCATAAGCTCCAAGTTCGCGTTGCACTGAAAGACGATGTCACGGCCACAGTCGCCGGCGGTGCCGCGCTGGAGTTCAACAACCGGATTGACTTAAACGGTCATGACCTTGTTAAGAACGGCAGTGGCCAATTGCGCATCAACAATACGGTGGTGACCGGAGGGGGGAGTGTTGTTGGGGCCAGCGGTTCGATTACCGGCTCGGGGATGATCGTCGGAGATCTGGAAAATGTGGAAGGGACCGTAGCGCCTGGTAACAGCCCTGGCACGTTGACGATCGATGGCGATTACACCCAGGGATCGGGCGGTACACTGGCAATTGAAATTGCAGGTACCTCCCCTGGTGACGAGCACGATCGCCTGGTGGTCAGCGGACAGGCTAACCTGGCAGGGACATTGGCTGTGACGTTGATCGACAGTTTCACGCCCCTCGATGGGCATACGTTTGATATTCTTGACTTCAGTTCGGTCAGCGGCGATTTTGACTTGTTGAATTTGCCTGGCGGTTTTGACTGGACCTGGGACGTCAATGCGGGCGTCCTGAGCGTAGGGTCGGTTGTCGGTGGCCTGGCGGGCGACTACGACGGCAACGGCGTCGTCGATGCGGCCGACTACACCATCTTTCAAGATAACTTCGGTGGTGATTCGGCCGTCTTGAACGGCAACGGTTCGGGGGCGGCAACGGTCGTGCAGGCCGATTACCTTCGCTGGGTAGCCAACTTTGGTTCCTCCGCCGCAGGCTCCGACGGCAGCGGTGCTGCAGTGCCAGAACCGTCGAGCCTGGCTCTGGTCTTGTTGGCTGGGAGTTTGGGGCTGGTTCGACGCAGAGTGCGTTAGCCGAACGAACTGGTGTGGCTCGTTGTCGGGGCCGGTTATCGGGACTGGTTATCCTGGGGGTCGATCAAAACTTGGGACCTTCAGCTGCTCGCCGCCCCGTTTGGACGACTCGTTGGCTACGATTCCCGGCACGGTCATCGCGAGCGCTTCGTACAGGTTCACGGTCGGTTCGCGGTCTTCGACGATGGCGGAGATAAACTCGTGGGCCAGGTGGGTGTGCGAATTTCCGTGCGCTGTTTTCACATTGTGCATCGATGGTGGCAGGCGCTTGCGGTAATCGGGAGCGCTGCCAGGTGCTGCCTCAGGGCCCCGTACTTTAAATGGCTGACCTCCACTGCCGGGCATATAGAGACTCAAGTCGGTACCAAACCACTGGGCCCGTTCGGCACTTTCGGTCCCTGTCCAAATTGATTGTACGCGGCAGGCGTGCCCTCGGTCGGTATTGCACAGGGCAATCTGCGAGTTGAAAGGGTTTTTGTACTGATTCTGCCCTCCCGCATATCCGGGAATGCCTGGAGGAGAGAGCATTCCGATGCACGACACGTCGGTGATGCGCTCGCCGGTGGTGCCAACCAGGAAAGAGGTGGCGTGCGTGCAGTAGAGCAGGGGGGGGAATCCATGTCGCCAGGTTTGCTGGCCCTTGTAGTACCAGTAGGAATCAGGCGAGGATCGCTCGCTTTCGGTGTGGGGATGAAAGTACTCGGCCTCGGTGTAAAAAAGTTCTCCAAACGCCCCACGCTGAAAGAGTTCACGGGCGGCGATTGCCTCGGGCCGGTAATAACTGGTTTCGGCCATCATGTATTTCAACCCGGTCGATTCCTTGACTTCTTTCATCCGGGCCGCATCCTCCAGGGTGGTGCAGGCGGTCACGGCTGAAATTACGTGTTTTCCCCTGTTCATGGCAGCCATCACGTGGCCCGCATGATCGGGTACCCCGGTAAAGACGGCGACCGCGTCGATCTGGTCGTCGAGAATCAGTTTCTCAAGCGATTCGTACGATCGGTCACACTCGTAAACGTTCATGAGGTGGTCTCGCCGGTCGGTTCGCAAGTCGCTTACCGCATGCACAACACAGTTCGGCTCTAAATTCCAGAACATTCGGGAGCCGAAACCACCTCCCACTACGCCCAGGCGAACTTTTTTATCGGGGTCAAGCGGTTCGTAGCTGCCTGGGTCGAGCGCCAACTCATCGGCGGTGAGTGAGGTGGCACTTCCTGCAGCGACTGCCACCAGTGCTGCGGCCCCTGCTTTTTCCAGAAAGTGACGTCTGGAAGGATGGTCGGTTGAATCTGTCTCAGCGGATACCGTGGCCGTTTGTTTCGAACCTGGCGTCATCATGTTTTTCCGAATTGCAAGACGGTTTCACGGAGTTAGAGAGCGGGCATGGGGTTGGATTCTGACGGTTCTGTCGCAGTGCGAATACGCTGACGTTGCAAGGGGTAGACCAGGCGCCACCAGAGCACCCACTGCATGATAATCAATATCGCGACCAGCGCGGCTGCCAGGCGAAAGGGCCCGTTTTCACCCCAAAAAGCGCCGGCAATTCCACCAAGACAGGATCCCCCAGCCGCACCAAATGCTAAAAAAGCCTCCTGGAGTCCAAAGGCCATCCCTCTCCGCCGGTCGGAATAACCGGTCGCATGGTAGGTCAGGCTGGAAAAGTAATTATACCCCATCATCACCGAAAGTGCGGCAATACCTCCGGCCAGCAAGATTTCGGTGGTGGCGGCCGACACCAAGACCAGCCCAGCCACTCCCAGTGTCTGTGCTAGAGCGGCCGTTAGAAAGCGGAATCGCCAGAACTGAAAAAAGTGCATCAGGATAAAAACGGAGATTGTGACCCCCCGGCCAAGGGCCAGAATAATGCCGTGTGAATCGGCACCGACCCCCAAGCTGACAACCAGTTGAGGAAACAGAAACCAGACGGTGCTCATCGCAAACATGCCACCAAAATTAGCGACCCATGACAGCCGGGCAAATGCTCGGGCAATCTCTCCATGCACCAGGTGTGGGTCGTCTGCTGCCGGCTTCCGGACGTCCTGGGTCGACAACTCGGTCAGGAACCAGGCGCACACGAAAGAAATTGTGGTGAGTCCAGCCGAGATCAACAGCGGTGCGATGATACCAAAACGGTCGAACAACCACCCACCGGAGAATTGGCCTGAAGCCATGCCCAGGTTAAAGGCAATACAAAACAACAGGTAGGTACGGCTGGTAGAACGACCTTCGGTCTCCCGGCCCAACCAGGCCATCACTGCCGGCCAGATCATTCCCGCTGCGACTCCGCCTACGACAAATGCCGGGTAGATTAGCCCCGGGACTATTTCTCGCGAGGCAGCCAGGACGGTGCAAAGCAACATCACGACGGTTCCGGCTAACACCACTCGACGGCGTCCCCAACGATCGGCGATGCGTCCCCAGAAAGTATTGCTGGCGGCAGCCGTTAAAAAATAGATGGCGCCAATGCTACCCATGGCTATCGATCCGGTCCCCTGTTCCGCCAGGGCACGGGTCGCCGAAAAGATAAACAACACCGACGCAAAGTCGGTGAGCCAGCAAATGACGTACAGCATTCCGACCTGGCTCCTTCAAGCAGGTTCTTATTCTTCAGGAACCTCGATCATGGCTTTAATTAGTCCACTGGTCTCGAACAATTCGGTGAATCGACTCGGCACCTCGGCCAGTTGCATTCGGTGAGTGACCCATGGGGAAGGGTCAAACCGGCCTTGTTCAATCAGTTCGATGATCCGAGGGAAATCACCACAGCTGTTGCGGCTGGCAAACAGGGTAAGTTCCCGCCTGTGGAGGAGTTCGTCGTCGAACCCGATACGGGCCTTGAGAATCCCGACAAACACCAGTCTTCCACCGTGAGCACATCGCTCAAAGCTTTTTTCCATAGCCTGGGGATTACCGGTCGCATCAAAGACAACCTCATAGCACGCCTCACCACTGTCGGCGGTTGTTTCAACCGCCAGATGTTTCGAAACCCACTTGCGACGTTCTTCGTTGAGTTCCATCACGGTGACCGAGGCACCTGCCAGGAGCGCAAACTGGGCGGTGGCAATGCCAATCGGACCCGCTCCCACAACCAACACGTTTTCTCCCGCCTGCAATCCGGACCTTTGGACCGCGTGGGAACCGATCGAGAGAGGCTCAATCATTGCCAGCTGATCTAACGTCAGCCGGGAAGAGGAATACAAGTATTTAGGTGGCACACGGATCAGTGGTTGCATCCCCCCATCGATGTGAATTCCTATTAAGGCCATTGTGAGGCAACAATTTGACTTGCCAAGTTTACAGGCATGACAATCGCCGCAGGGCCGAAACGGTTCGATGCTCACGCGGTCACCCACGTTGAGTTTATGATTGCCAGCCGGTAGTTCAAGAATCGTCCCGGAAAGTTCGTGCCCTAGAACCACCGGGTAGCGAATGAAGGGATGACGACCATAGTAGGCGTGTATGTCGGTTCCACAGACACCGATCCGATTGACTCGAACCAGCGCATTATTGGCATCGCCGGTGGGTGGTTCCGCTTCCCGAACGGTGAAATGCTCTGGGTTTTCTAAGACAACTTGTAGCATTTTGAACCTCGGGGATGGAACTCCGTGAAACGACGTCCGCGTTTCTTTGAGCATCAACGGCCTGGCAAAGATTTTATCCGACTTGACGTGCGGCCAGCAGTTGAGGTTTGCACGTGAGTTAACCAGATATTTCTGCTGTGATGTTGTACATCACGTCAAAATACGTTGCTGCTTCGTCCAAGGGCATAACTAGTGGTGGGGCAATACGAATCACCTTGCCTGCCAGGGGCCCGAGCAAATGGATCGCGTGTCCTTGCTCATCGCCCAGATAGCAACGCCGGACCACTTCATTGGCAACATCCTCGGCAGAAAGATTCTCCATCGAGGCGAATTCAATTCCCCACACGGTTCCTTCGCCTCGCACAGCAGCAACGGTCGGTAATTCGGCCAGGCGTTGGAGTCCCTTCTCAATCACCTGGGAAAGCTTTGCCGCATGACCAAGCACGTCATTTTCTTCAAACTCATCGAACGTTGCCAGGACCGCGGCACAACCGAGCGGGTGACCACTCCAGGTGTCAGAAGTGGCACCATATTTCAGACTGTCAAAAATTTCGGCCCTTCCCACAGCCGCATCGACCGGCACGCCGTTTCCTAATCCTTTGCCTAGCACGACAATGTCGGGCTCCACACCATAGGTGGTAAACGCATACATGGAACCGGTGCGGCCAAAATTGGCCTGCACCTCGTCAAGAATAAAGACCAGGTCATGCTCACGACAGAATTGTTCCAGCAGTTGCATATACTCGACCTGCGGGTGGTACGATCCGCCACCTCCCAGGTAGGGTTCGGTGATCAGGCAACAGAGACGATCCCCGAATTCTTCGGCAAGCTGGTTGAGTTCCTGGCGGTACGGCTCCAGGTCCAAAGGCTCGCGTCTGCGCTCGACCGAGCGGCACTCGTCGATGGGAAAACTGATGAATCGGACCCGCGGGTCGCGTTCCTTGTCGGTTTCTGATCCCGTCACTGCGCCTGCAAGCCCTTTTTTGCCGTGAAATCCGTGCCGGGTGGCAATGATCATATCCGATCCTTCCCGGCGGGCCATTGATGCCCAGAGGGCCTTTTGAATGCCCTCGCTTCCGGAGGCAGCCCACAAGACCTGCTCCATTCTCGCCCCGCCCGGCTGTCGGCGCAAACTGGCCAGTAGCCGCTCGGTGGCCTGGGCTTCGAGTTCCGTTAAGGCGTTGTATGCCGACAGGGTTACCGCCTCACAGAATGGTTCCTCAGAATCGAGCCGATCCAGGCCAAGGTATGCCAGGACACGTTTCCACCAACTGGTTGGATGATGGCCCAGGTTGGTGACCAGAACTCCCGAGGCAAAGTCTGCCAATTTGCGCCCCTCGGGCGTGTAGTGGTAGGAGCCGGCACTTTTGGCCAGTACGGCCAGGCTCGGCGTATAGGTCCGTAGCGACTGTGGCTCGTGCGATGCGATCCCGGCTCGAACTGCGTTGGAGGAGGGTTCTTCGGGGTGTTCGACGGTCTGTTTGGTTTCGGAGGTTGTTGACATAGGTGCAAATTAATTTGAGAGTTTAAACGGTTGGACCATACAGGACTTCTGCTTTGGTGGACCCGGGGGTGTAGAGGACCAGGCCCCCCTGCTCGTCATTGACCCGCACAATGCAGTCTTCAATGCCTTCGGCCCGGCGGGCCAGGATGGTCTCCATTGCCTCGATTGCGGCGACCACCTGCCGATCTTCGGCCAGTTCGTTGTAATCTAGCTGGCGTATTTCGTCGAGCCTGGCGTCGCGATCGGCTTCGTCGCCTCCATATTCCACCATCGCGACTTCATGGGCAAATCGTTCAATGGCTTCCACGCCATATCCACGATGGGACCGGTCGCCCCACGGCTCAAGAAAGGTGCCGCTGTAGTGGTTATTGAGTGTAATTTTGATATCGAGCGGGGTTTTGCCCTCGATCGTACATTCCACGCCACGGCGCCGACTGTGGCCATTCCAAACACCGTTGTCGAAGCGGAATTGGACTTCCTGTTCAACCCAACCAGGGAAATTGTCGGGAGTGACCCAACTTGTGTGGATGTCAAAAGCCGCCTCACGCCCACTTTCATATTCATAAACCAAACGTAGCTGGGTTGAATCCCAGGTTGGCCCATCGTGAGGTCCTACAAGGCCACGCTGGCCGGTACAGCTTACCGTTTTAAGCTTTCCGCCAAAGGTAAAATCAATCAGCTTGATGTAGTGGACGGCAACATAGGTGCCTGGATTTCGGCCCTTGATCCATTCGGAAAACTGCCCGCCAGAGATGGCTTTCGGTTCCAGCAGGTTGCAGTACCCGTTGTTCACATGGCAAAGTTCACCGTCGGCAACGAACGTCTGCAGCTTCTTGTGGTCGGGATCAAGCAGCTTGTGATAGACAATTTTTGCAAGCACTTTTTCGCGCCGGGCCAACTCGACCAGCTCGTCTAATTCTTGGAGTGAAAGAACCGACGGCTTTTCGATCAGGACGTGTTTTCCAGCAGTCAGTGCTGCCCGGGCCGCCGAAAAATGACGATTGTCGGGTGTGGCAATACAAACGAAGTCGACACCAACGTCCAGCAACTGGTCAACCGCGTTAGGTTCCTTCAGGATTGCAAAGGGAGTTACCTTCTCACGGGCAACTTGCTGGTAGGCCTCTGCCCGCTTTCCGGTACGACTGGCAATTCCCGCCAGCGCAACCTGACAACTCCCGTAGGCGGGGTGAAAGAATGGCTGCCGATGTACGGCTTCCAGGAAAGGGCGGTAGGTTTCGTCGAAAATCATTCCCACGCCAACCATTCCAGCACGCAACTGATGGTTGGCTGGAAATCGAACACCGCTGTTCTCCATCTTGATTAACTCCGTAACAAATTTGGATTCTGTGGCAAGTTTGGGACTGGCCTACCGTACCAAAATACCACTCTACCAGAATCGGCACTGTACCAGAATTGCCACTGTACCAGAATGATTGCCGCCCGGCTTCCCATAAACCGAGTTGTCATGCGAACTGTACGGAGCCACGTTGCTGGCGGGTAGAGGGTCTCTTCACCAGGCCGGCGGCAGCCGTTGCGATGTTTGCCAGTTGGGCAGTCTGGAAAAAGTCTGACACGTGGTGCTCGCGCCTTG
Organism: Lacipirellulaceae bacterium; assembly: GCA_965243695.1. Classification (GTDB taxonomy): domain Bacteria; phylum Planctomycetota; class Planctomycetia; order Pirellulales; family Lacipirellulaceae; genus JAKVCB01. The sequence continues at coordinate 6,246 of CBDEWC010000005.1, read as the reverse complement.
TTGACGTCACTTGGTGGACGTCAATTGGAGGAGCAGAGATGAGCCAGCGCCCGTGGCTGCCCGTGGCTGTGAGTGAAAGCCGGTTTGCTGCCGTGCGCGTTCCTCGGGCTCGCGTGGACCGATAGTGATCGGTTTTGCTTGGCCATCAACCCCCGCAGCGAGCCCTGTTTACCAAAGGGTCATCGACTCTTCGAAGAGTCGATACAAATCGTCGCCTTCTGCAGAACGCGATGCGAGATGGCGAATCTGTTGTGGCAGCGTCCCTTCGACGAGTGCCGGCAAATCGTCGGTCGAGAATCCGACGGCACTTAAACCATTGGGAACGTCGACGGTGTGCATTAACGTGAGGAGCTGGTCGCTTAACACTTTACCAATGTCGGCGTCAGGTACCCGGTCTGTGGTGGCTCCAAGTATTTCAGCCGCCCTCCGGTGTCGCTCCGGACAGGCGCAAGCTGTAAAACGGAAAACGGCAGGTGCCGAGAGGACCACCGAAATTCCGTGAGGAACAATGGCGTGGTCATCCAGATATCCAGGTGGCTGATAATTCTTGACCAGGCTACTGATCGGATAGCTCATGGCATGACAAAGATGAACTCCAGCGGTGCCGAATCCCATCCCCGCGTAGGCAGCTGCCAGAATCATCTGCGCGCGGGCCTGGTCGTCTGACGGGTCTCGAAAGGCCTGTACAATATTGGTCGCCATTAAACGCAAGGCTTCCAGTGACCAAACATCACTTATCGGATTCGATCCTTGATAGGCGGGGCGCAGATTAGGGGTAGCAGGGTAGGGCCGCTGGGTAAAAGGTTTGGCCGTGTACGATTCGATTGCATGCGCGAGTACATCGAGCCCGGACGATGCGGCGACCAGCGGGGGCATTGTCCGCGTGTTTTCCGGATCGACAATCGCTAAGGTAGGACGTAGCCGGCGATGTCGAATTCCCGTTTTGCAATTCCGCTCGGTCACGTCAAAAATTGCAATGCCGGTGGTTTCGCTTCCGGTACCGGCGGTGGTAGGAATTGCGATGAGCGGTTTGAGTGGTCCTGGCACCGGTAGCCCCGCACCGATCGGAGCATTGACATAGTCCATAAAATCGGCTGGCCAGCACGCGTACAAATTGGCGGCCTTGGCCGTATCGATCGAAGATCCTCCACCCACGGCCACAAACGCATCGTAGTTTCCTGCCTGGGCCGTTTGAATCGCGTCTTGAAAAGATTGCTGCGAAGGCTCCACGCGAACGCGATCGAACAGGTCGTAGTCGATTCCGTGCTGCTGGAGTGATTCGCACACGGTCTGAACAGGCAGAAGTTGGGCAACGCGCGGGTCGGTGACCACAAGCACCCGTTCGGCCGACATTTCTTGGAGGTCCATGCCGACTTCGCGTGTCACGCCTGGACCATAGCGAAGGTTCGAACCGCTCATCTGAAACGCGATGTCATGGTCAGGAGGGGCCATTGTTTATCCGCCAATTTAAATTTGCGGCCTTACTGTACACAGGCAACGGACTGCAGGGATTTTTTGTTATTTCAGCAATGCGTTCAAGTTGGAAATTCAGCGGTCTCTCTGGCTAGTAGTTTTCCACAATGGCGGCCTCGGCAGGTCGCGACTCTTTTTTTTCGAAAGGAAAAAGGCTCGGTTCCCAACGGGGCTGGTTTTGCTTGGTGTTTCGTTTTTTATACCAACCGGGAATGGTCATCCAGCCAAAATAAATCATGGCTGTTACGGTGATGAGACCTGCAGTAACAAACAAGTATTGGTATCCAAAGATTGCGGCAATGGTGCCCATGACCGGTGCGCCAACAATCATGCCCATGTCGCTGAACATGATCGTCAAGGTCGACCCCATGCCGCGAGATTCATTGGGAAAAGGTTCCAGCATGAGAGCAGAAATTGTGGGGACACAAATTGCATGTCCACTTCCGCACAACATACCCAGCAACAATAACGACGACAAGCTCTGCATGTTGACAACCAGAAAGCAGAGCATTCCCATGGCCGTCAATGCGAGTCCGGCAAACAGTACTTTGCGCCGCCCGGCGCGGTCGGGGAGCTGCCGTAATCCCAGGCGGACGACGAGTCCCCAGCCTCCATACCCCAAAAAGAAGACTCCGAAAGCTGAAATCGCAGTCCCCTGTAATTGCAGGCGGTCAATGTAACTGGGCAGGAATATGAAGGGTATGCTCATGATCATGTAGAACAGGAAACTCACGACGACAATTGGCCCTGGCCAGTACTGTCGTGCCGCTTGCAAGAAGGCAACGTAGCCTAACTTGACCGGAGAAGTTTTCCTGTGGGAGTCCGGCAAAAACCAGAGAAGCAAACTGTTCAAAATAATTCCCATCGAGACGGCAAGAAAAAGCAATATGAATTGATCTCTTGATCTTCCGCCAACACCGAGGATCCAGTCTCCCAGCAAAGGCGCTAAGGCCATCGCGATAAACCCCGACGACCCAAATACAGCGATGCTTTCCACAAGTCGTTCCGTAGGAACTGTTTGTGTGATGTAGGTCATGCCGCTCGTGAAAACCAGACCACACCCCACCAGAAAAAGAAATCGGAGGAGGTAAATCATGGGGCCTAGGTCATGGAGCCAGATATTAGGCAACACCCCACATGTGTAGACCAACAGTCCTAGGAGCCAGACTTTACGTGCTCCCAGCCGACCAATCAAACTTCCGTTTACAGGCCGCAGGATCAGGGCCGCAACCGCCCCGGCTCCCATGATCCAACCAACGTCTTGAACGTTCCCCCCCAAGAATTCAACCCACCGGGCATAATGGGCCAGCAGCATGTTGGCCATGATAAAACAGAACTGAGCTGCGAAGGCAATCGCGAAAGCGCGTGTGTAAAGCTGTGGGCTGTCGTCCGGAGACATCGACTCCTCTTCGGGTGGGAAAATCTTCAAGCGGGGATGGAGCAGCCAGCTCGTTGCGATCGTTTCCAAGACGGAAGATTGCCAGAGATGACAAACTTCTGATTCTACAGGAGTTAAGCCTGATCTGAAACGCCCATTTTATTCAGATGGAGGTTTTAAGAGTGGCTCGCGGGCGCCAAAACTGGGAGCCGGCCTGTTGGCTTTGGCGCTCTCTGGCGCGTCAGGTCGCAAAAAGCAGTTTGCGACTCTTTAAGAAGAAAAGAAGACTAGAGCTTGGGGACCGGGATCAATGGTGATGTGCCAGTTCCGGTTGGAATGCGTCGATAATAGGGGTAGAGATGAACGCCAAATCCGCTTTCCATTTCTTTTTCGGCGCGGGCAGCCCAGGGTGTATCGGGGTGCTTATCGATTACCGTCTGAAAATGTTCCTTGGCCTGCGCAAGATATTGCGCCGTCACTTCTCCCGTAAGCATCTCCTGTCGACGGGCAATCCGCCAATCGATCAAGTGAAGGTTGGGAGACTTGGTCAAAGGGACAACTTGGGGGTGAGTCATGAAGTACTGGAGATAGGCCTTGTACTCGTAGAGCCGGATCTTGTAGGCCAGCAGTTGGGCGCGGATCAAATCGGCATTGGCCTGCCAGCGGGGGATGGTTTCCTGTTTGCGCAATCCCCAAAATTGTTCCAAGGCAGTTCCCATACGATCTAAATAGTCCATGTAGATCGTTATCTTGGTCTGTTCGGTGTTCACTTGTTGAATGAACTCCTTGATGTTCTTGGAAAACCGGTCTCGCATCACGATGACTTTCGCCGCTTGTTCGTTGTACGGATTCATGTCGTAGACGATTTGTGTAAGTCCCGTGCGGAGGTGACTCTCGGCGATCTCAGCCACTGCAACATCCCGACGTCGCAGGTCTGGCCTGTATTCCCGCATGACATCGAGCCGATAACGGCGTTTGTCGAGTGCCACGACGTCAAGTTCTACGCTCGGAAGGAGGAAAAAAATCGCGCCCGTCTCGCGGGCCATGCGGCTCTGCTCATAAGGTCCGTAACCACTGGGGTGCGAATCATAACGGCGGTGAAAGCCTTCGGTTTGCAGTTGTTCGACATACGCCGATTCAGGACCCCGATCGATGGGAATGTAATGAATGACAAAGGTTTGTGGATGCTCCCAACGAATGTGCGCAAATGGGCAACCAAACACGGCCTCTCGCCCCAGCGAGTAAATCCGGGTCCCCGAACTGGTCGCCATCTGAATAACCTGTTCCAGGTAGCCGTCGTTGTCGGCACGGTTGCCACTTTCGTCCGTGACTAGTACCAGCGCGGTGCGGCGCTGCCCGCGACGCACAAAATCAGCATGGTGCTGAATCGATTGACCAACAGCCCGACACATCATTTCTTCGCCTGAAAGATCAACCGGAATTTCATCGATCGCGGACCTGATTTTTTCCAGGTTGTCGGTAGGTCGTTGAGTGTGTACTGCGAACTCTTTGCCATAGCTGGTAACTGCCGTCATCAAGTTGCCGCCACCGGTAATTTCCTTCAGGCCAAGCTCTGCATAAACCTGTTCAAGGCGGTCACGGATGACTTGCTGGTCATCTTTCATACTGCCCGATTGGTCAAAAACCCAAATCACCAGGACTTTACTTTCTTCGAGCATCTCCAGGATCTCTTGCGCTAATTTGTCAAACGCCTGGTCATAGTTGTCAACGACAACACGTCCCTGCCCCACAAAACCACTCGGGAGTGCTGCACTGAGTTGCCCAATGTCGATATCTCCAATCGTCGGCTTAAGCTGCATTTCAGAGGGTGCCTCAACAATTGCCAAAGCCTCGGTCGAAGCTGCGAATGCAGTGGAAGGTGTTGACGCATCCGACATTGGAGTGGGATTGTCGACCATGGCCTTGGTCGATTCGCTGGTGGTAAACTCCTGGAGAGGCATTTCAACCTCTTCAAGTTCCTCCTCTAACTTCTCGGTGACTGCGGAAAAGACGGTTAGGAGTTCGTGGTCAGGAAGAATCGGCAGCGTAAGGCAGGCAAAGATCAGTAACAAAGCAACATGGGTCAGCATGGAAGTCACAAACCCACTTGTCTGTGAACTTCTCACAAAGCTTAGGAGACGGCTTGGTTTTTTACCGGGAGGATTGTCCTCCTCGGAGGATGCTGCCGGTTGGGCAGAAGTGTCTGGGGATCCGTCCGCTACCAGAGAGGATGGGTCGGTGGTCCCGGTGGCCGAGCGAACGGCTTCCGAGCGTCAGTAGGCGGCTGCAGTGACGTCTGGTTCATCCGCGTCAGTAGGCTGGATGTCAGAATCGGTTGAAGCCATGAGGATTTCCCAAATTCCCGTCTCCTATTGCCGCGTTCCAAACACGCCTGGTAGGGACGGGAGGCCAAAGTCGGGCAAAAGACACCGCGCCTAAAGACACCGCGCCTTTATTATACAATCCCATGAGCATCAGGAAAACGAGGTTTTAAGAGGTTCTCCAGGGCGGAAGTCGACGCCAAAGTTGCGTTTGAAAATAGGAAGGACAACCTAAACAACCGGTTTTGCATCTACCCGAAACCACGGTTGTTTCATAATATCACGTTGCGTCGCGTAGGTTCGAGTATTGGGCTCACAGGGCCATTGCCCGCTGATACCAACCGGCGGGGGCAATGATTGAGGACGAGAATTCCCCCAGCGATTCCCATGGTTCAAGAAAAGACAGGAAAACTTTGAGGTTTGTATGCAAAAACGACTTGTTGTGTTAACGGACGGATACAGCGAACCGATTACTGCCAAGACGGCAGTCAGTGTGATTCGTTATGGTCACGATAAGGTGATCGCTTTGCTCGATACCACGCAACCAGGCAAAACCAGTCAGGAACTTCTGGGGATTGGTGGCAACATTCCCGTCGTCGCGAACCTCAAAGATGCTGGAGAGGCTGACGTGTTGTTGATTGGCATTGCCCCACCAGGGGGTCGTATGCCACCCCAATGGCGGCCGATTCTCCTGGAGGCGATCCGCCTTGGCATGGATGTTGTGTCAGGACTTCACGACTTTATTTCTGAAGATCCGGAACTGGTTTCCGCAGCCAAAGAGTTTGGAGTCGTCATTAACGACGTTCGCAAGAATGATGAACACGAGGTTGCAAACCGTGTTGGGATTCGTCCTGATTGCCTGCGAATTCAGGCCATTGGCCAGGACTGTTGTGTAGGTAAAAAGGTGGTTGCGATTGAAATTGCCAGGGCTCTTCAGCAACGGGGCAGCGATGCCAAGTTTGTTGCCACAGGGCAGACCGGAATCATGATTGAGGGTGATGGCTGCCCCGTCGATACGGTGGTGGCTGACTTCATCAACGGTGCGGTGGAGAAACTCGTGCTGCAAAACCAGCA
>CBDEWC010000004.1:0-113631 GCA_965243695.1 Lacipirellulaceae bacterium | reverse complement strand
ATACAAGCACGTCTGGCGGAACGTGGGTGGCCACTTTCAATTCGTGGCTCTGCTGGGGCGGTGTTGGGGTTGGGGTGACTACAACAATGATGGTTACCTCGATATCTTTTGTGCACGGGATCAAAAGCTCTATCAAAATATCGCTGGCACTTCGTTTAAAGATGAAAGTTCGCAATTGCCGCCATGCCCGATCGGACGTCCCTGGTCGGCAGTTTGGGCCGACTTCGACGGCGATGGGTTTTTGATCTTTAGTGACCGGGTTCGAGGCGCCCGATATTTCTGCGTACTATCGCGACATGCGGCTTCGGAACCGAGGGGACGGTTCGTTCGAGGTTGTGTGGACCGGGGGCACGCAACCGGGCCGTGGTGTTACGGCCGCTGACTTTGATGAAGATGGCGACATCGATATCTATGTCTCCAACTACCGTCTCGAGCCCAACATTCTTTGGCAAAATGACGGGCGGGTTCCTTTACGAACGTCGCTACCCCATACCAGGCCCTCGGTGGTCATGGGCACACGGTTGGTTCGGCCTGGGGGACCTGGACGATGATGGTCATCTCGACCTGTTTGTGGGAAATTTTGCCCACCCCGGGCAACCGGAACCCAAATTTCTCCGCAACCTGGGGCCGGCGGAGATTGGCATTTTGAGGATCGCAGTGCCGAGGCGGGGCTGGCGTTTGTTGAATCCTTCGCCTCGCCGGCGCTTGGTGATTTTGACAACGACGGTGATCTCGACTTCTTCTCACCGCGGTTTACAGTCCCGACGCCTGCGTGCTTTACCGCAACGATGGAGGCTGGAAATTTACCAACGTTACCGAGCAGGTGGGCCTTGCCGGCCTGGTGACCAGCGACCAGGGGAACTGGGCCGACTACGACAATGACGGGATCTGGATCTATTGGCCGACGGGCGTCTCTTTGAAAACCGGGGCAATTCGAATGCATGATCAAACTTCGCCTTGTCGGCCGGAAGGCGAACGGGCTGCCATCGGGGCGCAGGCACGTGTGACCCTTGGCGCGCGAACCTTGACGCGGCAGGTAGCTGGCGGTACCGGAGAGACCCATCAGAATAACCTGACCTTGCATTTTGGTTTGGGAGAGAGGTCGGGCCCGGTCACCGTGAATATTTTGTGGCCAGGCGGAAGTAGCCAAGAGGCATTAGTCCGGTCAACACAACAACGACGATCACCGAAAGTGATCGATGACCGGTTGAACCTGGGCGGCGACTCCTTAGGTTTTTGTTTGCGGGGAATTGAGGAAGCATCTTTTCGAGCGTTATTGGCGCCCGTTTTCCAGGGATGAACCGATAACTGGGTGGCGGAGGTGATCGCGGATCCATAGGCGGGGTCGTCAAAGGGTCTTTTGCGGGATTCATCCTTCTAGACAGGTTCCCAGCAGGAGCCCTTTCCCAGGCGGGCCTTCCGGACGAGGCCAATCAGGTTGGGCCCAATCGGCATCTCGGAATCGAGTGCTGCTCTCCCCCTTGCGACCTATTGGCGAGAAGCCGATGGTATCGCCTAAGTGGTGTTAAGCGACTACGATGGTCAGGGCGGTCGCAAGATTGCCGCCCGCCGAAACCGGTTCGGTTGTGGTGGAGTTTCCTTCCTTTAACCTGAAATGCCGACGTCGATGCCAGTAGCAACTCCTTCCGGCCATGCGCGGCCCGCACCCTGCGCCACCAGCAGTCACACGAACCGATGGCACGCGTTGGCCGACAAAGTCTTGACGGACGACAGGTTTCGCGCGATGAGGCCCCTTTCGATTCTCGCCTGCCCCGACGACGGTCTGCTTGATTTGCTGGCTGCTGTCTATCGCGTCAGGCAGCATTACTTCGCCAATCAGGTCCAGCTTATTTCCTGATGAATGCCAAAAGTGGCCTTTGTCCGGAGGATTGCTCTTACTGTTCTCAGTCGAAGATCTCTACCGCAGAAATTCCCAAATACAACCTTTTGAGTCGCGATAAACTTCTTGAAGGTGCCCGTATGGCTGCCCCAGCGAGATGCGAAAACCTATTGTATTGTGATTTCTGCGAGAGGGCCGAGTGATCGAGAAATGCAGGCAGTCACCACGATCGTGCCAGAAATCAAGCAGCGGTATGACCTGAAGATCTGTGCCTGCCTCGGTTTGCTAACTCAGGAGCAGGCCAACCAACTAAAGCAGTGTGGTGTTGACCGGGTCAACCACAATCTTAACACGAGCGAGGCCTGCTACAGCGACATTTGCACGACCCACACCTATCGCGATCGGGTCGCCACCCTCGAGGCGGTTCGCGATGCAGGAATGGAAATGTGTTCGGGCGGAATTGTCGGGATGGGCGAGCAGCCACACGACTTGGTCGATATGGCCATTGCTTTGCATGATCTTGGCGTGCAGTCGATCCCCGTCAATTTCCTTAATCCTATCGATGGTACTCCGTTGGCGGGCAAGAGCGAACTTAATCCACGAACCTGTTTGAAAGTGCTATCGATGTTTCGGTTCGTGAACCTGACCGCGAGATCCGGATCGCTGGAGGTCGCGAGTTACACCTTGGTAGCATGCAGGTGTTAGGGTTTTACCCGGCCAATTCGATGTTTGTGGGCGACTACCTAACGACCGAGGGCCAGGCGCCTGATGAGGATTACCAAATGATCCGCGACTTAGGGTTTGAAGTGGTTGGCGCAGAGGAAATTTCAGTCTGACCACCAAAAGCAATTCGACGCACAGTTCCTATCTCTCCCATATTTCTAAACCGGGAAAACTTCTCTGATCGGGTTAATCTTCCCCTCCTGGTCTCCCGATAGAAAGAGCAGGATGTCTCCAGGGACTGTCCTGGCGGTTGGTGATTTCGACAGGTTCGGATTCGTACCGGAGTCTGCCGATGCCCACCCGGTGGTGGTTTCCTGTCGTATTACTTCAAAACGCAAGGATGCGGACATGGCTCGTCGTGGTTTGTTTGTGGGGCTGGCTTTGGTTGGATTATGCATTTCTGCTGAAACGGCTGACGGCCAGCGAATCGAGAGTACGCCAAATTTGGTCGACCGTTTCAATACGCTACGAAAGGGATGGACTTGGCGGCATGGCTCCGGTAACGCGATTTCTTCAGAAAACTCACCGTCGGTGGAAAGCTGGTCCGAATCGCTTGAGGCGAGCGGGGCAAGTCGGTCTCGTCCCCGTTTTTCTTCTTTGCCTCAGGTCGATGCAGAGCGGTTGTTGCCGCGCCACTGGCAGGCAACCGAAGCGCGCCAGGCGGCGGTTCCCAGCATCGCCCAGCGACAGAAGCCCAACGGTCGGAAGCATGAGGTGTCCGCCCGCCAGTCTCAATCGGGCCGTACGCCCAGTGGGGCCCAGCGGTCTTTGCCACGAAGAGCCAGCGGGTTGACGCCATTGCCCCGTTCCCGAGTTGGCGCGACCAAGTCTTCCAGCGCAGGGAAAGCTGACGGTTCCCAAACCAGTCCCAGTCCCAAGGTTCGCCGTTCACCTCCAACCGGTCGACGGAATGATTTTGACCCGGAGACGCTGCGGCGAGAATTGGTGGATGCAACAGGCCGGCCTGTTCCGCGGTCAAGTAAAAAGTCAGGATCTAAAAAGTCTGCGTCCAATGCGATGGCTTCGAAGCCTGTAGTCGCAATTGCCCCTGTCAAGCAGACAGAGGTCGAAGCTGAGGCTGACGCTTTGCCGTCACAGAGGCCTGCGGTAGCCGTCAAGCGGTCGCCGCCAGTAAGGTCGCCCAGAGCGGCGGACGAATCTTCGGACCAAAAGCGGGTAACTTCCGCCGGCGAGAAAGCGTTTGCGCCTGAAGAGGAGGGGCCCAAGTATTCGACAGAACAGAAGGCGTCGTTCGGGCGTGTTGATTCGGCAGTCACCAAGAGCGATGGCGCCGGGGACGATGCACCGGTGGAGAGCCAGTTTAAAGCGGCTTCATCAGGCCTGGGCGGGAATGTTGATCTTCTCGCAAGCGGCGATTTGCCGGCGGTCCGTTCGCGTGTGAGTGGACCCAGGAAAATTTTGATCGGACGTGAGGCCACCTTTCAGGTGCATTTTGACAATCAAAGCGAAATCCCCGCTCGTGAAGTGATTGCCCAAGTTGAGGTTCCGAGTTGGGTTGAGGTGGTCGATACCGTGGCCAGCAATGGGGTCATCCAGCAAACTGAGGTTACTGAGGAGTTTAGCACTTACCGCTGGCAGCTTCAGGAGCTTGCCGAGCAGGGAAGTGAAACTTTGAAGTTAAAAGTCATTCCGGGGGCAAGCAAGCCGCTTAAGTTAGGGGTGCACTGGAGTCACGCGGGCGTTGATTCGGAAGTTGTCGTGGAGGTACAAGAACCAAAACTCCGGATTCAGGTGTCCGGTCCCGACGAGGTCTTTTTTAATAGTCCCCAAATCTACCGATTGACGCTGAGTAATTCAGGGACCGGTGTTGCGGAAGAGGTTTCTGTCGATCTGTTGCCGCCAGTGGGTGGCGAGAAGACAGTGAGTACGCACGAGGTCGGAGATTTGCTGCCGGGTGCCAGCAAAACGGTTGAGGTTGAACTTATGCCTCGAGAGGCTGGTAAGTTGTCAGTGAAGGCAACCGCGTCGGCGCTTGGTGGGATAACCGCAGAAGCAGACAAAGATATCTTTTGCCGAAAACCTGAGCTGGAAGTCGATTGGCGGGGGCCCGTGAAGAAGTACGCCGGGACCGTGGCGACCTATTATTTTCGCGTGCGAAATCCAGGGACCGCTTCGGCAGACAATGTGGATCTTGGGGTTCGTCTACCTGGGGGCGCTGAATTTGTAAGCGGCAGCGAAGGGCACCTGGTGGACCGTACGAAACAAACCTTGACGTGGCATGTCGGATCACTCCTGCCGGGAGATGATCGATACATGGAGCTGAAGTGTATCCTCAATGACTCTGGTACCAACCATTTTTCGGTGACAGCGGCAACAGGGGAAGGTGATCTCAGCGACACAAAATCAGCCGAGGTCAGTGTGACGGCGATTGCCGACCTTAAGCTTGACGTCATCGACCCCAAGGGGCCGATTCCCGTGGGCGAGGAAACGATTTATGAAATCCATGTCAAAAATCGTGGCGAGAATACGGCGGAAGAAGTTGACGTGGTAGGCCTCTTTTCTGAAGGTGTCGAGGCTCAAACGGCGGAAGGTGCCGAGTACAGCGTGGCCGATGGCCGGGTGACCTTTGCCACGATTGAAAAGCTCGAAGCAGGTCAGAAAATCGTCCTGAAAATTCATTCCCGGGCAACCCAGGCGGGTGTGCATTTGTTCCGGGCAGAAGTCGTTTGCCGCGACCTGGAAATCAAGCTAGCAGTTGAGGAGACCACAAGATTCTTTGCGGATGAGGTGCCGGGGAACTCCACGGATCCAAAATCGGCGGGTGCTTTCGGTCCGTATGACAACTCGCGCTACTAAGCCAAGTCCAGGGCGCCGTCTCCTTTTGGGATGCTAGCAGGAGCGGTGCCCTCGGCCTCGTTTTAGCCATTTGGGTTTTCTTTCCTGAGGTGGTATTTGGACTTGGAGGAAGTTGGGCGAACGCTATAATCGCCCAGCCTTTCTGTTGGCAACACCGGCATGGTGGGGCCAATGATTTTGTCCACAACAAGCGACGTCGATGGCTTTTCCCAATCATCGTTTCCGGAAGTACTGTCTGAGGTGCTGTTCAGCGCGCGCGACGGGGTCGTTGTGGGCAATGCTGTTGGTAGCCGGCCTGGTGGGGTGTGGAACCACGCGATCCAGCGACACCAAGCGGACCGCGACGGAACAGGTCCTTATTTCGGACGCGATTGATCGCGCGGTAGTGGCATTGAAGGTACACCGCCTATCGGGGCACGCGATTTACTTTGAGGATCGATATTTGTACGATGCGGTCGATTCGGGTTACTTAATCAGTTCCATTCGGCAGCACTTGCTGGCAAATGGGTGCATCCTGAAAGATGAACGTACCGATGCGGATTTTGTGGTTGAGGGTCGATCGGGTGCGATCGGTACCAATCGGCATGATCTTCTGTTTGGAATCCCGTCCACGAATGTGCCGCAGATATTTCCACTGCAAGGCATTCCTGCAGCGATTCCCGAGGTGCCGTTTGCGAAGCGGCGCGACCAGCGAGGTGTCGCCAAAATTGCGTTGTTTGCCTACCATCGGGAAACAGGCCGCCCCGTCTGGCAGTCGGGGATTGCGTTGCAAGAAAGTACGCTCAACGATGTTTGGGTACTGGGTGCGGGCCCCTTCCAGCACGGAACCATTCGTGACGGGGCTTCGTTCGCCGGACAGCAGATTGATGGTTCGCCCGGGGAAGGGGTTGCGACCAAAATGGCCAGTATTTCGAAGGAAACTACTTTTGCCAATCCGGCAGTCATCGCCGGGAAACTTCGCAGAATACCAGCGACAGAGGATTCAACCGGCAACAGGCAAATTGAGTTAGCGGACTATACCATTGAGACACCGGCCCTTCCGGATCGGTCTGCTGAGCCAGCGACGTCACCCGGTGGCCTACCATCGGGTTCCGGGGATTCGCTGGGGCAAGTATCTATGCCAATCAACGAGGGCGTTCCACCTGCGGGATTCCAGCCACCGGAGGATTGTCCGCTTCTGCCACCGCCGGTGAGCACGTCACCGGACCGGCAACTTGATTAAGGTGAGTTGGGGTCGGGCAGATCGCCAAACGCAATCGGGTGGGCACTTCGTGGATTCTCAATGCGAATCGATTTCTTGCCACTGAGCAGCTCATCAATGAGATTGCCGACCAGTTTTTCCCGCCAACCTTGTGCAAGCGCTGGCACTTCCCGGTCTTGGGCACCGCCAAACCCAAGCCGGTAAGCGATCAAATCACGAACGTCGCTTGCAGTCCCGACCAAACTGGTGGCCATGTTGGCGCGCCGACAGATGCTGCCGAGGGCTGGCGAAAGGAACTGTCCTAACAGATTGAGTTGAGGAGGCATGTGGTGGCGGGAAATACGGCTCTGCTTGTCGAGATCGGTGGTGAGTCCCCGACGAATACATTCTGCCAGTTGATCAATCATTTTGCCTTTGGCGCCGCGGTGCATTCCGCGGATCGCGCGAATTTTTTCAGGATCGTCACTCTTTCGTTTGGCGAGTTCCACAATCAGGTCATCGCGCAAGACTCGCCGTGCCGGAGAATTCCTCTGTTGGGCTTCTGCTTGCCGCCAAAGCCACAGTTCGCGGACAATTGCCAGCGCGCGGGGGGGGAGGTTGCCGATCCCGGAAACTTTTTGCCAACGCTGGCGCGACCTGGCCTCATCGACTTCTTTTTGCCACGCTTCAATTTCGTCCTGAAACCAGGGCGTGCGGTTTGCAATTTCAATGCGTTCGGCAATCGCATCGTGGAGGTCCAGTAGGTAACGAACATCTTCAAGCGCATAGTTAAGTTGTGCAGTGGTTAACGGGCGGCGTCGCCAATCGGTTCGCTGTTCGCCTTTGCCCGGTTTTTGCTTTAGAAATTTGGTGACGACCGATGCGTAGGACGCTGGGTATTCGGTACTGCAGAAGGCTGCTGCAAGTTGGGTGTCGAATAAATGTGCCGGTAGGCGTTCAATCGCCTTGAGGGAGAAATTCAGTTCCTCTCTTGCAGCATGGGCAATGGTCGTGTGGTTTCCGTCGGCCAACGCCGTCCAGAACGGGGTAAGGTCTCCCGCCTGATAAGGGTCGATCACCACCAGTCGCTCTGGGGTGGCGACCTGGATGAGGCAAAGTTCTGGATAAAAGGTATCCTCGGAGACAAACTCGGTATCGAAGCCGATCCGATCCACGTCGGCGAGATGCCGACACAGCGCATCAAGTTCAGCTGGTGTCGTGATGGTGTCGTAGGACAATTCGGATCGGTGGCAGTGCGCCGTTAATTGCAAACAGGCTGGTTGGGTTTCTTCTTCCGCAAGGACCTGTATTCGATTTACTCTACCCGCGACACGATTTCACGAAAAGACCGGGTGGGTCCTAGGTTTGTGCAGCGGATCCGCTATTGGGACAATCTAAGGTAGAAACTGCCAGACGGCGAGCGCTAAAATGGGAAGAAGGATGCCGCAACTGTACAGCATGTATCCAAAGAAGCTGGGCATGCGAACCCCCGATCTTTCCGCGATCGCCTTGACCATAAAGTTTGGCCCGTTGCCGATATAGGTCATTGCTCCCATGAATACGGCACCCAAACTGATTCCGATTAAGACCGGTTCTGCGACCCCAGCGACCGTAAGTGCTTCACCCGGATCCATCGATTGAGCCGTTTTGAAGAATACCAGGTAGGTGGGTGCGTTATCCAGGACGCTTGAAAGTCCGCCGGTGATCCAGAAAAACCGGGTCGGTGTGTCAATGCCCAGGTTAACCCCATAAAAGCTGAGTATTTGCAGGGCAGGTTGCATGCAAATAAAAATCCCCAAGAACAAAACCGCCACTTCGATGATGGCGTGGTAGCTGAAATTGTTTGCTTTGCGAATAAATCGGTGCCCGAAAATCAAAGAAATGGCAACCAGTCCTAATTGGACGATCTCACGGAGAAACATCCAGGGATGCCAGTTTGTGTTAGATAAGGTTTTGCTGGGATCAAGCAGGGCCACGGCACAAACGACCCCTAACAGCAGAGGCGCATTTAGACCCATTCCCTGAACCCTTAGTCGGCGTGTGTGGGTCACATCTCGCTCAATGTCACCGATCGTTTCCTTGGGATAAAACCAATATCCGTCAATCAGCAAATAAACCAACAGGAGCAAGCCGTTCACAAATAGCCATGGCTTCCAGAGGGTGAGCGTCCACCAGAAATCAACACCTTCAAGGTAGCCTAAAAACAGGGGGGGGTCTCCAATCGGCAGCAGGCAGCCTCCGCAATTGCAGACGACAAAAATGAAAAAGACCACCGAATGAACAACGTGTTTCCGTTCCTTGTTTGTTTCCAGTAGCGGGCGGATCAACAACATCGCTGCGCCGGTGGTGCCAATCAAGCTGGCTGCCAGTCCGCCAACCCCGAGAAACGCCGCGTTGGTCATGGGGTTGGCTCGCAAGTCCCCTTCAATTCGGACGCCGCCACTTATCGTGTAAAGGCTGAACAAGAGGACGATGAACGGGATATATTCTGCCAGGATTGCGCTACCAAGAATTGCCTTGGCAAAAGTGAACTGGACCGCAGTTCCACTTGGGTGGGCCAGATAGTGGGCTGGCCAGTGCCCTTGGATGGGAGTTGCATGTAAAAACAGGTAGTAACCGAGCGTTGCCCCTGCCAGTACTGTCGCCAGGAAAAACCGGTTGGTGTTCGATTCCCACCACTGCTCGGTGGCGGGAATGAGTGGAAGAATGGCGATGGCGCCTAGCAGGAACACAAACGGAACCACCGCATAAAAGGGCGGAGCGACCACCGCGGTGGAATGGGGGTGGTGGTCATCGTTGGCCCCGGCGTGGCCGGTTGGGGTGCCGTGTTCGCCCGTCGCTGCGGCTACCGTTTCGTGATGCGCCGAGTCGAGGATCAATTGGCTGCCATACTGGGGCAGCCCATAGATCGCGCCTATCGCGTAGGCTACGATGAGAACCAGAAGCCATGTTGCTGCGTTAAAACGTTTTGTTTTCGTTTCTCTCGATTCCTGCATCCGAACTGTGCCTGTTGCTATGTTCTTGTTCTCTTGAAGTCCAGCCTGCTTGCCAGTTCGGGGGATCCACAAAACGTAGCCAGCATGCGATCAAAAATCTCACGGGTGAACAAACAGGGTAAAGCGAGAGTGTTGTTTCGTCCATGCCGAACCGTCTCCGGCGGCGACTGGGGGTCCAGAGGCAGCTCGGTTTTCAGGGGAATCCGCGGAGATATCCCTTCAGGGCCGGTCGAGCCTATCTTCGCTGGATGGACCATGGCGGGCCGCTCGTAGCCCAACACCCCGTTTGATCCGAATTACCGAAAGCGTTTGAGAGCGGCAGGATGTCTTTTTTGCGCCGGAACCTCCCAGCGTGGGGACTTTTTCCCCGTTGCTGCTCAAGATACACTCAGCCAATTGGTTTCGTACAATTTCCGGGCCGCCAGTTGCTATTGCTATAAGAAAAAAAGATCGGTTGTCGAATGCTTGAACCGTGGCTCCTCTCGAACCGAAGATTTCTGAAATTCGGGTTCGCGCCCCCTGCCCTGCTCGGGGCAATCAGTGTGGTCTTCATCGTGCAGGCGTTTCGGGGGGCAATCCCCTGGTGGATGGCCGGTCTGGGCGGAATGATGGTCCTCGTCAGCATTGCGGTCGTAGCCGGGCTACTGGTGGAACTACAGCGACCGCGAATCGGTTACCGTCAGGGGACCGTGTTTTTCTATCTGCGTGGTGGCCCCCCCATCGCTACCCCCCTGGAAGTTGTCGAAGCGTTTTTTCTAGGACAAGGCCCCGCGCATCTGACCGGCTCAAGGATTGCTGGTGCGGAAACCGTAAATCTGATTGCCCGCCTGGCGGAAAAGGCGACTGAATGGCAGAAAGTTGAGGTTAAGCCGATGCTTGGGCACTGGTGCGATGGTTATGTCACGATTCGTGGTACCCACTGTGAACTGCTTGGCGAGGATCTTGTTCGGCAGCTGAATCACAAACTGGCGACCTCCAAACGGAGATGCCGCGAAGATGAGTAATACGCAAATAGCAGGCCGATCTGTAGGGTCACGTTCGCCCGGTTTGCTTGTGAGTGTGCGCAATGCGGCAGAAGCGGACGTCGCGCTGGGAGGAGGGGCCGACTGGATTGATGTGAAGGAACCGAAGCGTGGAGCCCTGGGCGCTGCGGACCCCGAAACCATTCGATCGGTTCTTGAGACGGTTGCCGGTCGTGCACCAGTGAGCGTCGCGGTTGGTGAGTTTGCGGACCTTCGATCAGAGCGATTTTTAGAACCCATCGTCCAGGCAGAGACTGCCGCCTGGAAGGTTGGCCTTGCCCAATGCGGGGCCGACTCGAAATGGGCTGAACGCTGGCAGGCGCTGATCGATTGCGAGTTTTTACAAACGCCCCCGGTAGCCGTGGTGTATGCCGATTGGAAATCCTCAGAGGCACCCTGCCCCAGGGAGATTCTCGACGAGGCAATTCTTGCCCAGTGTCCAGCACTTTTGATCGATACCTACTCCAAATCGGGGGGCGCCCTTTTCGACCTCTGGCCCGAAGAGGATCTGGCACGTTTTATCACTGAGGTTCGGGCCGCTAAATTGCCACTTGTGCTGGCTGGGTCACTTTGTGGCGAGTCCATTCAGCGGGCGGCTCGGCTGGGGCCTGATTTGGTAGCCGTTCGGGGTGCGGCTTGCCTGGGAGGTCGTTCTGGTCGCATTTGTGCGACCCGCGTGGCGCAAATTTCGAGGCGCATTCGGGCCACCGACGCCAGTTTGGATTGAATACAAAAAATCCTTGACTTCTTTGTGGAATGTTTCATACTGCTCTCAAGTAAGTTGCCGCAGCAAGTAGGGGCCCGTTGGGTGGAGATCAGGACTTGCTCGGGCAGCGGCTTGCGAATCCAATCGGGGTCGTGGGTCACTTGGAATTGAGAGTTGGCAGATTCGTTACCTCGGTGGACGGATTTTCGGGGTAAGGGTTGAGCGGGGGGTGCCAAGCCGTTTCTCTTTATCCGGCAGGCATGCTACGGAAGAGTCCCGCCTTTTTCAGGTTGCGTTTCTGGGGGGGGGGAAAGAACGTGCCAAAATCCGTGGTTGATGCGATCAAAATGGGATTCTGGAATTTTGAACCAGAGTTGGTTGAACAAGCCGGCTACAGCGCAACTGGCGCGATACCGGGATCCAGAGAGAAAATCGAAATTCTGGCGGCCCGTGCCGAGGAGGGTTTGCCGCTCTGGCATAATGATGACCGGAACGACTATGATGAGCAGCTAGGCTAGTTGCCACCGTTAATCCATTCATTATTCCAGGGGGCCAGTACCCAAAACATATCTGAGCCGTTGGTGTTCCATCGGTTTGAGAAAGCCGCTCAGACATCGCAATTTCACCAAGGTTGGTGAGTTTTTCGTCGTGGAGTTGGCACCGCTGGAAAGGAATCAGAAGGCCCAATTCATGCCGAAATTTAGTGTGACCATTCCTCACTCGCTTTCCACCGAAGAGGCTGTCAAGCGGCTGAATCGTTTTACCGAAACCGTAAGTAGCAATCAGCAGGTCAGCGATTTAGAGCAATCGTGGCAAGGGAATGATTTGCATTTTGGATTCAAGACATTTGGGATACAGATTCGCGGTGTGGGTGCCGTCTCCACCGATCAACTCCAGGTTAGCGGTGACCTTCCTTTCTCTGCGATGATGTTCAAGGGAAAGATCGAGTCGGAAATCGAGAAAGTGCTGGCGGGCTTGCTCCGCGAGTAGGGTCCCAGGCAGCCTGGTCAACTCGCGAAGTGTTTCGCAACTTTACGGTTTCGACGGGAAGATTCGGACCCGACTTCCTTCTCGGAGAAATTGCAGGCCAATTGGTTCCAGGATGGCCTTCAGTAATTCCTCCAAGTTCGCCCCTTCTACGGAAAATGAGACTGGGTCTGTCAGCCGGATTTCGGCAGCCTCGATGGCATCCAGCCTCCAATCAACTTCCAGGTCCAATCTTGAGGCCAAATGGTCAATCAGTGGGCCTGCTGGCTGGTCCTTAACCTTTAGCGTAAACGTCTGGCGATGCTCAACCTGGCGATGGGTCCGACGGGACTCAGCCGGGAGAGTGGCAAACAACGCCTGGAGGCGTTGATGGTCTTCCCAGCGGCCCTCGAGGATGACGGTATGCTCTTGGATCTTGACGGCTGCCGGGGGCAACGTTTTTCGAAATTGGTTTAGAGCGGATAATCGATTCGGTGGAAATTCATACGTGCGGCGGATCGTGGATGGAGTTGAAAGGGGAACGATTTCAATCGAATTCGTCTGTGCACTCACCGAAAAGGTTGCGTCGAATCCTGCCAGAAGGAGTGTCAACTGGCGGGTAAGCGACATGGCAGGTAGGCCGCCTTCGGGCCAAAGGTCGTGCGGAATGCGGTCGGCATGCAGCAATTGCTTGCCGGCCCGGTTGACAATCTTTCGCACAAGTGCTCTTGGCGCCACAAGTCGGGGCCACGAGAGGGGGGCGGACCTTTTAAATGCTTTTTGCTGCGGCTTGGGCAACAAGGTCACTTCGGTTTCGCGCAGGGCAATCACCGTTCGCAGGTCGCGACAGGTCGCGTCTGGTCCCAGGTAGATCATCTCTTTGAGGTCAACGAAACCAATTTTCTGTTGATCTGCAATGGCGTCCAGTACCTGTCGTAGTGTTGCGCCGGTTGTGTCGAGGGATACCTTTTGGTCAGGGTTGACTCGCCGATCCAGCATGAGGTGGCGCCCCGTGGAACGTCCTAGGCGGGTGGCGGCCCTCTGGAGTGACACGTTCCTCCAGGAGAGGGTCAGTAAATCGACGGCCCCTGTCGATGGGGAATAGGCAGCTTCTGGTTGAGCGGACGGGTGATTTTTACTCGCCTCGCTTGCCGAGAGAGGCCCACTTGAGAACGCGCATGTCAGGAAAAGTACGAAAAAAAACGCCATTGCAACGGGTGCTAAAACCTGTCGAGGGGAGCGTATCTCGGTGGCTAGGCTACGGAAGGTCCGGTTTTCGGTAGTTTGTGTGCCCATGACGGGGTCGCCGGCTGCAATCAACTGCTGTGGCTGTAAGATTTTTACGGGATATATACGGACGCAACTGTTTATTTGTAGTTTCATCGACTGGAGTCTAGGCGCCTGTTGGGTCAACTTTCAACTTTAGTTTACTTTGTAGTTGGCTCTTTCCCAAGCCGCATGGTTCGTGCCGAGAAAACTTGCGCAAAATTGTTGAGCCATGCGTAACTGTGATTACACTCAAAGTTAGCAGGTTGTTGATGGGTGATTCAACAAGTTTGCCCTTTTCGACGTAGCAAAGCAGGCGGTTCCGCCTAAAACGACCGCTCGATGCACGGTGTGATGGTGCTCGACGGCGTCGCGGACAATAGGCTTTGCCCTTACTTGTCACGAAGTATCCAGGACGCGTCGCCAACGCGTTGGCGACGCACGCCTTACGAATGGAGGAGTTTTACTGTGGATAATGTCGTACCACGCCGACCACTTCTTGTACGATTTTACCAGTCTTACTTGGGCGATCAGGACTCAGCCAGGTTCATCAAAAACGTGAACGGGCATTATGAAATTGCAACCCTTCAGCGTCTTGTTTCTACGGGCGGTCGTGTTTTGCGGCGGGCGTCGGTGTTGGCCATTGGCTATGTGGGTGACTATGGTTCCAACACGGTGATCGGACGCGCCATGGTTGATCGTGATCGCGGGGTGCGGTCTATTGCCGAACGGAGCATCCGCGACCTTTGGTGTCGCATTGGAAGTCGGTCGCAACGCCAATCACTACGCAATGTGATTCGGCTCAACGAGGATAAACAGTTCGGTGATGGGGTTCGCATAGCAACAGGCTTGATTCACGATGCTCCCTGGATCGCAGAGGCGTGGTGCCAGCGTGGCATGGCCTATTATCATCTCTCGGAGTACAGTCGGGCCGTTTGTGATTGTCGTGAAGCTCTGGAGATCAATCCCTATCACTTCACTGCCGCTGCCGGGATGGGACAGTGTTACTTGCTGGAGAAGAATCCGGCCCCGGCGCTGGAGGCATTTCGGCTCGCCTTGCGGCTTAATCCTGGTATGGAAAAAGTCCGTAGCCAGGTCATTGAGCTACAGCGCACTTTGGAGAACGACTAAGTCAGGTCGAGATCGGCCTGAGGAAAGTTGGAGATTGCTGATTTCGACTTCCGCACTGGACGAGCGGGTTCACGTAGCCTCGCGGGGCGGTTGAAGCGATAGTGGTTCAGTCATGTTTCGAACGGCTTAGCGGACCGTTTTTTCCGGAACTGAAGCGACTGCCTGACGAACGGCTTGGGCGTACTTCTCGGGGTTGCTTGAGAATTGTTGCAGGGAAGCCTCGGTTGAAAATAGATAGAACTGCCCGTTGTATTGGAGGCCATGCTCACGTCGACCATCGATCCGCTGTTGCTGATCAACCGCAATTACGGCGTCGGCTCCAGAGAGCACGGGACTGAACTGGTCAGGATCGGCCAGGAACTGCCGTTGTTGGGCTTCCCCTGCAAAGAGATACGTTCGGCCGCGATGGATAGCACCCCATTTCACATCTCCAGGAATCCATTGCCAGGTTCCCTTCATGCTGACAGGGCAAAAACCATCGAATGCAAGTGGCGGGTTGCCTGGAGGTATCGTGGGTCCATTGGTAGTAAGGGGAGTGTTGGGATTGGGGGCCAAATGGGAGCTATCGACGTGGATTGCTGAACCCTTGGCAATCGGTGTTTGTGACATTGGTTCGATCGCCGGAGGCAGTGTCGCGTGGGAGGCTGCCGGTTTTCGACCATCAGGAACGGTGGTATGAGAGAGGCTTGCTGGACCTGCTGCAGGCTGTGTCGATGGGTCCGCCTTGGGCGGCACTTGTGGGGGGGCCGGGTTCGAATAGATGTTGGAAATCTGCTGGCGGCCCTCTGCTGGTGGTTGCGGTCGGTTGTTTGCGGATAAAGCAATCCCGGTCGCCAACGGTGCGGTGTAAGGTGGCGTTTGTGTTACCGGTGCTGGTAACTCCCCTTGCGGTTGCTCAACGGGTAAATTCGCGTATGCGGAATTTATGGGCGCCGGGGCAGGAGCCTGGTTGGTACCGACTGCAAATGTCTGATTGGCCGGGTTCTTCGAACGGTTGACGATTTGTGTTAATTCTGAAAGGTAGGCGGTCGGTGTAGGAGGGCTCACCAGCTTACCCACGGGCTGACCGTCTGGCGTGATAATGACGTCGGTTGGTACCGACGTGACGCCGTAGGCTTGGGCAACGGCATGATGGGCGTTTACATTCAACTTGACCGGGACAAATTGTGACTCGATCGCTCGCCCCACGGTTGGCTGATTGAAAACAGCATGTTCCAGCCGTCGGCAAGGGGCGCACGTGGGGGTCCAGAAATGTACCAAGACAAGCCGTCCCGTTTGACGAGCCTCTGTTTTGGCGGCTTCGATTTGGGGCCGCCAGCGAATCCCTGCCGATTGGGCCGATGCCGATTGGCCCGATGCCAACTGCGCCGATGCCGACTGCGGTGATGCCGAAATGCTGATGATTGCAGCCACCAGCAGGGTGCGAACAAGCGACGAGCAACCGTCCATGGTTTTTCTTTCGTCCGGAAAGAGGTTTTCGTCAAAGGTGCGTCATGCACAACAGGCCCACAATGGCCCTGTAACGTTATCGACTGGCGGAAGGTGTGACTTTGCGTAAAATTTAACGGTTTCGCAGAAAATGCGGAATATGGGCCGAGGCCTAGGTTGTGTGGCCCTTTCTCGGCTGTTTTTGTGGTTATTTGGGGGGAATAGCCGGTTCCTTGGAAGCGGGGCCGCAGGAGATAATAAAATCTGCAGTTTTTCGACACCTGCGGCCTTGAGAAACCTTGACAGGGGCCGAGCATTAATTATCATTAGCTTAGACATGAACGTCCCACTAGGGTGGGCTCTGATTGGCCAGTACGCAACGCATCCCCGTGGTCCTCGTTGGAGGGGGCTGGGAGCAAAGCGAAGGCCGCCTCCGCTGAAAGGAATTTTCTTGGCGGGGATCAAGACAAATACAATCTTTAGAATACCGGATTGGCAGATTTTCCGCCGCAACCGGTCGGGCCAGCTTCGTCTGGTAGAAAATTTCGACGCCTTTTGATGCAGATATTTCCGTGTCCGTTTTCATGGACTCGGCGCACTTGCCCAGCGTGTTGGAAAATCGCTGTGTGGTGCGCATCTGGTAGTTCTGTGTTGGAAGAAAGCGACATGAGGTAGCTAAAGCCTGGATGCCTGCTACGGTGAGTGGTGGTATCTTATTGGCTCACCATGCTGCGAAATTGATGTTTGCTAAATAGAGGGACGGCATACCTAGGGCACTTTCGGGTTAACAAAAAACCGATGCGTCGTTGGTAGCGTCACAGTGTGTACCCAACGGGTGATGGGAATCACTTGGTTGAAACAGCGTTTCAATGGGTGGGTTGGACAGTCAGATCGACGTGGGATGAGCCCCGTTTGGAGCTCGAGAAACCCCAATCCAGCGGTCTCGAGAAAAATGTCCGGACCAAACGCAAAATATCCGAGGGCGAGCCTTTGGTCGTCTCTGGCGGATCGGGTGATGGATTGCCAGGATGTCCGTTGGTTCAGTGAATCATCTCAGTTGGCAGAAGTAATCTGTCCAGTTTTGGGTTGGCGCGGTCGCCAGCCATGGTTTTTGATGGATTTTGTTTGAGGCGTTTTTGATGGCTAAGCGAAAAAAAGGTGGTGGCGGTCGTTATCGAGGTCGTGGCGGTGGTGGCGGCGGCGGTGGCGGCGGTGGCGGCGGTGGCGGTGGCGGCGGCGGCGGTTACAACCGTGGTGGTCGTGGAAAAGGTGGAGGCCGCCGGCGGCCCGGTTCGGTCTCCGATCATGGCGACGATCGGGAATTCGCTGACAATGGAGAGCCGCTTCCCTTGATTCCCGGGTCGGGAGTCCTCGAGATGCACCCGAATGGCTATGGTTTCCTTCGCGATACGGCCACAAACTTTACGCGCGAACGTTCCGACCCGTTTGTTCCAGGGACGATGATTGAAAAATTCGGGCTCCGGGAAGGCTTGCTGATCAGCGGAATGGTGCAACGCCATCGTCGCGGACAAGGCCCGCGCCTGAAAGAAATCCTCGACGTAGAAGGTGGGGCTCCGGAGGAGTATTCGGAAACTAAGAATTTCGACGAATTAACTCCCATTACGCCACAGGATTGGCTTCCATTGGAGACGGGGCCACAACCGGTCAGTACACGCGTGATGGATATCCTTACCCCAGTCGGAAAGGGGCAGCGGGCGCTTATCGTGTCGCCTCCCCGAAGTGGCAAGACGGTGTTGCTGCAAAATATTAGCCATTCAATCGCTACGAATCATCCCGACATATCTTTGGTGGTTTTGCTTATTGACGAGCGACCTGAAGAAGTGACCGATATGCGTCGCAGTGTCAACGGGGAGGTCTTTGCCAGTAGCCTTGATAACGATGTAGAAAGTCACGTGCGTCTTTCTCAGCTCGTCATCGAGCGGTGCAGGCGACTGGCAGAAATGGGTAAGGATGTATTTCTACTGATGGATTCCATCACTCGGTTGGCGCGTGCCTTCAATAAATGGGTTGGCAATACAGGCCGGACCATGAGTGGTGGCGTTGATATCAAGGCAATGGACGTGCCGAAAAAACTTTTTGCCACGGCCCGAGCTTTTGACGAAGGTGGCTCGCTCACGATTGTTGGTACTGCGTTGATTGATACCGGCAGCCGAATGGACGAGCTTATTTTTCAGGAGTTCAAGGGTACCGGCAACATGGAACTGGTGCTTGATCGAAAGTTGGCAGATCGGCGGGTCTGGCCTGCGATTGATCTTGAGCAGTCCGGTACACGCCGTGAGGAAAAACTACTTCCTCCCGAGATTCTTCATGCTGCCACGATGCTTCGCCGCACGTTGTCATCGATGCATCATGTCGATGCGATGGAACAGCTCACTTCGAAGCTCGACAAATTCAAGTCGAACGAGGAATTCATTACCCTGATTCAGGGTGCACATTCAATGGACTGACCTGGGGGGTCAGCCAGGTGGATTTGCGTTGGGCGAGGCGGTCCGCTAGAGTTGGCACGAGTTGCTGGCGTAGCCGCGCTTCCAAATTCCGGAGGGTAAGCGAATTGGTTAGCGGCCTCATTGGAAATGAGGTGTACCGTACGGTATTGCGGGTTCGAGTCCCGTGCCCTCCGCTTGAACCAAGTCCCCCGCCGTAAGTGCTCGATTTAAAGTGACTTGCGGCGGCGGAATGGATGGACGCTGTTGGCTATGCCAAAGTTGGGTGCCGCGCGGCTCTCGCTGGCCCCATTCGGTTCAGGAACCGCCAGCTCGACACCCTCCTCGTGAAGTGTTTCCTCTTCTCCGCCGGTGGATCATCCCACTGGCACTGCGAAGATGGTTATGAAGCCCAGTATCGCTGCAACCACCGTCATTCCCCACTGCTGTACCCGTGAATGGCTGACACTGATGCCTACCAGGCATTGCAACAGGTAATAGAACGCAAAGCTTCGCGATGCAATGGCAAGCAGCTGGTACGTGTCGGCCGACCAGGTCAGTGCAATCGCAGCGCCTCCGATCCAGAGATAGGCGTACTTTTGTTTGAAATGCTGGTGGGTCACTTCTTCGAGGTTTCCTGCCGCGGCCAACGTGTCGGCGACGGCCGCAGACAGCTGGCTGAGCGTAGCGGCGATGACCAGCGGAATAACCAATATTCCCGCTGCGAATGCTGCAAGCTGGATCAGGCTGTTGTCGTCGTACTGTCCGTCGAGATTGTAGACGACCGGAAGGGCAAGGCCAACGAATAGTAGGTACACGACAGTAGCAATGATTTGGGCCCAGCGCGATGCGCGGATGCGGGTCTGTGAATCATAAACCTGCCCCAGATAACGGGTCGTCTCGAATCCCTGTACGACGACCAGCGTACCTGCCAGCATGGTAATGGTCTCCCAGGCGGAGATGGTGTTGGCCTTCGGGAAAATCAGTCCTGTTGCGGAGGCTGCTGCGGCGAGTGTGTACCTGGCAAATCCGCCTAGCAACAACACAATAATGAGGAGCGTGATATATAGGGCCCATTGCTCGAGTGCCTCCAGCTTCTTGAGTCCGAGGAGGACCCCGATGATCACGATGATCGTGATCATTGCCGTTGCCAACAGGTTTTCATTGAGGCGGGTGTCGAGGCCGAGGCCACCGAGTACGAAGGCCGACATGATATGCAGATAGAGACTCACAGAAACGACATAAGCCAACACCAACGCCAGGTCGGAGCCGCGTTCAAATGCGAGGGTGGCTTCCGGTGGGTTTGCCGCAAGCAGGGGTTCAGCACGTCGGATGTTGTGACGTATCACCCAGCCAACGGCATAGGCAAGCGCGCATATGCCGGCCATTGCTATCACTGACCAGGAGCCGACTGCGGTTGCCAGGATGGGAACAATGACAAGAAAACCGCTGCCGAAAATCGACGCAAGCGGCGTCGTGGTTGCGCCCAAGATGGATCTGAGGGATGGCTGCCTCATCGATTAACTCCGTGAGTTAGCAAGCGGTCAAGCGGAATCGACCCTTGAGCTGAGTTGATGGTTTTGTAGACCTTTTAGGTTACACCGATCCTGGCCGAAGTCTGAGGCCCGGCGGGCTGGTCTTTGGGGATGTGCATAATGTGGGTGCGACTGTTACCTCGGGCAACAGTCGTGGCGCAACTCACGTCGGGGATTCGACAGGCGGCCTAGCGATTGCCAGGTGCGAGGTGCGATGGTGAGGTTGTAGTAAAGCACTTCTGCCTGGCCGGCCCGGTTTGCCTTGGCCGCCACTTTGCCGTCTGCGTCAAAGACGACACAGCCGCCCTCGCAGTCATAGTCCCAGCTTTTGCCAACCCGATTGGTGACCAGCAATGGGGCACCGATTTTGGTCGCGTAGGCCCCAAACACCGGGAAATCCGGCAGGGCTGACCGATTGTTGGGAAAGAACACGACCTGGGGTTCTGCCAGGCGGGCCCGCTCGATACAGCGTGGAGCATCGCCGTCGGCACAGATAAAACAAGTTGCGTCAACGCCGTCGATCTGAAAACGTTCCGGGCCGGTGCCCGTGTCGTATCTTGCCCATTCGTTGCGGTAGCCCTGGTCGTCGCACTTCCAGAGCCAACTCTTACGGTACTGGTAGACCAACCCCTGGGGGCCCACGAACACTTGCGAAATATAAAACTTCTCTCCGTCGCGCTCCGACATGCCAAAGCTGATGTAGCAGTCCAGTTTTCTGGCCAGTTGTTCCATCCGCTGGCAGGAGGTCCCCTCGGGTATCGCTTCGGCCAGTTCGTCCAGGCGTGGCGTATAGTCGGTCAGGCAACCTTCGTGAAACATCACCCAACGAGCCCCCTGGTCGACACTCTCCCGGACGAGACGTTCCATTTCATCCAAATTGTGAGTCGGTTGCTCCGGTACCGAATCGAATTGGACCAGGGCGACCTTGATTGAGCGAGGCTCGATAGGAGTGTGCACTTCCCCTGCCTTGCCAGTTGTGTTGTCAAAAACCATCCCCAGAGCTCCTGAAACCACCAGGCACCACTTCCACCTGCTGTTGAAAGTCACCGTTGTCTCCTGAAGAGTTGTCCTTCCGCGAACGGTCGGTTTCCCAGTGAATGGTGAATCGATACGGTCACCTTGTAATTAGCGCCTATGGTATTCGCAAGCGATTCAAACGGCAAGTAAAAAGAGATAAGTGACGGGGCAGGTGGAAGCTCAGGGGCTGGGACTGGGAGGAAGATCCCCCTACAATCGCAGCTGAGTCTATTTCTTTTAAGACCCCAGTTCGGAGTGGGACTGTCGGAATGTCCGTAGTAAGGGAACACACTTTTTATGGCTATCACTTCCAATACAAGGGATGAGATCCTCACAATCTACCTGCTGGACGCGCGAGTTCTCGAGGAATCCCAGCTTGAGCAGTTGTACCAGGAAATTATGGCAGAGATTGAAAAGACAACCGAAGACCGTGTGATCCTGGATTTTCAAAAAGTACAATTTATGTCGTCTTCTATGCTCGGCAAGCTTGTAGCCATTCACAAGAAGTGCAAAGAGTTTAAGGTCAAGCTCAAGTTCGCCGCGATCGACAAGGAGATCTTGCAGGTGTTTAAGATCACCAAGCTGGATAAGCTGTTTGACATCGCGTCAGATGAGGCTACCGCGCGAAAAGCCTTTCTACGAAAAGGATGGTTCTAGCAAAATCTTGGCTGCGGGCGATTGGGAATATGCTTTGGCTGTCCCAAGAATAGGTTCTCTTGAACTTCCCGCAGGGGACGATTGCAATAGAGCGTGAAGACGCTGCAGGTAAGGCTTGGGCCAATGATTAGGTAGGAGGTGATTGGTGCGGGAAATTCAGGGGTAAAACAGGCCCCCCATAAAAAGAGAAAGAAGATCAAAAGTCATGGCAAAACACATTCTTGCACTCGACCAGGGTACGACTTCCAGTCGTGCGATCGTGTTTGACCATGATGGGCGGATTGTTTCAGTGGCGCAGGAGGAATTCCCTCAAATTCTTCCTGTCCCAGGCGAAGTCGAGCATGACCCTGAAGCAATCTGGTCGACCCAGAGTCAGGTTGCCAAGGACGCGTTGGCAAAGGCGAATCTGACGGCAAAGGATGTCGCAGGAATTGGGATTACGAACCAACGTGAAACGACCATTCTTTGGGAGCGGGAGAGTGGACGTCCGGTTGCCAATGCGATCGTGTGGCAGAGCCGAGTGAGTGCGCCGATTTGTGACCAGTTGCGGGCGGATGGTCATGCGGACATGATTCGTCAGAAAACAGGTTTAATTCTCGACCCCTATTTTTCGGGAACCAAGATCAAGCATCTGTTCGAGTCCCACGAGGGGCTCCGAGATCGGGCGGCACAAGGAGAAATTCTCTTTGGAACGGTTGACACGTTTCTGGCCTGGCGACTGTCTGGAGGCAAGTGTCACGTAACCGACGTGAGTAATGCGAGCCGCACGTTGTTGTACAACATTCATTCGCTCCAGTGGGATGAGGAACTTCTGGAAATACTGGATATTCCTCGAGCCATGCTCCCGGAGGTGGTTCCTTCCTCTGGTGTTTTTGGTGAAACCGACTGCCGATTTGTTCGGCCATCCTATTCCGATCGCCGGCATGGCTGGTGATCAACAAGCGGCAACGTTCGGGCAGGTCTGCTTTGAGCCGGGGAGTGCCAAAAATACGTATGGAACGGGTTGCTTTTTGCTGCTCAATACGGGAAACCAGCCCGTCGAGTCGAAAAATCAAATGCTAACGACGATTGGTTGGCAGATTGGCAACGAGGTAACCTACTGTTTGGAGGGTTCGGTATTTATTGGCGGCGCGGTCGTCCAGTGGCTACGTGATGGATTAGGTGTCATCGAAAATTCGGCGGAAGTCGAAGTACTGGCAGCTTCGGTCGAAGACTCGGCGGGAGTGGTTCTGGTGCCTGCTTTTGTCGGACTGGGGGCACCCTATTGGGATCCGCATGCGCGTGGTTCCATCTTTGGAATCACCCGGGGAACCACGGCAGGCCATGTGGCGCGGGCCGCCGTGGAGTCGATGGCTTTTCAGTCTTGCGATGTTCTCGATGCAATGCAAAAAGATGCCGGCCTGAAGCTGGAATCCTTAAAGGTAGACGGTGGGGCGGCTGCGAACGATGGGCTACTTCAGTTCCAGGCGAATCTATTGGGGGCCCAGGTCGATCGCCCCGTGGTGGCCGAAACCACGGCTCTCGGAGCAGCGTACCTGGCCGGGTTGGCCGTCGAATATTGGGATGATCTGGACGATGTGCGAAAAAACTGGGCTCTCGACCGTAGTTTCCAATCCGAGATGGAGCCGGCGACCAGAAACGACCTGCGAACCCAATGGACCGAAGCAGTACACCGTTCCTTAGAGTGGGACAAGGCAGGCCAATAGCCGCCGACAGTTCGAGTGTGGCTTATTGGGCAAGCGGCCCGTTTGATGAGGTGGGATGAGGGTTCAGCTTCGGCGGCGGCTGCCGGCCGGTATTCGTGTGAGATTTATCACGGCTTGCGGAAACGAGGCCGTGAGAACGCATGTTTTTATATCATTGCTGATCAGGCTGGGCACGCTGGGTATGTTGATTTGTACCCGCGGGACAGCCCAAATCAGACCCACCATGTGGGCGGGGCCTTGATCTTTGGTTCGGACGGTGAAATCCTCGCTGAGTCGCAGGCTGACGAGATTCAGAACGAGATGGTGGTCGCGACCCTCGAAGCCGAATTGCTCAACGCAGCACGTCGCTCGCCCAATTATACGCTCCGCACTCGAGGGCCGACCTGTTCGGCGAATTGGTTGCCGACCAAGTCAAAAGTTGACGTCGGCCGGTGCTTCCGGGGGGGGGAGGTATCAGATCGCCGCTTGCAGCCCGATGCCTAGAGTGACGCTCGCACTGGAGGGTGTTCAGCGCCGGAGGCTCGTAGAAAAGAGGGCCAACATCAACTTTGGGCAGTTTTGGGTTGGGCGGTAGGCAGTGCCGGCACAACATGTTCGGCCAGGTCCAGCATGCTCTGTTTCCACTTCGGAGTATCGTCGAAGTCGTGCTTGATGGCCAAAAGGGTACCGAACCCGCCGGTCTGGTCCCACAATTCTTCAAGCTGGCGTACGCATTCGTGCCGGTCACCGATGATACAGCAGTGCTTCAGGTAGTATTCTACCGTGACGTCACTGTCGGGTACGTCGGGGGCATGCTTGGCCAGGCTGAGCATGTCGGCATTGGTCAGTAGGGCGATCATGTATTCAAAACTGGCGCCGAAGGCGCTGTCCATGCAAAAGTCCCATGCCTGCTGGGTCGACTCGCCAACGAAGATGGAACGGGAAACCCGCCAGATGTCACGATTAGGTTCGGGTAGGCCGGCTTCGGCGGCGCCCTGGCAGTAGGTCTCCCAGTGCGCGGTCACCGTGGAGGGGGCCACGAGGTTCGTCGAGAGGGGCATATATCCGCGGGCCCCGCCGATCTGGCCGCCCTTGGACTTGGCACTGATCAGGGTCATCCCGATCGGTGGGTGGGGCCGCTGGTACGGTTTGAGCGGATACCCCATGCCGAGCTTTTCATCGACTCCGGTCAGGTGGATCTTCCAGTAGGTTCCATCAATGTGATGCGGGGGATCTTCCGTCCAGAGCTTCAGAACGATGTCGTGGGCTTCCCGGGTCATGGCACCTTGGATCTTGGGGTCTGCCGGTAGGCCAAACAATTCCCAGTCCGTGGGCACACCCCCCTGACCAAAGCCCCAATAGACACGACCGTGGGAGAGGTGGTCGAGCAGGGCCACACGGGCGGCTACGTTGGCTGGATGGTGCTGGGGCATGATCGAGACGCCCAGGCCGAGTTTGATCTTGCTGGTGCGGGCAATGAGATTCGCCAGAAACAGGTCATTGGCGACAATCGGTTCCCACTTGAGGGTTACGTGGTGACCGCACCACACTTCGGTAAATCCGAGCTTTTCGCAGTCGACTACGAACTGCGTATCTTCATCAAAGGCCTCCGTAGATGGCTTGTCCGGTGGATGCAGCGGCATCATGAAGGTGCCGAGTTTCATAACCATGATCTCCTGGGCATTTCAGCGGAACCGGCGGTGCAGGTTTCAACCACTTTTCGCTCCGGATTATAGACACCCTTGGGCTGGTTCCGCTACTCGCGGCAACCAGGAGGTTCTTTGGTTTTCACCCTCGGGCAGCATGCCTTTTGGAGCGGACGGCAACCAATGCAGGTGATGTTTTCCTGTAAATAACATGAATAGCTTGAAATTTTCTGGAAATGAGAGTTGGGCGATTCGTGTTGTACTTGAGATTTTGGAGACCGGCAGTTACCTTAAGCCACTTCTGGAAATGTCTCGGCCTTGCCTGTATGCAGCATCAGGTAAGGGTGCACCCCGGCGGAGGTTTTGTGGATGCCTGAGAACCTTGATGAACCTGAACAAGACGCAGCGAAAAACGGTGCCTGCTGGGAGGTGACCCGGCTGCAGACCTGGATCCAGCATGGACTTTTTATCGCTGCTGCCGTAGCGACCGGCTGCGTGGCGTGGTTTTTCTGGTTTGCTGAAGAAACCGGTAACGATTGGTTTGGACGGCTGCGGGAAATACCCTATCCGACTGACGGAATCTGGTTTCTTCCCCCGTCGGTGACCCATGCGGTCGTTCCCATGGTGGTGATTACCCTTGGGATGTTGCTCATTCTCCAGCTTCGGATTCGCTATTTTTCCGGTACCGAAGGGACGGGAATTCCTCAAGCGATCGCGGCCTTGAAGACGGGGGATGGACCCATCCGCGGGCAAATGCTTTCGTGGCGGATTGCCATGGGCAAAACCTTGTTATTAGTATTGGGTCTGTTTACCGGAATGACGATTGGCCGGGAGGGACCGAGTGTGCATGTGGGCGCGTGCTTGATGTACCTGATTACCAAGATAACACGTTTTCCGCAGAACCTGGTCCAGCGCGGCTTAATTTTGGGCGGTGGTGGTGCAGGGATTGCCGCTGCATTTAATGCTCCGGTCGCAGGCGCAATTTTTGCCCTCGAAGAGATCGGTCGTTCCTTTGAGAAGAACAATATCGGTACGATCATCCGAACGGTTCTCTTGGCCTGCCTGGTCGTGGTTCTTGGCAGGGGTACCGACTATCTGTTTTATGGAGAGGTCAAACTCAATGTCGAGAACTGGCCCGTTGGCCAGTGGATTTCAATCACCTTCATTGGTGTGATTGGCGGATTGTTGGGCGGGCTCTTTGCGAGGGCCGTCGTGGCCACTACGCGGGTGATCAATCCCTTGTTGAAGCGCCATCGCGTGCTGGTGCCGTTGGGGTTGGGGGGAACGCTGGCAGTGGTGGGGCTGATTTCCGGTGGCGAATCGTACGGTGGTGGTTTTCCGCA
Source organism: Lacipirellulaceae bacterium (assembly GCA_965243695.1). Lineage (GTDB taxonomy): Bacteria > Planctomycetota > Planctomycetia > Pirellulales > Lacipirellulaceae > JAKVCB01. The sequence continues at coordinate 87,229 of CBDEWC010000004.1, read as the reverse complement.
AGCCCAATCGATTCTCATGGATGGGGCTGAGTATCCGTGGCATTATGCGCCGATGAAGGCGGTGGCCAATTTTGTTTGCCTGATCAGCGGCATTCCAGGTGGGCTCTTTGATCCGAGTCTTTCGGTGGGCGCGGGGCTTGGGCAGACTTTCAAGCCCGCGTTTCTATTTTTCTTTCCTCATTTGGAGCCCACTTCAATTGTGATGCTTTTTATGGTGGCTTATTTCACGGGAGTGGTGCAGAGTCCGATCACCTGCGCGGTGATCATGGTGGAAATGACCGCAGCCCGTTTCATGACGATTCCCCTTCTGGCGACGGCCATCATTGCGTATGAATGTTCCCACCGTGTTTGTCCGAAAGCTATTTATGAGGCTTTGGCCGATATATTTCTTCTGGGCGTTCAAAAGCGCAAGGGAGAATCAGGTGGCAATTCATGCTAGTGCTACATGGCCAAAGGGTGCACTTGATGCCCGCCTGGAGGCGAAATGGCCTCCGGTCCAAATCGTAGCCATTGAAGACCTAGGCAGACCACCAGAAGTGGGCAGCCCCTTCGAAGGCTTGCCTGCGAACGCACCCCGTGGATCCGCAAGCCACGGTGAACCTCATCGGTCCAACAATAGGGTTGGATAGATAGGCCCCTCGGAAGGAAGTTGGCGCGACCGGTCGTACTTCGCTCGAGAAGCTGGTTGCCCTGCCCGGCCGGTGGTGCTTACCAGGGAAGGTCGTTTATAGTTTGAGCTATAGAAGAGGTTCGCAGTCTTCGCTCCCACAAACAGGCACCCTGCCATGACCCGAAATACTCCAGCTGACACGTACACCTGTCCGATGCACCCGGAGATTCGCCAGTGTCATGCGGGCGCGTGTCCAAAATGCGGGATGACCCTGGAGGCCGTGGGTTCCTTGGAGACAGCGGCACCTTCTGATCCGCCGGAGGTCCTCCACGATCACGGGGCCACTTGTTCAAAAAGCGCGAAGGTGCTGGAGCCAACCGTGGCGTCACCACCAGCGCGAGAGAATTTGCCTTCGAGCGAGTACACCTGCCCAATGCACCCGGAGGTGCGGCAGTGTCATGGGGGTGCGTGTCCGAAATGTGGGATGGCGTTAGAGCCGGTTGGGTCCCCGGCAGCAGCATTCGCAGGTGCTAACGCGGCGGAATGGACCTGTCCGATGCACCCAGAGGTCCGCCAGGACCATGCGGGCAATTGTCCAAAGTGTGGCATGGCGCTCGAGGCGAGTGCTGCGGCGAGCGAAGCGGTTGAGGAAAATTCCGAACTCAACGAGATGAGTCGGCGATTCTGGATTGCAGCCGCTTTGGCAATCCCCTTGCTACTGGTTTCCATGGGGGACATGGCCCAAGGACACCCTATAGCGGCCTTGTTGTCGGTCCGCGGACGGGTTTTGCTTGAGTTGTTGTTAGCTAGCCCTATTTGTTTGTGGGCGGCTTGGCCATTTTACACCCGCGCGGTTCAGTCGGTGCGGCACCGAAGTCTGAATATGTTTACGCTCATTGGGCTTGCTGTGTCGGTCGCCTACAGCTACAGCCTGGTCGCTGCCGTGTGGCCAGGCATATTTCCGCCTTCCTTCCGGCAGGAATCGGGTCAGGTAGGCGTTTATTTTGAGGCTGCCGGAACGATTGTGGTGTTAATTTTGTTGGGACAGGTGTTGGAACTTAAGGCACGTCGCCAGACGAATAAGGCAATTTCTCTGCTGCTGGGAATGCAGGTAAAAATGGCTCGCCTTGTAGCCGACGATGGCTCCGAGCGTGACGTTCCCTTGGAACAGGTTCAACCTGGTGATCGGTTGCGGGTCAGGCCGGGTGAAAAGGCGCCTGTCGATGGGATTGTGATGGAGGGATCCAGCACCATGGAGGAGTCGATGGTGACGGGCGAGCCGCTACCGGTGGAGAAGCACCCCGGAGATGCAGTAATCGGTTCGACCGTCAACGGGACAGGTAGTTTGGTGATGCGGGCTGAGAAAGTCGGGTCAGAGACGCTCCTTGCAAGGATTGTGACTCTGGTGGCCGAAGCACAGCGGAGTCGGGCTCCGATCCAGAGATTGGCAGACGTCGTCTCTGGGTTCTTTGTCCCGGTCGTCATCCTCATCTCCGTGGTGACGTTTGTCGTGTGGTCCTGGGTTGGGCCGCCACCGGCGATGGCCTATGGGCTTATCAATGCCGTGGCCGTGCTTATCATTGCCTGCCCCTGTGCGCTGGGACTGGCAACGCCCATGTCCATTATGGTGGCAACCGGCAAAGGAGCGCGGCTTGGTATTCTGTTTAAGAATGCCGAGGCAATTGAGATGCTCGGCAAAGTCGATACGCTCATCGTCGACAAGACAGGGACGTTGACCGAGGGGAAGCCCACGTTGGTGTCGGTGAGGGCGGCCGAAGGGTTTGACGAGCGGGAATTGCTCCGCGTTGCCGCAAGCCTCGAATTGGGAAGTGAGCATCCGCTCGCCTCGGCTGTGGTGGAGGGAGCTCGCCAACGTGGGATTGCGACGACCAAGATCCATGGGTTCGAAGCCGTGACCGGCAAGGGGGTTACGGCGCACCTGGCAGGAAAACAGGTAGCCATCGGAAATCAGGCACTGATGGAAGGCTTGGGGGTTGACTGGCAAGGGGCTGCGGCAGAGGTTGATGCGTGGAGGCTTCAGTCGCAAACCGTCATGTACGTTGCGGTCAATGGCAGGCTTGCTGGAATGGTCGGTGTCGCCGACGCCGTCAAGCAAAGCACGCCGGAGGCGATTGGGTTGTTGCACAGCGAGGGTCTCCGTATCGTGATGCTCACTGGCGATAACGAGGCGACGGCAAATTCGGTGGCCAGCGGCTTGCAAATTGACGAAGTGATCGCCGGGGTGCTCCCAGGCGAAAAAGCTCAGGTTGTCAAACGGTTACAGAACCAGGGGCACATCGTCGCAATGGCGGGCGACGGCACCAACGATGCGCCCGCCCTTGCCCAGGCGCACGTCGGCATCGCCATGGGAACCGGGACCGACGTTGCCCTCGAAAGTGCTGGAGTAACCCTGGTCCAAGGCAATCTGCAGGCCATTGTAAAAGCACGCCATTTGAGTCGATTGGCTATGCGCAACATCCGCCAAAACTTGTTGTTTGCTTTCGCCTACAACAGTGCCGGAATTCCAATTGCCGCTGGAGTCTTTTACCCGCTGACAGGGTGGTTGCTCAGTCCAATGATTGCCGCCGCAGCCATGAGCCTCAGCAGCGTGTCGGTGATTGCCAATGCGTTGCGACTGCGGGCTGCCAAGGTGTGAGGTTGGTGGAGCGAGGGAGTGCGCCTGCTAGCTGCTGCCCCTGTTTGTGGGAAGCTGAAAATGAGCATAGAACATTTCCCTCCATTCCGGCCTCATCCGCTGATTCCTGGAGGGCATGCGCAAACGGTGGCCGGCCTCTATGACCGTGTGAAGCGTTTTCCCTACCGGGCCAAACGTCACCAGGTGGTGCTCGAAGATGGAGACGCCTTGGTGCTGCACGAAGACTCGCCGTCACGATCGGATCCAGAGAACCGTATTGTGTTACTCGTGCCTGGACTTGGCGGATCATTTCGGTCTCCCTTCATCGCCCGGATTGCCGCGAAGCTGAATGTCTGCGGCTTTCGCACCTTTCGGATGGATTTAAGAGGGTGTGGAGCCGGATATCGCCTTGCCAGACTGCCCGGGCACGCCGGGCGCAGTGAGGACACTGCAGCAGCGGTTCGCAAGATTGCCGGCTTGTATCCCCGCTCCCCGGTAACTGCGGTGGGTTTCTCGATGGGAGCCAATATGGTCCTAAAAATGTTGGGGAAAACCGGCTGCAATCCATTGGGTCACCTCGATAGTGCGGTTGGCGTGGCCCCACCGGTTGATCTTCTCACCTGTTCGGAAAGAATGCTACGCCTACCGTACCGTCTGTACGGCGATGCGTTTGTCTCGTCGTTGATGCGGGAGGTAAAACGGCGCAGCCGATTTGTCGAAGAGATTCGAAAAATTCCAATCACCCCTCTTCCTAAAACAGTGATGGAGTTCGACGACCGTTTCACGGCGCCATTAAGTGGATTTATTGACGTGCACGACTACTACGAGCAAAGCAGTTCTGGACCGTTGTTAGCCAAGATTGAGCTGCCAACCCTCGTTCTGGCTGCCCGAGATGACCCAGTGATTCCCGTTTCCATTTTTCAAGGCGCGGACTTTTCCTCGTCGACCGAAGTGTTGATTACTGACCACGGAGGACATGTCGGGTACCTTGGCGTGGCAGGTGTCGACGCCGATCGGCGATGGATGGATTGGCGAATCGTGGACTGGATTGAAGGATTGTCGTTGCCCGGAACGACGGGCACGACGAGTGAAGGCTCGACTTGAGGCTGGGTCGATTTAACCCCTGGTTGACTTGCTACGGCGGTGCGGCCGCGGGCCCATACCGTCGAGTTCTGGGGAGCTACTCCGCGCCGCTTTGATCGGCGGCAAGATTCGCGCACACTAACTTTTCGTCGTTGCGGACAAATACATGTCGATAGGCAAAGGCAGGGTGGGACCAGCAGACGCCACCCCGTTGTCGAAGTTGGACGTCGGTCGGATCAATCAGGTGTGCGCGGCTGATTTCCTCGTATCCGGCTGGCGTTAACCTCGCAATGATTAAGTCTCCCCGCTCGTTAAACATCCACACTCGGTCATCGTTGGTGACAAAATGAATATTGCCCCAGCGTGCTTTAGGAACCGCGGTGAGGTCTTCCCATACGCGTTCTCCCGTTGCTGCCTCGAGGCATCTTAATTCACCATAACTGCCAACGCCGTAGATGTAATCGGAGGAAAACAACGGTGTGGACATTGTCGAGTGCATCCCATCGGTGTTTTGTTCGCTTTGCCCGATTCGCGTCCAAAGCGGACTGGCTCCCAATCGATCGGAGGGTAAATCGATCATGTCGCAGCCCCCGTAGAAGGCGGTCAAGAAGATCCGATCCTTGTGGCGGACTGGCATCGCGATATTCATGCTCGTGTCTCGATCGATAAAGGGTACCTGCCAGTGGATTTTTCCTGACGTTGGATCCAGGCCGGCGAGGCTTCCGGCGGTCCAGCAGACAAGCACGGATTGTCCTGCCTGCTGGAGGATCTGCGGCGCCGAGTACGAGGCTTTGTCATCGAGTGCTTTCCAGCGTTCATCACCCGACGTCTTGTCGAAAGCAACCATACAGGCACCGTCGGTGCCGCCAATCATTACGATCACAAGGTCAGAAACGACCAGGGGGGCAGCTGCAATGCCCCAAACGGGCATCTGGATTTTGTACTCGCTATTGAGATCGCGTGCCCAGAGAAGCTTGCCGGTGGCCGCGTCGTAACAATGGAGGTGCCCCATAGCACCCAGGTTGTAGGCCCGCCCCTGGTCGACCGTGACCGCGGCACGGGGGCCGGCTGTGTAGTGGATCTCATAATTGCAGTTGTAGGAATGGCTCCAGATGGGCTGGCCCGTGTGTGCGTCAAAACAGTGGATCCGCTCCACCTGTTGAGGGTCGTCAAGACGGTCGGTCACAAAAACTCGGCCGCCTGCCACGGTTGGCCCGCTGTACCCGGGTCCAATTTCGGCTTGCCAGGCTAGCGCGATTTGGGGTGCGGGAAAACGTTCGAGCAGGCCTGTTTCACGCCATATGCCATCCCGCGTAGGGCCGCGCCACTGGGGCCATTCGTCCGCCGATACTGGCAAAGAGCAAACCAACAGGAGCGGGGCGGCCAGGAGCAGACGCTTGGTCAACATGGTAATTGATAACCGGTTGTGTGTTGCGGAGGGAAAACAGGTCAAATCAGAATCGCCACTCGACGGGAGATGGGCGCCGCCAGTCAATGGGGTATCCGGGATTCTAAAGCCCACAGGCCCAGGGCGGGCTTGCGTACAAAGTAAATTCGCTCATCGTCAGCAAGCGTATTCCACCCGTCAGCGAGTGTTTCGGGCGAATAACGCTCCAGGTATTCACTCAGATCCCCATATCCTAGCCCTGCATTCTCAACCTCTTCTCGGGTCAGTCCCCCCGGGCAGACGGTGATGCGGAATCGATCTTCGGGGGAACATAGCATGACTTGAGCTGCTGCCCCAAGTGTCTGTTGGTAATCTTCATTTTCGGCAACCTGCTGCCGGGTCACCGCATTGGTCCGATAGCCGTATTTGCGAATCAGCCGATCAATTTCGGGATCTTCGCCAAAGGTGCTGACGCCCGGTGCCAGGATGATCAATTCTCCACCGTCGGCAATGGCCATCCGCGTGCGGTAAATCGCTTTGCCCCCCAGCCAGAAGCTGGAGAATTCTTCCGGATCGAGATAGGCAACCAGACGATCCGCCGGGCTGTCGACAGGCGTAATGTTGACCTGGCGGGACAAGGCACATGCCCTCTGGAAGCACTCCTGGTCGTCGCCGATAAAGAGGCCGCGGACGACCGTTTCTCCCGCCTGGTCGAAACCGATGACAGTCAGTGCAAAGATAAAAGGCATGTTCTTGCAGAACAACCGTTGTGCCTCATTAAGAATGCGGCGTGGTGGTGTGTCTTCGCGGCCAACAATTTGCTCAACTCCACACAGTCCGGCCAGGTAATGATTTGGGTTGATACTGGCAGCACCTCCGACGCCGATAAAGATATTCTTGTTGTAATTGGCCATCCCGAGGATCTCGTGAGGCACGACCTGGCCGAGGGAAATGATCAGATCATGTCCGCCGTGAACGACGAGCTTATTCATTTGGGCAGTCCATGGCTCGTCGTACAGGCCGCCGGAGGCTTCCCGGACAAAACTGGCTGGGATTTGGCCAAGCGTGACAACCTCGTCGCGCCACCGGTGTTCGCGAATTAGCGACTTCGGCAGCCCGGGATACATGGTTTCGACCTGTTCGTCGGTCATGGGGAAGTGTGTCCCCAGGGCCGGCATCACGTCGACCAGGGCCTCGCCGTAATAGTCGTGCAGCATGCAGGTGAGCTGCCCCGTCCGGCTTTCAAGGCGAGTAATATCGGGGGGGATCGCAATGACCTTCTGACGGGGGCCGAGCTGCTTGAGGGTGGAATGAAGGCTGCTCTGGAGCTGGGCATCCGACAGAACTGTGGTTGGTGAACCTTCAGCAAGAAAAAGGGTCATGCGCTATTCTTATCTCAATGAAGTCAGGGTAAATCGGTCTCCTTAACCTTAACAAAATATCGACTCAGTTGGTACGCTGAGAGTTGGCAGAGAGTTACGTTTTTCTGGCAGTCACAAGGAGAAGTGACTGGCTCCCAGTATTTTGCAGGGCCACAACCCAAGCCGATGATGAACAGCCAACAGAAACCGTTACCGCCCGATCCCTCGCTGGTCCGATTCAGTCTGGGCAGGATTTTTCTTTTTGTCGGCGGCGTGAGTGGCCTGCTGGCCATTTTGACCGCAGTTGATGGTTACTGGAAGGTGGTCATCCTGGTCGCAGTGATGATTATCATCAGTCACGTGGTTGCAACGGTACTCGGGAGCCGACTACGGCAACATGCAGAACAGCGCCGGCGATGGCATACCCGACAGGGTTTGGGGGACCCGGACGAAGCCGCCTCGAGGGTTGCCCCAAAGCCGTTTGGGGAACTCGACCTTCCGCCTGCGAGTCCGCTTGGCAATCGGTCAACACGAATGCCCTGGCTTTGGCTGCTGATGGCTTGTGGCGCCATTTTGGCCGCCACTGGGGGGGCGACTCTGCTTGTCAAAACGGTAGGAGATCGTGCGACGATGGCCGGACTTGCCTTGGGAACATTTTCGGTGGCCATGCTGGGAGCCTGGATGGTGTTTGTGGCCTCGGGTTTCGTGGGGATTTTCCAACATGCATGGAGTGATGCGGTGAGCCAACAGCGCCAAGATCGCCAGAAGGCCAGGCGGAAGTGATTCCCCGTTATTTCTCCAAAAGGGTAAAACGTCTGCCTGATTCCGCCCCAGGGTGTCGGATGGGGTTCGTCAGGTTTCTGGCGAGTCTCAGGAAACGGGATGCCCGAGCCGCTCAACACCAAGAGCGGTGATGTCGACAGGCGGCTCTTGTCCCAACATGAGTGCCGCCATGGCAACCGCCGTGATCGCCGAAAACTGTAGGCCAGCACGAAAATGGCCCGTTGCGACCCAAACGTTGTTCATCTCTGGTAACTGTCCCAGATAAGGCAGGCCATCGATGGACGCTGGCCGTAATCCGGCCCAACTCTGCTTGAAGTCGCACCTTCCGAGGCCAAAATCGCGAGCCAGTCTCCGCAATTCAGCCATGGCCAGGGCGGTTGTTTGCTTGTCGAAACCAACATCTTCCACGGTCGAACCAACCAGGGTGTAGCCGTCACTGCGGGGGACGATGTATTTCCCGCCGTGATGCTGGATGCGAGCGCAGGCTGGTGTAGGCTGCGGATGTTGCAGCAGGATCATCTGACCGGACACCGGTTTGGTAGGGAGGCTCAGTCCCAGTTGCTCAGCCAGTTGTCCTGTCCAGCAACCGGCTGTCAGACAGAATTGGCCTGCTTGCAATTGGCCGCGGTCCGTTTGGACGCCGGTGATCTGCGGGCCATGTCTGACAAAACCTACCGGTGTAGTGGCGGGCTTAAACACCACGCCCAGACGGCTGCAGGCTGCGATCAGCGCTTTGAGATGGCGCGGATTGCGGAGCTGGGCTTCCTCCGGCACGAAGTAGCCACACGGTTGGTTGTGTTGGGTGAGCCGGGGACTTCGGGCAACAACCGGGTCGAGCTCCCGAAGTTCGGCGGCGCCGACCGGCTGAGAGAGAATTCCCAGTTGTTGCCATCGGGCAAGTGTAAGGACGGTCTTGTCGTCTGGGCGCCGATCAAAGTTTTGGGGGTAGTAAATGCCACCTGTTTGACGCCACCCATTGTCAATTCCAGTGAATTCATGGAGTTGCCTGCTCCAGTCGGGCAACAGCTGGCAACTCTCTCTGGCCAGCGCTTCGAGGGTCGGATGATCGTGGTACCAAGATCCGGGAGGGAGAATTCCGGCACCCGCCCAGGATGCTTCGCGGCCTAGCTGCTGACGATCGACCACGCACACGCGTCGACCCATGTTGGCCAAGCGAAAGGCCAGCGAAAGGCCAATCACCCCTCCACCGAGAATCAGTTCGTCAAAATTCTCTGTTTGTGCCATGGTCGGGGTCTTAAGGCCGGGAAATAGAAGAGGCAGGCTTCACTTTCAGTGCGGCCTCTACGTATCGCCGCAAGTCGCTGAGGGCATTGCTTTTGGCTGTTTCTCCAAGTAAATCGCGGTGCAGATGCTTCAAATCGTGGATGGTGTCGATATCGTACCACGGCGGGAGGAATTCATAATCGACATTGCACTGCCACCGGCTGGCTTCCAGTCGCCGGAGCGTGGCGGACCACAGTTCGGGAGTGCTCCAGGGCATATCTTTAAAAATAGGGGGAACCTGGCCGCGCGCGCCAACCAGGTAATAACCGCCATCGTCGGTTGGGCCAAGGATCAGGCGACGGGTTTCAAGGAGTTTAAGGGCCCGTTGGAGGTACGCCAGGGGGACGTTTGGGCTGTCGGTTCCCAAAAGGAGGACTCGTTGATAGCCGGCATCAAAACCATTTTGGAAATAAGCGGCCATGCGGGTTCCCAAATCACCCGGAATTTGAGGGCAAAACCGCCATTGGCCATCTCCAAGCCGGCTGAATTCCTCACCATGCTCCCGTGGCCAGTAGTAAACAACCCGCGCGTCGGCAATCGATTGGAGCCGCTCGAGCATCACGTCCACACAGTGTCGATGAAATCTTGTTGCGGCCACCCCTCCGATTCCGACGGCCAAACGCGTCTTGACCTGGCCGAGTGTCCAGTGCTTGGCAAAAAGCCCGAGAATCGACCGGGTCAGCGTTGGGCGTGGGGTGTTGTCCGTGGGATCCAAGGTCCATTCCCTATTTACCGCAAGAATCGCCGTAACAAGCGGGATTCAACCCGACCTCGAAACCGCACGACACCGTCAATCTCCACGACGGGTACCCAAGTATTAAATCGTTCGCAAAGGTCCGGATGGTCATCAATGTCGACTTCCCGGTAGGCCACTCCGTGTGCACGTAAAACGGCGGCGGCATCATCGCACAGATGACAGCCGTGTCTAGTGTAAAATACAACGTCGAGTAATTGGTCCGGTTTCATGGTTTCTAAAACAGGTGCGCGCCGAACGGTTTTTGTCACCGTAGGCGTTCCATTTTGCGGTCCCAAAAGCCGCTGGCTCGACTTGGCCGCCGAGGACCCACATTCCCAAAACGGCCCTTTGTCGCCCTCTTTGGACTGACTGCAAGTCCTTTATTACCAACGCCTTAAATATTTGTTTGTAGTAAATGGCCGCGGCAGCGTACGATAGAGATACGAGGTTCAGACGCCTGGAACCCTCCTCTGGCATTGCTGGAAGCGACGCCGTACCGCCCAGTCGAGTGACCGATTTGGAAACTCTTCAGGATTGTTCGTGAACACACGACAGGGCATAAAAAATCAATTTCATACGTTTTTGAACTGCGCTATGCCTATCCAACGCAATTATCTCGCCAAACACAAGGCTCGCCAGTCCAAAGGGCGGATTGCGTCCCTTAGTGCGCATTCGCGGCGTCGAGCGGCCAGTCGTGCCCGAGGTGCCAATGTGGGGGATCGCAGCATCCGTGAACCTTTTGCCCCACCGGAGGACTGGTACGAGCCGGTTGGAACAGCCGATTACCGAATTATTGTCCAAAGTCCAGGGAATGGGTATCGCCATATTGTCACGCCTGAAGAAGTTCGGGAACGTCTTCTCCGGGTGCCAGCTCAGTATCTTAAAGATTTAGAAGTCATTCAACTTAGCTGTGTGACCCGTAAAAAAGAGAGTTTTCCTTGTTATGGCATGCAGTGGGGTGCAACCCTTTACCTTTATCCGCTTGAGCAGTCTCTGGTAGAGCACTTCTATTTTCCACCTCGGCCGAATCTCGTCAACGAAGCGAAAATGTTTGGTGGCCGCTGGCATCAGCCAAAGCCGGATGTTTGGACCCTTTCCTGGACCGAACAGTCTTCCCGTGATTTCTACCTCAACAACATCTTGATCCACGAGCTAGGCCATCTGCTTGACAACCGGAACTCAAGTTACACCGATCGAGAGCGATTTGCCGAATGGTTTGCGATTGAATACGGGTACCGGAGGACGGGTGGCCAGAAATCGCGCAAAACAGGCGTCAAAATCCGCCGGCGGCACCATTCTTGCTGAGATTTTGATCGGGCCGCTCGTTTTCTTGAGTGTGCGACCAGCGGGGGAATGGTTCACTAGGCGATTTGCCAGAACCGGGTATGATAAAGGCATGCCCGGTCGATTCATGCTGATTCTGCTGTTTGTCTTGGTGCTGGAGGGTGAGATCAGGGCCGATCCCCTCTCCGTACAACAGCAGCGACGGGAGATTTCTCGTGCTTCTACGCTGGCCCGTTTGGCTGCCAAGTCTGGCAGGCAAGGCCGGCTTGACGATGCCGCTGTCGAATTTGAGAAGGCCCAGGTTCGCCTGGAAACGGTGGCGACCATGGAGCTTGACTCGAGACTTCAAAAGCCCTTTGCACGCGCGGCCGGTCTACTCCGCGAGGTGCATCAACAACTAGGCGAAAGAGGAATCGCGTTGCGGCCCCTGGAACTTCCGGAGGATCTCACCCAGGAGGAGGGCCAAGCCCCGGCAGATTCACCACGGAGGAGGCGGAGCCGTCCGCAGAAGGAACCCGTGGGTCCGCAGGTCAGTTTTACCAAGGAGGTGGCTCCTCTATTGGTGGCCAAGTGCGGCCGATGCCATATTGAGTCTCGTAAGGGAGGTTTTAGCCTGGCGACCTATGACGATCTGCTGCGTGGTTCGGAGGAATCGGGCAGGGTCGTAGTGGGAGGAAATGCCGCCTCGAGTGTCCTGATCAAATTGGTTGCTGCGGGGGAAATGCCGCGCGGAACGGACCGCATTGCGCCGCAAGAACTTCAAATATTGGTGCGCTGGATCAATCAGGGAATCCAGAACGATGCGACGAGCCCGACGGCCACTTTGGTTGAGTTGGCCAGCCTAACCACCCGAGACGCGCCGCCCGAGCGGCGTCAGGTCGAGCCGGCTGAGGAGGCGACCGGTAATGAGACGGTTCGCTTTGCGTTGGATATTGCTCCGGTTCTTGCAGAGGCCTGTACCGGTTGTCACGGGAATCGGCGACCGCGAGCCGAATTGAACCTGACCACATTTCAGGGGTTGTGGGGGGGAGGCGATTCGGGCCCGCCGATTGCGCCGGGCGATCCGGAGCAAAGTTTACTGCTGATGCGGCTCAAAGGTGAAGGCGGGGACCGCATGCCGCTCAATCGTGACGCTTTGCCGGCCGTAGCGATTGGACAAATCGAAACCTGGATTCGTGAAGGTGCGCGGTTTGATGGTGCAAGCCAAACCGATTCGCTCCGTCGGATTAATAGTTTGGCCAGGGCGGAGGTCTCCAGCCCGGAAGAACTGAGCACGATGCGGAAAGGCCTGGCGGCGCAAAAATGGCATCTGGCCATTCCTGACGAAAAGGCCCAAGAGGTCCAGACTGACCGTTTTTTAATCACAGGGAATTTGCCTCTGGCCCGACTGGAAGAATTAGGCCAACTTGCCGAGAGCCAGGTCCAGCCGGTGACGAAACTATTCCGCCATCCGGAAGATGAGCCTTGGCTCAAGTCGCGAATGACCATTCTCGCCGTTGCGCACCGTTACGATTACAGTGAGTTTGGGATCATGGTTGAACAGCGGGAGTTGCCCGCTGGTTGGCGCGGCCATTGGGGATACGATGGTGTTGACGCCTATGCAGTCGTCTACCCTGCCGGCCAGGGCGAATTCGACGATCGTGTGCTTGTCGGCCAACAAATTGCCGGTGTCTACGTAGCTTCTCAAGGGGGTGGTCGATTGCCGCGGTGGTTTGTAGAGGGAGCTGCGCGGGCTGCTGGTGCGAAACTCGATTCAAGCGATCCGCGGGTCAAGGCTTGGGAAAAACAAATCCCTTTGGCCATAGCTCGCCTGCAACAACCGGGCGATTTTATGGAGGGGAAATTGTCGTTAGAGCTGGAGGGAACGCTCGCCTATGGGTTCGTTCGGAGTCTCCTTAAAAAACCTGCCCGGGTCCAAAAATTGCTGAGCGAAGTGGGCGGAGGGGCAGAATTTGATGCCGCCTTCCAGCGTATCTATCGGGCTTCTTCCACAGAGCTAGCTGGGATTTGGCTCGATAGGATGAGCCGTTAAACAGGGAGAGTCCCTAAAGGCATAATTAGGCAGCCCGTCTTTGGGAAACATCGGATGTGCCATGGTCCAAGCTGGGGGCATCCGGGTTGTGTGTCGCCGGGTCGGCTACCTGCTGGAGGCGGGCCGCTTTTTTGCGGACTCTTCGATTACGGCCCAGGTGAAATACAAAATCAAGCAGTCCGGGTACAAACCGTTTGGTTGTGACCAGTCCTCGGGCAAAAGGTTCGATCACCACCATCCTGCGGTTGCGGCGAATTGCCCTGACGCTGGCCCGAGCGACTTTCTCAGCGGTTGTGCATAGTATTTTGGGCGGAAGCTTGTGTTCGGCAACATCTTTATGAAGGGGGCCATTGGTGAATAGACGCGTATCCACAAAGCCGGGGCAGATCGTGCTCACACCAAGTCCATCGCGCCCGTATTCATTGCGAAGCGATTCGCTAAAGCCCACCAGGCCAAACTTGCTCACGCAGTAGGCTGCCAGCTTGGGCATCCCTACTAGCCCGAACATGCTGCAGATATTCACAACATGAGCTTCAGGTTGTTCCAGCATCGCCGGAAGCAGTTTCCGGGTAAACTGAATATGTGCGTGCAGATTGATTTGAAGCAACCGATCCCAATGCGCATCCGTCATGCGATGGGTGTGGCCGTAGTAGGTAATTCCTGCATTGTTGACTAACAGGTCGATCCCACCCCAGTCGTCCAGCAGGCCATCAACAAGTGCCGAAATATCATCTGGTCGACTGACATCGCAGTGCCGGCCGCAAACTTCTGCACCGAGTGATTGGCAGGCGGCAACAGTCTCGGCCAATCCGTCGGTGTCGATGTCGACGACGAGGAGGTTCGCCCCTTCACGGGCCAGCTCCATGGCGATCGCCCGCCCGATGCCCGAGGCGCCGCCCGTGACCAAAGCCCGTTTTTCGCGAATGGTGCGCATCAGTGTCTACGAGTGCCTGAGGTGGTCGATAAAAAATCGCTGAAGTTTTCAGCGGGCCGCATGGACTTACATCGGCCGCCAAACGGTTGCCTCGCTGGCTTAGGCGGCCGGGCGAAGCACTCCTTGGAATTCTCCAGCTTCTAGCGCCTCTGGCGAGATGGTTCGACTGAGTTGGTGGTGATCTTCACCGCGCAGGAGGGCCACACCCCATTGGTCGAGGAAATATTTTCCGCCGTTGTAGACGGAACGGTAATATTTTTTGTTCGGATAAACGGGTATCGAGGTTGGAATCACGCGCATGTTGAAAGCCAATCGATACTGATCCGTCGTGTTTGGGCCAGAACCATGCACGAATCGTTCGGTAAACAGGAGGAACTGGCCTGATTTTACAGGCACATATCGAATGGGCTGGTCTTCTTCTCTGAAGTCGAGTGTGTAGGAAGCATCATAAAAGCCCTCTTTGGATCCTCCTGAAAAGTCGATCGCACGAGTATCATTGGCCCCGCAGGCAAATCTTAGGCAGCCCTTTTCAAGCGTCGCGTCGTCCACCGCAACCCACACCGTAATTTGAAACATCTCACTGCGATCGGGTGGGAAGATTGCAGGATCCTGGTAGTCCTCAACAATAAACGTCGTTGCTTGGTGCCACTGAATTGCGGGCGCGTGTGGGCCTTTGTAAAAAATCTGCGATCGCCAGCAAAGCAGGTCTGGACCCAGGATCTGTGCACAACGGTCTGTAATGCGAGAATCCTTCATGTAATTCCAGAGTCGAGGTGACTCGAAGTGACGATCGCGTGGAGTTACAAACCCGTAGGTCTTACTCTTGGTATTTTCCAGTGCCAGCATTTCCTCTTTGAACTCCACCATTTCCGTGGGGCTGAAACAGTCAAAGGGACCCGTAAATCCGTTTTCATAGAAATCTTGAAGTTGCTGCCGATTCAGTTGATGAGGCTGCGCGACCTCCGCCTTGGGCTTGAACTCGGTCGGCATGCGCAGTGTACAAGGCTGATCAATGTAGGCCTTGGTAAAGCCGCTACCCAGCAGCTTGGTGAACATCTTATAATCCCAATTCGTAACAATGGAGTTAAAATCCCGCGGTAAAATAAACCTTGGTAGATGGAGCAGTTTATAGACCAGTAGCATCGACAGACCGGCCATAAGCAAGAGGCGTTGCCATAGTGGCCGAACTTTGGGTTTCATGTTCATAATGGGGTGCTCCCTCGCAAAGAAAATAGTGGACTTGTTTTGCAAGTCTTGAATCACCTGGAAAATCGTCGAGCGAAAATCGTCGAGCCTTGGTCCGAGGTGGGGGGCGGAAATGGCCCAAAGCCACCTCAACCTCAACACCGCAGGCGGGCAGAGAGTACAGCCCGCCTGCCGATCAGGCAAGATAGATCGGTTGCAATGCGGCAGGTCGTGCTGGCTGCGATGGTTATGCGGTGTTTAATCGCCAACTGATTCTCGTCAGGCAGGCGGTTTTCTATTTTTGTTGCCGAACCCATACTTTTGGGCAAAACTACAATAAAATAAGATGTTGACGTACTGGGATTTCACCGGTGCGCAAAACCCCACATTAGCCCTGCTATCTACAATCATGGTCCAGAAACCAGGTTCTTTTGAATCTCCTTTAAGTACCCTCGTCCTGTGGACGATTCGAGTGCTGGCACTGGCAGCGATTGGTTTGGCTGCCTACCTCAGTTGGCGGGCAGCCGAGAATGGCCCCACCCTGGGTTGTGGCGCCGGAGCCACATTCGACTGCGATGCCGTGCTTGATAGCAACTGGGCTCGGGTCCTCGGCATGCCCGTAGCGATGGTGGGAGGTGTTTGTTACGCGGCTATTTTTTTCGTGAGTTGGCTGGTTGGTTTTCGCAGCATGCGCGTTGCCCGGTGGGGCATGGCACTGCTTGCATTGCTTGCTGCAGGGGTCGTGGGTTCGATTGTCTGGTTCACCGGGCTTCAAGTGGTGAAGTTGCAAACTTTTTGTCCGTATTGCCTGGGCGTTCATCTGTGCGGAGGATTGATTGCAATTGTGTTTGTCTTCGGTACGGTTAGCCGCTACCGAAAGGCGGGTCGTGGTCTCCATCCGATCGGTCCCTTGCAAGCTTCCCTTGCCAGGGCGACTTCCCGTCAGCCGATTTGCGTGGTCGACGGTGTCGGGCAGTTTGGGCTTCCCGTTTTCCTGGGCGTGGTTGGCGTGGTTGGTTTGATTGGGCTACAAATCTGGCGCCCGGGAAAGACTTATGAAATTGCCACCCTTTCTCAATCAGGTGGCCAGCTTGACGCGGAGCCAGTTTTGTTGAAGCCCGTTGCCGGCGACCTGGTTTCGTCCCAACCGACCCCAGAGCCCCTGGTGACCCCTAAAGCGGATCCTTTAGCCGCCTCGAGTGAGCCGGCAAACACTCCGTCTGACGACGTCGAAGTCCCGCCGAAGCGGCACACTGCGCATCGGGTTGTGACCGTGGGGGTCGGAAGTGGCCCCAGGGAAAAGAAGGAGGAGGACACAGCCGGCTCGGAGCTAGCGGTACTGGACGCTTTGCTCAACAAAGAAACAAAGACGGGTGAAGTCTACGATGCATCGGACGTTATCAAGAATGAGGCCTGGACCGAGGGAAAATACGACATTGGCTTTAAGCCAGCGGACTTTGACCTTGGTGCGGTTCCTGAGGAGCTTCAAAACGAAAGTCGTATTACCAAGATCTTGCGCGGCCGGATGACTTTTGACATTTACGATCAGGCATATTTGGGTTCCGCAGAAGCTCCGAACGTGGTGATTGAGTTATTCGACTACACGTGCAAGCACTGTCGCGCTACGCACCAGCGCGTGCACAATGCGCTGCGTCGTTATGGCGATCAACTTGCATTTGTGGTTATGCCGGTTCCCCTGGAGTTGCGTTGCAATAAATTTTTGAGAAGTGCCCGTCCGCAAAATATAGGGGCTTGCAATCTGGCCAAAATCGCCTTGATTGTCAGCAAGGCCGGGCCAGGCAAATTCGCAAATTTCCACGATTGGATGATGTCTGACGAGGAAAAGCCGAAGCGGTATGAACAAGCACTCGTGCGGGCCTATCAGGAGGTGGGACGGCTTCCGGTCCGCCAGGGCCTGAAGGACAAAGACATCAATAAGCGAATTTCTCGCCACGTTAATTTATTTGCCAATCTTGGGAATGAATGGACGAGTACGGCAAAATTTGGCATGCCGGTTTTCATTGCCGGCGACAAAATCTCCAGTGGATCGTTTGAGGACGATCAGGAGTATTTCGACTTTATCGAGCTTGCCTTCGAGATTGAGCCAGTACAGAAATAGCTGGGCCACTGTGACTAACCACCGTCGCTGGTGGCACTCGATCGGCATGAACGGGTTGAATCGGCCCTCTTCAATAAGCGATTGGCACGGTTGAAAATGTCATCGAACATCGATTCGGTTAATTTTCCGGTAAAGGTATTCTGTTGACTCGGGTGGTAGCTGCCGATCAGCCATCGGCCATTTGTCAAGCGAGCCTGGGCTCCGTGGGCGAATTTAGGTCGGCGTCCCTCGTACCACCTCCGCTTCAAACATTCGTCCAAGGCCCCTTTCCACGCGATTTGCCCCAGCGCTAAAAAGAGTTGCGGATCGACCAGATCAATCGTCTTCCTCAACCACGGTTCGCATTCCGAGATCTCGGCTCGGGAGGGTTTATTGCCAGGCGGTGCGCAATGGCAAATGGCAGTAATCGCACAATCTCGCAATTGTAAACCGTCCTCGCACGAAGTCGAATCTGCCTGATTGCTGAATCCGGCCCGGAAGAGTGCGCGATAAAGCCATTCACCACTTCGGTCCCCGGTGAACATTCTTCCGGTGCGATTGGCCCCGTGCGCTCCCGGAGCCAATCCAACAATCAATAGCCTGGCCTGCCGGTCTCCGAAGTTGGAAACGGGCCGGCCCCAATAGTTGCAGTGACGGAACGCTTTCCTTTTGGTGGTGGCAATTTCTTCGCAGTGTGCGATCAGGCGCGGACAAGAGGCGCAGGCGGTGATGTCTCGGTTCAACAAGTTCCAATGGTTAAGGCCCATGCCAGTGTTCCTGTCGTGGCGCGGGCCGGTTGGGTAAAGTTTTCGAAGCCCGAACTACTTTGAGCCTGAATCAAATTCGGCGATCGCCTCGATCGGAATCCAATTTTTGCCCGCAACCAAATCGTTGAGACTACCCGAACGAAAACCTTCCAGGTCAAGGGTGATGAACTTGAATCCCAGTTGTTTCAGTTCTTTTGCGAGTTGATGCCGGACCTCTTCGGCCGCCAATTGAGCAATCGCCTCAGCAGGCACCTCAATGCGAGCCAGATCGCCAGTGTGGTACCGCACCCGCACATTGCGCAGCCCAAGTTGGCGGACCAATTGCTCGGCCCGATCCACCATCTGGAGTCGTTCGGGAGTGACCTGCTCTCCATAGGCAATCCGGCTGGAGAGGCAAGGTGAGGCCGGTTTGTCTGCGACAGGCAAATCCCAATTCAAGGCGAGTTGGCGGACCTGGTGTTTTCTGAGGCCACACTCGATCAGTGGGCTCCTTGCGCGATGTTCGTCTGCGGCGCGCATTCCAGGACGATAATCGTTTTGATCGTCGGCGTTGGCTCCGTTGACGATCACCCGCACATCGAGCCGTTGAAGTTGGGTTTCGAGTTGCGTATAGAGTTCGCTTTTGCAGTGGTAGCAGCGATCCGCTGCGTTTGCCACGTAAGACGGGTTCGAGATTTCGTCGGTCTTCAACTCGATGTGTCGGATGCCGATCAAATCGGCAATTTGGCGGGCTGTCTCCAATTCCCCAGAGGCCAGGCTGGGGCTGACACCGGTAACAGCCACAGCCCGCTGGCCCAAGGCTAATTGGGCTGCCTTGGCAACGACCGCGCTGTCGACACCTCCCGAAAACGCGACCGCACAGCTTTGGTAGCTGCGGAGTGTGTCGAGTAATTGTTGACGCTGGGTGGCAAGATCAGGCATCAAATGGGAACAACCAAGTCACGAGTTGACAATCGGAGGCGCAATTCCCCTGATTGTAGAGACCTCTGCCCATTTTGTCATGCGAGACTGTTTCGTGATAAGTGAAGGGCTGCCCGCGGACGTCCGGTTACTTGGTGGCTGGTATTTTACTGGGATCCCGGTGCATGGTCTCCATGATTTTGGTGTTTTTTTCGACCGCGAGGATGATCGTTTGTTGCTCACCCCCATCAGGGGAGCTGGCTACCACCGGGATCACCTGCCGCCGGTCAGGGAGCGCAATCCGGACGACAAACGTCCCGTCGGATCCCATCTGCACCGGCTCCCCTTGCACCGTCAGGTGAGCGTGGGGATGCGTAGCACCATAAACGATCAGTTCGGCATCAACCGCACATTGGAGGTCGTCAGGCTGAAAGAGGAGTCGTGCTGCGCCGTTGCCGTAGCGGGTTTCGACCGGCGTTCCCATTGGGCGGTGGAGTCGCTCTTCGAGAAGTTCCTGAAGTTCGGAGTTGGCGCCCCGGGGGGAATAACCTCCGCTCATGGCAAATATCCGATCCGCATTTTCGGCAACATCGGACCAGTTGTCGTCGATCCCCTGGCGGCTACCGGGAGCTGGAGTTAAGACCGTATTGCTTTTGGCTAAGGTGTAGAAATTTTCCGATTCGATTGCATAGCCAATTTCCATCTGATAACTGGCGGGTGGATCCTTGACGTCGATGTACCAATTGTTCACGCCACCGTGGATCGGGATCTGGCGTTCGAACGCAGCAAGTCCCTCCTCGTCGATTCGATAGAGTTGTAGGGCCGGTTTTGCCTGGTGCCACTTTTGTCCCAAAGCAGATCGGGTGCGTTCGATACTGCGTTCGGAAAGTTCCCACCAGGCGTGAAGCCAGTAGGGGTCCCGTACAAGGACGACAAGCCGATCACGGGAAACGCGACTGGGAGACTCCGAGGGTCTTCCGGAAAGGTCTTTAAATTCCTGTAATTTAGTTTGAAGCTGTTGGAGCCGCTGGCGACTTTTAGCCCGTGCAGCGTTTCGACGGGGAGATTCAAACTGGTTCGGCTTGGCTTTGGACGTCGATTTGCCTGACTTGTGGTTATGCTCTCCCGGTGCGGCCTTCCCCCCTAGCCGTTTTTGTGCCCGTGCTTTTTTTGCAATGGCATGGACCAATTCTTCTTTACGCATGGCGTGCCAGCCGGCGACCCCATGGTGTTTTGCGATCTGGGAAAGCTCTCGGTAGTTGTAGCCGCGCAGTTCGGTGATGGTCATGTTCGATTTCGTTCCTGCATTTTCATGCTTGTTTTAACCGCCTGCCTGTTGGGGCGGTGGGAGGTGTGTGGCTAGGCTTCTTCCATCCTGCTTTACGCCTTGCGGGGCGCACGAGAGAGGGAACCTCCTCCAATTCATAAGACCGATAAAACCTGAATAATTCCTACTTTTACCGTAATCAGAAACCGATAATTTTGCAATTCTGTGGCGAGCTGCGAACGGCCAGACGTTCCGTAAGTCATTCTATAGTCCTATCTTGCGAATTATTTTGCCGATTTGAACGGCGTTGCCAGGCCTGCGAGGCCTATGGTCCGTTCGGGCCGAATTGTTTTTTTTCGGCAGGAGTCGGTGGTATCTACATGGCGCAAGTCGAGTGGCGGTCAGGGGTTGATGGACTTTGTGAAAAAATGTACAAATTCTCGCCTGCGGACGTTGACCGAGAATCTGGGCTGGGATACATTGCCGGTCCTGCGGTGGATGGTTAGGACATGCCGGTTGAGCTGGGAATAGACGGTTCTCTCCGGGGAAATCAGGCAAAATCGCCGATTTGCTGGCCTGTTCGGATGTCGGCGCCGCGGGTATCGTTTGGTTACCGACCGTCGCCGATGGGGGGGGTGCCGTGGGAAATGACCCGGACGAACGTTCGCCCATTGCGAAGGCCGCCGCCTGGGCGGCACGGATCTTGACGGTTGCACTTGAGATGGTTCTGCCGGCGTTGATCGGTACCTGGGTTGACCAAAAACTGGGGACCGTTGCCGTGTTCATGCTGATCGGCCTTGGTTTGGGCGGTTTTGCAGCAACGGTTCACCTGATGCAGATGATAAAAAACATCGATTAAATGGAGTTGAACCCACAGAGGTAAGCCGGGAATCGCTCAAAACAAAAAAACATTCAAAATAGATAATTAGTGTAGAGCCGCTGGAAGTGTCTGAAAATAATCGCCAAATTTGTGGCAGTCGCCTGTTTTTTCGCAATGCCAGTTCGTTGGTGTTGGCGATGGTTGGCGTTTCGGTTCTGGTGGGGCCTTTGGCCTACATGGCCGAAGGGCAGGCTGGAGTTCTAAGGGCCCTGGCAGCGGCTATGCTTTGTTTGGCATGTGGCCTGGTTGCAATTGCGTTGAGGGTTTGGTTCACCTCGCAAAACAACCCGCTGGCAGGCCTGCTGCTTAGCATGGCGGTCCGTTTTTTTCCGCCTCTGGTTTTGTGTTTGCTGATTGCAATCAAGCGGCCGGACAGCGACTTTTTGGTTTTTGTCGGTTCGTTATTGATGTATTATCTGGTGGCACTCGCTGTGGAATCGATCTTGGCGGTCCAGGAGAGTCAAAAGAACCAGTCGTCTCTGGAGACCTTGTAATCGATGGGTAAGGAACATCTGGCTCCGACGGAATTATTTTCACACGTGGAAGACGCAACGTCCTTCCACGTGCCGCGGGCTTTCGTACCCGAGAGTTGGCATGGGCATATTGAAATCCCACAGCCGTTTGAACTCAACACGCCGCTGATTGCGGTCGATACGGGAAACCCATTGATCGACAGCAATGTCATGCCGCTCGATTTTAGAATCACCAAATTCATGGTGCTAGAGTTCGTGGCTGCGGTGATTATTGCGGTCTTCTTCATTGCCCTGGCCAGACACCTGCGGGGTGGAAAGCATCCCCGCGGTCGACTTTGGAACATGCTTGAGGTGATGCTGCTTTTTCTTCGAGATCAAGTGGCCCGCCCCTGCATTGGCAAGCACGACGCCGACCGTTTCGTGCCGTTTTTGTGGACCATGTTCTTTTTTGTCCTGGGATGCAATTTGTTTGGCATGATTCCCTGGATGGGCTCGCCAACCGGGGCACTGGCAACGACCGGTATGCTTGCACTGATTACTTTTGGAGTCGTCGTTGGTAGCGGGATGGTAAAACTGGGCCCCATAGGGTTTTGGAAGGCCCAGGTGCCGTCGATGGAACTCCCATTTGTGATTGCGATTCTCCTGGTCCCTTTAATTTTTGTGATTGAGATTGCAGGCCTCTTTATCAAGCACGGCGTACTGGCCGTTCGGCTGTTGGCGAACATGATGGCCGGTCACGTGGTGTTGGCAGTCCTGGTCGGGTTTATTGGGGCAACCTACGGGCTTGCAGCCTGGTGGGGCGTGATGCCCCTGAGTGTGATTGGGGCCACGGCGTTGAGCCTGCTGGAATTGTTTGTGGCATTTTTGCAGGCGTACATATTTACGTTTCTTTCGGCTTTGTTCATTGGTATGGCAGTGCACCCACACTAAGTTAACGTGCTTGGGATCGCATTGCCTGCATTTATGCGTTTTTTACTCAGGAAGGAGTAAAGTTCCGTGTTTAAGCTGTTTCAATTTATGATGGCAGGATGGGTTGTTTTGGCGGTCGCTTCCCCCCGCGTTGGCTCAAGAGGCCGGCGGTTATGGAGCGATGAACTTTGGTTCGGCGGTGGGAGCCGGCTTGGTGATGCTGGGTGCCGGTTTTGGGATCGGTCGAATCGGCGGCCAGGCGGTTGAAGGGATTTCCCGTCAGCCTGAGGCGACCGGCAACATTCAGACGGCGATGATCATCTCGGCAGCGTTGATCGAAGGTGCCACGTTTTTTGCCCTGGTCATTTGCATGTTGTTCAACAAGTAAACGAGCAACGTTTTACCTAAATTGGCGACCAGGGAGCCTGAACGATGAAGGCGATTCGCGATTGCTTTTGGAGACGACTGGCGACATCGATATTGGTGTCTGTCGTCGCTGGCTGGGTGGCGGTGGCGTCGGCTGCCGACCACCACGATGATGCACATGCCGATGGGGCCGGCGCCGCGCATGCAGCGGCCGCAGACTCCCACGGGCATGGTGACGACCAAGACAAAGGCAGTGGGCCCAGTCCGCTGCTGTTCGACATCGATTTAGCGGTCTGGACAGGAATTGTCTTTGGCGCCCTGCTGCTTGTGCTACGCAAGTTTGCCTGGCCGGCAATTACCACGGCCTTGGACGAACGGGAAAAGAAGATTTCCGACAACATCGCCGAGGCGACGGCCAAGCACGAAGAGGCGAAGCGATTGCTCTCGGATCACGAGGCGCAACTCGCCGGGGCTGCCGACCAGGTTCGGGAGCTTCTGGAAGAGGCGCGTCGCGATGCTGAGCACACGAAGGGCGAGATTATTATCGAAGCCAAGAAGGCTGCAGAGCAGGAAGCGGATCGCGCCTTGCGTGAACTTGAGGTGGCCAAGGAGGCAGCCCTCCATGAATTGGCACAAAAGAGTGCAGATGCTGCGATTGAACTTGCCGGCAAGGTGGTCCAAGAGCAGGTCACGCCCAGTCGTCAGGCCGAATTAGTCCGCGAAGCGCTAACCAAGCTGACTGCAGCGGCGCCGAGTAATAATTAATGCTAGGTGAAAGATCGTCCCCAACCCCGATGGTCGGGATTACGGATGGACAGGAACCTTATATCGGACAGGAATGCTATGCCCGAAACAAGCCACACCACGGACCGCCGCGATACGGTGATGGACGTCGTTGAGGAGCAAATTGCGCAGGTTTATGCAGAAGCCTTCCTCGGGGTGGCTAACCAGACCGATAGGGCCGCAGAGCTGGTTGAGGAGTTGGTGTCGCTGGTAGAGGACGTGCTGGAAAAGTTTCCGGCACTCGAGGAGGCACTTGGATCGCTCCTTGTGGGGCACGCGGAAAAAGAAACATTGCTCGACCGGATCTTTGGCAACAAGGCGGCGCCAGAAGTCCTGAATTTCCTCAAGGTTCTATCGGCACACGGCAGGCTTGAGATTCTTCGGACGGTGGTACGGTCGGTGGAGAGTCAGTACAGCAAGCAGGTTGGTAAAGTTGAGGTCAACGTGCAGGTCGCCGAAGAGATGGGCGACGCACTGAGGAGCGAATTTGTTCAGGTTCTCCGCGATTCGATCGGGGCTGAGCCAGAGTTGAGAGTCCGGATTGATCCCTCGTTGATCGCCGGATTTGTCGTCAAGGTGGGGGATACCGTCTACGACGGATCGATCAAAACCCGCTTTGAGCATGCCCGCAAAGCCATGGTTGCTCGAGCCGTCGAAGGCATCGAAACACACCCTGAGTCGTTTTTTAATGGAGAATCGCGATGAAGTTCAACAGCGACGAAATCGCATCAGTTATTCAGCAGGAAATTGCCCAATACACCTCCCAAATTGACGTTCGTGAGGTGGGGCGCGTGCTGGAAGTTGGTGACGGGATCGCCCGCGTTTATGGCCTCTCTGGGGTGATGGCCAATGAAATGGTCGAGTTCGCCGATGGCACCATTGGGTTGGCGTTCAACCTCGAAGAGAATTCGGTGGGCATCATTATTTTGGGCGACTACCTCGGAATTACCGAAGGCGACGAAGTTCGCAGTACGGGCCGACTGCTCAGTGTCCCGGTCGGCGATGAGTTGCTCGGCCGGGTGGTCGACCCACTTGGAAATCCGCTCGACGGCAAAGGTCCTATCGTGACCAGCGAGCGGCGTCCGATGGAAGTGATTGCCACCGGAGTGGCCGAACGACAGCCAGTCTGTGAACCACTTCAGTCAGGAATCAAAGCAGTCGACGCGATGACCCCGATTGGTCGTGGTCAGCGAGAACTGATCATTGGTGACCGCAAAACGGGAAAAACGGCAGTCGCCATCGATACGATTATCAATCAACGCGACTCCGGCGTGAAATGTTTCTATGTCGCCATCGGCCAGAAAGAGTCCACCGTGGCTGGCGTTGTGGAGAAACTGCGTGAAGTTGGGGCGATGGATTACACGACCGTGATTGTTTCTGGTGCAAGTGATCCGGCACCCTTGCAGTACGTGGCTGCCTACGCCGGTACTGCCATGGCAGAACACTACATGTTCAACAGTAGTCACGCCCTGATTGTCTACGACGATCTTAGCAAGCAGGCGGTTGCCTATCGTCAACTTTCGCTTTTGATGCGGCGTCCACCGGGACGCGAGGCATTTCCCGGAGATGTCTTCTATTGCCACAGTCGTTTATTGGAGCGGTCGGCTAAGCTTTCGGACGAACTGGGGGCTGGCTCGCTCACTGCATTGCCGATCATTGAAACGCTCGAAGGAGAGGTCTCGGCCTACATTCCGACCAATGTGATCTCGATTACCGACGGGCAGATCTACCTCCAGCCCGACTTGTTTTTTTCCGGTGTGAAGCCTGCGATGAACGCGGGCATTTCGGTCTCGCGGGTGGGCGGTAACGCGCAGATTAAGGCCATGAAGAAAGTTGCCGGCGGCTTAAGACTTGACCTGGCAGCCTTCCGCGAACTTGAAGCCTTTGCCCAGCTCGGGACGGACCTTGATGCAGCCACCCAAGCCCGCCTGGATCGTGGGTATCGGATGGTCGAAATCCTCAAGCAGGGGCAATACGTGCCCATGCATGTGGTCGACCAGGTGTTGATTATCTATGCCGCCAGTGGTGGGCACCTCGATCAGGTTCCCATCCCCGAAGTGAAGTCCTGGGAAGAGAAATTCCTCACGTTTATGCGGGACCAGAAGTCGGAGGTCCGCGATGCCATTAATGAGAAACAGGATTTGGATGACGAGCTGAAGGCACAGATGGATGCGTCCATTGCAGAATTCAAGAGACAATACCAAGGCGGCACATCATCCAATGCGGCGACAGAGCCGGCCCTCGTTTAAAAAAAGTGAACATCCCTCTGTCAGCCCTGGTTGGCAGGTTTTTGACCACTGAACACTCACTCCCCAACCGTGTCCCATGCCAAATCCTCGCGAACTCGATAACCGACGCAAGTCGATCCGGAACATTCGTAAGATTACGCGAACCATGGAGTTAATCGCGACGGCACGTTTTAAAAAAGCAATGGACCGTGCCTCGGCGGCGACCGAATACACCAGCCGGATTACGCGGCTGGTTGCTGACCTGACGGGGGGAGGGCTTGAAGTCGATCATCCGCTTCTGCAGCCGCGCGAATCGACTCAGTCGGCAGGTCTTCTCGTACTTACGGCGAATCGAGGACTTTGTGGCGGCTTCAATGGCAATCTGATTCGTGCTGGTGTCGAGCGGTGGAAAGAACTAAACGGTTCGGTCTCCGAGTGCAATCTCGAGGTCTCCGGGAAGCGCGGCATTTCCGGGTTTAAATTCCGTGGTTTCGAACCTGCCCATAGTTATACCAACTTTGAAGACAGCCCCACCTTTGAGGAGGTCAATGAATTGGCGAGTCGTTACCTCGATGACTACGTGATCGGCAAGCTGGACCGGCTCGACGTGATCTACATGAAGTTTGAAACGATTGCGCGGCAGAAGGTCTCCGTGGAAACGTTGTTGCCGCTGGGCGCGCTGGCTACAGCGGACGAGGTGCCTGAGAAGAAAGCTGCCGACAAAGTGAATCCGCTCTACGAATTTGTCCCCTCGGCCGAAAGCATTCTCGAAGAAGTTGTGCCGGCGAGCTTTAAAGTGAAACTATTCAAGTGCTTTCTGGACTCGGCCGTGAGCGAGCAGATTGCCCGGATGGTGGCAATGAAATCGGCCACCGAAAATGCCGACGATTTGATCAAGCGACTGAGTATGCAATACAACCGTGCGCGACAAGGACGGATTACCTCGGAATTGATGGATGTTATCGGAGGTGTTGAAGCGCTCAATTAGTGGTTGAACATGCCCCGCGAGCACTGCCTAGGAAAGAGTTCCGCCCCAAACCGAGAGATCCTCCCGGTTTTGCCAACAGACCCGATCAGGCGTGATCGGACGAACGATTTGAAATCAAGGACAAACTTATGGCCACTGCAACCCCTGCAGAAACTAAAAAGGTCGGTCGAATTACCCAGGTAATCGGCTCGACGTTCGATGTCGAATATGAAGAAGACAGCCTGCCGGCTATCTACAATGCCGTCAAAGTCGTATCGGAACACAAAGGGGTAAAGATCGACCTGACCGGAGAGGTCCAGCAACACCTGGGTGGAGGCCGAGTCCGCTGCATTGCCCTCGGGAGTACGGACGGATTAATCCGGGGTCAGGATTGCGTCGATACGGGAAGCCCCGTGACGGTTCCCGTGGGCGAAGCAACCTTGGGGCGGGTCTTCAACATTATCGGGGAGCCGGTCGATAAACGGGGTCCGGTCGATTCCGAAGAGCGATGGCCAATTCATCGCAAGGCGCCGGAACTGAAAGAACTTTCCACCAAGACCGAACTGTTTGAAACGGGGATCAAGGTGATCGATCTGCTCACCCCCTTCGTGCGAGGTGGTAAGGCAGGGTTGTTCGGTGGTGCGGGGCTCGGAAAGACGGTGATTCTCACCGAATTAATTGCCCGCATCGCCACCCAGCACGGCGGTTACTCGGTGTTTGCTGGTGTTGGGGAACGGACCCGCGAAGGGACCGACCTCTGGCTGGAAATGCAGGAAGCCAAAATAGGAGATACCGGGCGCAGTGTGATTGACCAGACCTGCATGGTCTTTGGACAGATGAACGAGCCGCCTGGTGCCCGCCTGCGGGTAGCCCTCTCGGCACTGACAATGGCTGAGTACTTTCGCGATCAAACCGGTGCCGACACACTCCTGTTTGTCGACAATATTTTCCGGTTCTCGCAGGCAGGCAGCGAGGTTTCGGCCCTGCTGGGGCGGATGCCTTCAGCGGTCGGATACCAGCCGACTCTGGCGACCGAGATGGGCGAGTTGCAGGAACGCATCGCTTCGACGGCCAATGGGGCGATCACCTCGGTCCAGGCTGTTTATGTGCCGGCCGACGATCCGACCGACCCGGCTCCAGCTACGGCGTTTGGACAACTGGATGCCTTTATTTACCTCGAACGGTCGATTTCTGAAAAAGGAATTTATCCGGCGGTCGATCCGCTTGCTTCGTCCAGTCGGATTCTTGATCCGCAGTACGTTGGCGAAGATCATTTCAATTGTGCTCGCCGGGTCCAAACGACCCTTCAGCGTTACCGCGAATTGCAGGACATCATTGCCATCCTTGGTGTCGACGAACTTTCTGAAGAGGACAAACTGATTGTCCATCGGGCTCGTCGTATCGAACGATTCCTCTCGCAGCCGTTCTTTGTGGCCGAAGTCTTTACCGGAAAGTCGGGGAACTTCACCTCGCTTGAGGACACGATTCGCAGCTTCAACGAGATTTGCGATGGGAAATGGGACCACCTGTCAGAAGATGCGTTTATGTACGTCGGACCGATTGAACATGCCGAAGAACAGTGGAAGGCAGCTCAGAAATAGTACGTGGTGACCGAAGGGCCTGTTGGGGCCCAACCGCCGCTCATGCAAGTGGCTAGTTGAGGAAAAATATGTCGACCGGAGAACCATCAGTCGCCCAGGGCCCGTTGACGTGTGTCGTCGTGACCCCCGAAATGACCGTCCTGGAGACGAAAGCCGATTTTCTCGTTCTGCCCCTTTTTGACGGCGAGTTTGGAGTCGACCGGCAGCATAGCCCGATGATTGGGCGGCTCGGCTTTGGCGAGTTGCGAATTCGCTCCGAAGGCCAGCTACAGCGGTTTTACGTCGACGGAGGATTTGTGCAGGTTGTAGGCGATGTGGTTTCGATCCTCACCGATCGTGCGTTGCCTGCCAGCGAGGTCGATCAGACCGCAGCCGAAGCCCAACTTCAGTCGGCCTTTGAGCAACCGGCAGACGGTCAGGAACAGTTGGCAATCCGAGAACGAAACATCGCCCGGGCCCGTGGGCAGATACGCGTGGCTCAACGGGCCAGCAACTAATTGTTTTCGGAAAACCGTGAGCGGCCATCCCTACCGTAACGGCCCAGATCGAAACAGCTTAGACGGCCTCGGTCCCGCGCTCGCCGGTTCGAATGCGAATACAATCTTCCAGCGGCAACACAAAGATCTTGCCGTCGCCAATTTCTCCGGTGGTCCCGGTTCGTCCTCCTCGGATAATGGCCTCGACAGTTGGCTCGACAAAGTCGTCGTTCACTGCAATCTGAAGTTGCACTTTGCGGAGCAGGTTGAGCGAGATCTCCCGCCCACGGTACACCTCGGTTTGCCCTTTCTGGCGGCCAAAGCCTTGTACATCCATGATCGTCAGACGGACAACTTCAACTTCCGAGAGGGCCGTCTTGACGTCTTCGAGTTTGCTGGGCTGGATGATGGCGATGATCAGTTTCATAATGGGTAAACTCCGCCTGATTTGTGCGGTGCTGTGATTTTCCGCCGTGTCGTGTGATTTTCCGCCGTGTATCGTAGCGGACGGCCCGAGAAGGGTCCAGCGGCCAATGGTTGGCTGTCTGACACCGAACAGAGAGGACGCCCCGGCTTGGGCAGATTAGGCGGATAACCCACCCAAGCCATATGGGGCATCCTTCCGGTTCAACCTGAACAAGTGAGTGGGATCTGCGCTGGTTTCCCCACTCAATACTTCGCCAAGCCAAAGGGGCTTAAGGTTCGTTGCAGAAGGGTGTTTTGTTTTGGCAGGGCTGTTTGGACGTTCTCTCGGGGGCTGTCGGCGGAGGGAATTACTGGGGAAATCGATCGGTGGGAGTTAAAGCAAAGTGGGTCGCAACCAAGAGCGTGTCCCAGGCTTGGGCGAACAAGGCGGATCATCCGCCCAAGCCTTGGTGGGACGCGCTGTAGTCATGGCAGAAACGGAAGGTTTGTTGAAGGAAGGTTAGGCAATTGACTTCGATTCTGATAAGTGACCCTAAGCGGATTGGCTGTACGCCTGCATGCCATGTTCGCTGAGGTCCAGACCGGATTGTTCGTCCTCTGGAGAAACCCGCAGCAGGTTGACCGCCTTGAGGATGTAGAACAGGATCGCCATCGTGACAAATGCCCATACACAAATGATCACGGTGCCCTTCAGTTGGACGAAGATGTAGCCTGCCCGAGTCAGTCCGTCGGGGATGTTTTGCCCCAGGATACCTGTTGCCAGACCACCCCAGACGCCGCACAGACCGTGTACGGGCCAGGCACCGACCGGGTCATCAATTTTAAGTCTGTCCAAAAGCAGGATTCCCAAAACGACCAGCACACCTGCTACCAGGCCAACGATGATCGAGCCGGTTTCGGTCACCTGGTCGCAGTTGGCGGTAATGCCTACCAACCCTGCCAGGGCACCGTTAAGTGCCATGGTGACGTCTGGCTTGCTGAACAAACACCAGCCAAACGCCATCGCGGCAATCGCGCCGCAGGCGGCAGAAATCGTGGTTGTGAGGGCGATGTAGGTGGTAGCCTCGGCGTTGGCATATCCGGCGTAAGTGAGCTGGCTGCCGGGATTAAAGCCGTACCACCCAACCCAGAGGATGAAAACACCCAGGGCGGCGAAGGCGATATTGTGACCCGGGATGGGGACCGATTTTCCCTGGATGTAACGCCCGATGCGTGGTCCCAGGGCGATTGCCCCGGCCAGGCCAGCAAAACCGCCTACCGCATGGACCACAACCGACCCGGCAAAGTCCTGAAAGCCCATCTGGTCCAGAAACCCACCGCCCCATTTCCAGAACCCGCTGATCGGATAGATCAGCCCGGTGAGTACACCACTGTAAATCAGATAGGCACCAAACTTCATCCGCCCCGCAACCGCCCCCGAAACAATCGTGGCAGCCGTGGCGGCAAAGGCGACCTGGAAGAGAAAATCAGCCGATGTCGAGTAATCGCCTTTTTCGCTGTCGTCAACCGAGAAAACTCCTGAGTATCCGAAGTACGGATTTGTCTCCCCTTTTCCGTTGTACATAATCCCCATGCCGATAAACAAAAACAGCATGATGCCAATCGAGAGGTCCATCACGTTTTTGAACAAGATATTTACCGTGTTCTTCGATGCATTTAGCCCAACCTCAAGCATGGCAAAGCCCGCTTGCATGAACAGGACCAACACGGCTGAGAGGAACATGATCAACGTATTGATCGTGTAATCCGTCTCGGCCTTCAATTGTTCGACGGTCGGTGCGGCCGCGTCTTGTGCCATTGCCAGGCCCGAACCTGCCAGTAGCATCAAAAGGGCCCCCAGCAGGAGAAGAACGGGGGTAGTCTTTATAGAAACAAATCTCATCAGGGTTCGCCCTTTACGTGGTACAGAAGGAAGGATGGTCGTTTGCAAATGGGTGGCCGCCCACTCGGATTCAAAGGCCGTTCGGCAAGGTTAAACTAGCCCACGGTCGCATCATGCAGCCGTGGCTAGACGAGCCGGCTAACCGCTTCTCTGCAAACGCCGTTCCAATAGCGGGAGGGGAATTAAAAAAAGAGAGGTCCCAGCCGGCATCCCCTTCGTTGAGTTGCTTGGCAAAGGGGGTTGGGTTGGTATGGGTGAAAAATGAAAATGGAATTCAGACAGACCTCCTGGCCTCCTTGCCCAGCAAGCAAGCATCGGCAGCGCACATATTGTGCAGCGGTTGGGGTATCCGAGACAGAGAGCTTCCCGGAGGGAGTTTTTCTGGCCGGAGACAAGCTGCCGGAAGGTCCAGAATGGGCTGCAAGTTAGAATCGGACGCCAAGCTGAATGCCAGGCCCCATCAAAGTCACATTGTCGCTCAGCAGAAAGGCGTCGCTGTGCCAGTTTTGAACCTCAAACAGAAACCGGGCGAAAACATCGTGCGAACCGCAACAGCCGCCATATTGAAGGCCGGTGTAGATTTCGCTGACGAAAACGGTGCCGTTTCCCTGGTGGCCGGTACCGTTGTAGTGGCCACCGAGCAGGGACAGGCGGCCTCCGTAAACCCACGACCAGTTCCAGCCCGAGTTACGGCAAAGGCGCCTTTGGCCATCGGCGGCGATTGTCCCCCCGATCAGGTCGCTATGACTCTGGCCGAGAAAACCGGCCTCCTCGATTTTTGCGAACCGAACGCCTGCTGCCAGATCCAAAAGGGTATGGCGGCCACGCAGTCGTTTAGTGGCTTCCAGGTCCAACGAGTCGAGTTCGAATTGCACTCCCGGCGGTGTGGGAGAAGTTAAGCTGGGCGCATTCCAGTCATAGTGCTGATACCGAACCCTGAGGCCGTATTGATGGCAGTTACGAGCGCCAACCACGATCCGGGGCGATAGCTCCAGCCGGTCAGACGATTGGGTCGTGTCGACCTTGGACGTGAGGTTGTTGCCCAGAAAATTCAACTGGAAGTCGGCGTACGCGTTGCAGTTACGGAAGGACGAATCGCCCCCGCCGGCCAATCGGTATTTTTTCCAGGAACGGTTGAAGTTGGGGGATTCTCTGTTGGATGCCTCTTCGCTAGTTGTTTTATCGGTGGCATCGGCCAGTCGGTGTGGGCTTACATCCAGATCGCTGGGTGAGGCTTCGACTGGGTCGGCGTAGTAGGCGTTGAATTTGATGGTGGCCAGACCGCCCGTTGGGCGTTGGGCCATGGCAGCGGCACAGGCAAGCATACCGCAAAGGCAGACGATCAGCGGCGTCAAAAGAAAACGGGTCGAATGCTGCATGGGACGCCCTCCTGGCATTTGGCAGTTGCGGGAACGGACCGTGCACTCCATGCGCGGCCAAGAATCCCACAGTAGGGTTATCGAAACGGCCAGTCGTCCGATGTGAAAAGGTTTGCCGAAACGGTTGGGTTTGTGCCGACCGGGAGCGAGGAAAACCGGCCTGGGCAAGCTATAGCAGCTGGCAAGAGCCGGCCCGAAATGCTAGCAAGTGATGGGTTAGCTGGGGCTAGCGGTCGCAGTGACGTCTGCGAAGAGGGCTTCTACGAACGATTCAGGCTGAAACGGTGCAATATCCTCGGGTTGCTCACCAACGCCAATAAATTTTACCGGCAGCCCAACTTGCTGGCGGATGGCGACCACGACACCCCCCTTGGCGGTGCCGTCGAGTTTGGCAAGGACGATCCCGGTGCAATCGACCGTTTCGGTGAATTTGTTGGCCTGGCTGATTCCGTTTTGGCCGGTGGTGGCGTCCAGGACCAGAAGGATCTCGTGTGGGGCAGCCGGGATTTGCTTGCGAATCGAATGCTGAATTTTGGTCAGTTCAGTCATCAGGTTTTTCTGGGTTTGCAGTCGGCCTGCGGTGTCGACGATACAAACGTCGACGTCAGACTCGATTGCTTGTTCGACCGCGCGGTAGGCCACCGTGGCGGGGTGGCTGCCAGCCTCTCCGGTCACAATGGAAACTCCCAGCCGCTCGCTCCAAACAGTAAGCTGTTCGACGGCCGCGGCGCGAAAGGTGTCGCCCGCTCCCAGGAGCACACTTTTGCCATCGGCACGAAATTGGTGGGCCAGCTTGGCAATCGTGGTGGTCTTGCCCGTGCCGTTTACGCCACACACCATGATGACCGTTGGGCCTTCTGGTGCGAAAACGATCGGTGCGTCATCCTGCGCCATGAGCTCGCCCAGTTTGCGTTTCCAGGTGTCGATGATCTCGTCAAGCGTGACGACCCGCCCACGAAAATTGGTGGCGACTTCTTCGATGATTTGTTCAGTCGCTTCGTAGCCCATATCGGTCTTAAAGAGGATTGCCCGCATTTCATCGAGGAAAGGATCGTCGATGAGGCGCCCTTCCTGCTTGAAGAGATCCCGAACATCTGTTTTGAGAAGTTGGCCTGTTTTGGAAAGGCCCTGCTTGATTTTGTCGAAAAAGCCCATAGTTCAACAGCGTCTGATGTGAGTAAAAAAGCGGGTCGGGACCTGTTGGCCGCCTCTCAGGAGGATGTGGGGGTGGCATCTTCACGGTGAAGAAGTTTGTCCAAGATACCATTGACGAAAGGCGCTGAATTTGCACTTCCGAACCTCTTGGCAAGATCGACGGCCTCGTTAATGGCGACCCGGTCAGGGGTTTCGGTAAACAGGATCTCAAATGCACCGAGGCGAAGCACGTTTCGGTCGGTGTTTGCCATGCGTGCGAGGCTCCAGTTGTCGGCAGTCTTATCGAGAAGCCCGTCGAGTTCAGCCTGATTGCGACGGACCCCCTGGATGAGGGTAATCGAAAAATTTTCGAGTTCTGATGATTTAAGGCGATTCGCTACGAATTGCCGAAGGTCCCTCACCGAGTCGCGCGGGTTCACATCGTCCTCGAAAAGGATTTGGAGGGCGACTTCGCGGGCTCGGTTTCGTCGTGACATGAGAGGCGACTTTGGCGGCTGGCAGAGGTCTGCCGATTATGGGTTCGCGGGTAGGTTCTTCAGGAGACCTGACATGTGAATGGCTGCTTCGGCACATTCGGTTCCCTTGTTTCCAACGTTGCCGCCGGAACGGTGAATGGCTTGTTCCATTGTTTCACACGTAAGCAATCCGAACAACACGGGCACACCGGTGCGGACGCCGATGTCAGAGAGGCTTCCACTCACGGCACGGTTGATGTGTTGGTCATGGGTCGTTTCGCCACGGATCACTGCCCCCAACGCGAGAACTGCCTGGTATTGGCCCGACTGGGCAAATTGTTCAGCAATCACAGGTAATTCCCAAGAACCGGGTACCCAGGCGACATCGATTGCCGATTCTGCCACTCCTTTTGCAAGCAAACCTTCGATGGCCCCATCGAGAAGCTTCGAAGTAATCGTCTCGTTCCAGCGGGCAACAACGATCGCAAAGCGGTCTTCGGAGGAGAGGTCGGCGATGGGAACGACGTTTGGCATAGAGGACTTCGAGATAATGGGCAGAGGTGTGCATCGCCAGTGTTGGAGGTAGGCGATCGGGTTGACCGGCAGTTGGATACCAGCGGGCGAGCCAACTCTTGCCCAGCAGCGGGTGGCCAACCGGGCCAGCGACACCGCAGGAATTATTCTTCCTTAATGCTCATCAAGAATTCGGCATTGGTTTTAGTTTTGGCGAGTTGCTCGGTCAGCATTTGCATCGCATCGGGTCCATTTAATTCGTTCATCGCCCGCCGCAGGAGACAAATCCGTCGGTGTTCCTCGGGATCCATGAGCATTTCCTCACGGCGTGTTCCGCTGTGATCAATGTCGATCGCCGGCCATACCCGCCGGTCCACCAGTCGGCGGTCGAGCACAATTTCCTGGTTGCCGGTACCTTTGAATTCTTCAAAGATAACTTCATCCATGCGACTTCCGGTATCAGTGAGTGCCGTCGCGACAATGGTCAGCGAGCCGCCTTCTTCGACTTTGCGGGCGGATCCGAAGAACCGCTTGGGCCGTTGCATCGCGTTGGCGTCAATTCCTCCGGAGAGAATTTTGCCGGAGTGGGGGCATTCGGCGTTCCATGCTCTTGCGAGCCGTGTAATTGAATCGAGGAAAATCACCACGTCGCGTCCATACTCGACCATCCGCTTGGCTTTTTCGAGGACCATTTCCGAGACCTGGACGTGACGCTGTGAAGATTCGTCAAACGTCGAGCTGATCACCTCGCAGTTGGCGGCCTTGACTTGCCGTTCCATATCGGTGACCTCTTCAGGCCGCTCATCAATCAGCAGCATGATGACGTACGCTTCCGGATAGTTTGCCAGCACACTTTGAGCCAATTTTTGCATCAGAATCGTTTTGCCCGCACGGGGCGGACTTACAATTAAGCCGCGCTGGCCAAAGCCCAAAGGCACAATCATGTCCACTACCCGCATCGCGATTTCTTCGGGGGTGGTTTCCATCACGATCCGTTCAATCGGATGGAGGGGAGTCAGATTGTCAAAGGAGACTTTTTTGGAGAGCAGGTTGGGGTCCTGGGCGTTAATCGATTCGACCCGCAAGAGGGCGAAATAGCGCTCGTTTTCCTTGGGAGGCCGAATGGTTCCCGAGACGCAATTGCCATTCCGGAGATTGAATCGCCGGATTTGACTCGGCGATACGTAGATGTCATCGGGACATGACAGGTAGTGGTAGTCGGGACTGCGAAGGAACCCGAATCCGTCAGGAAGGATTTCCAAGGTCCCTTCACCGATCATCATTCCCTGAAATTTGACCCGCTCCTTGAGAATCTTAAAAATGATTTCCTGCTTCTTCAGGCCACTTACATCCTGAATATTTTCACGTTCAGCAACCTCGATCAGTTCGGACATTCCCATCTGCTGCAGCGCGGCAATGTGTGCGTTGCTGTCACGCGCATCGGCCTTCGCAACGGCGGCCCCCACCCGGCGAACACGTTCGGCAGCCTTGTCGAGTTCCTCGGCAAGCGAAAGAGGCTCTTCACGTTCAAGTTCTGCAAGCAGCTTGCGGTCAATATCTTGACCGTTTTTTTCCGACTGGTGTTGGCGACGGCGTAACGGATTGGGCCGGCTCCGCCGCGTCGTATCGCGGTTACCGGGATCTGCCATGATGTTTCATGCTCCTGGAAGAAAAGGCGGGGGCAGTCCAAACTGCGGACCGCATCGGCGGGAGGGTGAGGTTACGGAAGCTGGACAAAGGGTCGGGAAGCCAACTGCCATGACCATCGCCCATTATGCCAGAAAGAGACCGATTTGTGAAAGTGAAAAGTTGCCGGACGGAGGGAGTAAATAGGAATCTTGCCCAACTTTCCAGTTTCGCCAAGGCCAGCCACCATTTTGCCGGTTTTGGTTTGGCGAGCGGTGTTTTAGCCATCCAGCTGCGGAAGGACCACATTTTTCCAAAATTGCTCGACTTCCCCCGTTAAGGACTCGACATCACCTTGGTTGGCAAGGCAAGTTGTAGCCAGCCGCCGCTTTTTAGACAGATCAAGTTGAGCCGTCTCGCGACGGCTTATTTCCTCGCTTTCCCATCCTCGCTGCATTGCAAACTGGCGGCGCCGTTCCGGTGGGGTATCTACAAAGACCAAAAGGTCACAAAGGGAGTCCCAGCCCGCCTCCACCAGCAGGGGCGCATCGAGGACGAGCACCTGGCTTGAGGCTTTGGCCAGTCTACGTGCTTCTTGTTCAAGTTGTGCGCCGATCGCCGGGTGGAGGATGCTCTCGAGGGTACGGCGGTTGGCTGTGGCCACCGGGTCGTTGCCGAAAACGATCTCTCCCAGCAGAGTGCGGTCAATCTGGCCTTTGGAACTCACGATGCGAGCTCCAAAGTGGTCAGCAAGTTGGCGGGCAACCGCCGGGTCGTTCTCGAGGATATCGTGCCCGGTTCGGTCTGCGTCCAGTAGGCCTGCACCCAGTTTGGCCAACATGGAAGCGACGAGGGATTTTCCGCTGGCGACTCCTCCTAACAAGCCAATCGTGATCATCGAGGTCATGTGCCCCATGGTTCGCAGTCGGCCCAGTTATCGCCCGATTTGATGTCGACCCTCAAGGGTACCTCTAGCGGCATGACCTGGGTCATTTCCGTTTCGATTCGTTCGGCGACTTGGGCGAGGACGGGGGGAGCTGCTTCGAAGATCAATTCATCATGAATTTGAAGTAGCATGCGGACCTCGTGCGATTTTTGCCGAAAAACTTGATGCAAGTTCACCATCGCCATTTTGATCAAATCGGCAGCCGAACCTTGGATCACGGTATTGATGGCGGTCCGTTCCGGCATGTTAAGCTGTCGGTGAGCCGCTGACTCGAAGAAATTCGCTTGTTCTGGAGGTTGGCGAACGCCGTCAATTAAACGGCGGCGTCCGGCAAGCGTACTGACGTAACCCAATTTGCGGCAGTCCGTAAGCGTTTGGTTGATAAAATCCTCCACGCCGCGATACTTCTGAAAATAGCTGTCGATAAAATCGGTTGCGTCGGCCTGGCTAATTCCCAAGGATTTGGCCAGGCCGAACGGGCTTTGACCGTAAATGACCCCAAAATTGACCGCCTTCGCGTTGCGTCGCATGGTGGAGGTGACTTCTTCCAGCGGAACCTCGAATACCTGGCTGGCCACAAGGGTGTGGATGTCTTCGTCGTTGGCAAACGCAGTGCAAAGCGCTTCATCCTGGGAAAAATGCGCTAGCACACGAAGTTCGATTTGTGAGTAATCGGCGGCGATTAGTTTCCAACCCGCTTCACCGGCGGTGAACGCCGAGCGGATCTCACGACCTTCTTCATTGCGTACCGGAATGTTCTGGAGATTCGGATCGCTCGAGCTGAGCCGCCCGGTTGCCGTTACCACTTGATTGAACGAGGCGTGCACCCGGCCGGTCACCGGATGGATCAAGTCCGGAATTGCATCGACATAGGTGTTTTTTAGCTTCGAGTACTGACGATACTCAACGATCTTCGCTGGCAGTGGATGGAGGTCGCGGAGTTCGTCCAACACAGAGGCGTCGGTGCTGGGCCCGGTTTTTGTCTTCCTGATCACGGGCAAGTTGAGCTCGTTAAAAAGGACGTTGGCCAACTGCTTGGGAGAGGCAATATTAAGTGGGTGCCCGGCCAGTTCCTCGATCTCGACGGACAGTTCTTCGATCCGCTGACCATATCGTGTACTCAATTTGGCGAGCCGGTCTTTGTCGACACGAATACCGTGGTATTCCAATTCCACAAGGACCTCGATCAGGGGAACTTCCAGGTCCCGGTTCAAGGCGTCGAGCCCTTCCTCTGCGAGCCTGGCGGCCAGCAGCGGATGGAGTTGCAACGGTACGTCGGCATCTTCGGCTGCGTAGGGGCCAACTTCAGCAATCGCGACGTCGTCCATACGTTTCTGCGTTTTGCCACTCCCAATTAACGTGTCGATTTTCGTGGTGTTGTGGTTTAAATATCGCTGCGCAAGTTCATCCAGGTTGTGATTCCGTTGGCCGGCGTCGAGCAAATAACTGGCCACCATGGAATCAAAGGCAATGCCTGCCAACTCGAGGCCAGCCGACCGGAGAACAATCATGTCATATTTGAGGTTCTGCCCAATTTTTCCAATGGCTTGGTTTTCCAACACGGGTCGCAGCCGCGCGAGCGTGTCGTCGGGGTCTAGGCGCGGCTCGCCTGCTGGGCCACGAACAGGGAGGTAATAGGCCTCGCCAGGATTCCAGGCGAAGGAGTATCCGACAATTTCCGCCTGCCGGGGATTGATGTTGGTGGTTTCGGTATCGAGCGACACCAGCGTTTGTTGCGACAGTTGGGCGAGAAAGCTCTCGAACTTTTCGGACGTATCGACAATATGATAATCATCCGTATTCCATTCGACTGGGGGAACCGATGGGCCAATTCCTGCGAGTTTAGAAAAACGGTCGTTGAGGGTTTGAA
The DNA here is from genome assembly GCA_965243695.1 of Lacipirellulaceae bacterium. Taxonomy (GTDB): domain Bacteria; phylum Planctomycetota; class Planctomycetia; order Pirellulales; family Lacipirellulaceae; genus JAKVCB01. The sequence goes on along the minus strand of CBDEWC010000004.1, from coordinate 47,948 downwards.
ATCCCAAGTCCGTCCCCAGTTGGTTTAGCCGTTCGGCGTCAAAGCCGCCAATTTGGCTTGCTTCCCAGTCCAGGGTGACCGGGACTTGATCGTCGAGCTTCACGAGCTGACGGGAAAGCAAAGCGACCTCGCGACCGGCTTGGAGATTTTGACTTCGTTTCTTCCCTTTCACGTCGGCAGCATGGTCGAGGACATTTTCCAGCGAGTCGTAAGTCGCCAGGAGTTCCTGGGCAATCTTAGGTCCGATCAGTGGAACTCCAGGGACGTTGTCAACCTTGTCGCCGACAAGGGCCTGAAAGTCGACCACCTGGTCGGGGCGAATCCCCCAGACTTCGTCAAGTTGCTCCGCATCAAAGGTGGTATTTTTGCGAATGTTGTAAATCGAGACGCGATTGGTAATGAGTTGCCGGCAGTCTTTGTCACCGGTCACCAGCAGGCAATTGGCATCGGACTCGTCACAAATTCGCGCCAGGGTTGCAAGGACGTCGTCTGCCTCATATCCGGGGGAGGAAAGGACCGGCACTCCCATCGCCTCGAGGATCTGGCGAATTTTCGGAAATTGCAAGACAAGGTCTTCCGGCATTTCGCTCCGATTTGCCTTGTAATCATCATAGATTTGGTGACGAAAGGTCAGGCCTGGAAGGTCGAACGCACAGATCAGGGCGTCAGGTCGTTTTTGCTCGATCAGGTAAAGCAGGTCGCGCGTGAAACCATAGACAGCGGCCACCGGTTCTCCGCGCGGACTGGTCATTTCAGGAAGCGCATGAAAGACTTGAAAGATCAGCGAATGGGCATCGACGACATAAACCGTCCAATCACGGATCGATGGGGGGGTCAAAGTACCGATAGTACCGCTCATAGCAATTAAGGTCGGGCGTGAGGGGATGAATTAACCGGTTGCCCCTATCGTAACGAGTTCGTTGACAGCCGGTAATCCCGTAATTATGCTGGACTTAGGTCAATTCTTGCAGGCCGGTCGTGTGTCGTCCAGGGTGTGTCCTGTTGGGTGGCGTCCCACACGGAGATGCGGGAATCGGCCGCCAGGAGCGACCTCAGTTCAGGGCATTTTTCCCAGGGAACTGAATGTCTGGTAAGTTGGGGTAAACGGACGGACGTTTCCCGAATTGGTAACCAGGCTGCAATTGTCGTCAACCTGGCCATCGAACAGGGGCCGGGCCGTCGAATCGGTCGCAAACCCCGTTGCCGTGAAAATAGAGAAGAGGTGATTTATGGCCGCCAGGCAAGACCAGACCCTTGTGATTGCATTGATCGTGTTTGTTTGTATTGCGGTGATTGGGCTCGCATGGGGTTACTTGATGTTCAAAAGTTCCGGTGATGCCCACAAGCAAGTCGCCGATCTGCAACAAAAACTCCAAAACGAAAAAGAAGCCGTTCGTACCAACCAGCAGGAAAACGAGGCGTATCGTCGCTACATCGGGCTGGGTGAACACGACAACTATGAGGTGGTCAAAGAAACTTATGACGGGGACATGGCCAAGTATGGCAGTACGTTCGATGAGAGCCGTCACAATTACCGTGACATTCTGGGAATCATCTACGAGGAAAACGAAAAAATAGCTCTGCGTGAGGCCGATGCCAAGGAACAGTTGCGTCAGCTCAAAGAGCGATTGCTTGCCGTCGAAAACGAGAAAGAGCAGCAAGTCCAGCAGTACCAGGCCCAGATGAAAAAGGCCGAGGCCGATGCTGCCGGGCAGCGCAAGTCCTTTGCGGAAGATCGCAGCAAGCTTGAGGCCACCAAGCAAGAGCTGACAGTCAGCATGAATGAACAGAAGCAGTACTACCAGAAAGAAAAGAAAGAGCGCGATACAAAAATTGCAGAGCTGATCAGTCGGCTCGACAATAGCGAAAGGGCCAAGAAAAAACTTCTGGCCGAGCGGGCGCAAGGGGCCGAGAGTTTTGAAATTCCTGATGGTGTCATCTCATGGGTCAATCAAAATGGAACGGTTTGGATTAATCTGGGATCGGCGGATGCACTTCGTCCTCAGGTGACCTTTAGTATTTACGATGCGGCGCTCAGGGATCCGGCAAAGGCAGAAAAGAAAGGTAGCATTGAAGTCACTCGGATCCTGGGTGACCACATTGCCGAAGCTCGCGTGACCACGGACAACCTGGTCGACCCGGTGCTCGTGGGTGATCATGTCTACAGCCAGGTGTGGCATCGGGGTAAGAAGCTTCGGTTTGCACTAACGGGATTTATCGACATTGATGACGACGGCATCAACGACGTTGACAAAGCGATTGACCTGATTGACTTTAATGGCGGCGAGGTCGATTCTTACCTCGATAAGGATGGGGTGCTGAAGGGGGATATGACGATCGATACGCGTTATCTTGTCCTGGGAGAGTTTCCCGAGGATTCCCTCAAAGGTGCCTTCCGGGACGGATGGAGCCAGATGACCAGGGAGGCTGACGACAAGGGTGTTGAGGAAATTACCTTGGTCGAATTTCTTAATCAAATGGGATACACACCCGGGGAACAAACGGTGAAGCTGGGAGCGGGTGCCCGGGCGGAGGATTTTGCTGCGGCCCCAAACAAACTCGAAATTTCGCCGAATTCCAACCGTTTTCGTCCGCGGCGGACTCCCTATCGGCTTCCGCAGAAGGTGCCCTACTAGGCGAGCGGGGCCAACTTGACAGTCGCCATTCGCGTTCCTTGCGGTCTGGTTACTGATGGTTGCTTTCTATCGCGACGGTTTCTTATGGCCCGTCCGCCCACCGGCAGGCTGTGCTGAATTCCGGCTGAGCCGATGGTTTGGGAGGTTTGTTTCTTAGCGGGTCGCGCCGGCGCAGGTTCTTTCTCGCCCCTTTTGCCCGCCGCATCCGAAAACAACAGTTTGGTGCGGCCTCTGTCAACGGACACGGGTGGGCACCTTGCGAAGCACCAGCGTAAAAGTGAAAATAAGTTGCACTTGGTGTTGGTCAGCGGCGTTGCAACCAGTTTTGGTCTCCACTCCGGGATAAACAAGGATCCTACGATGAGTTCCAGCCATTGCGTAGAGCAGGTGTTTGAACGGGAGTTTCTTCCGTTGCGGGCCAATATCCTAAAAATTGCCGCGGCCCTCGATCGGATTGAGCGGTCCGGGCCGATGGACAACGACGACCCTCGAGGTGCACAACTTCGTGCGGGATTAAAGGTTCTTCTCAGCTCTGAGTCGAATCGCGCTGAGGAGGTGCAGCTCATTTTTAGCCGTAAATATCACGAGAATTGGAAAAGTGAATTTAGGCTCGATGAAAAGTAAACCCAAACCGGTCGGTTGGCCGACGGTTGGGCTGTCGTTTCGGAGAGGACCGCAGAGGAAGCAAGTCCGTTTACCCCACATGTCCTGATTCGTAGCGGGCGGTTTGGTTAAACTTCCCAAACCCACGCTCCACAACGCTTATGTACTATATCGATCCTCACATTCACATGGTTTCGCGGACCACTGACGATTATGAAAATCTGGCGAAAATGGGCTGCGTAGGGCTTAGCGAGCCGGCGTTTTGGGCTGGTTATGACCGGGGGAGTGTGGAGGGCTTTCGGGACTATTTCGAGCAACTGACCTCCTTTGAGCCCAAGCGGGCTGCTGCCTACGGGATACAACACTACACCTGGCTTTGCATTAACGCCAAGGAGGCGGAGAACGTTGCCCTTTCGCGTGAGGTGATTGCGATGATACCGGAGTTTCTCGATCGTCCTGGTGTGCTGGGGATTGGGGAAATTGGTCTCAATAAAAATACTCCCAATGAAGTGACGGTTTTTCTGGAGCATCTTGATCTGGCGGTGAAAACAGAAGAGCAAATTCTCATCCATACACCGCACCTGGAGGATAAATACCAGGGAACGCGAATGATCCTCGATATGCTGACCGGTGATCAACGGATTTGCCGTAACCGGGTGCTCGTGGATCATGTCGAGGAACATACAGTTCGGCACGTCCTGGAAGCCGGTTTTTGGGCCGGCATGACACTCTATCCCGTCAGCAAGTGTACGCCTGAGCGGGCGGCCGACATTGTCGAGATGGTGGGTGCGGATCGCCTGCTGGTCAATTCAGCTGGAGACTGGGGGCCGTCCAAGCCAACCGCAGTGCCCGATTTCATTCTTGAGATGCGGCGTCGGGGGCATACCGAAGGCTTGATTCGTAAACTCGTTTATGAAAACCCGCTGGAATTCTTCGGCCAAAGTCGTCAATTCAATTTCCGTCGCCCCGAATAAAAAGCCGGTCGCAGGAAGATCCGCTGTCGGAGTTCGGGAGCGATGGATTCCAGTCGAGATCGATTGGCGCAAGTGCTGCCCTGCTGCAGCGTACAGCAGTACCCGTTTACTCCTTCAAGCGGTAGCCGGCCTGCCGCAAGTGTTCCGAAACGCGCGCGAGGTGGTTTCCCTGGATTTCGAGGACGTCGGCCTTCACGGTGCCACCGGCACCACACAGCGATTTTAATTCCGCGACCAGCCGGGGCAAATCGTTGCCTTCGGCCTTCAATCCCCGGATCACGGTCACGATTTTTCCCTGCCGCCGTTTTTCGAGGCAGAGGTGTGCGGTTTGTGAGGCCGGGGAGATGGATTGCACCTCGGCCGGCCTGGAGGGGCAGGTGCAGTCGGCTTCAAGTTCTCCACATCGATCACATTTGGGCGGTTGGTCAAACGGAGTTCCCGCAAAAAGTCGCATCGATTCATCCGGTCGGAGTGCTGGCGTATGGCCGTGGAGGGTAAACTGGCAAACAGCAGGCCACCTTCGGTCAGTACAACTGCCGGTCGTCCGGGTAGGGATCTGGGGCACGGCTCATTTTTATGCCAGTTCCATTGCATGCGGTCAGGGTTCTTGGGGGCCCAAGTCCACCTGGAAAGACTCTCCCTGAACCTCCACAAGATCGGCCTTGGTTAATTTTCGCCCTCGCCGCAGTTCGATTTCACCGTTGACCCGCACGCAGCCTGTCTGGATCAGTTGCTTTGCTTGCCCACCGGTACCCGTGATTCCGAGCAGCTTTAGGAACTGATCCAGGTTGATCGTGTTCGATGGGGTGCTGTCCATGGTGCCATTCACGAAAGGGAAAATAGTACCTTCGCTTAGTTGCCAGCTCCGCCGTCACCACGATTGAGCCATGTTCGGGGCAGAGGTACGGAGTCACGGGTCCTGGTCGTGTTGCTACGATTCGCCAGCCAAACGATCACAATCGACGGCAATCGCACCCACCTGGTCAGAGGTGGACCGGCGAATCTCGCTTTGATCCGTGCCGGCAGCCTCCCCGCGCAAATAATGGCGAGACGGTGCCGCCAGCACATCCAGGACCGTGGGGTTTTGCCGGTTGTTGGTCGCCTTGAAGAAAAACCCGTCACAGATCACCACGTTTTCGCGGTAGGGTGGGTATTTCATCATCAACTGGTGGGCTTCGACCATTTTGTGCCAGGGAATGGTTGGAAACATGTGATGGAGGATGTGGTTTCGCTCGCTGAAGGGAAAAAAGACTTCCCGTTCCAGCCAGTATCCTTCGTAGACGCGACTGTTGGTAAAGTCGCCATTGTCTGGATAGTTTCCGTGATGGGCGATTTCCCTGAGGAAGAGGGCTACCGGATAAAACGTGATCATGGGAATTAGCCAGAAGAGAGCATAGCCTGCCCACCCGTTGGTGAGCGCCAGGACCATAATCAACACTCCGTAATATGCGAATCGCATCGCGGTGACTGTCCTGCTGCCCAGAGCGTCCTGGTCAGGAACATTTGAAGTTTTCATTCGGCGGGCCACATACAGGGCACGGCCTTTCAGGTAACTGTACACCTTGTGCGGAAGCGTTTGCAGGACCACGTATTCCCACCAGAATCGCCACTTGGGAACCGGAAAATTCCGGGGGTGATGACTTTTGAGGCGATGCAAGTCGGGATCTTTTTCTGGATTGTTCACATGGCGGTGATGGCCCCAATGGCCGATCCGATAATTGTTGATCACACCAAAAAACGGAAACGTAATCAACAGGTTGGCGACAATATCGTTGAGGACCCGGTTGCGGCAAATTGAGTAGTGGCTTGATTCATGCACCAGACAAGAGAGTCGATTTTGGACCCACCCACCAATCAGGGCCACGCTGATTGCATAAACCGCCAGCGCCCAACCGAGCGACAAACCGTGAATTTGCACATAGCGATAGAACGAGGTGCACCCGAAAATGATGACAGCCAATAGGGCATATTCAACGACCAGTACCCGCCAAATGGAGGTATTGTTCGGTTTGCACAGGGCCTTGATCTGGGCGAACATCTCACGACGACTCAGATCGGTGTCGCCTTCGAGCGTTGCCGCTGGACCAGGACTGGTAGCCAATTTGCGTTGTTGCATACGGCTGGCTCGCTTTTTGGCTCCGTGTGTTCCGAGGGAAGCCAGTTCCTTCAGCAGGGGGTCGCGAAAGAGGGTTTGGCTCTCTGCCGTGATGCGTGGTTCACTGAACCCAAACGCAATAGCAACACCCAACTCTATCCGATCTAACGTGGAGAAACCAGGACCCCAGGTCGCCCCTTCCGCGCCTCACCCTTCGGGCGAGCGAAGATCTCACTTTTAGCTGTGCGGGCCGCGGAAAACCGTAGGGTCACAAAAAATGGTCCGGGGGCCACATCTTGGCGACCCGCCTGTCTGCCTATCGGCATCAGGCGGGGTTTATTCGGTATTATGCCTATTTCCCTTGACATCTTGCAATAAGTTTCGGTCTCAGGTTTCCTCCGAAGTTCTGCCGCAATACCAGACAGGTTCCAAAAGGAGCCGCCGAGGTGTAACCTTCTGGAGAGGCCCGCCAGCGGGCAGTCCATAGCTTCGGCGTTGCGGAAGGCGGTGACGACGAGCCGATCATTTCAGATTCTTGAGGAGATCCAGCAGCATGGGGAGAGGATTCATCACCCTGAAGGAACGTCGACTTTGTGGGTTGACCGTTTTTGTGGTTTGGGCGTCCCTCGGGGCCACGGAGGCTCGAGCTCATGATGTGCCGGCCGAGATGGCGTCCGCAGCCCATCAATTTTTAAAATCGCTCTCACCGGAAGAACGTCAAAAAGTGGTGATCGATTTTGACGATCCACACCGCCAGAGTTGGCATTTCTTTCCGAGTTCGATGATGGATCAGTACGGGGGCCGGCGAGGGTTGGAACTCAAAGAAATGTCGAGTCAACAGCGTGCACTTGCTCACGGTTTGCTCAATACGGCGCTGAGTCATCGCGGCTACCTCCAGGCGATGACTGTCATCGCTTTGGAGCAGGTCCTCTACGATCTCGAGCAGGAAAATCCGATGCGGGACTCGGGAAAGTACCACGTAGCCATTCATGGACAACCCTCGGCGGACAAGACGTGGGGCTGGAGTTTCGAGGGACACCATCTTTCGATCAACGTGACGTTGGTCGACGGGCAGCGGTTTTGTGTGACGCCTTCATTCTTCGGCAGCAACCCGGCGATTGTGCCGAGTGGCCCCTTTGAGGGACTCGATACCCTGGCGAAGGAGCAAAGTCTTGCCCGAAAATTGGTGCAGTCTCTGGACGGGAAACAAAGACAACTGGCCGTCATTGCCGACGAGGCGCCTGAGGAGATTATCACCAAAGCCGAGGTGCGGGTTTCAGCCGACCCATTTCAGCCGCCTAAAGGTATTCCTTTTGCAAAGCTCACCCCAAGCCAGCAGGCGATGTTACTTGAACTGGTCGAGCAGTTTGTCCAGAAGTACCGAGCACAGATCGTGGGTGAGATTCGCCGCCGAACTCCTATCACCGATGGAGAAGGGTTGTTTTTCGCCTGGGCAGGAGGGATTGAGCCTGGCGAGGGGCATTATTACCGAATTCAGACGCCGGTGTTTTTGTTTGAGTACGACAATACGCAGAATGATGCAAATCACGTCCACGCAGTATGGCGTCAATTTGAAGGCGATTTTGGGGAAGACCTCCTCGGGCATCACTATCGAACATCGCCGCACCATGCAAAAGAGTAAAGTCATAGTCGCAGAAACAGATTGGCCGTTTGCCACATTCGGTGGGGACAGCCGAACCCTGGCGCGAAGTCCGTTTAGCGCGGTGATCCACGAAGGGGAGAATGGCCAGCGGTAGCTGCCTGTTCGGAGGGTTGCAAGCTTGGTGAGGATTACGCGGTGCGTCATCCGGCCCGCCGCGGCCGAGAAGGTGGATGCATGGTAGAAGGGGCGTACCGCTGGAGGCCTGAACGTGCTAAGCTGTTGCCCTCCCGCCCTGCCCCAGCTTCCTGTTTCTTTCCCTCTGCTGTCCCATGCGTCGCACCGATCTTCGGAATATTGCTATCATTGCCCACGTGGACCACGGCAAGACCACCTTGGTTGACTGTCTGTTGCGTCAAAGCGGCGAATTTCGTGCCAGCCAGTTGGTTGGCGAATGTATCCTCGACTCCAATGACCTGGAGCGAGAACGGGGCATCACCATCCTGGCGAAGAACATCGCGATTCGTTATCGGGATATCAAGATCAATCTGATTGATACTCCTGGCCATGCGGACTTTGGCGGTGAAGTCGAGCGCGTGCTGCGTATGGCCGATGGCGCACTCGTGTTGGTCGATGCAGCCGAGGGACCCATGCCGCAAACGCGGTTTGTGTTGTCGAAGGCACTTGAGTGCGACTTGCAGCCGGTGGTCGTGGTTAACAAAATTGATAAGCCAGATGCCCGTCCGCACGAGGTGTTGGATGAAACTTTAGAATTGCTACTGGACCTTGGCGCCGAGGAAAGGCTGAAGGACTTTCCCTATATTTTTGCCACGAGCAAGGAAGGTTATGCCACCGAGGATCCCAGCGAGGCCGGCGATTCGATGGAGCCCCTTTTGGAGCTCATGCTTAAATCGATTCCTGGGCCACAAGCCGAGCTGGATTCTCCCCTGCGGATGCTAGTCACTACGCTTGACTGGAGTGAATATGTCGGCCGAATCGCGATTGGGAGGATTTCTGCAGGCTCAGTTCGTGCCGGGCAAAAAGTCGCCTTGATGCAGGCGAAGGATTCAACGGTTCAGGCTGCGGTCTCTGAAGTCCACCTGTTTGACAAGCTTGGTCGCGTGCGAGTCGAGGTAGCGACAGCAGGAGACCTGGCAGCCTTGGTGGGTCTTCCCGATGTGGCCATTGGCGACACCATCAGTGATCCGGAAAAACGGCAGGCCCTTCCTCGGGTGGAGGTCGACAAGCCGACCATCCAAATGACGTTTGGGATCAATACGTCGCCACTTGCCGGTCGGGAAGGGAAGTACGTGACGACTCGAAACCTGGTCGATCGTTTGACTAAGGAATTGGAGCGCAATGTGGCCCTTCGCGTGGAACCGATTGCCGGAACCGATTCGCTTCGAGTGTCGGGGCGTGGCGTGTTGCATCTGTCTGTCCTTATCGAGACGATGCGCCGGGAAAGTTTTGAGCTGTCGATTGGCAAACCGCAGGTCGTCTTGCAGGAGCGTCACGGCAAAAAAGAGGAGCCGTTCGAGAGTCTCGTGGTGGAGGTGCCGCACGACAAACTTGGCCCGGTCATGGAATTAGTAGGGGCCCGGCGAGGGCAAACGGTAGAAATGACAGGCCACGGGGACTACAGCTATGTTGTGTTTTCGATTCCTGCTCGTGGGCTGATTGGTTTGCGGACCCGGCTCTTAAATGCCACGCAAGGTACGGCGATTATCCACCACCGGTTTGATGGTTATCGGCCTATGGAAGGGGACATGCCCGAACGGGCCAATGGGGTACTGGTATCGATGGTCGGCGGCCAGGCAGTTGCGTTTGGCCTTGATGGTTTGCAGGAACGGGCCGAAATGTTCGTCGCGCCGGGAGATGTGGTCTACGAAGGGATGATTGTAGGTGAAAATAGCCGGGTGGGTGACATGTCGGTAAATCCGACCAAGGAAAAGAAGCTGACAAATATTCGTGCCGCCGGCAGTGATCGCAATATACTTCTCAAGCCGCCTCGTAAAATCTCACTCGAAGTCGCGCTCGAATACATTGCCGACGACGAACTGGTGGAAGTGACCCCCACACAAATCCGCCTCCGAAAAATCCTGCTCAAGGAAACCGATCGGCGGCGCGCGGCACGACGGGGTGCCTAGGAGCTATCCGTTTTGTTTTTTTGGGGGGGGCTATGTCCAGCGTGGGCCGGCTATGATGATTGCCGAACAGCCAAGCAGGCCTACTTTCTGACCTAAACCACCTTTTTTTGGAGGAATGACCGATGGCAAAAGAACCGATCGCAAAAGTGCGCGAAGAGTACGCAGAACTCATCGAGCATATCAGCCTTCCCGATTCGCCTGTCGGAATCGATGCGAAACTCACGCATGCAATTATCATCGATTACCTGCAGCAAATTACGAGCCGACTCACCAAGATCGAATCGCACCTCGCTGGCAATCCGTAACCGAACGGACAGTCAGGGGTGACATCGCGATCTTCGCCGAACGGTCCCAGGCAAGAAGGGAGACGCCTGCTGCGAACGGCCGTACGCCTGGGACGCCGATTCCCCTTAGGTGGTCAACATGTATTCAACTTCTTTGTTCACTCCCGGCATGGGGACCGGATACTTCCCCTGCTCGTCTGGCATTACCGGCGCGGGCCCCTCTGGCGTAAAGATGGCCGCATTGGGAGCAAGCTCGACCGGAGAGTTGAGCATTTGCTCGTAGGTGATTTCCTGCCCTGTGTGAGCGGCCATCCGTCCCATGCTGGTAACCAGGCTGGCCGCGACTCCCCGGGGAACCTCATTGTACGGCTTGTTCTGCAAAATGGCGTCGACCAGGTCGTCCCACTCAAGTTGGTAAGGATTTTGTTCCGGTTGTGGGTAAGCCCAAACGACCTCTTTGCGGTGTTGGCGCTGGCCCCGAAAGGTGCGGACCTCACCCGGGCTGTGGCTGGAGGTGCTCACGATTGCCGAGCCCTTGCTGCCGTGCACGACGCTCGAAAAATTGTTTTTACAGCCGAGCATCGTGCGGCCATTCAAAAAGAGCTTGGAACCATCATCATAGGTATATTCAACCGAGTAGGAGTCAAAATTCTGGTCGATGTAGTCGCCTCGATAATGTCGTCCCCCCAAGGCTTCGGCCTTGACGGGCCAGCCGTTTTTCATCCAGGAGGTTTCGTCGATCTGGTGGATGTAGAAATCACTGAACAGGCCGCCACTTGCCCAGATAAAACTGTGGAAACGGGCAATCTGCCACATCAGTTCCTGCTGGTCATCCGGTTTGCGGGTGGAGAAACACGATCCGACAGGTCCGTGCATCCGATAAGCGCGCATGTTAATAATGTCACCAATTTCACCATCCTGAATTCGCTGATGAAGTTCCCGGCGGCCACGGCAGTGGCGCACCATCAGGCCGACTGCCGACTTGAGATTTTTCGCATCCGCCTTTTTCGCCAGTTCGAGCATCCGCCTGGCCGTGGGCCCATCGGCGATGAGCGGTTTCTCCATGAACACATTCAGACCACGCTGAATTGCGTAGTCGTAATGGACCCAGCGAAAGGCAAGCGGCGTTGCAAAAATGACAATATCGTTAGGCCGCAGTACATCCATGGCTTTTTTGTAGGCATCAAACCCCACGAACTGCTGGTCCTCGGGGATCGCGATCTTTTCAGGTGTTTCAAAGAACGTCTGTCTCAAGGCGGCAAGGCTTGAAGTAAGCCGGTCCTCAAACACATCGGCCATGGCGACCAGTTTTAGTGGCGCAGCCGAAACGCGCAGTGCGTCGGCAGCGGCTCCTGTGCCACGTCCTCCACAACCGACCAGGGCGACCTGAATGGTGTTGCCTTCGCCTTCGCCGGCAAACACGCGAGGGATAGCCACGCTGCCAAGGGCGGATGCGGCACCGGCGGCTTGCATAAATTGGCGGCGACCCGTTTTTAAGGAGAGCTTGTTTTTCATAGCGGACAGTGTTTCCAAAAAAAAGTGTGGTTGGGTTGAGCCCTGTCTTGCAACATCTACATTTTATCGGTGGCACTGTTCCAGAAAAAGTACATTTCTTCGGCCGAAGGAACTTTTAAGGGGCGGACAATCCGGAACCCGAGCCACTGTGCATTGGTATGATACCAAATACTTTTGGGAAGCTGTGGATCTTGTTGCTTCCAAATCGGATCTGAACCGCGGCGGGCTGCGGATCGCACGTTTTCAGGATCATCGTCCCAATTGCCGCCGCGGACCGTGCGGGGATAAAGCCGCATGGGACGGAGAAGGGGAGATCGAGTGCCGGCGGGGAACTTCCGAAAATAGTCGGGGTCAAACTGGTCGGCCGTCCATTCGCTGACGTTGCCGTGCATGTCGTGAAGGCCCCACGGATTGGGTTTTTTCTGGCCCACTTTCTGATACTTTTCGCGACTATTTTCGTAGTACCACGCATAGTTGTCGATCCCGGCGGCATCCTTTCCAAAAGAGTAGGCCGTCTGCGTCCCAGCGCGACAGGCATATTCCCATTCCGCTTCGGTTGGGAGGCGATAAAAATGTCCTGTTTGTGCACTGAGCCATTGGCAATACTTGTTCGCCGCGTGTTGGGTCATGCTGATCGCTGGGAATCCGCGCTGTCCCATCCCGAAACTCATTTCCACGTAAGGGCCGGTGGGCTGACTCACCGCATCGACAATCGTGTGCGTGGCCGAATCGTAATCCTTCCGTGCTCCGTGCTTGTGGCGGGCTACCTGGGTCATCATAAACGGTTCGTATTCATCCCAGGTAACCTCATGTTTGCCCATCCAAAAAGGTTCGATGGCAACTTTCTTTTGAGGCCCTTCGCTCGGTTGTCGACCCGCTTCCCCCGGGGGACTACCCATCAAAAACGAGCCTCCCGCCAGAGCAATCATTTCATAGCGGGCCCCGGTGAGCGGGACGGTTTGGGTGTAATTGGTCATGTCCGAGGATTGCTTGGCAACTGGCTGGCTGGCAATCAGGGCACCAATCCGCTTTACCAATTCGAGGTTATCGGGTGTGGCGGAAGTGCCGGTTTGTTTTGCTTTGGGGCTCAGCAGGATCCTCTCGGGCCAGATGGCGCCTTGGACAATCCAGAGTTGCAACTGCCGGAGCAATGTTTCCTTCAGTGGCCCGCCCTGCCCTGCCGGAGGCATCACGCTGGCGTCGTCCATCCCCAGGGTGGTAACCCGGTAGAGCGCGCTGTCGTCGGGCCGATAAGGCACGATCGCGGGTGGATCAGTGCCACTTTCGATGGCCCCAGTCACGGTGGAAAGATCGTAATCTCCTTCGGCCTTGCTGGCTTGGTGGCAGGCAACACAGTTTTGTTCCAGGATGGGCTGGATATGCGTGACAAAATCCATCCGCGGCTGGACGGTAAGCTTTGCATTGGCAGGCCAGTTGGCACCGGCTGCAATCCACCTTTTCAGAAGGTCCGTTTGCGACCTGGCAAGGGGTGGTCCCTCGGGTGGCATCATCTGGTCATGTTCGGCTGGCAGGACGGTCGTTGTGTAGAGCAAACTTTTCTTCGGTTGCCCAGGCACTAATGCCGGACCACTGCTGCCACCTACAAGGGCCGCCTGGCGCGAATCGAGTCGCAGTTGGCCGTCCGCATTTTCACCCTGGTGGCACTGCAGGCAGGCCGATTCGATCAAGGGTTGGATTTCTGTGCGAAAATCGACCGCTACGGCCTGGTCCAAAGGGAGACCGGAAAACCATGCCAACAAAAGAGAGTAAGCCACAAGTCGGCGGGGAAGGGACACGGCAAACTTTACCAAAGGGGGTTGCGATATGGAGAAGACCCAGTTGCGCTATCCGGATAAAACTCGTCCGATTTAACCGGTCGTCCCACCTAGGATTATATCGTGGGTAGATCTTTTGAGGTAGCGAAGTCGATGCTGAATGAGCCCCACTCATCTTCTCCGAGATTCTCGTTAGCCTCGGTTCTTTTCGTGGACCAACCGGTTTCTCCTGGACACGATACGCCTTCAAATGCAGGTTCATTGGGTGTACGATTCTACCCATGCCTGAGTTTCAAATTGCCACGTTTGAGTTTGACGTCACCCCCCCTGCCGGCCATTCGTTGTGCGGTGGCCTTATTAAGCCGGTCTCCGAGGTCCGGGATTGCCTGGACGGATTGGGGTTTGTCTTATTGGGTGCCGGCAGCCCGATTGTCGTTTGTGCCTTGGACTGGACAGGACTTTGCAATACGGCCCACCGGCATTTCCGCGAGGCACTTGCCTCGGCGGCGGGAACCACTCCCGACCGGGTGACCGTTCACTCCGTTCACCAGCACGACACTCCGCTGGTCTGCCTCGATGCCCAGCGATTTGTCGAAGCCGAGGGTGACATGGTACCGATCTTCCAGCTGGAGTTTTTTGAAACCTGCCTCCGCCGCGCACAGAGCGCCGTGGAGAACGGCTTGCGCCAAGCGAGGCCCGTCAAGGAAATTGGGTGTGGCCAGGCGAAAGTATCGCAGGTCGCATCCAACCGGCGCATTGCCCGTGACGAGGCGGGGCGCGTCGTCGCCGAGCGAAGGAGCTTTTGTGTCGACCAACGGCTTCAACAAATGCCAGAGGGGCTGATCGACCCATGGCTAAAAACGGTCTCTTTCGGCCAGGCGGATCAGCCGGTGGTGGCCTGCCATTACTACGCCACGCATCCCCAAAGTTTTTATGGGGAAGGTGGAGTGAGCAGCGAATTTGTTGGACTGGCCCGCAAGCGAAGGCAGCAGGAAGATTCCGGGTGCCTTCATATCTACTTGACCGGCTGCGCCGGAAACGTGTCGGCCGGAAAATACAACGACGGATCCGACCAAGCGTGCGTGCAACTGACCGAGCGACTTTACCATGCGATCGTAAAATCCGAGGAACAGCTCCGCTGGTCGCCACTGGAGAAGGTCTCCTGGAACACGGTCGAGGTGATGCCTGAGGCATGGGAGACTCTTTTTGATCCGCTGCTGGTCGAACAACTTGGCAATCGATATTATCAGCCTGCGGTGCGCGTGCGGGCGGCCTTCATGTTGGCCTGGAAAGAACGTCTCCGGCGAAACGAGCCGCTGGTGGTCAGTTCGCTCAGCGCCAGCAATATTGAGCTTTTGCATCTGCCCGGCGAATGTTTTATTGAGTATCAACTGCGCGCACAGGAAACCGCACCGGAGAAGTTTGTGGCAACTGCTGCCTATGGCGACGGTGGTCCTTGGTATATACCGGTGAAAGAAGAATATGGCAAAGGAGGTTACGAGTTGACCTCCACATTTTGTGGCCCTGGTACGGACCGTGTGCTGACCGGCGCCATTCAACAACTTTTGGAGTAAGACAACATGAGCATTCAATTAGCCACCCAATTTAAGCTTCGACAACGGGTTGCCGATTTGTCACAGCCTCCGTTGGTGATCCAGCCGGTGACCCTGGCGGACCCGGCTCTCGTTGAAATTGCCGGATTTGCTGGGATCGAAGCGGTCATGATCGACTGCGAACATGGCATGATCGGAACCGAATCAGTCCGTTCGATGATCGTGCATGCGTATGCCTCCGGCGTGGCGCCGGTCTATCGTCCCCGCAGTTTTGAGCCGGTGACCTGCCGCCAGGCGCTCGATCAAGGTGCCGCCGGGATCCATATTCAGCATATCGACACGGCCGAAGAAGCCCAGGAAGTCGTAGCCGCCTGCCGGTACGGCCCGCTGGGGCGTCGTGAAATGAGTTTGGGACGGGGACTCGGGTACGACATCTCCAACATGAAGGAGTATGTGGATCAGGCGAACGAGTCTCTGCTGTTGACGGTGATGATCGAGTCGCTCGAAGCGATGGAGAACATCGACCAAATTGCAGCCGTCCCCGGAATCGATGTCTTGCACATGGGCACCGCCGACCTGACCCATTCGATGGGCCTCATCGTCGGTGAAGATCATCCGGAGATCGGTGAGGCGATCGACCGTGTGCTAGCTGCGGGCAAAGCGAATGGCGTGGCGGTAGGCATTCCTACGGAGGATCCGGCTGAAGTGGCCATGTGGGCTGCCAAAGGAATCCGCTACTTCGAGGCAGATACGCCCGACTACGTGTTGCGGGGCCATTGGGCGAGCCGCGAAGATGCGCTGCGAAAAGCGTTTCGGGAGAATTGATGCGGCCAGTCGCTGGGAGTCCGCTTTCCGGAGGACCGGGGCCAATTTGGCAGGCCAGAATTTTTCCGGCCGATTTTCGCGTGCGGGCCTTTGTGTTTGACCCTCGGCGCCTGATCGATCATGATAACTAGCAGAGTATGACGTGTTGCCAAATGGTTTTTTGTAGGCAGATTGTCGATGGTATTTCGCTCCTCGAGAGAGCCTGTTGGTCGCAATAGGCAGATTTCGCGTCGTCGCTACCTGGCCGAGCAAGGCATGGGACTGGGCGGCGTGGCGCTGGCGCTGCTATTGGACCAGGAAAAATTACTGGCCAAGCCACCTGGCATATCCCAAGAGGCGCGGCAGTTTAACCTACTTCCGAAGCGGCCTCACCACGATCCCCAAGCGAAGGCAATGATTTCGCTGTTCCAGCACGGCGGTCCCTCGCACATGGACCTCACCGACCCCAAGCCGGAACTTACCAAACACAATGGTAAGGAGACCGGCGAAGAGTTCGTTTACAGCGGCGTGGCAACGGCCAGTCGGAAGCTTCTGGGCAGTCCCTGGAAGTTTTCCCGCCATGGCCAGTCAGGGACAGAAATTTCCGAGTTGATGCCCAACGTGGCCGAGTGTGTGGATGACCTTTGTTTGATCCGCAGTATGCACACCGGATTCAACGCCCACGAAATCAATATTCGTTACTTTCATGGTGGAGTTCCTGCCATCTCAGGGCGGCCCAACCTGGCGTCATGGCTCCTTTATGGCTTGGGCTCAGAGACACAGAACCTGCCGGCCTACATGGTGCTCACCGAGGGGGGAACTCCAGTAGACGGCGTTCGTAATTGGGAACATGGTTTTCTGCCGGCTCAATTTCAAAGCACCGTCTTGCGGCCGCAGGAACCGAGAATTTTAAATCTTCGCACGCCACCCCATCTCCGTGGTGGTCCGCAGGCGCAGAACCTACAGTTCATGCAGTCGCTTAACCAGGCCTACCAGCAAAGCCATCCGGGCAATCATGATCTGGAGGCCCGGATTGCTAGTTACGAGCTCGCTGCGCGGATGCAAGGTTCTGCCGCCGAAGCGCTCGACATCTCGAAAGAAACCCAGGCGACCCATACGATGTATGGGCTGGACGAAGAGATCAGTCGTGAATATGGCACGCGCTGCCTGATTGCCCGCCGGCTGGTTGAGCGGGGCGTCCGGTTTGTGCAGTTATTCATGGACACCCAGCCTTGGGATAATCATGACAAACTGATTACCGGCTTGCCTAAAATTTGCCGTCGAACCGAAAAGCCGACGGCCGGGTTGCTCAAAGACTTAAAGCAACGGGGAATGCTCGACTCGACCATTTTACATTGGGGAGGCGAGATTGGCCGACTCCCTGTGACGGAGGATCATGGAGGCCCGGAGAAAAACGGTCGCGATCACAATGGACAAGGTTTTAGTATCTGGCTGGCAGGTGCGGGGATCAAGCCGGGAATGGTTTATGGCAAGACCGACGAATTGGGCCATCGGGCGGTGGAAAATGTGGTCACTCCGAATGATTATCACGCGACCCTGCTTTACCTGTTTGGCCTCGATTGGCAGCAGTTGGTTTACCACCACAAAAACCGCTCCGAAAATATCACTAGCGGCCGGCCGGCCCGGGTGGTGTCCGATATTTTAACCGCGCCTCCCACCGAAGCTTGAACCACGATTGAACCTTCCATCGCCCTTGCCATCGATTCCCTGAGGAAGCGAGAACCGACCCCGCGGCTTCCGGCCGTTGGCCTCCAGAGCCATGCAACTCAAGACTTCGCAAATTGAACTTTCCTGGCAGCTGAGTGCCATCAAGGCGAGTGTTTCGGCCAGACGGCCTCTTTTCGCCGTGGTTGCTTGTCTGATTGCGTGGGTCTCTTTTCCTGTGGCCGTAACCGCAGCCGAACTCCAGCCGTCCGAATTGACCTTTGAAAAAGACATCCGTCCGATCTTTCGCGAGCACTGTTACGATTGCCACGGGGCAACCGACGATCACGAGGCGAATCTCGATTTGCGGCTGGTCCGCTTTATGGTCCGAGGCGGCGAGAGTGGCCCAGCGATCATTGCCAGCCAGCCAGAGCAAAGCTTGTTGGTAAGCCGGTTGCGCGCCGGAGAAATGCCACCCGGGGCGGTACCCGTTCCTGAGGAACAAATCGCTACGATCGAAAGATGGATTGCCGCCGGCGCGCCGACCGCCCGTGCGGAGCCCGAAACGATTGGGCCGGGGCTCGGTATCACAGCCGAAGAGCGGGATTTCTGGTCCTTTCGGCCTGTTGTTGCGCCGCCTATCCCCGATATCGTCGGTTCCCGCGGTATGCGAACCCCCATCGATGCGTTTGTCCTTGAGGCGATGCCCGCAGGCCTTTCCTTGCTGGCGGATGCTCCGCGAGCGACGCTTGTAAAGCGGGCTTACTTTGAACTGATTGGACTTCCCCCGTCGCCAGAGGAGATGGCCCGCTGGCTGGCCGCGCCAGAACAAACCTGGTTATCTGACCTGATTGATCACCTGCTGGATTCTCCCCATTACGGTGAGCATTGGGCCCGTCACTGGCTGGACGTGGCCGGCTATGCCGACTCGGAGGGGCAGACCGTCAAAGACGAGGACCGTCAATGGGCCTGGCAATATCGCGACTGGGTGATCCGTGCCTTCAATGACAACAAACCTTTTGACCGGTTTCTCGTCGAACAGTTCGCCGGCGACGAATTGGCCGGCCCCAAGGTGGGCGAGTGGACTCCCGCCCAGCGCGATCTGTTGGCAGCGACCGGGTTTTTGCGGATGGCGGCCGACGGAACCGGCAGCGGAGCAAAAACACCCCAAGACCGTAACCGGGTGATTGCAGATACGCTACAGATTGTTTGTACGTCGGTGCTTGGCTTGACGGTCCACTGCGCCGAATGCCACGATCACCGTTATGACCCAATTCCGCAAAGCGACTACTATGCGCTGCGAGCAATTTTCGAACCCGCGCTCGATTTTCAAAACTGGAAACCGCCCGAAGAGAGGCTTGTCTCGTTCTATACCGAGGCCGATCGACGAGGGGCGGCCAAGATTGAAGAGAAGGTGCAGGAGGTCACCCGTCAGCGAAACGTCGAGCAAGCCGAGTACATGGAAAAGGCGCTGGTGGCCGAACTCGAAAAACATCCCGAGCCCCGCCGGGAGGCGTTTCGAACTGCCTTTGAAACCAAGGCCAAGGAGCGTTCCGAGGAGCAGTCAGACCTACTTCACGAGGATCCCCGGCTTGAGAAACTCACCACCGGGACTCTCTATTTGTACATCAACGAATGGCGCGGCAAGCGGGATGCGTGGGTGGAGAAAATCGAAGCCACCAAAGGGGAGAAACCCCCACCGAATTTTGTGCGCGCGTTGGTTGAATTGCCCGGCAACACTCCCGAGACCAAGCTTTTTCATCGCGGGCTGATCGACCAGCCCAGGCAAACCGTGTTGCCTGCCAGTCTCAAGGTGACTTCCCCAGACGGGCTCCCGAAGCTGTTTGCTGAAAATGCACCCACGCTTCCCACCACCGGCCGACGCCTCGCATTTGCCCGCCGCCTTACCAACGGAGAACATCCGCTGGTGGGCCGCGTGATCATCAACCGGCTCTGGATGCACCACTTTGGGTCGCCCCTGGTGGGGACGCCGGGAGATTTTGGCAGGCTGGGCCAGCGGCCAACCCAGCCGGAACTGCTTGATTGGCTGGCCGCTGAATTTGCCCGCTCAGGCTGGAACTTCAAACAGCTCCACCGGCTCATCATGGCCTCTGCGGTGTGGCGACAAGCCAGTTTTGGTCCTCTGGGGCCATCCGAGGACGACTCGGCCGCTCCGGGGCCCGCCGATCCGGAGAACCGTCATCTGGCCCGCCGATCGATGCGGCGACTCGGGGCGGAGGCAATCCGTGATCGCATGCTCGCCTGCGGGGGCGGTTTGACCCGCGAGCTTTATGGTCCACCGCAAGGACTGAAGGCCGATTACCGTGGTCAGACGATTGTCGATGGCACTCCCAATCGACGGAGTCTTTACGTGCGGGTGCGGCGGACCCAGCCGCTGGACATGCTTCATACGTTTGATGCCCCCGTGATGGAAACCAATTGCCAGCGGCGCACGAGTACGGCCGCCGCGACGCAGGCCTTGATGATGATGAACAGCGAATTTGCCTACGCCCAAGCCGGCAGGGTGGCCGCCCGCGCCGCGCGGGAGGCTTCCCCCGCCAGCGAAGAGATACGCGCCAAGCTGCCGTCCCTTCCCGAGGCTCCTACCAGCGCCTGGCAGTTTGGCTATGGCACGGTCGACGTCGAAGCGGTCCGAACAGCCTCGTTCACGCCACTACCGGTTTGGGAGGCGAAGAAAAAACAATGGCTGGGGGATAGCGCTGCTGAAGATTATCGCGGCGGCCATGTACATCTGACCGCCACCGGTGGAGTTCCAGACGGCAACGGCGACGCGGTCCGGCGCTGGAGGGCTCCGGCCGCCGGATTGGTGTCAATTCGCGGGGCACTCGTCCATGGGACCGATAGCGGTAACGGCGTTCAGGGTTATATTGCAATTTCCGACGGCGGATTGCACGGGGGCTGGGTCGTACTGAACGGACAAACGGAAACGAACCTCGACGCGATTCGTGTCGAACCCGGCGACACGATCGATTTTGTCGTGAACAACAACGGCAGCACCTCTTCGGACCATTTTTCCTGGGAGGTCACGCTGACGCTTGCAGAAAACACCGGCGGCGAGCAGTCCTTTAGTTCCACCGCAGGCTTTCATGGCCCGCTGGAGGATTACGAGGTCCTTTGGGGACAGATCGACAGGGCGTGGGAAATTGTGTTGTGCCGAAAGCCGACCATCGACGAGTGGAAGCTGGCCGTTGAGCTGATCTCCAAGCAGACGGCCTATTTTGAGTCCCATCCAGAGCAGGTTGAAGAAATTCAGCTGCCCGGTTTCTATGCCAATGACATCCCGACGGTCACGCACCTGGTTTTAACGAATCTCTGCCAGAGCCTGATGGGCTGCAACGAGTTTCTCTACGTCGACTAAGCGGGTGAGCCAGACAAACTTTATGGGCCTCTGCCGCAAACTGGTTTTCGGACCTCCTCTGACGAAAAGACAAGGCTGCTCCAGACAGTCGGAACGACTAAAAAGAGGTGAAAGGCCCGACCGATCGGGGCCACCAAATGGCCGGGCCGTTACTGGAGGTCCCAATCCTTCGTCAGCCAGCCGCGCTGCTGCCTGAGGGTCCAAACAAGCTCGGAGTCGTGGTTGTATTTTTTTGGCAACAGTTGGGGCTGGACTGGATCCATCGGGCCCTGCGGCGGGGGAACGTTCGGGTCGAACGAAAATATTTTGACCCGGTGCGTGCCAGCCGGTACCCCGCCACCAATGGCGCATTGGTACCTGCCATCCTTGATCAGCACAATCGTCATTGGGGCCGTGGTCTCGTCGCCTGGCTGAAACCGAATCTGCCCGTCGACCACTGGCTGTCCCATGTGGGTGACTTCACCACGAACCTTGGTTCG
The DNA here is from genome assembly GCA_965243695.1 of Lacipirellulaceae bacterium. Classification (GTDB taxonomy): domain Bacteria; phylum Planctomycetota; class Planctomycetia; order Pirellulales; family Lacipirellulaceae; genus JAKVCB01. The sequence continues at coordinate 26,439 of CBDEWC010000004.1, read as the reverse complement.
CGGAATACCATCCCCCCGGCTGCAGCCAAAAATGGAAACAGTGGTGATTAGTACGATCGATCGAATGACTGTGTTCAACGGCATCCTGGCTCATCTTGAGGACAATCTTCGCCACAGGGGGGCACCAACGTGGCCTCGTTATCTCCATTGGCCCGACTCGTCATCGACGCCAACACCCGGCTGGATACCGTCTCTTCGAGAAAGGTCACACTCCCGTCGGCCATCACAAAGTGGCAGCCTCCTGGATGATAACTGGCAAAGCTGGCTGTCTGTGCATCACGGTACCACCGGTAAATTTGGGGATTGTTCACGGCCTGATTAATGCCGTTGCAGGTATGCAGTGTGTCATACACCGTATAGTGATGGCCTTCGTTGGGCCTGTTGGGATTGGTGATCACTTCACCCACCATCAGCGTATGGCTGGTGCCGTCGATAATTTTCCCAGGCGAGACTTTCGACCGCTGAAACAGCACGCCATCTCCACCCGGCCGACCAAACCGTTTTGCGGGATTGCTCGATTTAATGCAGTACACATTATTCCAATCCGCCACCCCTGCCATATGGGTCACCGCGAGATCCTCGGGGTGATACGGCCCCTCGGCCGCATTTCCCGCCACATTGTTACTGCAGCACTGCACAAACTCGGCCCCGCGAGGCGCGGAGGGGCAAATAAAGGCTTGGATAATGTTGCGACTCGCCCGCCAATTCGGATTGGCGGGAAAGGTGCCTGCCCAGCAGCACATATTGCCGCCGTAGTGATGCGGATTCAAAGTAAAATCAAACTGCTCATAAATACCCTCCTCTTCAAGGTAGGGCAGTATTAATACGCCCCAGCTGAAACTCAAAAGCATGTTCGGTCCGCCAGGAGGCGCCGACCTCGGAGCCGAACACTTTTCCACCATCGACCAGGCGTTTTCTCCGGGGGGGAAAACCTGGTGGGTGGAGGCGTAGTTATGGCAGGCGATGCCAACCTGGTGAAAATGGTTGGCACATTCGCTCCGGCGAGCCGCTTCACGCGCCGCCTGTACAGCTGGCAACAGCAGTGCGATTAAAATGCCAATGATGGCAATCACCACCAACAACTCAACCAGGGTGAAACCCAAGGTGGCAGGCGCAGGCCTGGCAGCATGTGGCCGGCTGCAGATTTTTCGGGGGAAGTGATTCTGCACGATGTTATTTCTCATTGGCCCGGGTTTGGAATTCCGGTGAAACTCCCGAGAGCGACCGACTCAAGCAGGGGGTTCTTTACCGGCTCAAGCTGGTTGCCCGCCGGACGGAACCTGGCGTAGTGCACCGCACGCCTAAACCCTCGGGTGTTTTTTTGGCCCAGCCGCGCCTAGCTCTATTCTAATTGATCCCTGGAAAATTGTCACCACGAGAATGGTGCCTCCAGGTGCCAGGGGGGGGGGCCGACGGGACCAAAAAAATGCCTTCCTGGAGCGACTCGGCTCCAGGAAGGCATCACTTGAAGTTTCAACAAAGGTCAGCTTGCCTCAACGGCGACGGTAGAAACCCAGTCCGCAGCTGCCCATCAGCACCAGCAGCACGCTGCCAGGCTCAGGAATGGCGGCAGTGACCTCAATGTAGATTTCATCGATCCAGTACCCCGTGGCTTGCCCTTCACCACCTGAGAAGACAATACCCTCAATGGTGTTGCCGCCGGTCACAGGAATCACCGCGTCGCCACTACTGGTGAGCACATCGTAGACATGCTTGTCGGTGCCGTCGGTCGTATAGTTGGCCTGAAGCTTATCAAAACTACTGTTCCCAACGGTGTACTCAAACTCAAATTGCAGCCAGCTGTCTCCAAGGTTTGGTGCAGCACCGTAAGTCTTCAGGAAATCACCTGCCCCGTTTCTGAGGCTGGTCCAGGCCGCTGTTCCGGAGCCGTTGTCAACAATCGCAGCCCAATGGTTATTGCTTTGCGGACGCATGGCAATCTGGGTTGCCAGACCATTGGTGTAGGCGCCGCCATTATGATGGGCAACCAGACCAGGTCGGTTTCCGCTGCCATCCCAAGCCCTTGCCGCCTGCGAGTCCTTTAGGTCAGCAACACTGCTTACCAAACCCCAACTAATGACTCCCTTGTCCCGGAAGACCTGGAATTCACCCTTGACCGTATCGCCGGTGTTGGCTGCCTCGGAAAACTGAAGAATTCCATCCAGGTCCTCTTTCGGCGCTTGGCTTCTGAAGTAACCGAAGAAGTTACCGCCGTTGTCGGTTTGTACCGGATGGCCTAATGCCGAGGGAACACGTGGCAGGTTCTCAATCCACCCCAAACTGGCTGTTGCCATATTCGGGTTGGCGTCGTCACCAGTTCCTGCCGAGTAGCCATTAGCCACCCAGGTTCCTACGCCGGCTCCTCCTGAGGGGGGGCCGTTCGTATTCAGGTTAAAGCCGTTGCCACCACTCATGCCACTGGTGTCACCGTTAAAATCTTTGTCGGCAACCACGGTGCCGCCGAATGCTACCGGCTGCACTAACAGCGCGATCAGCAGTGCGGCCGGTAAGGACGCGGTTTTTAATAGGTTGGTAAAATTCATCTTCATTGAACCTTCTCCCATTTAACTAGAGGTGTAAAAACCTAAACGTAGTAAATTGCTAAAACAACTGATTCGCGACAAGCGATCTTGCCTTACCCATTCCCTTTTAAACCTGATTCCTGTAGCGTCTGAACACCGACACCGCCAGTGTCCCTAAAACGATCATCCAACCTGCCGGCTCCGGAACAGCGGCGCTGCTACCTGAGCCGGTATTTCCAAAATTGACGGCCCACTGGTTGTACTGGCCAATGTCGACCGTGCCACCAATTTCATCGTTGGGGAGAACGGCGCTGGTTCCCAGCGCATCTGCCCAAACCGTGAAGTCGGCAGCATCAACGACGCCATTGCCACTGTAGTCGCCAACCACACCGCCGCCTGTTCCGCCTCCTTTGGTCAAAATCACACTCGAACCATCGATGGTCAAGTCGTAAAGCAAATCTGCCTCGGTCGTGAGAGCCAGGCCGTCATCGATGATCGAAGCGGCCGTGAGTACCGTAAAAGTACCCGCCGCTGGTACCGTGTCACCAACCACGTCAATCAGTCCGGCGAGGGTTGCAGTCCCGGTGACTTCAAGGGCGTCGGCATCGGTAAAGTTCATAAATCCAACCTCAAGTGTGCCGGAGGCCGTATTGATCAGGTCCCCATTGATCAGGCCGCCTCCACCCAGGTTGCCACTGTTCGAGAGGGTTCCGGTTCCGCCGTGATCGCTCGTGTTGTAGACGTTCAGGCGCCCTGACTGCACATCGAGCGTGTTGCCACCGAGGTCGAGCTGGCCGTTGAGGGTCAACGCCGAGTCGCTGTTGGCGTTCACATCGGTATTGCTACCCAGGACCAGGTCAAGCTGAAATTCGTGGTTACCTTGACTCCCTGCGCCAACATTGATCGCCGCGTTTCCGGTGTCGGCTTCCAGCGTGAGCGGGGCGGTGCCGGCGATGGCATAGGTACTACTGTTGTCGAAGGATATGGTCTTGGCCGTGATCGCTGCGTCACTAATGACGGTTTGATTGGCAGTGATCGCATCGCCAAAGGTCACATTCTTGGTATTGCCGCTGGCCACTCCACGCGGGCTCCAGTTGTCGGGAACTCCCCAACTGCCCCCTTCGGCGGCGCCCCAGGTAAGATCAAAAACTTCCGGATAAATGATTTCCACTTTGATATTGTCGAGCCAGTATTCGGTGCGTGAGCCGTCGGCCCCCGAGAAGACAATTCCCTGGATCGTGTTGGCAATCGCCCCGGTGGGAACCAGTTCTGTCGAATCCGGGTTCTCACTATCGTAAACGTTAATTTCCCGCTCCCAGATCCCTGAGTTCGGATCGTTGGGCGCTTGAAATCGCTCAACCTTCAGTTCGTTGTAGGTGGCACTCCCAACCGTGTAATCAAAGCTGATGCGCTGAAAAATCTTGTTTGCATTTTGATACGGATAAAGAATATGCTCTTCAAGGTCGATGCCTCTCACCTCGCCTGCGCCATTATCGACCGTGGCACGCATGATGCCGTTACTGCGATTGTTGCCATTGATAAGCCCAGTGATCCCCTCAAAATAGTCGCCTCCGGTAAAGGAATCGGGAATTCCTCTCGGCAGCGGTGGAGTCATGCCATCCCAACTATGGTCAAGCTGTTCCTGCTGGAGTGTGGGAATATCGCTCACCAGGGCAAAGGAGAGCCCCGAGTTTTGCCAGAGGATTTGAAATTCGCCCACAACCCGGTCGCCAGTTTGCGCGGTGATTGGCGAACCATCGGCCGTGGTAAACTGCAGAATCCCGTCGAGGCCCTGGACGTTGATGTTACCCGTCGTACCGTTGCCACGGCTGTGGTAAAACCCCTGAAAACCGGACGGACCTGTGGGCAGCGAAGGATCTCCAGGCAATACCTCTGCGGGGCCAAATCCACCATTGTGCGTTAAAACGCTGGTTCCCATATTCGGGTTGATATCGGGCTCTAAGCTGGGATCCAGATTGGCGGGCGGCGCGTTGTTGTAACCGTTGGTCACCCAGCGGCCCGGCTGTAATTGGCCGGCACAACAATCGGTCCCCTCGATGACTCTGGTGCTACTTCCGTTATTTCCCTGGCCCGAGGGAAGGCCCTTGAATGACGGCTTGGCGGTTCCATTGCCGGGAGGCATCGCCCCCAGGTCGTCTTCAAAGTGTTCCAAAGCGACAATCACGCTTTCAGCGATGGCCGATTCACTGAGGCTAAAAACGACAACCACCGCGCAGAGTACGCCCGAGATAAGCACTGGGCAGAAGGTTCTATTTTGAGGGTATTGACGTCTCACTAGTACTATCTCCTGTTGGTCTGGAAGGTGCGACTTTTAGAGTCCCCACCGCCCAAAAACACATTTGTCCTATCCTTGTTCGGCTAGCCGCATCCGGCGGCGCGCCTATTAAAGCCGCCCATGCGCGCAGGCTGCTTCACCCCCCACTATAAATGAAAACGACCGGATCGTCTAATAAAAACTCGGGCTACTCCCTTAAATACTCCTCAGGCCCAAAGGCGTAGTGGCCCATTTATCGAGTCGGATTGGGTGAAAACGACGCATTTAACTGCGGCCGCTTGAGCGTTTTTTCCTGGGAGACGGGCTGGGAGTTAGCAACCTTTTCTGGCCAGCAGCCGGCTAAGCGCATCGTGTCTGCTGGCCTTACCGCCGGTTAAACGCTGCCCGCAAAGGTTTTTTGTCGTCGCCCGATTCGGATCGGGATGTCCTCGGGGGCGGCACTCTGCGGAAAATGTCGCCCAAAACGGGTTGGCGGTTTCGCTGGCCCCGCTGGGTGTGCGATGATGGTGCCCCCTCGATTGGGCTGCCTCATGCGGAGAATATTTGCCTTGATTGTTGATTCTCACGTTTACTGTTTTCCGCCGGCCGATAGTCCCGCCGGACATGCAACATCTGCCGAACACCTGAAATGGGTACAGATTACCGTGGCCGGCCATCATCAGCGAGCGTTTCGGACTTCCGATCGCAGGAGGGTCGATGCGCGGCCACTGGCTCCAGGCGGTCTCAGTGATCTGCCCGATGTGCCTGATGTTGATTTTCGTGCCGATCACGCCACGGGGCGCGTTCTCTGGACGATCGACGGAGAAGATTGCACCAAACATTGGCTGCCTCCCAATCTGCGCAACCTCGAGTTCACCCCCCACAGCCTGATTGGCGAGATGGATTATGCGGGCGTTGATGTGGGGCTGCTACACACCGACCCGGCGCTCGGGCGCGATTCGGGTTTTCAGGCGGCCTGCGTCCAGGCCTATCCCGATCGACTGCGGTCGATGGCGCCAGTGGACGAATGGCGGATTGCCGGCGATGGGGGTGCGGTGATTGACGAGCTATCGGTGGCGATCGAGACACACGGCCTTCACGCAATTAAGTTCATTGGCGATTTGGCCTATTTGCATTGCGACCAGCCGTGGGACGACGGCCCGTATCGTCCCTTTTGGGAAGCAGCCACGTCGCTCGGGGTTCCTGTTTTTTTTACCCTCGGCACAGGCGCCGCCGGTGGTCGCAGCGAACCACTTGCCGCCTACCTTCAACAGCTGCAAATTTTAAGGCAGTGGATGGACCGGTACCCGCAGACGGTCTGCAGTTTGACCCATGGTTTCCCCTGGCGGCTGCTGCTGGAAGGAGACCAGTTTGTGCTTCCCGAGTCGATTTGGGCCCCCTTCGAAAACCCCAATTGTCACCTGGAGGTTTGTTTGCCGGTGCGGCTGGGCGATTTGTTTGATTTTCCCTACCCCGAGCTCTGCCCCTTGGTCCAGCAGATGGTCGACCGTGTTGGCAGCCGCCAGTTGGCCTGGGGTACCGACATGCCGTTTCAGAACCGGTTTTGTACCTACCAGCAGTCGCGCGACTGGATCGAGAAATATTGCCCGTTTTTGACAGCCGACGACCGGTCGGCAATGATGGGTGGAACGATGGCGCGGGTCCTTCAAATTGGTAACTGATCGACAGGCGGAGGTTCCACCCACGTCGGCGGTATTGGCATTTGGCGGTGAACAAAATGGCGTGGCGGTATGGAGGCTAAATTCTTGAAAGTCGATTGCGTTCTTTGGCTGACCTGTCTCTTGCTGGCAATCACCGGCAGCACCGGTGCCCAGACGGGCGGTCCCTACAAGGTCGTCGCAAAGGATTTGACCGGTGATGGGCTGCTTGATCTTGCGCTGGCTTACCATGCGATTGGCGTGGTGACCGTCGAACAGGGAGATGGTCGTGGTCACTTCCGGCGATTGGCCGTCAACCCGTTTGAAAACGCCCAGGCTGCCAATGAGCGGCATGCACACAACCTGTCACTGGAAGATATCGATGGCGACGGCCTGGCCGACCTGTTAGTAGCTATTGGCGGGCTGTCGAAAACCGTGCCCGGAGAACACGTCGTGGCCCGAAACCTGGGTGAGGGAAAGTTTGCGGAAATGGCCCGGTTCACGGTCCCCAGCCAGGCCAAGGGGGTGCGCCTGGCCGATCTCGACAACGATGGCCATATCGACCTGCTTTACACGGCCCGCGGGTCTGGCTACGAAGGCGATCTCAAACGGGGCCGTCTTTATCTCCGCCAGGGCCACGGCGATTTTACGTTTGGCCCCGTCCGCCAGTGTGATGCTGGCCCCTCGGCCTACTACATCGAGACAGCCGATTTAAACAACGACGGTTTTCTCGACATTCTGGTCCCCAACGAACATGCCGCTACGGTCCACTACGTCATCAGTCCGGGTGCGAAAATCTTTGATCGCAGTACAACCCTGGTGGTCCAGGCGGTGCGAGCTTCAAAAATCCCCGGTTACCGTGGGCACTGCGTGAACGATGTACGGGCGACCGATTTGAACGCAGATGGCAATCTCGACCTGGTGACTGCCAATTTGGGTACCCATACGATTTCGATCTTCCTGGGTAATGGCGATGGAACGTTTCAAACCGACCGCCTGCTTGAAGGAGGTGAGTTTTGTGCCTTCCTGGCAACCGGCGACCTCGACCACGATGGTGACCAGGATCTGGTCGTCACGAACTGGACCAAGCGCGATGTGACTTCCGTGTTTATCAATCGGGGTGAGGCTGACTTCTTCCCTCGCAAGGAGTATCAAACCGCCCTTGGCAACTATGGGGTAGCGCTGGCCGACGTCGATCTCGATGGGCATTTGGATATCATTACCGCCAACTACCAGGACCGAAGCCTTTCGGTCCTACGGGGCACCGGCGACGGAACTTTTCACCCGGCTGCCACCCAGCCAAAAGGCCTCACCCGAAAAGCTGACAGATGGGTTGCAGAGTCGCGCTAACACAGTCGGTCGCCGCAGCATTGAGCTGTCATGGGGCTGGCCTGGCCCTGGCACACGGCAGGGCCGCGGCAACCATCACGCCGGTCCCACAGGCGCACCCTGCCGATCGGTGCGGACCCGCAAAAGGTGCCCGTCGGTCGAGGTGACATACAGGCTCGCCAGGTCGTCATCGCCAAAGCAACAGTTGGTCGGTCGGTTGGCCGGTACGTCATGCCGATCGAGCACCTCACCGGCGGGCGAGAAGACATAAATGGAGGGCCCCGGGCCGCCCATTTCGTAGCCGGCGGTGGCCACGATGTTCCCGTCGGTATCAAGCCGCATACCGTCAATGCCCCGGTGCTCTCCAAAATCGTGAAGGACGGTAAAGTTACCCAACTGGCCCTCCTCGGTGACCGGGTAGGCCCGCAGCTCTTTTTTTTCGTCGGCTTCACGGCCACTTTGGGCCACGTAAAGCGTTTTGTGGTCGGGGGCAAAGAGTAGGCCGTTGGGACGGGTCGTATCAAACGTCACCCGCGTAACCTGCCACGTTCCGTCAGCTTGCGGATCAATCCGGTAAACCGAGTCATGGTCCAGCTGGCGATGACAACGGTCATAGCTGAACGGCCCTCCTGCCCCCTCGTAGAACGGATCGGTGAACCAAATTCTTCCCTTGGGGTCCACCACCAGGTCGTTGGGAATATTAAACGCTTTGCCTTCAAAATGATCGGCTAGGAGGGTCGTCTGGCCGTCTTGCTCGTAGCGGACCACTCTTCGGGCACCCCCTTCGCAGGCGTAGATTCGCCCTTCCCGATCCAGAGTCAGGCCGTTGGCGTAGTGGGTATCTGAGCGGTAGGTGCTTAGTGAGTTTTTGGCCGGATCGAACCGCATGATACGGCACGCCTGGATCTGGGTGTAAAGGAGCACGTCGCCCAACCACACGGGGCCTTCGCTCACCGCTCCGTAGGGTTCCTGGAGTAGTTCAAATTTCCATGCCATCGGTGGGTTCCCAAAGTTTGTTTTCAGCAGGCGCCTTCGAGGGTGCCACCGCCGGCCCAAGAGCGGTTGAGGTTGTAGACCGACCGGCAAAGTCTGGCCCACAGAGAGGAGCCCTCTCCTCTCCAACAGCGACATGGCCTAGGGGTCTGCAAAAAATGGCTTTCGTTGGCTCGAAACCAGTTTAGTCCCGCTTTTTTAAACCAAAACGAACGCCGCCTAGTTTTTATAGGCAGCTGCAATTTATCGATTCACAACGGCTATCTCAAGGCCACCGGCGCAGGCCCTCATGCCCTCGGGCCGGGCCGGCCTTGACGGTGGCGGGGCCCGCTCTCCAAAATCTTTCTTGGGCCAACCACACCTGCGGGTGTTTGGCTCGGCTCGAATCTCGCCGTTACGCCCTAGTGTCAATGTGGTCCCCGAAGGCATAAGTAACGGGTTATTTTGCCTTCGGCAGCATCGACAGTGCCAACACGAAAGAACGGATCCATGCTTACGGTCAACTCATCTCGGGAAATTGGGCTCCATCCGGCGCGATGGCAGGCCGTCCTTGACCATATCGAGAGCCTTTGTGAGCGAAACGTGTTGCCCTCGGCAGGCTTGCTGGTAGGTCGGGGAGATAAAACGACCGGAACCCACTTGTTTGGTCGGCAGCGACTCTCCGACACGGGCCGAACCATTCGTGAGGACGCGATTTTTCTGGTCGCCTCCATCACCAAACCCATTGTCGCCTCCGCTGCACTGATGTTGGTCGAACGGGGAGAGTTGTTGCTGGATGATCGTGTCACAGAATTCATTCCCGATTTTGCCCAGCATGGCAAAGACCAGATAGCCATTCGTCACCTATTGACCCACACTTCGGGCCTACCTGACATGCCGCTAGGTAATTTGCAGTTACGGGCCAAACAGGCGTCGCTCGCCGACTTTGCTACCGCGACCTGCAAAGCCAAACTCGCTTTCCCACCCGGCCATGGCGTGCAGTATCAAAGCATGGGGTTTTGTATCCTTGGCGAAATCATTGCCCGTGTGAGCGGCAAGCCGTGTCGTGAATTTCTGCGGGAGGAATTTTTCGAACCCCTCGAAATGAACGACACGTCCCTGGGGGTCCCCGACGGATGGTTTGAGGGATCAGAGACGAAAACAGGCCGAATTGCGGAGATTCGCGTCCCCCACGAGCAGCACGATGCCGCCGACTGGGACTGGAACAGCCGTTACTGGCGCCAGTTCGGAGCGCCTTGGGGTGGGTTGGTGACAACGCCGGGTGACCTGGCGAAGTTTGCAGCAATGATGTTAAGGGGCGGGAGGACTGATTCCGAAACAATTTTGTCGCCTGCAGCCGTGCGAACCGCCACACGTAACCAGCTTTTTGCCATCGATGGCGCGCCGGAAAAACACCGTGACTGCAGGCCGTGGGGCCTTGGGTGGCGACTGCACTGGCCGGCCCATAGCGCCAATTTTGGGGACCTTCTGGGGCCGCGGACCTATGGCCATTGGGGAGCGACCGGCACGCTGCTTTGGATCGATCCTGACGCCGAGACGTTTGCGATCTTCTTGACCACCCTTCCCCAGGAGCCGCGCGGCTTGGAACTTGGCCGGGTTTCCAATCAGGTAGCCGCCGCCTTATCTTGAGGCGAATAGTTTTTTCACAAAATCTTTGGCCGTCGCTAGGCCCATGCTCCTTTGGCCATGATTCCGCCATCGACATTCACGGAGGTTCCCGTCATGAAGGCGGCCTTGTCGCTCGCCAGAAACACGGCGACTCTCGCAATGTCGACCGATTGCCCAATCCCCAGAGGGACCGTTTGGGCGATCTTATCAAAGGCTTCTTCCAGGGAGAGACCCTTGCTCTCGACTGAGTTCCGCAGCATGGGCGTATCGATTCCTCCAGGGCAAACCGAAAGGACCCGAATGTTGTCCGGCGCATAGTCGATGGCCATTTGACGGGTAAGCGACTCGTCGCCCCCTTTGGTGGCGGCGTAGGCGGGCACCAGGTTGGCGGACAATTGCCCCTGTACACTTCCAATGCTGATGATCACACCGGCGCCTCGCTTGCGCATTTCGGGAATGGAGAACTTGGCCATCAAAAAGCGGCTTTTCAGGTTCACTGCCATGATCCGGTCCCACATCTCCTCAGTGGTGTCTTCAACGTTGGTGTACGAGGCGGGCGGCTGGATTCCGACGTTGTTCAGCAGGATGTCGAGGCCGCCGAATGTAGCCACCGATTTTTCCACGGCCGTGCGGCAGCCTTCACTGGTTCCGACATCGGCAAGCACGGCCACCGCCTTACCGCCAGAGGATTCAATCGTGGAAACGGTTTGGTTGGCCGCCGCTTCATCAATGTCCATCACCACGACCGACGCCCCTTCGCTGGCCATTTCTTCGGCGCATGCTGCACCGATACCCATTGCGGCTCCGGTGACGATGGCGATTTTGCCTTCCAGGAGTCGAGGGGCGACCATAGTTATTCCTTTGGGGCTATGCATTTCGGATTGTGGCAGAGAAAGGCCGCCGTTTTTTTCAGCCGGCATTCTAACCGCTAGTGATTATGGTCCCAAGTGCCACTTTGGAGCGAAGATCAGGGAAATCCTTTGGGGCATACGTTCGGTGCCGCACCAAGAGCAAGGCGCCGCGTGATAAGATCTTCGTAACCGGTGCTACTAGCGGTGTCGATAGGAGGCAACCACACCGGCACCGACGGGTGGGATACCAACCGTAACGTCCGCCGTCTCAATTTCAAACCAGTTTTCACTTCCTGTCGCGGACCATGTGACTAAAATAACAACTTGCCACAAATCAACGAAAAAGGAATTCTTCAACCATGGGTAACCACCAAGTCCTGATTGTCGGCGTTGGCTCCATTGGTGAACGTCACCTACGTTGTTTTGCCCAAACTGAGCGTGCCAACTTGTCAATTTGTGAAGTCAACGCGCCGCTGAGGGGGGAGATCGCAGACCGTTACGGCGTGAAAAAGGCTTTCGACGACTTTGACGAGGCGATCGCTTCGGGGCCAGAGATTGCGGTCATTTGTGCCCCCGCGCAATTGCACATACCCATGGCAACCAAGCTTGCCAATCTAGGCATTCACACCCTTTGTGAGAAACCGCTTAGCGCGAGCCTCGATGGGATTGACGAGCTCAGCGACGCGGTCCAGCGTCAGGGCGTCGTCCTAGGTATTGCTTACACCTGGCGCCATTTTCCGATTTCTGTTGCGATCAAAGAAACGCTTGACAGCGGCCGGTTTGGGCGGCCGCTCAGCCTGGTTCATGTCAGTGGTCAGAATTTCCCCACCTACAGGCCTGCGTATCGTGAGATTTACTACACCAACCATAAGACCGGGGGCGGCGCAATCCAGGACGCGCTCACTCATATGATCAACCTGGGCGAATGGTTGGTGGGTCCGGTGGACCGATTGGTCGCAGACGCAAAACACTTGTCGCTGCCAGGCGTTGATGTGGAAGACACCGTGCATGTCCTCACGCATCAGGGGGATGTGATGGGGTCCTATGCACTGAACCAACACCAATCAGCCAAAATAACGATGTTCACGATCGCCTGCGAACAAGCCACGGTGCTCGCCGAATACCACAACAATCGCTGGATGTGGCAGGAGGCACCCGAGGGAGAGTGGCATGTGGAGCAATTGCCCGCAGTCGATCGCGACGCCAACTACCTTTTACAGGCCCACAGTTTTCTGGACGCCGTGGAGGGCCGTAGCGAGGTGCGTTGCACCCTCGCTGAGGGTTTGCAAACCCTGCGTGTGAACTTGGCCGCACTTGCGTCCTCACAACAGCATGCATGGCAGCAGGTCGTGTAACCGCGTGGCCGCCGGGTTTCTTGTTGACCCCCAAAACGCCTGTGGAAGCCTTTCGTCGACCACTCGTTGCCTCACCGTGAGGTGCCGCCTCGTAAAACTTTCCAGCGCCCACCCCACAGGACGAAGGCTATCATCGCCAATAAGCTTGTGGCTGGCTCCGGGATGGCAGTCGGCTGATAGGGGGCAGGGTTTCCCGTCAAATATTCCACGAGTTCGGCCGTCTTCTCGACTTCAAATTCTGCGCCCGGCCGCACGATGAATTCCGGAAACGAATTGGTCATCATGGTTGTGGATCCCGTCAGGTGATCATATTGAGGGTCACTGTGTCCATAGTACCAGTCGTAGGTGTAACCGTGTCCGGTCCAGGGGAACACGCCCGTTTTGGTATTGGTTTCCCACCAATATGGATAAAACGCATTTTGGAAATGGTGATAGTCATTGTTGCTGGACCAGAGGTGCCGTTTTAGCGTCAACGGGTCTTCTGTGTGGGAATTTTTCCATTGGTTAAATTCCTCGAGTTGTGACGGATCAAGGAACGTGGCCAACTCATTTTCGGTCACCAACGTGGGCCACTGGTAGGCACCGCCACGAGTTGAACTGGTCAGTTCAAAGTCGTCGTTGGCACTCGGCTTCAGGCTATACGATTGAACCATGTCGTGGTGCCATTGCTGCTGGTTGCCTTGATGGCTCGTTTCTTGTGGCCCCCAGTAACCGAAAATTTCAACCTGGCTATCGGGGGACATAGAACGGAGAACTGGCCGGTGTTCTTGATTGTCATAATCCGCAGGAGAAACGATGGTGTTGTCTTGCCAACTCGACTCGACGCTTGTGCGGGCGATGTCCTCGGCATGGATCCAGAGATCGGCAACTCGATAGAAATTTCCAAACCCAAGTTGTTTGCTCGGGTCGGTTGGGTGTTCAGGGTTTTTAAAAGTTCCGTTGAGCATCCCAAGCGCAGCAGCCGCCCGGTTGTAAGGATTATCGCCGCTGGTGAAATTCTTGGTGGTGGTGTCTGCACCTAGCTTAAAGTTTTTGAGCGTTTCGCGGTCGTGGGACCATTGCCCGCGTGCCGGCCCCTTAGTTGGGTCAGGGTTGGTCATGTATTCCTTCAGGTAACCGTAGGGAGTTAACCAAATAAGCGCTTCGACTCCAGCGGCAGCCGTTTTTGAGTAATTCCTTGCGTGAGACTGGGCGTGATAGGCGCGATGACGGTCATACTGTGGGTTGTACCCTGCCGTTCCGTTGTCGAACGTCCCGCCGGAATAATAAAAGGTCGACATCTTGACCTGAATTTTTCCATCCGGCGCCGACCGGTATCGTTCCTCGTTCGTGGGGTCGGCAGCGATCCATTCTGCCAGCTCTGTGGTTGTTTTCGGAATTGGGTAAAGGTCATTGGTGCGCCCGGCGGGAGCCGACGGATCGTAAACATGCGTCGCCATCCCGGCTTGAGTGAACAATTCCGGATAAAGGGTTTTATTGGCGGTTGGATCATCGACCGACCAATAAAGGCCACCCTGCAGAAAATAAGAGGACCTTTGGTAATTCATGGCCGTATATTCCTGGCGAAATCCACCACCGGGCTCATTCCAGTAATGATTGCCACTGGCAAGAACGTCGATTCCTTGCAAGGACGGAAGGGAACAAATGGCGATGACAACCAACGGGTAACTACGCACGAGGTCATTCCTTAAAGGAGGAGTTTCAAGTAGCTCTCTCCTCAGCCTAACTAAAAGTGGGCTCAGTGCCAGTAGCTGGTTGGTTAACCAGGTGAGGTGAGGGCTCCGGTAACGATAGCCTCTTTTTCGCCAACAATCGTGGACCGGCCAGGGTGGCTACGTCACCGTCGTTGCATTCCAGGGGGGAAACAAAACTCCCGGTCTAGAACCGCGAGTACCTCTGGAGAAAACGGGCGCATCGGATTACCCATTCTGGGATCGTTGCAAAACAGCCGGGCGGGACACCGCAATCCTCAAGATAGTTCTCCGCACAGATTCACTCAACAGGCGGCCAACTTCGAGGGTAGCTTGCCAGTGATCACGATTGACCAGCGACGCTGTCATATTGGACGATCGTTTTGATCCCTTGGGATCGACGGTTTTGATAGTGCCAGAGTGCGTCGCCAGGCGAGACCCGGTCGGTAAAAAGTTGATCCAGCGCGAGCCGGTTCTTGGCGGCAAGCTGGGCGAGGTCCTTGAGTGCATCATGGAAATCGCGGGGCGCCGAGTTCACCGAGCCAATAAAGACGTGGTTGGCCAGCAGGCTATCGCGCAACAGAGCCCCCACGTTGTATTCACTGGGCTGTGGGCGACGCGAACTGCCAAGCCAAACCATGATCCCGCGTGGGGCCAACGAATCTGCGGCGTTTAACATCACCTCCTCATTGCCCGTGCATTCGAGAATTAAATCAAACTTTCCAGGCCCGTCGTTTGGGTGGCTTGCTTCGGCCGGTTGGGTGGTGTCTGGCGCAAGTGTCGTGGTGTAAGTGGAACCTAGCTCCCTGGCCAGGCTTACGCGTGAACTCTCCTCTGCGTCACGCCCGTAGAGGGTCACGGGCCAATTTCGGCAGGCACACGCAAGAAGGCCTGAAAATCCAATCGGACCCATGCCGGTAACCAGCACCCTTGGGGGTGGATCGCTCCAAACCTGTTCGCCCAGGCGGGCACGCTGAATGAGAAGCGATTCGTTAATCCCCTTCTCGACAATGGAAAGAGGCTCGGCAAGGACGGCGTAGGGTGCCAGCGAGGGTGGGACCGGTACCAGGTAGCGGGGTTGGTCTAACCAAAAAGGACGCGCAAAACCATGCTGGTCGAAGATTCCCCGCTCCGTAAAATCGCCAAGTGCGAGCATGTCCGTACGGATGGCAGATTCGCGGAGGGGCCGTCGAACCAAGGGGACCACCAGGTCGCCTGGCCGAAAGGTGTCGACTCCCTCGCCTACTTCTTCGACCCGTGCCAGGCACTCGTGGCCGAGAATCAAGTAGGGCGAGTTTTTTGGAACCGCAGGCTCGAGTGAGGCAAGAATCTCGCGATCGGTTCCGCAAACCCCCAACTCCAGCGTGCGGCAGAGGACCTCTCCGTTTCCAGGGGCAGCCGGCTGGGGGTGTTCCATCAACAAGGGTGTCGAGGAGGCAGGAGTCGCAGCAATCGCAAGCATGGTTTTGATGGCATGTTGGGTTTTGGGGAGCGGAAGCCGGCGGCGGCCCGAATCCCCTGTTTTAACGGTTAAATCCTAGGAGGGGAAGGTAAAGGCGGTCGGATCGTCCAATTCAAAGGCTCGCCCCGTTTCTCGATGGTGACGGGTCAGGAGACGTTTTGTAAACTGTTTTGGTTGGTCGATTAGGTCGCCTGGAATTTTTCTTCTAGAAACTGTGATGGTCTGGTCGATTTGGAAACCTGTTGGCACAAGGAAACTCACAAAGGTGTCTCTATGACGAGTTGGATTGACCCTACCTTCTCCTACGGTACAGACGATCATCACAAGTATGGTGAGATGGGGTATCGGCTATTCGATTCATTTCTCCTGCCCGATGCTGTCGTTCACTGCCAGGCAGAGACTGATCGCATGCTTGGGCAACTTCAGCCCGGCCGGTCCTCGGAAGATATAATTTCGTGCCACCACCAGGAACGATGGGTTTTTCGTCTTGCAGAAGAGCCGCGACTGCTAGACATGATTGAGCGCCACGTCGGGCCAAACATTGTGCTGTGGTCTTCTCATTTTCTTATCAAGCCACCCCGCACTGGCAAGCTGGTTCCCTGGCACCAGGACACGCCCTATTGGGACCTCGATGGCGAACTTGCCCCCGGTGTGTGGATTGCGTTGGACGACGTCGATCGGGAAAACGGCACGATGTCGGTGTTGCCCGGATGGCACAACAAGGGCGAACTCCCGCGTCGCGACTCCGGCAAAGTGGCGTTTTCGGAAGAAATCCAACCGGAGGCCTTGCCCGCCGACCTGGAAACAGACTGCGTTGAATACCGGCTTCGGGCAGGCCAGATGGCAATCCACCACACGATGATGCCGCATACCTCCACGCCCAACTCCTCGGACCGGTTTCGACGTGTACTCGTTCTGCGCTACATGTCCGCCGATGGCACGGTCGGCGCGAAGGAATATGAAGATTACCGCACTGGCGAAAAATTCGCCCGCGAGTGCTTTTTGGTTCGGGGTGAAGATGTCCGCAAGCGTGGACTCCGGCGCTCGCCGTTCTAATTCAGAATGTGCTTCAAGCCAACGAGAACCCGTCGTTCCGTGGCTCCAAACAGCTGTCGGTTCACCCCCCAGTTCGGTAGGGAGCGGATCGATCGTAAAAACAATATCCAAAAGTCCGCTCGTGTTCTTGCACGGCTGGACCTGTTGTCCCAAAGATTTTGGGGCGCAGGTTGCTGCCTTCCGTTCGGAGCGCGAAACGAGTGCGCCGGCGCGGGGTGATCGATATTTCTCTAAATCCGACTACCGCATTTCTGGAAGTGATCGACCAGTTGGCGGATGACAAACCAACTAATGGGCACCACCGGCAATACGATCCAGAAGGCCATCTTCCAAGCGGTGTCCTGGGCAGGGGCGACCTCCAGTGGAAAAGTGGCGGAATAAAAAGCGCCCTCCGGTTCGCCTACCAACAGTTTCACTTGCCAGCGGCCAGCAAAAGGGACGTTTAAAGATGCTGCCTGAAATAGTGGGTTGGTCGCATTCGACCGGGTCGCCTCCGCCTCCAGCAAGGGTGTGGTGCTGCCGGGAGGAATGAGGCCAAACGTTGCTTTTACGCCGGAAACGGGGGTCAGTTCCTGGGAGTCTTGGGCAAAAAGGCTTAGGTCGATACGGCCCTGCCGCAAAGGGACCGGCTCCGCAAAAACGGTAAGCCGGTAAGCGGACGACACGCCTGACCAGCAAACACGGCCTCCGTCGGCGAGGAGCCCATCGGGATGGACCGTGAACCACACCGAGGCGATCAGAACGAATTGCCAGGCCGGTGCCCGCATCACTCAGCCTCCCAGCACCATCGTGCCACGCATTTGCATCGGCTGAAAAAATATCCAAATCCCCGCGACAAACAGGCCCATTGAGAGCACAGCCCAAGGGGTCCACGCCTTGACCACTGTCCAAGAGAGTTGGTGACCGGAGATCGCAATTCGATAGGCCACGTAGAGCGACCCACACAGGCCGATATCAAGGCACACAATCTCCCAGGGCAGGATCCAACTGGCGACGTCGCCACAACAGGCGCAGGCCAGGGCCGCATCGCCAAACGTTGCCAGGTGATAATCGCTCAACATCCGGGTCCCGGCGGCCCACAAGGTGCCGGCGCTAGTAAACAGGTGAAACGTATAATGGGCCGTCCACATCGCCAGTGCCAACGGCACGAGCACCATGGCAAACTGCGTGGCCGTTTCGAGGACTCCCCTCTTGGAGCCACTCCACCAACGACTGACGGCGGCAACCGCCAAGAGTACGACCGCCGGGATGAACGCGAGCGAGAGAACCATCCCAAGGGCGACCAATACAGGCCGGCTGATCGAAGGGAGTTCCGCCTGAACCTGTTCTTCAAGGCGGACTACAGGTTCGACCATCCACGCGGCGTTCACAAAAGCGGCGCTGGCAAGAATCGTCAACAAGGCAGCGACGTCGGTCCGACGGTACCAGCGGACCGCCGTTGACGGCATCCCGCCGGAGGTCAATTGGCCACTATCGACGAAGGCCAGCATGCCCACATTTTCATGGGGACAGGCGTGGACACAGTCCAGGCAAAATGTGCAGTCGAGGTTGCCCGTTTTTTGCGGCTGAAACAGTTCCATGTTGCACCCGCTACCCTGCGGTCCGCCGCGGATGCAATCCTTGGTGTCGCACGTGTGGCAGACATCCCCGTCGCGCACGGCGACCTGCAGTGGTGAGCAGAGCGACTGGACAAAATTAAATTGTCCGATCGGACAGACGTACTTGCAGAATGCGGCGTCGCGAAACAGCCCGTCGACGGCAAAGGATGCGACAAAATATCCGACCACAATCCAGGCAGTCCACCAAGGCGTGTCCCACAGGGCAAAGGCTTCGTAAGCCCAAAAGAACACGATTAGTAGCGCCACCGCCAGCCACTTACTACGCAGCCAAACGGGCCAATTCCAGTGGGTCCGAAAGAGTCGTTTGGCCAGTCCGCGTGGCAGCGTAAAGGGGCACGCCATGCAAAACAGGTTGCCAGCGACCACCAGGCCAATGACCAGCAGGCCCCGCCAGTGAATCCAGGGTGTCACGCCTGCCAGGTTCAGAGAGGTCGCCTGGGGACCCCACAGCCCATCGATCACAATTAGGCCCGCCAGTAGCAATAACACCGTCTGCATCGCGGGGCGAAAGGCCTTGCTTTTCAGGACAGGTCCCACGAAAGGCAGTTTGAACAAATCCCAGACTTCCGGGGAGGCGAGCGTGGATTTGGTCGTGGGTGTTCGGAGCCTCGAAATTCGCAAAGCCGTCTGCTGGCGCCGACGCTCCAAGCTGCCAGGCGGCAGCGTGGGTTTCGTGCCAGCCGTTTGAGGTTGCGGAGTTTCATTCCAGAGTTCAGCAGCGACCCAGGCCAGGGCAAGCAGGTAAGCGACCGATCCGGAAAACCACATGAGTGCGCCGGCGATGGCCTGGTCGTCCAGCGGCGTGATGTTCCAGAGTCGGGGAACCGCCTCGTAATGTGGGTAAAAGAGGCGGTCGCTGAAGGTCAACAGTCCCGAGAAGACCGTTCCTTGCAGGGCGGCCACGAGCAGGTAGGGAAGAACGATCCAGCGGCTCAGCGTTGACCGATTTGGATAGGGGCCAATCACGACGCGCCAGAAGACGATCGCTGCCAGGAAAAACGAAGCATGTTCTACCTGGTGCCATGTTTGGGAGCTCAAGGCCGCCTGGTAGAGCGCCGGCAGGTGCCAGGTCCAAGCGGTAATGACGAACAGTCCCAAAGCCACTGCCGGGTGGGCAAGTAGGTGCGTCACCCCACGGACCAGTGGGTCGCGAAGGATGGGAACGGCCAGATGGCGGCGCAAAACTTTTGGCAGTCCGACTAAAAGGGGCAATTCAGGATCAGCCATCCATACCAGCGGAGGGGCGACAAACATCAACAGGACATGCTGAAACATGTGCATTTGCAGCAACATGGTGGAAAACGGTTCGATCGGGGACTGAGTCGCCAAACCCACGGTAGTTACCGCGAAGAAAAAGGCTGCCAAACGCCACGGGTTGAAACGCCCGGCACCCCGTTGCCGAAGGCGGAGCCAGCCGCGCAAATAGATCAGCGCCGTAAGCACCAGCGCCAGCGTGAGCCAGGCATCAAATTGCCACGAGGTCCAGAATGCCTGCCAATCGGCTGACATGGGGGTGATCCGTTGAGGAGACTTGGGACTGCGAGCCGGCCGGGAAACCGCTTAATTTTTTAACGGCCAGGCTCCTCCGCGCCGTTCACTCGTCCGACGCACGGGCCGAGACAGTGGGTACCACCGGCGGTGGCCGGTTGGGCGGGCGGAGGGAAGCCAGGAAGTCAACCAGGGCAGTCACCTCGGCATTGGTTAATTGTTTACCAAAAGCCGGCATATTACCATCGCCCTGGACGATTTGGCGGACCAATGCTGGCCGGTCAAGACGCGAACCTACATAGGTCAGGTCGGGTCCTCGTTTGCCACCTACGCCATCGAGGCTGTGGCAGTTGCGGCAAGTTTTCAGCTGCAAAAGCGTTGCGCCTTGCAACTGGAGGGGGGTGAGTCGTTTGACAATGTTTGGCGGAACCGCATCCTTGGTCCACGCGTTCATGATGGGTGACCACGGCTCTTTGTAACCGAGCCAACCCAAAACGAATAACGCAAGGAGAATAAAGAGGACCGACATGCAGGCCACCGGACGGCTCCGCCAGTGGCGTTCCCCAGTGCCTGTCCAGAGAGGGAGCAACACCAGGCCAATCACGATGACCACCGGCGCGATCAAGATAATCCACGTCTCCAGCGCCCGCGGGCTGAGTGCCAGAACAGCAAACAAGGGCAAAAAGTACCAATCGGGAACGGGAGAAGCCGCCACGTTGGCCGGGTCGGGTGGCAAATTTGGCCCGTTGGGACCATCGATGGCCGCGAGGGCAAAGACCAACAGCAGGGTTGCCCCAATAAAAAACGCATCGCGGGCGAGTGGGCCCGGGAAAAAGGGATCGCCCCGTCCGCCGCCGATTAATTTCTCGTATTCTTCGTCATAGGTGTCTCGGTCCACCGGCTCGCCCTCGGCGGGCGGCTCGGAAATGCCCTGTCGAACGACCAGGTAAAGGTGGACCGCCAGGGAGCCGATCAGTAGCCCCGGGATAATATAGACGTGAAGCGCAAAGAAGCGGCTCAGGGTTTCGCCCCCAATCATGGGCCCGCCCATCAAGAGTTCGCACAGCGCCGGTCCGATATAGGGTACCCGCCCGATCATGGCGACCCCCACACCCAGCCCCCAGAACGAATTGGCATCCCACCGCAAAACCTGGCCCGTAAATGCCATGCCCACGGTGAGCAAAAATAGCGCAACGCCAAACATCCAGGTCAATTCGCGCGGGTATTTGTAGGCTCCCGTCAGGAAGACTTGGATCATGTGAATGACGACAATCACCAGCATCATCGTCGCCGACCAATTGTGGATGGCCCGCAGCATCCAGCCGAGAGGGACCTGGAAATTCAAGTAAAGCAGGCTCTCGTACGCCTGGCCGGCCGAGGGAACATAGACCATCGAAAGGGCGATGCCGGTCGCGATTTGCAGCATCAGCAGCGTCATCGCCGTACTGCCAAAAACATACAACCAGCCTACCCGACGGCGTAGTCCGCGGGGGACCGGGTGGCGAATAATAGGCCACAACGTCTCGCGGAGGACGAGTCGGTGTTCAAACCACATTGCGGCGGATCGGATGGCTGCGAACAATGGATTCTCCTGAGCCGAACGGACCTTGATGGTTCAAGTCGGGGCTTGATGGTTACGTGGTTGCCTGTGGGGCTTTGGGTGGGGTCCCAGGATTCTGTAAGGTTGGCAAGTGACCGACGTGGGCGTGCAAGTTATCCCCGTCAATCTTGTGCTCGATCTTGTAAAGCCCGCGCGGGGCGGGGCCTGCGGCATATTCGCCATCTTCGTAAAATACGCTTCCGTGGCAGGGGCACATGAACAGGCCAGGTTCGGAAAACCAACTCACCGGGCAGCCGAGGTGCGTGCAGTGGACCGAGAAGATTTCAAAACCCTTTTCCGGGTCGCGCCGCACATAGATGCCCAGTTCTCCGGTGATGCCATCCCACGGGCCGCGGAGTGGATTTTTCAGGGTGACAAGTCGGGTCTCGTTTTCCTTGAAGTCGGCGGTCTTCCCCAAGGAAACCCACTCGTCTTTGCGGCGCCAAATGACCGCTCCGAACAGGTAGCCAACGACCGGAATGCTCAATACCGCGCCGCCGGCTCCGAGCATCAACCAACTGACCCAGTCGAACCAGCCGCGGCGGTCGGTGGTGCAATCGGCAGGCGAGGCGTGTTCGCAGTCTGTCATGGTGTCGTTCCCGTAGGTTGCGGTGCCGCGGGGGCGCTGGAGGAGGTTTCTGGTGCCGGTGAATCCTGTTTCTCTTGATTGGCGAGCCGGCGCGCGGGTGCGGTCCGCCAGGTTCCCATCAGGGCCACGATGTCGGAGATGTCTTGGCTAGTGGGAGGTTGTTTTTGCGACGACTTTTCACCGAGCCCAAGATAGTTGGGCATTCCCAGGTCGGTGCGG
This sequence comes from Lacipirellulaceae bacterium, assembly GCA_965243695.1. Classification (GTDB taxonomy): domain Bacteria; phylum Planctomycetota; class Planctomycetia; order Pirellulales; family Lacipirellulaceae; genus JAKVCB01. Next base: position 4,124 of record CBDEWC010000004.1, on the reverse strand, counting down.
CCGGTGATGATGATGCGCCGCAGGGCCTGGTCACTAATCAACTCCAAAAAGGCAGGGTTGTTTACCGCCCCGCTGGTACCTCCCTGGCCATCCTTGCCATGACAGTCGGCGCAGTAGGCCTCAAACTTCACTTGGCCGGCGGCCGGATCGCCCGGGCTGCTGGCCAGGTAGGGGGGTGGGTTGTCAGGGACTCCATCCGGCTTAGCCCACGTGGCGCGAATGCCAGCGGCCAGCGATTGGATTTGCGCTTCCGAGAGCAAACCACCCTCTTTGCGGGAGAAAGCTGGCATGAGCGTGCCGGGCCTGCCGCCATGGAGGATATCGAGTAGTTGTTTGTCGGAGAAGATCGACAAAAAGAGGCGGTCATTCAGCGAGGGAGCTGGGCCAAATTTGCCGTCCGCCCCGTGGCAACCTTTGCAGTTAATGTGATACAGCTCGCCAAACTCCATCTGCTCCGAGAGGGGTGTTGCCCGATCGCTCAGCAGTGGTTTGCCAGGCAATGGGTCGCCGCAGCCAACCATCACCAGCACCAGGGCCGCCAGCAGAAATGTTTGCGGGTGTTTGACCAAAAGCATCATGATTTCGCCCCCTTCACGGAGACTTTTTCACTGCGGATTACGACCAACCCTACGGCGATTCCGTAGGCGAATTGGGACGCAAAAAACCACCACCAGTCGACATGTTCATTAAGGACCGGATTGAGGATTTCCATGAAGCTATAGATCGCAGCGGTCCACAACAGGGGTGCGACAATGCCGCCCCAAAACACGGGGAAACGGGGCATCGTCGGCAACAAGATTCCGAACATGAGTCCCACACCCAATGCGGTCACCACAAAAATAACGCACCCTACGACGAGTGCCAGGGCGTTGAAATGGCCAAGTTGGTCGGGGGACATGGGGACGATCATGCCGGCGAGCAAATTGACCGGATACCACAGCCCACGTCCACTCACGGCACCATAGGTGAGGGCGACCGCGGCCATGGCAATGCCCCCCACAATGCCCCCTTTCAGGCCTGCCGAATAGGGATGCACTTTTTCGGGAATTTGCATCCGATGTCCGGGCATCCCCGGGCGAAGCGGTGCAACCTTTGCCTGGGAGATTTTGACCGGTGCTGGCCGGGCCTCGAGGGGCAGAATTTCTTCGCCGCCGTCGCTCGCGAGTATGTAAATCCATTTGGTGAGTCCGACCACAAAGACAATCAGACCGACCGCGGTGAAGGCAAAATTCAGCACCAGTCCGCTGCTCATTAGCATTGCGCCAAAAGCAATGACAATGGGGGCGGCGGTCGGGCGGGGCATGCAAACGCCCTGCCCTTCTTCCGGTTTGTCATTTTGTTTCGGTGTGGGATTCATGCGGTTACGAAATGCTCTTTGGGTCAACAGGCCTGGTCAGGTAGGTGGTGCGTGGCGGAGTGACGAGTAGGTTGCCGATCCGTTTTAAAGGATTCTGGCCCGGGGGTTTAGCGACCAATGATGTAAACGAGGGTAAAAATGACGATCCAAATGGCATCGACAAAGTGCCAGTACCAGGAGACCAGTTCGGGCGCCTCGCACTCAGCCGAGAGGCAGCGGCGGGCTTCGACGCCCCACAAAATACACATCGTCACGACCCCAATGGAGACGTGGAATGCGTGAAAGCCAATCAGGGTATAAAAAGTGCTTCCAAAGGTATTGGTGCCGATCGTGAGGTGGTGTTCGGTAATCAAGCCATACCATTCGTAGCCGGTTCCCGCGAGGAAAAGACTTCCGAGCAGAATGGTGACAGCCAGCCATGCGAGATAGAGGACATGATGGCCCCGGGCGCGGGCCCTGAGGGCAAAATAAATCGTGCCACTACTGCTGAGCAGGCAGATCGAGTTGATGATCACGAGCCCCAGGCCAAGCGAGTTGGCCGGGGTGGGCATTTCTTCCGGATTGGCTCCGGGGATCTTATAGCCCAAAAACACGATATAGGTCGTGATCAAGGTGCTGAATAGGGCCACCTCGGAACACAAAAAGGCCACGATCCCAGACTGCTTGGTCGTGAATCGCGACTCCTGGTAAGGATTGTGCATCTCGGCGGATGGGAGTGCGGCCTGATTCAAAGTACAGCTTTCAGTGGAGTCCAGTTTTTGGATTTGCGAGGAGTTACTCGTATTGCGAATCGGGATCGTCGGGGTGTTTTAAATCCCACAGGGGGCGGCGACTCTCGACCGTGGGTATTTCCTCAAAATTATAGGTGGCCGGTGGAGAGGTCGTGGTCCATTCCAGGGTCCAGGCATCCCATGGGTCGTCGCCAGCGGGTTTTCCATGACGAAGGGAGTGGACGATATTCATGAAGAAGAATAAAAACCCAACGCCCATGACCGCCGCACCGACCGTGGAGAGTTGATTCCAGATTTCCCACTCGGTCTCGGCATACGTGTAAACCCGCCGGGGCATTCCCAGCAGGCCAGAGATGTGCATTGGAAAGAACAGCACGTTGAAGCCGACGAACAAAAGTGTGAACTGCCAGATTCCGAGTGTTTCGTTCATCATCCGGCCGGACATTTTGGGGAACCAGTAATAAAAGCCACCGATCAGGGCAAACAACGACCCGCCAAACAACACGTAATGAAAATGGGCCACGAGAAAGTAGCTGTCGGAGATTTGCCAGTCGAAGGGAACCACCGAAAGCATAATTCCGGTTAACCCGCCGATGAGGAACATCGAGAGGAAGCCAAGCGCAAACAACATCGGGGTTCGTAGCTGCAGGCGGCCCCCATAGAGCGTGGCCACCCAATTGAAGATCTTGATACCCGTAGGGATTGCAATCAAAAAAGTCGATGCGGCAAAAAATGTGTCGACCATGTCGTTCATGCCAACGGTGAACATATGGTGCGCCCAAACACCCACGCTAATCAATCCGATCGCGGCGGTGGCGGCGGCCATCGAGGCATATCCGAATATCACTTTGCGCGAAAAGACCGGAATGATCTCCGAGACAATCCCAAAGGCCGGCAGTGCCATGATGTAAACTTCCGGATGGCCAAAAAACCAGAACAGATGTTGCCACAACAGGGCCGAACCGCCTGACTGGGGATCAAAAAAGTGGGCTCCCAGGTAGCGGTCAAACAGCAGCATGACCTGGGCGGCCGTAAGCGGCGGGAAGGCAAGCAGGATCAGGATCGCATCGATCAGCATCATCCAGACAAACAGGGGAAGTTTTGTGAGCCGGATCCCTGGAGCGCGCATCGTGAAGATGGTGGCAATCAGGTTGACACCAAAAGCGATGGTGCCAGCCCCGGTCATCATCGTGCCCAGGATCCAATAGTCGGTCGCGTTTCCCCGCGAATAGGCAGGAGATGTGAGCGGAGCATAGGCAAACCAGCCGATGTCGGGTGCATTCGAGGCTCCGTAAAGTCCCTCCGCACCCAGGTAGGTGTAGTAGAGCAGGCAGCCGCCGAAAAACGAGAGCCAGAACCCGAGTGCATTGAGTCGCGGGAAGGCTACGTCGCGGGCACCGATCATCAGGGGGACGAAGTAGTTTGCAAAACCGGCCAGCATCGGCATGATCACAAAAAAGATCATCGTCGTGCCGTGCATCGTAAAGAGCTGATTGAAGGTTTCCGGCCCGACCAGTGTGTTATTGGCTTCCCACAGCTGGGCCCGCATCAAAAAGGCTTCCAGCCCACCGATCACCATGAAGATGAAACTCATCCCCAGGTACATGACTCCGATCTGTTTGTGATCGACCGACGAGACCCAGCCATGCAAACGCGTCACCAGCGGGATCGCGGCAGAGTTGGTCGACTTGGAATCGTAGTGGACGGTGGCCATGGTACCAGTGTGAAGGGGCCAGTGTATGAGGCGAACTCAGTAAAGTGTGCTTAATGAAGGGTCAAAAGGTAGGCGACGATTTTCTGGACGCTGTCGGAGGTGAGTTTCATATCCGGCATTCGACAACCTTCTTTGATGGTTTGTGGATCTTGGACCCATTGAGTCAGATTTTCTTTATTGTTGAACCGAATACCCGAGGCGATCGTCTCACGGCTCATGAGGTGTGTCAAATCAGGCCCAAAGATCCCCTTGGCGTGGGTCCCGCGAATCGTGTGGCAGTTGGCGCACGCGTTTGATAGAAATAAATCGCGGCCTGCATTTA
>CBDEWC010000003.1:0-109120 GCA_965243695.1 Lacipirellulaceae bacterium | reverse complement strand
CCACCGTTGACGGCATTGCCTGCCTCAAATATTGCTCCTCAGCAAAACCAGGTTATCGAACAACGACTACGCTCCGCCGGCGGCCTGCACGACTTTTTGGGCTGCGTCGGTCAGGTCATTGGCGGTAATAATATCGACATCACTCTCGTCTAAAATCTTGCGGCCTTCCTTGACTTCGGTTCCTTCCAGTCGCACAACCAGCGGCACGTGAAACCCAACCTCTTTGTAAGATTCAACAATCGCAGTGGCAATCGTTGTGCACTGCATGATCCCGCCAAAAATGTTCACCAATACTGCCTTGACCTTTTCATCGGCCAGCAGGATCCGAAAGGCCTCAGTCACCTGTTCGGTATTGGCTCCCCCTCCCACGTCGAGAAAGTTGGCCGGTTCACCACCGTGTAATTTGATCAAGTCCATGGTGCTCATCGCCAGACCAGCACCGTTGACCAGGCACCCGATGCTACCGTCAAGTTGAACGTAACTGAGCCCTGCCTCTCCGGCGCGAACCTCGGCGGGATCTTCTTCGGAGATATCACGGAGTTCCCTGATCGCCGGATACCGAAACAGGCCACTGTCATCAAAGTTCACTTTTGCATCCAGGGCCATCAATTCCCCACCGCCAGTCACGACCAGCGGATTGATCTCTACCAGACTGCAGTCGTAGTCGACAAACAACCCGACATAGTGCCTTCAAGAAATGATCTGCCGAACGGGCCGCCGCACCAGAAATATTGAGTTTCTGGCAAAGTTTGCGTACTTGAAAGCTCTCGATGCCCCCATCGGGGTGAAACCATTCTTTGTGAATGAGTTCAGGCGTCTGGGCAGCGACATCTTCAATGTTCATGCCACCTTCGGTCGAGGCCATCACCACAGGAAACCCCTTGGCTCGATCGATCACGATGCCCAGATAAAGTTCGCGGTCAATCTCGCAACCTGCTTCGACAAACACGTGGTTGACCACCTGCCCTTCGGGGCCGGTCTGGATGGTGACCAGGGAATTTTTGAGCATGGCCTCGGCCACAGTCTTGGCCTCGGCAGCCGTTTTGACAAGCTGCACGCCATGCTGCTGGGGATTTTCTTTGAACGACCCTTTGCCACGGCCCCCGGCATGGACTTGGGCTTTGACCACCGCAAGCGGCCCGCCCAGCTTCTCAAAAGCGGCCGACGCCTCGCTCGGGGAATGAACGACAATGCCATCTGGGACTGCCACACCAGCATGACGAAAGAGTTCCTTGGCCTGAAATTCGTGAATTTTCATGACAGGGTCTGCCCGTGAGATCTACAATTAAAATAAAGCCTGATCGATGGTCGGCCAACTCTTGTTGCGATGCTACGCGAGAACGGCTCCTGTTACCAGTGGTGCGTTGCACCAAGCCGCGAAAGCCTGCGGTTGACTCGCCACCGCCAATTCAACTTACCAAAAGGCGCGCCACCTCCGATGGCAAGCCCGCATGCCCACCGGAAAGCCCCGACTGCCTGGTCTGCCAGAGCGGCCGACTTAGCAGACGCACCAAGTGCAAGTCGCCAGCCTTCTGGACAACAACCTCTCCTCTTTTCGGCCCATCCGGCGCTGGGCTCCTCCGGAAAATCGATGCTAAAATGAATTCCACCCCCCAAAGCTAAAAATCCTTAAAACGGACCGGCCCCGCAATTCCTAGAGGAAGTCCCACTGGACCCAATGACCTCAAAGTCCCAATGGACCCTATGCCCTTCCGAGTCGTACCACGCCAGCCAAGAGCCAGCACGATGTCCGCCCACCGGTGGCACCTCGCCTTGATGGTGCTCTTGATCGCCCACGCACACTGCCCCGCCGGGCTAACTGCAACCACTCTCACCGGGCCCACGATGGGCACGCGCTGGACCGTCAAGTTCACCGACCAGCTCCCGCCGGAACGCTCCCTCGCATCCCTCCGGCAAGCAATCGTCATTCGACTGGCCAAAATTAACGCGCAAATGTCAACCTACCTCGGGTCCTCGGAGGTCACACAATTCAATGCGGCGGCCCGCGGAAAATGGTTCGAGGTATCGCGACCAACTGCTGAAGTTGTGACAAAAGCCCTGGAAGTAGGCGAGGCGACCGGTGGTGCATTTGACATCACCGTCGGGCCGCTTGTTCGCCTGTGGAATTTCGGGACCGACGGTGGCGTGGCGACTGCCAAGAATATCGAACTTCCTGATGACAGGGCAATAACCGGCGCCTTAGCACAGGTTGGCCAGCAGCGGTTATTGGTGCGGACAAATCCACCGGCGCTAAAGAAAGCCGTTTGCGGACTGGAAGTCGATCTTTCAGCAATTGCCAAGGGATTTGCCACCGACCAGGTCGGCCAGCTTCTCCAAGAGGAGGGCTTGAACAACTTTCTTGTCGAGATTGGTGGCGAAGTGGTCGCCCGCGGCCAACCAGCCAGCGACCGCCTCTGGCAGATCGCCATCGAAAGCCCGCCCGAAGCAAAACGACGTCCGCACAGAATCATTCCTCTCGAAAATTCGGCGCTGGCGACCTCGGGCGATTACCGCAACTTCTTTGTGCACGAAGGCAAACATTACGCGCACATCATTGATCCTCACACGGGCCACCCCGTCGAGCACAATCTGGCAACGGTCTCAGTATTGCACAAATCGTGCTTGCATGCGGACGCCTTCGCAACCGGCCTTTTGGTCATGGGCGACCAAAAGGGAGTTGCGTGGGCGACAAAAAATAACATCGCCGCACTCTTCCTGGTGCGTTCGGGCGGCCGCATTCAAGAACGAGTTACTCCCGCCTGGAAACAAGCCACCCAGGCACCACTCAAAAAACGTGACTCGAATCGATAGCCAGGTTTCTTGCAACACCAACTCAAGCGCAACTGGCTACCGCGACACACGCTGCTGGGAGCGGCAAAAACAAACCCATCGCACGATCAATCCACCAGCCCCACTGACTGCCATTGCATAGCCAATGGCAACAGTACCCAGCCACAGCATTAGCGGTGCTGCAATTCCGACCCCCAACACCAATTGCGTCAGCGAAGCAACCAGAACCACTTGCCCTCGCCGCAGTGCCAACAAGGCCGAGTCAACCGGGATGTTCACCGCAAAAACGAATAGGCCTAAACAAAGCGTTGCAACAACGGCCTGCTGTCCGGCATAATCTTCGCCATAAATAGCAGTGACCAGTTCACCACCGAAGAATCCCAATAGGACTGACAATACCCCAAAGACCAGCGCCAAAATCAATGTCAGTTCTGTCGTGGTTCGTCGCAATTCGCCTTCCTGTCCCTCCGCAAGCCGATTTGCTGCCAAGGCTCGTGTCACATTTTCGACAGCAAGCAGAAGCGGACTCAGACTCATCGCCATATAAAAAGCAGCCGAAAATTCCCCCAGGGCAAACAACCCTTCCTGGGACCAGACCAGCCACCGATATACGTTCTGCGCAAGCAGCCACGCCAACGAGGCTCCCACCAACCAGCTTCCAAATTTCCAGTTGTAGACCCAGTAATATCTGGTCGATCGCCAATCAAAACACAACTGATTCCACAGCCACACCAACCACCCAAGCGACAAACCGCAGGCAAGCGCCAGGGCCAGGATCCCAGTGCTTGCGGTGAGGATCCCCCACCTGGCAAACAACAACAGCAAAACGATGTGGAGCCCGCTGATGGGAATGTCAATTTTCCACAAACGCCACATTTCCAGATGGGCAATCGCAGTCCGTCGCAAGTGGTTCCGCAGCATTAACAAAACCAACACAGGCACCATGATGAGGCTAAAATTGCGAATCTGGTTGGCAACTTCAATGTTGATGGCCAAAAATCGTGCTGAAATTTCCGCAGCGACCGCGGCGAGAACCAGGCCCGCAACACAAATTCCCAGCAGTACGGTAAGATGCACCAAAGCGCTACCTGCGCATCGCGCCAGCCGCTTCCCGGCCAACAGGGGAGCTTCCGACGTATAAGGCACCCACACGAGTGCATTGAGCAGTCCTCCCAAAAGCCAGACACCGCTGATCAAAACACTATAAATTCCCAGCTGCTCTGGAGCGCAATAACGACCGATAATCACTGTCGCGATAAAACTGGCAAGACTGACCACCCCCTGGTCGGTAATGGCCCAAAACCACGAACGACTGGATGTTGTGGCCTGGGGATACCGTGACTGGCGGGCCGATTCTACGACCGACTGATTGGACGACAAATGGTGCAGCATGATTGGTGTGCGAAAACCTGAAGTTACCACGCACTGCAAAACAAGATTTTAGTAATTCTGCCCGTTCAAGACAGCCAAACCGTTTGCCAAGAAGCATTGAACAAAGCGGATCCAAGCTGGCAAATCGGGCTGTGGTCACGAGAATCGTTGATTATAACCAGAAACTCCAAATTGCGCATTCCCCGAAAGGGCCAAATCCCCTAGCGGCTCTGCCCACCGCACTGACCGCCACACTGCTCAACCATTTAACGATGCCCATTCATTTAGCCATGCCCATTGATCCCCACCATCTACAACCAAACCATCTGCAACCGGACCATCCACAACCACTCAGTGACTTGCTGAATCTTTGCCAGGACCCGGTTCTGATCGTCGAGCCAGCGACTGGCAGGCTCCAGAGAACAAATCCCGCTGCCCAACATTGGTATGGGATGTCTTGCGCTGCAGGTGAAAACCAGACGCTGCAATCGGTCTTTCCTGACCTTGCAACTCCCGAGCCACAAGGCGTGTTATCAAGGCTTGCGGCTGGCAAACTGGAAGCTGCAGACCTGCAGGTCTTTTTCACATCAACAGATGGCACGGTCACACGTTGGAATGCGGCGCTGCGTCGGGTTGAATGTGACGGAAAAACAGCGATTGGTATCGTCCTCCAACATGCGGATACGGACTGGCAGAGTTGCCCTCCGTCGTTGGAGGCAATTGCTCGTCGCGATCCGCTCACCGGACTTGGAGACCGCAACCAGCTTTTAAACCGCCTGGAGGTTTTGCTTGACGAAAAAAACTACGGCGGCCCACCGTTTGCCCTTCTGTTCATAGATCTGGACAACTTTAAAACGATCAACGATCGTTGGGGACACTTGGTGGGCGACAAAATCCTTGTCGAAGCTGCCCTGCGGTTACGCGGCTGTCTACGCGACGAAGATCTTCTTGTCCGTTTTGGTGGCGACGAGTTCATGGTCCTGCTGGAACACCTATCCAAGGAGAGCGATGTTCAAACGGTTGCCAAACGTATTGAAACTGCCATCGGGCAACCGGTTCTACAACCAGACGGGTCGACAACCTTGATTTCTGCAAGCGTCGGTACCACGTGGGGCCAGGCTGAAGATCCAACCACTCCAACAGAACTGATTGCCGCAGCAGACCGGGCAATGTATCGGTGCAAAGAATCTCGCTGACGCGACCATTGGCAGTCGATCGACGGCCGATCGCATAACGCCAGCACTTCCAATTAGCATTGCTAAAAAATCGTTTTTTCGCTAGATTCGCCAAACATTTATCGAGCACTTGGCGCTGGTCCAAGTCGCACCTCGGTTCGGTTTTGCAAAGAAGCAAGGACGTTTTGGATGCGCATTCTCGAATTTGGCCTGAATGGAAACGGAATTTGGCCCGACGTTCGTGCCGATGATCTCAGCCACAGCCTGACTGCCTTTTTCGGACCCAGCGCAAGTGGTAAATCGACCATTGCTGGCCTGCTGGCCCATGTGCTTTACGGCAAAGTCCCCGGCGCTGGAACGGCGGCTCCCGACAGATACTCGGCGCAACCAGACGGCGAATTATTAGTTGAGGACCAGGGAGACCGCTACCGCCTGCGTCGCTACAACGATATTGCCCCACCTGGGCGGCTTACCGTTTCTTCTCCAGACGGGGCACAACTGAATGCAAAAACGGTACAAAACCTTCTCTCGGGAATTTCTTCGGTCGTTTTATCGGAAATCTACGCAGTCGATGTTGCGTCCGAGCACGGGCTTCAGCAGTTGTTGTCGGAACAATTTGCTGAACACTTCCGCGCATCGACACCGGTAGCTCATGAACAGGCTGGTGACGCCAGCAGTTCGGCTTGCCCATCTGATCATGTCGAACTGCTGAATCGGCGTGACGAATTGGCCAGCCAACTTCAGGTCCGCGTTACTGAAGAACGTCATCGCAGCCATGAACTTGACAAACAATTGCAAGAACTCGATTCCCTACAGGAAAAGCAGGTTGCAGAGGCAGCGGAACTCAACCGACAACTCCAGGCAGTCGATGTTTCCCTCGCCGATGTCGAAGCCCGGTTGCGGTACGATCGCTTGGAAACTTCCCTTCAGCAAAAGCAATCGCATGCCGTACCCGTCGATTTGGAACTGAAACTTGAAGAATTGGATGCCCAAATACAGCTCTGGCGTTCGACGTTGGCCAACATAGGCCAGCGGGAAAGTTCTATCCGTGATCGTCTGGCCCAAACGCACCCCGATGATACCGCCGCGTGGGTTCCTCTGGCGGACCAACGGACTCACCTGACTGTCCTGCAGCGTTTGGCAACCGACCTGAACGCTGAATTAGCAAAACTGGCCCGTTCGGCCGACTCCGAAATTTGTGTCTGCCGGGAGGCACACCCTCGGTTACGTCCGCTTACCGAAGCACTGGGCAAACACATCGCACATCTCGATCAGTCAATCTGTGATCAGGAGCAACTGCTCGCACATCAGGAACTCTCTGGCGAGGCCCAGCAACTGGCCAGGTCACGTGTCCAAATCCGCGAGCAGCTTCAGACTTTGCTCGACCGGCGGCAATCCTTAATTCGACCAGATCGTCCCATTCGCCGCCAACTGTCTCGCAAATTGACACCATCTACCGCAGGCCCTCTCGGCAACCTGGAAAACGTTTCGCCTGATCAACTCGAGCTGACCCGCACGCAGTTGGAGCGAGAGCGGACGGAGCTTCGCCAGCAACTCGCCCAACAACAAGAAACCCGCGAATCGACAGAGCGTCAGCGAATCCAAATCGCAAAAGACCACGTCGCCCTGCTCTCCGGTGTTTCCCTCGAACAAGTCTCTTCGGAACTGGCAACCATTCAACTCAAATTGCATCGACAGCTTGCGCAGACAGGCGAATCGCCCGTTCAGCAAACAATTCCGAAACAGCCCAAGGCGTCCGACTATCTTGCCCAGTTTTCATCGGGACAATTTACCCAGCTAGAAATCGATCCGCAGACGAGACAATTGACCGTCTTCTCGCGAGAGAATCGCCGACGTTCCATCGATACCCTGGAGCCAGCCGAGCAAGACCTCGTTTATCTCAGTCTGATTCTCTCCCTGGTGACTGCGCAACGAAATCAGGGTACTGAACTTCCGCTTGTGTTAGATGAGCCTTTTGCCCGCATGAATGAACACCAGGCCGTTACCACAGCCAGCGTTCTGGACGACTTTGCTCGTGCGGGCAACCAAGTCCTGGTATTTACCAACCGGGCTGACGCCGTGACCCGATTCCGCTCAGGCGGTCAGACGGTCATTGAAATGCGGCAGTTGTACTCGGCCTCAGACACTGACGTTGAATTGCTTCCCAACGAAAACCCAAGACGCGAGCCGGTGAGCCCAAAGGCCGAGGGCCGGTTTGAGGGCGAACCAGGTTTCCTGCTCGGAATCGACCATCCCATCGCACGATTTCCCGCCCTGGGACGCAAAACCGACAGTGCCTTTACCGCAATTGACATCCATACTGTTGGCGATTTGATTGGAGCCGATCCGGCAGAGATGGCTGACAAGCTTGCCATCGATGGCATCACCACCGAAATTGTCCAGCTTTGGCAAACGCATCAGGTTTTTATGTGCTTCATTCCGAACGTCACACTCGACGATGCACAGCTTATGACAGGAATTGGCGCCAACACTCCAGATTACTTTGTCGACTTAACAGCCGACTTGCTTCTCCAGCGCATTGAACCCTTCCTCAACAGCAAGCGAGGAAAGCGATTGGTGGCCCGCGGGTTGGACTTCCATCCCGAATTAGCCCACCAATGGATTCAAGGAGCAGGGAAATACCGCCGGCGGTGGCAAAACAGTGTCGTCGGACAACACTGGCGCGATCGGCGTAAAAACCAGACCTCGCCCCAAAAGGCTCACCGTTTATCGCGAAAGAATCGCAAAGACTCCGTCTCCCCCAAAACACACCATTCCCAATCCGGCAATCCTTTGCAAGCCACGACTCCTCGTGAAACCGGTTCTCCAAAATCCGCCGACTTTCATCTTGCAATGACAAGCAATATCCAACAGGCCCCTTCGATCAGCCGTAAAACTGCTGCTCGCTTCGAGTCGATTGGAATTGCGCGGGTCGTCGATTTTCTGAACGCCGACCCTGTTGAAATTGCCCGTCAACTCAACGTACGTCACCTGAAAGCCAACAAACTGGCCGGCTGGCAACACCAGGCCCGCCTGATGTGTCAGGTTCCGGAACTGCAAGATTTTAGCGTTCAGATTTTGGTCGGATGCAACCTGACAGATCCGACACAAATCGCCCAAATGAAGCCGAAAGACCTGCTCGACTGGATCACTCCGTTCTGCGACACCAAAGAGGGCGAGCAAATCCTGCGAGGTCGCTCCCGGCCTGATCTTGGCGAGGTTACCCGCTGGATCGACTGGGCTGCTGAATCACGCATCCAGGAAGCTGCCTAGGCACTTCTCGTGGACAGCTGCAGCGTGCCAGTGATATCTGTATTCCTAACTCGCTGATGGAATGGTCAGCTCGACCTGCTCCGGTGGTGGCTGGGCCGCGGGAGGCTCACCGACAGCCCGCATCAGCCTGTATTGGGCCCGGTGGTAATTGGCAACTGCAGCAGTATATCCGTTTTGGGTCTTGACCATCGCGGTGATGGACTGGAGCAATTCGATCGGAAGTCCTTCCCCCTGCTGGATCCGCTCGGCGTTGAGCTGATAACTTGCGCCAGCCGACTCCATTGCCTTTCGGCCAATCTCAACCTGCCGCCGATAACTGGCCACGTCGGCGTGAGCCGTTACCACTTCGGTGGCAACGCGGTCACGAATGGATCCCAATTCATAATCAGCCCGACGAAACAGACTACGAGCTTCGCGGCGGAGAGCCATATTGCCAAGTCCCACATTCTGTAGTTCCCACACGGCCAGCAGATCAACGTCACTGCGACTGCCGAAATTCACTAAATGGCCCTGGCCACCCCCAAAGGTACCTCCACTTGCCCCAACCTGAAAATTCGGCAGCAGCGGTCGCCATGTCTCCTGCTTGGTTCGCCAGCATGCTGCCTGAAGTCTTGCCTGCCCCGCGGCAATTTCAGGTCGTCCCACAAGAGCTTGCGAAATAAGCTCGTCGGTAGTCACACTGGCCGAAAAAAAATCGACCGGCACTATATAATCTTCGATCGGCGCCAATTGTCTTTGCGGTGGAAGGCGAAGTAAACGGGCAAGTTCAGCACTGCGGACTACAATTTGGCGATTCACATCCTCCACGACTTGTTGGCGGTCTGAAAACTCCGTCAAGGCACGTTCAACCTCAGTTTGGCTTGAAAGTCCTGCTCGGCTGAACTCGGAAACTTGAAAAACCATATCTTTGGCTGCAGTCATGGCTTGCCGTTCGTTTGCAAGCATTCCGTAACTTTCCATCAACCCGAAATAGGCAGAAGCCACGGCCAGTAGTTCGTCATTCATGGCTGCCCCCTCTCCTGCCCGTGCCGCACGGAAGAGCTGACCACCCACCAGTGGCGCGAAGGCTGCATCTGCAAGCGACAAGTTGACGAACAATCGCGGGGGTCCTCCAGCACCGCCGTTCAAAGGAGTCTGGCCTAACCCGGCACCACCGCCAAGAAACATCGAATTTCGATTGACGTCGATGACCGGTCCTTCGGTTGCCTGGATCCTCCCGGCGTGGTTGTTGTACCCAATGCCGAATCGCAAGGATGGCAGCCAAAGTGATTTCGCATTCAGGTATTGGGCTTGCGCCTCCAGTACGCGGGTGCGGGCAATGGCGATCTGCCAGTTATTGGCGCCACCGATGGCCAAGGCATACGAAAGATCAATGGGCTGAATCTCGCTGTCAGGATCCTTGGGCTTGTCAGAATCGGCAGAGGGAAAGCTCAAAGGTTGATCACTGGAGGGCATGGCTTCGAGGTCCAGCGGCAAGGGTTCCGACTTGTCAATGACCCCAGCAAAACGAACCGGCTTGTCTTCAACCGACTGCCCGTTTTCACCCTTCACAACGACAGCCTGTGAGTCTCCCTGATAACTGGAAGGGACCACAAGCGGCTTACCAGGTGCAGAAGGCGCTCCGTCAAGACAACCCTGGGCTTCGGCTCCAGGACTGGATGCATTTAGCAAAGTGCCTGGGGCGGTCGCTGGGACCGCCCCCTGCCCCGCCAACTTTTTCAAGTCAAGTGGCGGAAACCCGCTCGAGGACGCGGGCGTAGAAAAAGGATCTGCAAGTGAAAGTGTTGGAGTTTGCGTCCGACAACCGACAGCTCCGATTGCCAGCACCACGGTCATACTCCACACCACGGCATCGCTCGTCACATCCAGGTTGTGTCTCGAGGGCCCCATCGTCGGGCTGAAAACTCGCATCAAGTAGCGGACGGCGTGAAGTCGACCTTTTTGCGATTCGTTACCCGCGCTTGTTTCATAATCTTCCATGAATCACCTCCCGACCTTCCTGGCCGGCAACAAATGGATGGCATGGCTGGTTCCATACCTTCATTATTTCAATTCCTGGATTGAATTCTCCGCGAGTCTTTGCTGATCTTTGACCTGGTCTGGCTGACTGGCGACGACGCGATCACCCGGTTTGACTCCGGACAAAATCCCCACCAGGTCGCCAGCATCAATACTAACTTCAATCGCTGTCTGTTGGCACTCTCCATCTTTTCCCACCACGACAACATAGGGCCCAGCCACGCCCTGACCGATGGCCGTCTTGGGAACCACCGCCAAGGTTTCTTCGGCAGCGATGATTGTGACTTCACCGTAAGTTCCAGCCCGCAAAGGACGGTGCCCGGTGACGTCAGAGATACCATTGTCGAGATCGACTTCGACTCTCATCATTCTGGTTCGCTCATCGAAGACCCCCGCGGTGCGGGCAATCGCACCAGAAAACTTTTTGCCCGGCATATCATCGACCACCAGTTCGACGCGATCACCGACATTAAGGTGAACTGATTTATCCATGGTCACATGGAGCACCGCCCTCAATTTGTTGATTTGATCAACGGTCACAAGAGGAACCCCGTTCGTGTCGGAATCAGGCCCGACAAAGGCTCCCGGATCCACTTTTCGTTTGGTAATCACTCCATCAAAAGGAGCATGGATTTGCTGATACTGGGCCAGGACTTTGGCCTTTTCATAATCTGCCTTTGCCACACCGGCACGAGCCGTGGCCATATCGATCTCGGCTTTGGCCACACTGACGGTATTTTGATAGCGAACCTTGGCAGCTTTTGCAGACTTCAAGGCGAAATCTGCCTCATACCCTTTTTGTTCCGAAAGTGCTCCAGACCGAATAATTTGTGCAATCCGCTGCTGCTCCGACATTCGCAACTCCAGGAGTGCCTGCTGTTCATCCAGCCTGGCTCTTGCTGCTTCGAGTTCTGCCCGGGCCAAGGCAATTGCGGATTCTCCCTGGATCACTAGTTTTTCATGGCGTTCCACTTCATACGTAAGTTCCGGAGCTTCGAGTTGGATGAGCAAGTCGTCTTCCTTCACCTCATCTCCAATGTCGACATAGACCTTGCCAACGTATGCATCAATTTTCGCCATCAGGGGGGCCGTCTCAAAACTGATGAGCGAAGTTGGCATCGCGACTACTTGCTGGATCGGTTCGCTCTGGACAACAATGACAGGGACTTTTTTCGGCGATATTGCCGGCGACTTTGTTGCAGAAACCTCTCGCGGTTGAGGCAGGTTTTCACATCCAATCAGAATGCCCACACCTACCACCAAGGCTATTACCAACAAGCCGGTCACATGATTGAATTGCAGTTTCATGACGCTGGCTGTCAGTAAACCGACAGCAAATGGGTAATTGTGAATGGGATAGTACGATTCATGATTGTTGTGTTCGTTAACCAGTTAGCCTGTGGCGGCAGATGCTCCCAACGAGGCATCGGTAGCAGATCGTTTCAAGATTGTGTACAGGCACGGGACTACGAAAAGGGTTAACACGGTCGCTGCAAGGACACCACCGATAATCGCTCGGGCCAGGGGTGCATTCGCCTCGCCTCCACCAATACCGATCGCCATTGGCAGAAGTGCCAGCCACGTCGTCAGGGAAGTCATCATGATGGGCCGGACACGAACTTTCGCAGCGCCAGTGATCGCCTCAAGAATAGTGGCACCCTGGCTTAATTGCTGGTTTGCAAAGGAAATCAGCACGATGGAATACTCCACCACAATTCCAACCATCATGATGATGCCCATGAAAGACATAATCGAAAGGTGGGACCCCGTAAGCTTGAGCATTGCCACCACTCCGATGAAGCCGAGCGGAACCGTGAGCAGGATGATAAAGGGATCCACGAAACTCTTGAAATCGGCAACCATGACAAGGTAGACCAAGACTGCAGCGATCGCCAAGCCTGCGGCAAACTGCCGAAACGCCTCACGCATTTCCTTGACTTCACCCTGGGAGCGGAGTCCATGCCCCTTGTAATTCGCCAGACGGTAGAGTTCGCCACGTTCATCCCGGCTGAGTGTGGCTCCCAAGGATTGACTGTCCAAAATGCGTTTTTCAATCCCAGCCATCACACTCCCGACATCAAACCCTCGTTCAACATTTACATAAACATCCATCACGCGGGTGATATTGCGGTGATTGATCACACCGGGGCCTTCGGCCATCTCAATATCAGCGATCGCCTCTAACCGAATCGGAATCCCGTCTTCGTTATAACCAATCGGAATGCTATTGATCGTCGCAATGTCGTTGAGCATCGTCTCTGGATACTGAACCCCGATGAAGTAGTGGTTCCCTTTGCTGATATCGATCCAGAATGCGGGATCAAAACCAACTGAACTATTGGTCGCCGACACAAGGTTTTGCATCACGTCTTCGGGAGTAATTCCCATGCGGGCAGCCTTGTCGCGATTCATTTTGATGGTCATCGTCGGATAATCGAGTCGCTGGGCAATTCGCACATCGACAGTCCCTGGCACCTGCTCCGCTTCTTCTTTAACAATCGTGGCGATTTCGTGCATAACGGGCAACTTGGAACCGTTCAC
Source organism: Lacipirellulaceae bacterium (assembly GCA_965243695.1). Lineage (GTDB taxonomy): Bacteria > Planctomycetota > Planctomycetia > Pirellulales > Lacipirellulaceae > JAKVCB01. The sequence continues at coordinate 95,951 of CBDEWC010000003.1, read as the reverse complement.
CTGAAAATGAATGGGAGATGGTTCCCCCATATTCAGTGCCGAGGTCAACATCCCACCTGTGTCGTAAGCAAACTCCACTTCAGGAAACTGTCCTTGCAATGCAGCACGGAGATTTTCAACATACTCGAAAGCACCTGGCCGACCACTTTTCCCTTTTAGCTGAACCAACATAAATGCATCACCGGGACCAATATTGGGCGTGTAGGCCGCTGGCCAGTCGTTGAGTACTCCGATGTTGGAAATCAGCACCTGCATATCGGAGTCAGGGTGATTTTCATTTCCATAGGCGTATTGCGGGTCTGGGGGACCAATGATTTCAGTAACCGCTGCCTCGATCTCCTCGATACGTTCGTTCGTAACGTCAATATTGGTACCGGACGGCATGCGGACATAAATCGTGAACTGACCGGCATCGATCGATGGAATGAGCTCCCGCCCGAGCCGCATCAACCCATAGATAGACAAGCCACAAAGCCCGATGGCAACGATCACAACCACATAGCGGAAACGCAAACACACGCCCAAAATTCGGCCATAGATGCCATCGCGGGTTGCGGCCGCCTCGACGTCGCGAGACTTGGGCGCAACGACCTCAGCGGTAAGAAACTTGGCACAATAAGCCGGCACCAGCGTCACCGAGAGAATGTAGGATGCCACAATGGCAATGGTCGCCGCCACCGCCAGCGGCGTGAACAAGTACGACGCCAGCCCACTCAGAAATGCCACTGGAAAGAAGACCACGATAAACGTGATCGTCGAAATGAGAATCGGAATGGCAACCTCCCGGGTTCCATCGAGAGCAGCGACGGCTGGCTGCTTTCCCATCCGCACGTGCCGGACGATATTCTCCAAAACCACAATCGACTGATCCACCAGGATACCAATCGCCAACGCCAAACCACCTAATGTCATGGCATTGATCGTGTCTCCCGTGAAGTAAAGCCCAACAATCGCAGCGAGGATGGCCAACGGAATGGCAAGCATTACTATCAAGGTTGACCGCAGGTTCCGCACGAACAGCAACACCACAAGTCCCGCAAACAGTGCCCCTAAACCGGCAGCAAACTGCAATCCAGCAATGCTCTGGCGGACTGGTCCCGACTGATCCACCGCGACACTCAGGACAAGTTCGTCAATCCCTACATCGCCGGCCCGCTCCGCTTTCAAACGCTCCAGAATATTTCCAAGCTTGTCTTTGATCGTGTCAACGATCTTGATCGAGTTGGCACCAGGCTGCCGGTAAATCGGAATATAGGCTTGCCTGGCTCCGTTGATGCGAACGATATTTGTTTGAATCTGGGAGGCATTTTCGACACGGCCCACATCGCTGATCTTCACAGGAATACCATCGACCACTTTAACGACCGTTTCATTTAACTCGCTGATCGTTTCGGGAATCGCATTGGTAAAGAGTTGAAAATCTTCCTTGCCCACCTTCATATTCCCAGCGGGGATGAGCACGTTGTACTTTGCCAGTGCCCGCTGCACATCCATCAACGTCAGTCCGTACGCTTCGAGCTTGCGCGGATCCATGTAGGCATAAATGCGGCGAAGCTTGCCTCCAAAAACGGCCGGCGCAATGACACCCTGAATCGCTTGCAGCTTGTTTCGCAACTCATAGTAAGCTATGTCGTAAAGCTGCTGTTCATCCATCCCGGGACTCGACACCACGACCAAACACAACGGCAAAGAAGCGGTCGGATCGACCGGCATCAGCATCGGTGGAATGGTTCCGGGTGGCAAATAGAACATGTCGCTCATCGCATAGCTCGTTGTCTGAGCCATGGCCGTGTCGAGCGAGATTCCTTCTTGAAAAAAGTCCTTCACGATACAAACACCAGTCATAGCCTTCGCCTCCTGGTGCTCAATCCCCACACTCTGGCCAGTCCACCGCTGCATGCGGCTCATGATGTCCTTTTCCATGACCTCCGGAGGCATTCCGGGATAAAAGGTCACGATTTGGACCGCTGGTGTCTCAAAGATTGGAAGCAGGTCCGCCGGAATTTTGGGGTAGGTGTAGACTCCCAACACGGCAATTGCCAAGGCGGCCACAATCACAAGATAGGGGTTTCGGAGAACCGTCTGGGTCATGACGGATAGGTATCCGTGGGTTTAACGAAAAGTCCAGCGACGCAGCTACAGCACAATTCGCGACCGGTAGCCCGATAACGGCGTACCGCGTCCGTAAACGGTAGCACCGTTCTAAACCATCGACCCGTTAAAGTCCGCGCAATGAGAAAAACATGCCTGGAACCTTCATTTTGGCATATTCGGCATCGGGGTGCGAGCGGCCCAACCGCTAGCGCAGAACGTCCTCTTCCAAGGGCCCAAAGGCCCCTCCGCCAGGTTTTCCTGCCACCCGCTCCATTTCGAGCAGTCGACGCTTCAGCCGCACTCCGCCTGGGGCCGAAAACCCGCCAAGGCCACCCCCAGCCGCTAAAATGCGATGGCACGGCACCACGAGTGGAAACCGATTGGAGGCCATCACTTGACCTACGGCCCTGGCCGCCTTCGGCGAACCACACTGGGTCGCCAAAGCCCCGTAAGTGCAGGTCTGGCCCCACGGAACTCGACGGCAAGCCAGCACGACACGGCGTCCAAACGGGGTCAAATGGTCTGTGACAATCGGTATGTCGCAAAAGTCCACGTCAGCCCCCTCGGCAAAACGTATTAGCCTCGAAGGCAAGGTGGATTCGTAGTTCTCAACCTGATTGTTCGCCATGGTGACGCAACCGCATCCATTTTCCAGGCGGATATCGGGTAAAAGTCGTCGCAGGGCCATTTCAGCGGGTGCCCTGCTTTTGTAACCGAATACCAACCCGTACAATGCCGATGGCCGCACAGCGACGGCAATCCAGCCGAATTTGGTCTGAAAACAGCGTACTTGCACCAAGTTCTCCCTGTTTGCCGCCCTTTTTGGTTTTATTTTCGCCTGGATTGACATCATGCCCTTCCTGCCCAACACCCTGACCTGGGGGCCCACTGTTATCCACGGTTGCTTTGACAACCAAGAAAGCAGCATTTTATACTGTCAGCGGGCAACGTCGAGCACCATGGGTCAAGCACCTGTTTGGTGGATCTGCCCAGGGCACCGTTCGACAGAGAATTGCGAGCCCCCCGGGATCGCAGATAGCGCTCAACCCGACCTTTTCTCCCTATGACGTACACCACTTGAAGGGTATCGATCGACGATGGAAAACTACAGCTCCTTGGCCGATGACTTCTACGTCAATATGAACCTCAGCACGGAGATGGACTTAGGAGGCAGTCGGGAAACCATTCTGCACTACGCTGAACAGATGCAGAAAAAATACCCCGAGATGAAAAATTTCTACGGGCGTGACAAGGGCGATTTTGTGCTGGAAGAAGACAAGGATGGCGGAGCCTACCGCTGGTGTTCAGTCGAACCGCGACGAGTTTGTTCAGGCTACGTCAATCCACCCAAGATCAAGGACGCCCTGCTGCAGCATCGTCACGCATTGGATTTAGCGCCCTACATTCTGTCGCTGAGTCCGCTCGACTGTGAAGCGTTGGACTTGCTCATTGGATTCGATTTTACCTATCGCGGGAATCAGAACCAGCTAATCGCCGAAGCGTTGGGGGTTTGTCCGGCACTGGAAAAGTTATCGTACATGCCTGGCACCACCTTTATTAACAATGAGCCGACGTTAACACTGTCACTAGATGATGACTGCCGCCTGCAATGCCGGGTTGGTTTAGAAACTCGCACCAACGCCTACCAGATTCGCACCGGCGAGTACCAAGAAGAGCAACTAAGCGTTTATGTCACCGCACGAAAATACGGGAGCCTTGACGCCAATACGACCTATGTCGCCGCAGTCGACGAACTCTCAGACCTTGCCTGCGACCTGGTCGAAAACTACGTCGCCGAAGCGGTGCTTGAACCACTCGCTCGCACGATTTCACTTCGCTGACTGGCGTTTGCGTTCGGCTCGACGCTACTTTAGGGTCGGCGCGGCCGGTCCCAAAAAGCAACTCCTTGACCCGCTTTCGGCTGCAGCAGAACTGGCGCAAGATCGGACTTCCCCGATCGCGCAACCCTCGGGAAACCACGCCATTGGCTCACCCAATCAGTCGGTTCACACTGGCAATCAGTCGATCCATCGGGAACGGCTTGCGGAGGTAATCGTCAACTCCCAGCATTTCGGCATACGCCTTGTGCCGACTGCCTTCGTTGGCAGTGATCATAATAATCCGCTGTTGACCATCTCGTTTTCGCTTGAGTCGCTCAAGGACCAGAAATCCACTCCGCTTCGGCATCATCATGTCGAGCACTACCAGGTCTGGATCTTCGCGCTCAACAAGTGCCAATCCCTGATTACCATCACGGGCAACGAGAATCTCGTAACCATTGGCCTCCAGTGCCAGGCGGAGAGACTCGATGATTTCTGCATCGTCGTCGACCAGAAGAATGCGTTTCTCTTTTTTGCTGCTATCTTTTGCCATAGTTACTGCTATCTTTTGCCATAGTTTTTGTTAGGCTTTGCTGAATTGTGCACTTTCCGTGCGATGCGTGGTTTCGTCGAATCTCCGCTTACCGTAGCTTCCGCCTGCCGTAGCTTCCGCCTGGCTAAGTTCAAGCTTTCGCTTGCCTAAGTTCAGGGGGTCTTGCCATCAAGGCTCTAAAGCACGGGTTCCCGATCCGATCGCAAACCTGCTTGGACAAAACTTCACCAACCTCCATGTATATCGGTCGTTGCGAGATTTGCAACCGCTGGTTCTCTCCTGAAAACGATGACTGCAGAAAAACAGACCCCTGGTAGTGATCCGATGGTTGTTGCCGCCCCTCGACTGGCTTATCAGCCAAAAAACCCAACGGGAAAATGCCCACAAATCGGCCTGATCGGGTGCGGAAACATCACCCAGTGGCACCTAAAGGCCTACCAGGCAGCCGGATACCACGTGGCCGCTCTTTGTGACATCGATCGCTCCAAGGCCGAACAACGGCGCAACGAATTTTTCCCCACCGCAGAAGTCCTGGATTTTACCGAGTTGCTGTCGCAAGGCGATATCTCGGTTGTCGACATTGCCACCCACACGGCAACCCGCCCGCCACTGGTTGAAGCCGCCCTTACCTCGGGAAAACACGTCTTGAGCCAAAAACCCTTTGTGGAAGACCTCACTGAAGGTGAGCGACTAGCTAGCCTGGCAGAGGAAGCGGGACGTTTTCTAGCGGTGAACCAAAATGGACGGTGGGCCCCCCACTGGAGCTATCTTCACGAAGCGGTCAAAACAGGACTTTTAGGCGAATTGTCGGCGATTCACTGTGAAGTGCACTGGAATCACGACTGCCTTAGCGGGACTGAATTCGAGAAGATGCACCACCTGATCCTCTACGACTTCGCCATCCATTGGTTCGATATTTTGTGCTGCCTCATGGGAGACCGAGAGCCACTGCGAGTCTACGCTTCGCTGACTCGCAGCCGAAATCAAACCATCAGCCCTCCCTTGCTGGCCCAGGCCACCGTGGAGTACGAAGGCGGCCAGGCCTCGCTTGTTTTTGACGGCAACACCTCGACCGGCCCCTGGGAGACTACCTTTGTAGCAGGCCAACAGGGCACCATTCGCTGCCAGGGCCGAGACCTCCGGAGCCAGGAACTGGTCATGACCACCGAGGAAGGGGTTTCCCAACCGGTGCTGACCGGCACCTGGTTTCCCGACGGCTTTCACGGCACCATGGGAGAACTCCTCTGCGCAATTGAGACAGGCCAACCACCCACCCATTCGGCGAGAAACAACCTGAAAAGCCTTGCCTTATGCTTTGCAGCTGTGGCAAGTGCCGAAACGGGAAAGCCAGTCATACCTGGCAGCATTAAGAGCTTGAAGGAAGCTACCGACCAGACACTACCCTAGTGAAACCAGAAATGGCATCCGCTGAGCAACCGGGGTGGCATAACGCCACCCCGGCACTCAGACGTAGAGTTTCATCGCGAAGCACTCGCCGCGAGCGATCGACCCAGAAATCGCAACCTGCGGCAAGTTATGTACTTCAACCCAGGGAGGGTGGCCACGCAGGACCCCGCAATCTCACGTTAACCAGCAACGAAACTCTCATAGTATTTGATAGAAAAGCGCCTTGCCCCGCCTGACAGACTCAAACTCGATAGCTCACTCGCCCCAACCTGCTTAAGCTGCGCGTTTCTGAAATTCTTCGCGAAAATCGCCTGTCAGCATCTGTTCAATCAGTTCCCGTTCAGCCTCATGATAATCGCCCCCCACCAGTTTGGGATTGGCTGCAAGCAACACCGCATCCCCCGGTCGGGCTCGCCGCAGGGCCCAGGCAGCGGTTGCAATCCGATCCGCCAACGGATGGGAGGTCTGCTCATAAACGACCGAGATGTCTGTCAGCTGCTCCAATATCTGCTTCAATGCCGAACACTTTTGCTGACTCTTCGCAACTGGCCCCACCGCACAAATGATGCGGCCCTGCACGACCCCGCGAATGGCCTGTAGACTGGCACGCAATCGCTCGGGAGTGTCGGCCGCATCTATCCATACCGCATAGCCCTGCCCACACTCAACACGCTCCATTCTGCCAGGAATTCGGCCAACAGCCTCCAAACCACGGGCGATGGTCGCGAGGTCAATCCCCGACGCCAGGCCGATGGTTGCCGCCGCCAGACAATTCTCGACATGATGGGCACCAAGAATGCGAGACTGGACCGCGACCGACGCATTCCCATGCGATATTAAAATGGTCTGCTCGCCGACAAACTGCTCGACAATTTGCGCCGTCACATCGGCGGGTTGCCGCATCCCAAAAGTCATTACCGGAGAATCCAATTCCGCAAGCATTCGGCAACAAATCGGATCGTCGGCATTCAAAACCGCAACTCCCCTGGAATCCAGGCCCTCAAAAATACGCTGCATCGTGCGGCGGTAGTTCTCCATGGTGCCATGCCGATATTCACCACCACGCTGCAAATTGGTCACGCAAGCCACGCTCAAGCCCAAACCGGCGACACGACCTTCGGCAAGCCCCTGGCTTGAGAACTCCAAAACACCATGGGTGCACCCATTCGCATCCATCCGGGAAAGCCAATGCGCCAACGTCGGGGCCGCGGGGGTATTCACAAATGGTCGCATGGACGCATAACCGTCAGAGCAGCTCAACGTTCCCACAGCCCCCGGGCAGCCACCTGCAGTTTTTAGAATGGATTCAAAAAGGCAGGCAACCGATGACTTGCCTGAGGTGCCTGCAATCCCCACCACCTGAAGACGGTCGCACGGGTTGCCAACCAACGCCTGGCAAATCTGCCCAAAGGCGGTTTGACTATTTTCGACGATGCATTGCGGCACACCAAATAATGGCAAGGCGCGTTCCGCAACGACCGCCGACGCACCTTGCTCAACAGCCTCACTGGCGAAGTCATGACCGTCTCCGTCGGCCGTAACCAAGGCCACATAAATATCACCCGGCAACACCTGACGCCAGTCACTTGTACAACTGGTCACCGGCGCGAACTGCCCACCCATGAACTGAGCGTCGTCGAGCAGTTCGCACAATGATATACCGACTTGTGCGAGAAGTTCAGCCATGGACCTCGGCCTCCTTGCCTGCGTCCAAACAACGTAAAAGATTTTTCGATGCCAAGCATCGCGGCCACTACGGGAACAACGGCTTCGAAAAGCTGCTGCTTCGCTGCCCCACAATTGCAGGGCCCTTGCCAGCGATGCGGGGAGAATCTTCCTTAATTACGACGACAATGTCAAGGCGACTTGATGCGAGTGCTAGCAGGAGCCTGCGTCGCAAATTCCGAAGTTGATTCGCTCGCACAGGACTGCAACAATTACCGGCCTCTCGGAACTTAATCTTTTTAAATAAAACCCGTCCCACAATGACAGCATGGCACAAGACGATTTCGACGTCGCCGGACTCGCCAATTATTTACATATGATGCCTGCAGATGTGACTAAACTCGCAAACCGTGGCAAACTGCCTGGTCGTCGTGTTGCCGGTCAATGGCGATTTGCGCGAGCAGAAATTCACCATTGGCTGGAAGATCGAATTGGACTGTCCAACGGCCAGGAACTTGTCCGGATGGAAGGTTTGCTCGATCGTGTTCCCAATGCGGATGGCCCACAAGACGTTTGCATCTCTGATCTGTTGCTCACCGAATCCATTGGGGTACCGCTGGCTGCAAGGACAAAAGGAAGCGCCGTTGATACGATGATCGAGTTGGTCGCCAATACCGGAATGTTATGGGATCCCGAAAAAATGGCTGAGGCTGTTCGGCAACGAGAAGCCATGCATTCGACAGCACTCGACAACGGCGTTGCCCTGCTGCATCCTCGCCGCCCGATTCCCGGCATCCTTTCCGAAGCGGTCCTGGGGATGGGCGTTTGCATCCAGGGAATTCCCTTTGGTGGCAGTGGTGTGCTGACTGACATTTTCTTTTTGATTTGCTCGACGAACGACCACGAACATTTGCGAATCCTGGCAAGACTCAGCCGAATCATTCAATGCACCGACCTGCTTAACCATCTGCGAAACGCCCCGGATCGCGCCTCCGCACACAAATTAATCCGTCAACGGGAAGTGGTTGTTAGCAGTACCTGATGGCTCCGCTGGTTTCCACCCAAAGATTTTTCACATGGACGCAAACACAAATCAAAACCACGGCACCCGAGACAAGCCTCGGGTACTGCTAACTGGAGAATACCGGCACTCCGAGTTTTCGACAGCCTACCACTTGCTCCGTGCGGAGGCCGACAATCCAAAGACCATGAAACTGCCGGCAGCCGTCGAGTTTATTCGTGCCGGCAGTCCTTCTGTCGACCTGATCGTGATCGCTCAAAGCCGACCTGGTGAGATTTCCGCGAGTGATGTGGGGAATCTTTGCCGCGTTGCCCCTCAGGCACACAAACTGTGGCTCCTGGGAACCTGGTGCGAAGGCGAACGGCCGCTTTGCCCCGACGCAACGCTTCTTGAGCGTTCCTACTGGTACGCGTTTCCCGGATGGTGGAGACGTTTCTTGGGAGGGATGCCAACAACATCTCCTCATCTCCATGGGAATCACAATTCTTCTGCCCCACAACGTGACATGTCGCCTGGTGCGATTCTTGTTGACACGCCACACTTCACATCCTTTGAAACGATAGCCACAACTCTGGGGGAAGCCGGAATGGCAGCCGTCTGGTGGCGAAGTGGGCAACCCTCACCGGTCGTTGCTGGGGCCAGCGGGGGCATCTGGGACGGAGGCCAACTCGCGGCCTCAGAAGAAACTGCGTTGAAACTGTTTTGTGAAACCCTCTCTCCAGTGGGTCCGGTCGTCGCAATCCTAGACTTTCCCCGGCGGGATCGCGTCAAGCTTGCCAAAGCCGTCGGTGCCTCTTCCGTTCTGGGCCGACCCTGGCTGGCAGAGGACCTACTCGCCGAGCTAAGAGTTTCAACGCCACCAGCAAATCGGACTGAATGGCTGCAGCACGATTGCCCCGCCGCTTAGCCCAGTCGGTTCTCCATGGCTGACTCGTCGAGTCATCCCCGGCGCGACATTCCGTCACCGTTCACCACAACCACGCCTGACGCGGTGACAGTGTGCGCCCGCACACTGGTTTCCCACAGCAGTTGCTCGGTGCACGCCTCGACCACCTCGGCAACTTATTCGCCGGGGGAGTCGGCGATGAGGGCCCTCCACGCACATCTAAACTGCCGAACAGATACTGCTCACACGTACACTTCCGCTCTTCCTCTCCAGCCCCCTCGGTACCAGACCTCACATTTGGGGGGCCAGTCGCAGCCAGGCTGCCACACCGCACCGAACCCAGGGAGAAACCGTTCTGACCGCGACTGGAGGTGGGTTCGAAAGGCCTTCACCACTTTGTTTTTCGCACAAATTTCTGTGTATCGAAAATCTGTCGTCTCCGGGATAATCGATGTGGTTGCAGGCGCTGCTTCCGCTACACTTTGCATCAAGGTATCTACACAGCGCATCAAGGTATCTACACAGCAAAGCAGTCCAGTATCACCTCCCCTGTACCGCAAGGAAACTTGCCTACATCAGCCCCTCGGCAATTTCACGAACTCGCCAAAGCCATGCAATCATCCACCAGTATTCCCTATGAAAAAGTCCTTGCCAAGTTGGCGCACCAGGAGCCGATTATTCTGGACGGTGGCATCGGCACCGAACTTCAACGACAAGGTTTAAGGGATTTTCGCCTAAGCGATTCGAGCCACTGGGGCCTTGAGGCGGTTGAGACCGCGCCAGATGCGGTCACAGAAGTTCATAAGCGATACATCAGTGCAGGATGCGATGTGGTAACGACCAGCACCTATGCAGTCCTTAGCACGCCTGAAAACTCTGCGGTTTATTTGCCCCGCAGTACCCCGCCAACACACTGGTTAGATCTTGCCCGCAACGCCATCGGGCTCGCCCGCAATGCAATCGACAATTGTCAAAAACAGCGGGACTGCGCCGTTGCGTTTAGTATTGGCGGTGATGTTATGACCCAAGAACAACTGTCGACTATTCGTTTGCTACTACGAGCATTTACGGACGTGCGCCCCGACCTGGTTATATTTGAAACACTGTCGATGGTCGCAGAAAATTACCTGCGGGAAGCACTTGAATTGTTCCTCGGCGACGGGATTCCAGTATGGCTGAGTTTTCGTCGTTGTCGCCGCGGGGTGTGTGGCATTTACGGGCAACTGTGGGGTGGCCCCGAAGGCGACTACTTTGGGAGAATTGCACAACAACTGGAGCAACAGGGTGCAGGTGCGATTCTGATCAACTGCCTGCCGGTCGACATGGTGTCAGGCACATTGCCCTGGTTGCGTGACTTTACCGACTTACCGCTGGGAGCCTATCCAAACCTGGGCCGGTACCTTGACCCCCAATGGAAGTTTGATGAGAGCGTCACTCCGGACGACTACGCCGACATGGCATTAATGTGGCGGGCAGAAGGGGCGCAAATCCTGGGAGGATGTTGCGGAGTTGGCCCTGACCACATCCAGGCGATGGCAACGCTTCTCACGGGCACCAGGCCGTCGGTTCTCCAGGATCCCTCCGAAACGGGCCCCCCAGGAACAACAAACGGCGCAAATGCCGCTACCGGTGGCACCCTCTCGGCCCCAGAAAGCATCGCCTCCTGGAACGATGACCAGGGCCGGGTCGTCTACCCTCTGCCATTGCCTGAAATCCATTGCGATCCGGAGGTCTTTGTACCGACGCAGGGAAGTTATCTACTCTGGAAATATTTGTTTCGTGACAAGATTGGTCGAGGTAAGACCTGCCTCGACGTCGGCTGTGGGACAGGTATTCTTTCGGTGCAGTTGGCCCTTAACGGGGCGGATGATGTAACATCCATCGACATTCAGAAAGCAGCGGTTGCTAACACCCTGACCAATGCTTTCCACAACGGAGTGACCGAACGTATCGATGGCGTGGTTCTCGACCTGTATAACTTGGAGGTCAGCAAACAATACGACGTGGTCGTGGCAAGCCTGTACCAGATGCCAACGGATCCCACGAGCAAACTTAGTGGCCACCGCCCGGTTGATTTCTGGGGCCGCAACCTGCTCGACCACCTGATTAGTCTTTTACCCGGGTTATTGGCAGAGGGCGGAGTTGCCTACGTGATGCAAATCTCGTTATTAAGCCAGCAGCAAACGGCCGATTCGCTCAAATCCGCCGGCTTAAAATCACGGCTCATCGACTTCGATCTCTACAATTTTAACCCGACATTTGTAGAGAATTTACCCCATATTTCTCAGGTCGAAGCGAGTTCAGACGCTTTTCACTTCCAGTTCCATGACGAGCACGTGATGGTGATGTACCTGCTGGAAATACGGCACGAAAACCAAAGCTGATGGCCCCACCCGCGACCGATTTGGGAGACTCCTCTGGATCGGTGGGCCAGCAAACAGAATTTCAACCGATGCCAGGAGTCGGCATACGCCATGCTGACATCGTCCCGTTTTTCTCGCGCGTTGGACATCTAAAAAGAACCTAGTTCGGTACGCGACCGCTACGGACGAAACAAGATGGGACAAACGCTACTTTTGGCCCGGTGACTTGTTGAATGTGAAACCCCCATGGTGCAATGTAACATGGGAAACGTGCAGACGTGGGACAACCACTCCGAGATCTTTCCCTCACTTAAAGATCGTCTGTTACCCCAGTTAGATCAGGCCGTAAGTGCGTTGCTGGACGAGTTGTACGAAACCGGGTTAATGGAGCAAACTTTAGTCATCGTCGTGGGTGAATTTGGGCGGACGCCAAGAATCTCGCAGCTTGGCGGCAAAGGGCTCTGTGGCCGTGACCACTGGGCCTGGGCATACACGGCGATCTTCTTTGGCGCTGGTGTTCAAGAAGGCCAGGTGATCGGCGCCACCGACCGTAACGGCGCTTATCCGCTCACCTCTTCGTTTCACCCCAGTGACCTTGGGGCAACCGTCTATGGCCGCCTGGGAGTCGATCCGCACCAGATGGTGCATGACCGCCGAGGGCAGCCTCACAGGCTAAACCAGGGTGAATTCATGCATGAACTCTTTGGGGCCGGCTGATCGCAAGGAAAGTAAACGCCCAATCGTTGCCAGACGAAAAATCGCTGCAACCTGTTCCCCACGTTGTGACTGCCTCCCGCAGCGGTCTTGGCCAGTTAGTAACCATCTGAACCACATCTTGCGGGTAAGCCCTTGTAGCGCGGATGTGACTTCTCGGGCTATCTCAAGAATGTATTTCCGTATATCTTGGAACCATGTCTGAGCAAGAAACCAAAGGGTCTGAGCAAGAAATAAAAGGCCGCTACGCTTTCGTGAGCCTCGGTTGTCCCAAGAACCTGGTCGACAGCGAACGGATGCTGGGACGCCTTCAACTCGACGGCTACGAACTCGTAGATGACCCCCAAGGGGCTGACTTTGCCGTCGTCAACACGTGCGGATTCATCGAGGCTGCCCGTACCGAATCGTTTGCCACCATCGACGAGATGCTACAGCTAAAACAACAGGGTGACCTCCGTGGCGTGATTGTTTCCGGGTGCCTCGCCGAGCGACAAAAGGAATCGCTACTTGAAGAACGTCCCGAAATTGACCATCTCGTGGGCGTATTCGGCCGGGAAGAAATCACCAAAATCGCCGACCGCCTGGTGGGCAACCTGGCTGAACAACGCCATGTCTTCCACCCGGCTCCCAGCCACCCGCTGCCTGACAACGCCCGCCTGCGAATCACCCCCCGCCATTTTGCATTCCTTAAGATCTCCGAGGGGTGTGACCGGCTGTGTACATTCTGTGCCATTCCCAAAATGCGAGGCAAACACGCAACCAAGCCGATTGAAGAAGTCATTGCCGAAGCGGCTGAACTGGCCCGTGACGGAGTGCGGGAACTGGTCATCGTGGCCCAGGACACCCCCTACTACGGCATCGATCTCTACGGAGAACCTCGGCTGACAGAACTGCTCGTTGAACTTGAAAAAATCGACGGTTTTGATTGGATCCGGTTGATGTATTTTTATCCGATGTATGTGAACGACCCGCTGATCGATCACCTCGCCGCTTCCGACAAAATTCTCCCGTACATCGACATGCCACTACAGCACGCCAACGACCGCATGTTGCGCCGAATGCAACGACGGGTCAATCGCAACGAAACAGAACAGCTGCTCACCAAACTCCGACAACGAATCCCGTCGCTTGTGTTGCGCACCACGTTCATTACTGGCTTTCCTGGAGAAACTGCCGCCGAATTTGCCGAGCTTACGGAGTTTGTCCGTGAACAGGCATTCGAACATGTTGGAGTTTTCACCTATTCGTTGGAGCCTGACACTCCCTCGGCCCGTCTGCCCGACCACATTCCAGAACAAGTCAAACAAGAGCGGCGCAGTCAGCTAATGGAAGTCCAGCAGGAGGTTGCATTTGCCTGGAATGACCGCCAGATTGGCCGCAAACTGGACATCCTGGTCGACAGTCAGGTGCCTGGGGAAAAAAATGCCTGGATAGGACGCTCCTATGCGCACGCACCAGACGTCGATGGCATCGTCTATTTGAGTGGCTCGGGGATCAAGGTGGGCGATTTGGTTTCGGCTGAAATTGTCGCTCGCAACAACTACGATTTGGTGGCTGCCGCTTTAGAAGACTGATACCGCAACACGACCATGGTTGACGGAAGGAAACTATGCCAGAAACACCGACCAGCCATTCACCCTCGCCAACGACGGACTCACCCTCGCAGGTGATCTTCAATGTCCCGAACCAAATCACGATTGCGCGGCTCTTCTTGTCGATTGCCTGCTTTGCGTTTTTGGGAACCGGGTTCTATCTTGTGGCGTTGATCCTGTTTGCGCTGGCAGCCGGAACCGACTGGATCGATGGCTACTGGGCGCGACGCTACCAGCAAATTACCCAGCTTGGACGAATCCTCGATCCCTTTGCCGACAAATTCCTGATTTGTGGGGTCTTCATCTTTCTGGCCGCAGTCTCCGAGTCGGAAATTGTTCCCTGGATGGCAGTACTCGTGGTCGCGCGGGAAATGCTGGTCACTGGCATCCGCAGTTTCTTTGAAGAAAAGGGGGTCGATTTTTCGGCATCCTGGGCCGGCAAATGGAAAATGGTCTTCCAGTGTGCCGCGGTACTGTTGAGCCTGCTCAAGTTGACCTGGATTGAGGGCGACACCTTTTCATCTGGAGCTCCCGGATGGTTAGATCCGTCGCTGGTCATTCTTGTCTGGATTTCCATCATCATGACTGTTTATTCCGGGTGGGGGTACGTGCGCACGGCACTTCGCCTGGTGCGCGAGGCGTGAACAAGTCTCTACAGCTCACTTTTAAGTTCTCATCCGCGGACTCTCGAGACAACGACACCCCACACCCGCGTTCACCCGCCAACCCCCTGCAATTCACCGGAAAACCTCGATGCGAGACCAAGTCGATGTCAGTCCGTGGGTTCTCGCCCTGGTAGCCGCCGCCCTTTTCGCATGCGTTTTGGTTTGGTATGCCATTCTGGTTCGCTGCCTGCACAAAAAACCCATCCTTAAATTCGAACCCAGATGCCCCGTGCCATGGGGCGCCGGTGCATCCCTTCTGGCATTGACGATCGTACTGATCGCCGTATGGAACTTCGTGTCAGGCGCTGAGCAACCCAACCTGGATGGGATTTCCCCTCTGGAAATGGCCACGCAAATTGCCGAATCCGCTTTTCTCATGCTTTTGATAACCTCCGTCGCCGTCATCCTGATTGGCGTAACCTCCGGTGCGAGCTGGCGCGATTTTGGATTGCCAAACAAAGTCTCTGAATTCATCCGCGACGGAAAATTTGGATTTCTCGGTTGGTTATCAACAATGATACCTGTCTACGGGATACAGGCACTCCTGATCCATCAACTTGAACAACCTTCAAACCACCCGCTGCTGAAGATGTTACTTCAGGAACCAACCCCAGTTTTGATTGTCGCTGGTTTTCTGATGGCAGTGATCGTCGCCCCGATTTGTGAAGAACTGGCATTTCGATTGTTCCTGCAAGGTTCTCTGGAAAAATGGGAAACCGCTCGAGTCGCTGCCAACTCAACGTCACTCGATGTTGACATCCGTTCCGACTCCCAGGAAGTAACCGGTGCTGCGTTCAGCAGTACCGGTCTATCCAAGCCTGACACCCTGATTGACCCACAACCGACTTTCCTGCTGGCGACAAAACCGCCACAGGGAGGCTGGGGACTCCCTTATGGATGGGTCCCAATCGGCGTCAGCTCCCTTCTGTTTGCCTGTGCCCACTTGGGTCATGGCCCCGATCCGGTTGCCATCTTCTTTTTGGCAATTATTCTTGGCTACACCTACCATCAAACGCACCGGATCGTTCCCTGCATCGTCACACACATGCTGTTCAACGGATGGTCGATGGGTATGTTACTTACACAGATCCTGAACCAATCGGGAGGGGGGCCATGATTCATGTCCAGGGGCACGGTCGTGGGGCAGTCCTACCGGTACGGGTTCACGCCGGAGGAAGTCACAATCGAGTCATTGGCTAGCATCACGGAATACTGCGTGTTTCAGTGACCGCAGCGGCTGAAAAAGGAAAGGCCAATAAGGCCGTCGTCAACCTGTTGAGCCAGGTTTTTTGTGTCTCCAAATCGTCGGTCCATTTGCTTGCTGGAGCGACATCTCCACGCAAGCGATTCTTATTTCTCAACGTCGATCCGGACGAACTGCAAGGCCGTTGTATCCGGCTCATTGAATCAAACTGACAATATTACGTGGAGAACACGGGGTAAATATTGTCGCTGACCCGTTTCGGCGCTATGATGGATTTAGCGGATGACTGTAGCTGAATGGGCCCTTTCGAAGCAAAGGGCCGACTCTCAGCCAGGTTTCTCCACCCTGCCCCCTCACGCCCCCACGACATTTTATGCCGCAACCCGCGCAACAAATACTCCGTTACATCGCCCTAATCACATTGACGGTCTTTGCCGCGTTGATAATGTGGCAAGTAAGCCGTCGCAATATTGTGGACGGTGAATCTAAAGGCAAGCAGTTGATTGAATCGGTCTCTAAATTGGCAGAATCGCGACCGCTGGTGGCAACCGAGCCTTTCCGCCCACAAATGTCTGAAATCACAGCCACGTTCAGCGGGAAGATCCGTCCCTGGGAAACCTATACACTGGCCTTTGAAGTTGCCGGGCGGGTCAAGGGAATCGGCACCAATCAAGAAGGCAAACCACTGGACGATGGGGACCGGGTCACTGCAGGCCAAGTGCTTGCCCGACTTGATGATCGGACTTTTAAAGCCCGCACCAGTGAAGCAGTTGCCGGCCTGGAAGAAGCAACGACCGACATGAACCGGATTCGGGAATTGCAGGAACGCAATCCGCGAGCCGTTACTGAGACGGAAGTCCAGGAACAGCTGACCGAACTGGCCATGGCTCGCGCACAACAGGAGATTGCGCTTAAGAACCTCGAAGATGCGGCACTGACCTCGCCTGTCGACTCGGTCATATCTCAACGAAAGGTGAATCTAGGTGAGTCTGTGCAGGCCAACCAGACTGCTTTCCAGTTAGTGGAAAATGACCATATGCTGTTGGTGGTCGACGTTCCCGAATCGCAAGTCTACGACCTGCAATCACGCGCCAGACAGGTCGCCCAAAATGGTCGCGACCAGACAGGGGATCCCGAGGATCGCGTATTCCGTGCCCACGTAGTACTCGAAGGTCGCAACCGGTTTGGTGAACAACGCCCTGCAATCGATGGCGAAGTCTACCGCATCGCCCAAATTGCCGACGCTCGCACCGGACTCTTTGAAGTCGAGATTCGCATCCCGAATGAAGACCACTCACTGCGTGCCGGCATGGTGGCCACGGCCCAAATCGTTACCGATCGAATCGAGGCATATCAAATTCCTGAAACGGCCGTTATTTTTCGGGGACGCGAGGCATACGTTTTCACGATCAAAAGTGAAGCGAGGCCACTTAAAGCGATGTTCTGGAACACCGGCATGGCGGAGGTGCAAAAAGCGCACCGTGTGCTCTTGTCCCACTGGGTCGACCAGGGTTCGCGCATCCTGGTACCTGCTGACGAATATACTCTCGATCAAATTATTGTCC
Organism: Lacipirellulaceae bacterium; assembly: GCA_965243695.1. Lineage (GTDB taxonomy): Bacteria > Planctomycetota > Planctomycetia > Pirellulales > Lacipirellulaceae > JAKVCB01. The sequence goes on along the minus strand of CBDEWC010000003.1, from coordinate 78,402 downwards.
GGGGACAACAACGAATTTCCAACGGGCAATTAGTACGCGTCATTAAGCAAGCAAGCGACGATCACCAGCAGGAACCAGTCAATCGAGCAAGGTTTTCTGGACCGGGAACCCATCCACCCGGTTCAGCCGGGCGGAAAATCAAGCTCTAAAACTCATCGCTGCCAGATGTCTCCGTGGAACAGATCCGCGTCATGAAAAATCTTAGCAATCAGGCTATCGACCACCCACGGTTTGTTATCGTGATCACCATCTTGGTGATTTTCCTGGCAACCTATGTAGCCCTCTACACCCCAGTCCAACGAACGCCCGCCATCACGAAGGCCATCGTTCTCGTTGCCATCCCCTACCCAGACGCACAACCGAGCGAAGCAGAAAATGAAATTGCCCGCAAGGTAGAGGACGTTCTCAATGAACTCCAAAGTGTTGACTTTATTGCTTCCACCAGCATGCGCGGATCGAGTGTGATTCAGGTTGTATTCCTGGACGGTGTCGCCCCAGACGAAGCCCGCCGCGAAGTAAAAGACCTGGTAGATCGAATCCGCAATCAACTTCCCGTCGGGCGAGAAGTGCAACCGGTGGTAACCGAGATTGACTTCGACGGATTCCCGCTGATGCTGGTGAACATTATTGCGCCACCCGGTTTTGATGAGCGGACTCTCAAGCAAATCGCCGAAGACGTCCAACAACAGCTTGAAACGGTCGATGGCATAGCAAATACGCAGTTGTTCGGTGGCAAGGAACGGGAGCTCCACGTCAACGTGTTTCCCGACCTGATGACCCAATACGGCCTATCGTTGGCCCAGATCCGACAAGCTCTGGCCGATTTTCATGCAGAGATACCCGCTGGCGCCTTTAACACCGGTGACATTGACCGTACGGTTCAAAACGAAGCCAAATTTCGGGGTGTCGACGATATCAAGCAGGCAATTGTATCCAGCGAGGAGGGTCGTATCATTCGAGTGAACGACGTGGCGGAAGTCCTCGACACGCATCGCCGGGTAAAAAACCTCGCGCAGCTCAACGGGAAAAACAGCGCGACGATCATCGTCAACAAAGAAGCTGACATTAACACCCTCGGGGCAGCCCGAGCGATCAAGGCCAAGGTCGAAGAACTGGCCCAGCAATATCCCGATCTCGATTTCTCCACAACCCGCGATACTTCTGCAGAAATCTGGGTAATGTTCCGCGTACTCGGCTCCAGCGCTTTGTTCGGGGCAATGCTGGTCCTGATCATTCTAGCCTGGTCGATGGGCATGCGAATCTCGATCCTGGTATTGATATCCATCCCATTGAGCATGGCCGTCGCCTTGATTTTCTTGTTCGTGACGGGCATTCCCGTCTCGAACATGGTCGTTTTTAGCTTCATTCTTGTACTCGGAATGGTGGTCGACGGAGCCATTATTGTCGCCGAGAATATCCATCGTCACATTGAACGCGGTGAAGAACCGGTTGCAGCGGCCAAGCAGGGAATTGCAGAGGTTGGAGTCCCGGTCATTGCCGCCGACATGACGACTATTGCCGCCTATTTGCCCATGCTGCTGGTCCCTGGCATTATGGGTGATTTCATGGGGGTTATGCCCAAGGTGGTTTCAGTCGCACTGGTTGGCTCCATTCTTGTTGACCATTTCCTGATTCCCACACTCGCTGCCCTCTGGTATCGCCGCCGGTGCCCATCCCAACTCGACGCTTCTCCATCTCTCTCTGCAACACCACAGAACAACTCCGACTCAACCTTACCGGCAACAAACCAAATACGCCCCAACGCGGGAATATTTACACAGGCATACGCGTCGTGCCTTCGCTTCGCTCTCCGATACCGACTCCTGGTGGTTTTTTGGTGTGGAATCGCCATTTGGAGTGCCTCGATTCTGATTCGCCAAATTGGTTTCGAATTCTTTCCACCAAGCGATCGTGGACAATTCACGGTGCACTACGAACTTCCCCTTGGCTACAACATTGAGCAAACATTGGCCGCTGCTGATGTGATCACTGAACCACTACGAACCTGGGAGGACAAAGGAGTTCTACTAAGCTATGTCACTTCGGTCGGATCTTCACAGGGATTAGCGACGAGACTTGATGAAGATGCTGCAAACGGACCGGAATTTGGCCAGGTGATGGTGGAACTTTTACCTCCTATGGACCGCTCTATCCACGAACAGGAGGTCATTGCTTATCTTCGCAAAAACATCAAACTCCTTCCCGGAATGAAGATCCGAATCAAAGAGGCCGAAGACGGACCACCAGGAGGTTCTGATGTTGCCGTACGACTTACCGGCGACAACCTTGAACAACTGGGAACTCTTGCCAAAAATATTGCCGCCAGACTTGCCAGAATTCCGGGAACAGTTGACGCCTCTACCGATTTCCGCCCGGACAATCCCCAATTGATCATCGAACCCAAGCCTGACATCGTTGGCCTGTTCGGGTTGACCGACATGCAGATTGCCCGCGCAATTCAAACCGCCATTGCAGGTGACACCACCATTCAGGTCACGCTCGATGACGAAGATGTCAATCTCCGCCTTCAACTTGCCCCCGAATACCAGCAGCACCCGGAAGATTTGCGCCGCCTGATGGTTACCAGCCCAACAGGCAAGAAGGCTACCATCGGCCAACTTGCCGACATTCACCGTGACATGGGACTCTATGCGATCAACCGCTACGACCGCAAGCGGGCAGTACTGGCAAAATGTGACGTGAGTAAAAACCTCTCACCTGATGACGTGTTTCTTGTTTTAGCCGAGGAAGTACTTCCGAAGTATGGGTTCGCACCGTCCCAAGATGCCGAAACCAGTATCGAAGGGATCCCCAAGGTTTTCTTGGGAAGCACCACGACAAACTCAGAAGGTGTGAAGGCTGAATTTGTCGGCGAAAATGACGAACGCGACAAGAACTTTCGTTATCTCTTGATCAGCATGTCGATAGCCGTGGTTCTAATCTTGACTATTCTTGTGCTGCAATTCAACAGCATGCGGCAAAGCCTGGTCGTCATGACGACGGTGCCATTGAGCTTTATTGGCGTCGTGTTCGGAATGTGGTTTTGTGGATTCCCTTTTAGCCTGGCTTCCTTTATCGGGTTGGTGAGTCTGACGGGCATCGTTGTCAACGATGCCATCGTACTGGTCGATTTCACCAACCAAGGGCGTCGACGAGGCCTGTCTGTCGACGAAGCCATTCATGAAGCGGGTATCAATCGACTTAGGCCCGTTATCTTGACCACCGTGACAACCATCGGCGGGTTACTCCCGCTCCTACTGAACATTTCTGGCGGAGCTGAATTCTGGCAACCCCTGACTGGCGCGGTGGTGTTTGGCCTGGCCTTCGCGACCATCCTGACACTTATCGTAATCCCCGTCTGTTACAGCCTGGCCTACAGCTTTCACAACACCTCTTCTACCGTACCAATCCGTGAAAGCTAAGGCACGTTCGATGCCACCGGAACGAGGAAAATCAAAAAGAGACCTTTTCCGAAAACCTGCACCCGCCGTTGATGGCCTGTCCGTAGTAACCGAAACAACCAACTCCAGCCGCGTTACGACCTTGCCTGCCACTCCCAGCAAAAGAGAAAATCTGGTGCAATCACGCTGGAGGGCTTATGTGTCGTAGTGTATTTCCAGGATTTCAAACCGATTGATACCGGCGGGTACTTCAACTTCTGCTTTTTCGCCGACCTTCTTACCCAACAAGCCCTGGGCCAGCGGGCTGGTGATGTTAATCTTGCCGAGGTCGTAATCTTCTTCGCCAGCACCCACCAGGACAAATTCTTCGGAATCACCAAATTCCAAATCCTTGACGACCACACGACAGCTAAAGGCTACTTGATCTTTGGGAAGCTTTGAGACATCGACAATCGCCGCATTGACAAGCTTGGCTTTGAGCATGTTGATCTTGGCCTGCAGCATCCCTTGCGACTCGCGCGCGCCGTGATACTCGGCATTTTCACTCAAATCACCTTCCGCACGAGCAGCCGCAATCCGTTTTTCGATCTCAGGCATCTGGACATTTTCCAGCTCCTCGATTTCGGCTTTAATTTTGTTGTAACCAGCCCGCGTCATGGGGATACGATCGGACATGACCACACCTCCAAGCAGAAATTTTAAAACACCTGACATCGGGTTACTGAGGTCCAGCCGCAAAGGTCTTAAACAGACCCAATGCTCCCGAAACGATAACGCACCTCAAAAAGGTGCCCAAAAAAGAAGTGGCCTCACAATGAAAGGCCACCCACAGCCCTTATTCTCGTCCAGCAAGGTGGCCATGTAAAGCCCTATGAGAAAACCATCGTGGTTTAAACCTCGGGCAAATAAAGCAAACAACCGCACGACTTGCAAAAGATAAGTTTTGAGAGTTGTAGTTCACTCTGCATGTTCAGCGTGATTTGCTGCCCACAACCATTACAAACACCATCTTCCACCGTCGCGAGCGCATCGGCGCCCTTATTGCGCACAACCCGATCATAATCAACCTTAAAATCTGCTGGCAAAGCTGATTCGCTCTCAACCAATTCGACTTCCAAGCGGGTAATGTCACCCTGAATCACGATGGATTCCTCTTGAACCGCATTCCTGGTTTTCTCAAGTTCTTCACTCGTTAGCTGGAGCCGGTTTTCGACATTTTTGTCGACCGTGTCAAACAGGTCAATTTTGTCAAACCCTTCGAGGATTTCGTCCGACAGGACACTGTTAGCCATTTCGGCCGCAGCAATTTGCTCCAACAGGGTTTGGTACTCCTTATTGCTGGATACCGTGTTGAGTTTGGTGCGATAATCTACAATCTTTTGTTCGCCCGTTTTCAAATCGAGCTGTTTGCGATCGCCGGCCATTTTGGACTGTTGGGTTGCTTCTCGCGCCACGTCAAGTTCGGCCGAAATTTTGGCAACATTGGCCTCGCAAGCCCTGATTTTTCGCGGTCCCCGATCCAGTCGGTCTCGCAACTCGGCCAACTGTTGATGAATGCGGTGCAATTGTCGCAGCGCCACTGCAGTAACCGTCATTAGTAAGGCTCTCGGTCTCGAAACGGGGGAGGGGAGGGGAAACTGGTATCCGCGTTGCTCTTAGGTTCGTTATGTTCCGTTACGGGGCATTTGCCAACCCCTCTGCCGTCAACTTTCTCAAAGAGTGAGGGTAGCAAAAAAAAAACCGAGGATTCTAACGGGAGAACTCCTCGGCCTTTTTTAAACCGTCCGCTTCCGGGATCGCCACCGCTAGGCAGCAGCAGCGAGAGGCATTCCGCTCAGAAAACCCTCCAAATAACGGCTACGGACTGGATTTTGCAGCTTAGCGACGGCCTTTGCCTCGATTTGTCGCACCCGCTCACGTGTCACCTTAAAAATCCGGCCAACTTCCTCAAGGGTATAGGAGTAGCCATCTGCCAGTCCATACCGAAGCCGAATAATTTCTCGTTCGCGGTAGGTCAACGTCTTGAGAAGTTCCTCAATCCGCTCACGCAGCAGGTCAATATTCGCCAATTTAAGCGGATTGTCGGTTTTGTTATCTTCCACAAACTCCCCGAAGCTGCAATCGTCACCATCACCTATAGGACGATCCAAACTAACAGGGTGACGCCCAATACCTAGAACCCGCTCTGCCTCCTCCAGGGGAACTCCAGCCGCCAAGGCAATTTCTTCACCTGTCGGCTCACAACCCATCTCTTGCTGCAAATGCTTGGCGGTATTGCGCAGCTTGGTGAGAACATCAATCATGTGGACCGGAATCCGAATCGTACGCGCCTGATCCGCAATCGCTCGCGTGATGGCCTGCCGAATCCACCAGGTTGCATAGGTTGAGAATTTAAATCCCCGCCGATACTCATACTTATCGACCGCCCGCATCAGCCCGGTATTGCCTTCCTGAATAAGATCAAGAAAACTCAAACCCCGGTTGCGATATTTTTTGGCAATCGACACGACCAGGCGAAGATTCCCACTGGAGAGATCTCGCTTGACATTTTCAAAACAGCGAAACTGCCCCCGAAGTTCTTGTGCTCGCTTACGCAAACTTGAGGGTGTTTCCAGAGTTTCCATCATGAGTTGGCGAAGTTCAGAACGAACTGACGCAATGTGCGACTCTGCCCCACCTTCCTGGCGAAGGTCGCGAAGCTGCTTGCGCAGTGCATCCATTTTACGCGACATCTCTTCAATCTTTCGAATCAGAGGCTGAAGCCGACGCGTCCTCAAACTAAGCTCTTCGACAAGCACCAGCATCTTTTCACGACGGCGCAGGTAACGCCGCCGCACAACACGCCTCTCTTCTTGTGGAAGTGACTTCCGCGTGAGCTTCGCAAAGTCGCGGCACTGCATGTCCATTAAATTCCGCAACAACGGGAGGTGAAATGGCATGCGCGCCTGTACGTCCTCCTTGCTCAGTCGCTCGGTCAACGAAACTTTAATCGTGCGATCAAACGGCAAATCTCCCGAATGCACACGCTCGAGTGTTTTGACGGTCACCTTCAACGCGACAAAGGAACGAAGTAAATTGCGGCGAAACTGCTTGCGGGTGAGTTCAATTTTTTTGGCAATCGCAATCTCTTCTTCTCTCGACAGTAGTGGGATCACCGCCATTTGGGAAAGGTACATGCGAATCGGATCGCTGTTTCCCCCTTGTGGCAATCCGTCTTCGAGAATAAAGCTGCGGTCCCCCTTGTCTCCGCCTGGCAACGACTGTGGCGGCTCCACAGTTTCGACAGTTTCGACAGTTTCGACAGTTTCGACAGTTTCGACAGTTTCGACAGTTTCGACAGTTTCATGATCAACCAGCTGAATGCCGTGCTGATCAAGGACTGACAAAAGATTGTCGGTCCACTGGGTACCAACCGCTTCGTCGGGCAAATAAGTACTGACCTCTCGATAGGTCAAATAGCCCTTGGTTTTTGCTTTTTCGATTAATTGCTGTAACTGCGGGTCTAAATGCGACATGATTCGACTCCTCACACACCTCCGGCGTGCCTGGTTTCGAGGATACGAAACCGACCAGGCCCCGCGCTCATCCGTGAGCTCGAAAGTCACCTGGCGGCCATGCTTTACCAATTACGTTGCGTCGTTCACTTTTTCCTCCTCTCGTATTTGCTGCGATGTTCGGGGCGAGCTTGATTAACAAATTGCGCCAATGCTTCGTCGGCATTATCGGCTACGGGGCGCACCTCCGAACCGGGTTCCTGTTTCTGTCCTTTGTGCGCCGCAATTAGATCGCGAAGCCGCAGGCTCATATTACTTGACGCCTTGGCACGACTCTCCTCATCCAAAGCAACCAAGATGCGTTTCTCTTCCGGATCCTCAATGCAAAGCATTAATTTTTCATACAAGGGCGTGTCGTGACCTTGCTGTAGTTGTAGGCACAGCTCATACAGGCGGCGGGCTATCGAAGTGGAAACCGTGTCCGCTTCAATTTCGCGGGCAAGGGCTGCCAGATTCTTTGGGTCAAGCAGAATAAGCTCTAAAAGTTCACGTTCCCACTGAGGCCAAGCAGCTGGTAAAAGTTCTGTGGGGGACGTCGAAACTTTCGATGATTCAGCCGTGGCAACGAGCCGGCGGCGCGAAAGCGTTTGCCGCAACTCCGCCAGTCGCCGGCGTAAATTCACTTCCGGGAGTTGGAAGTATCGCGCCGTACGGGAAAGCATCTGCTGTTCGCGGAGCAACATCGACGACGAAGCAAGCCCAGCGCCAGGGCGGGCCCGTGCCAGCGTACTCAAGACTCGTTCAGCAGCCTGGGTTGTACCGTGTGTATCCGTCTGCACATCCAATCCTTTGGATTCAATACGGAGCTTGTGTTCGAGTGCGTCGACAGCCTGCGAGATTAACTGTCGAAATGCACCGCCTCCTTGCGTTGCAATAAAATCACATGGATCGCCCCCTTGAGGCAAGGTCAAAATCTTCAAATCAATCTGTTGAGCAACAAAGAGTTCCAAAACCTCATTCGTACGACGTTGTCCCGCCTCATCTCCATCGAGCACCAACACGATGCTAGCAGCGTGGCGCTGCAGGATTGGTAGGTGTCGTTCCCCTAATGCGGTCCCTAACACGGCAATCGCATTTTCAATACCGTGCTGGTGTGCCATCAGACAATCGGTATAACCCTCCATCACGATGATGTGCTTTTCTTCTCTGATAGCATCACGTGCGCGGTCAAGCCCATAAAACTCACGACTCTTTGAGAAGAGGGGCGTCTCGGGAGAATTGATGTATTTTCCTCCCGACTTCTCGTCGGCTAGTTGAGGCAGAATTCTTCCACCAAACGCAATCGGGCGACTTCGTGCGTCGCGAATCGGAAACATCAACCGACCGCGAAAGCGGTCGTAATAGCGATCACTTTGTTCGCGGCGTATCATCAATCCCACGCGTTCCAGAACCGCTTGCGTCCACGGAGAATTCGACGACTGGCCAACCAGCCAGTCCCAACGGTTCGGTGCAAAACCAACTCGAAACCGATCGACCAACTCACGAGTGATTTTTCGCAAGGCAAGATAATCCCTGGCTGGCTGTGCCTCAGGCGATTTTAGCAAACAGTGATGAAACCTCTCTTCGGCCCATGCCATCGCGGCGTAGAGTGTCCGTTTGTCTCCTGGCCCACCAGCGAGCTGCTGACCCGCTGCTAGTTGCGTGGGAGAACGCAACGTAATCCCCGCACGATCCGCCAGCATTTCGAGAGCCTCTCGAAAATCCACTCCTTCAATCCGCATGATGAAACTAAAAACATCTCCGCCAACATCACAAACCCAGCACTTGAAGGACTGACGCTCCGGGTTGACTTGCAGACTCGGCCGGGAATCGTCGTGCCAGGGACAAAGAGCTACGAAGTTTTTGCCCTGCCGACGAAGCGGAAGATAACTGCCAACCACATCGACCAGGTCAACCGCCTGGCGAATCTGCTCCTTGGCATCCAGTGCAACAGCCTTCTCCATCCTGTCCTCGCTCCTTGCGAACCAGCTTTTTAATAATTCGGGTGCCTTCCAACAACCACATCCAATTCAAGGCGACGAACAGACTGTTCATCAGAATCGACCTCGGCTACGGGCCGTGCAACAATCACCTGAGCTGAAGAGCCGATTTCGGTAGCCGCAATCATACGACTTAACAAGGTTGGATCCGTTGCCGCAGACCCATTCCACTCAAGAATAACATCGCCCGAGCGAACTCCCGCTTTATACCCCGGCCCACCACGGGAAACCTCTCTCACAAAAACACCCTCCCCCACGTCGAGCCCTAATTTTTTCTGCAACTCCACAGGCACCGGGCGGGGATTCACGCCAAGGTAGCCACGGGTAATCCATCCTTTGTCCAGAAGTTGCTCATACTTCTCCCGGACAAGGTTGCTTGGAATTGCCAGGCTCACCCCCTGATACGAAGAGCTCATAATGGCCGTATTGATCCCCACAATCTTCCCTTCAACATCCACCAACGGCCCCCCGCTGTTACCTGGATTAATGGCGGCATCGGTCTGCAGGTATTCCTGGTAAGGAGAATGTGTTACGCCGCTCCCAATCCGCCTGCCCTTGGCACTAACGATGCCAAAAGTGACGCTGCGATCCAGACCAAACGGGCTACCCCAGGCCCAAACCAAATCACCCACGCTCAGGTCCTCGCTGTCGCCCCACTCTGCCGCAATAAGGTTCTCCATATCAATCCGCAATATGGCAACGTCGGTACCCGGATCTCCACCTACGACAGTCGCGTCGCTTTCCCGGCCGTCACCAAGCCGAACTCGGAGTTGTTGCAATTTGGCGATGACATGGTAGTTGGTCACAATATAGCCAATTGGATCAACAATGACACCAGAGCCGTGACCAGAAGTCCCCCTGGGCCCCGGGGAATAAATCCCGACAACACTCGGCGATACCCGCTTGGCCAACAACCGCGATGCCATCATAAAGTCGGCAAGTTTTGGTTTCAAATCGCGAAGTGCTTCCCGCGACACATCCACCTCGGCTTGGAGAGTGTTGTACGTCGTCATGTATTGAAACTGGCCAACGACAAACGGTCCGGCAATCACCAAGGTCAGGCAGAAAAAGACGAACATCATGTAAAAGAGGCGAGAGTTTCTCCCTGAGGCCTTTCTCTGCTTACCATCCATCGAACCATGATCGAGGACCGTGGGTGGGTCAATCCCCGGCGGCTGAAATTCATTTTGTTGGTCCATAGCAGAGCGGCTAAACTGAAAGGCAGACGGGGCGGAATAACACCAACTTCGTAATTATACGCACTCTTCGTGATTCTGGCGATTGGCCCGTTTTGGCCCCAATTTTCCGTTTGCACGCATTTCGCCGGCCAGCAGAGGGTTGTCGAGGCACACTGCCAAGCGTCGGCCCCTCGGAACCACGACTCCATAAAACCGATAATTTCTCGTGACGAGCGTCGCTAGCGAGTTCCAGCGTTAATGTATGGCGTTCTGCCACTTTGACGATACGGGGGGCCTCCCTCCCAGACCGCATTCTGCAACCAAACCAAACCTGGTTGCGTCGTGTCCCGAAAATTGCCCCAGGAATTTGCCTTGACCCGACATAACCAAAACGGGTTTTCGCCACTAGGAATTGCCTTCGATGGTGACTATTTTCAATAGATATGGATAAGCAAAGACGCCCCTCGTCAAAAATCCTTGTACCTAATGACGTTCAGGTTACGGCCGAGGACCTCTCCGCTAGATTTCCTGAACCACGTTTTTTTCCGCCCCCCTTTGCAACAACCGTCGATGGCCTGGTGTGTGTGGGTGGGAGCTTGCAAGCAAAATGGCTACTCGACGCCTACCAGCACGGGATCTTTCCCTGGCCCGTGTGGGAAGACGAACCGATGGCCTGGTGGTCACCCGACCCACGGGCGGTGCTCAAACTGGACCAGTTCCACGTCTCGCGACGATTAAAGCGCACCATCTCGAGTCAAAAATTCATGGTGACGTGCGACAGGGACTTTCGCGGTGTCATCGAGGGTTGTGCTACAGCCAATGACCGGCAGGGTGCCACGTGGTTGCTACCAAGCATGATCGACGCCTATTGCGAAATGCATCGACTTGGCCATGCCCACAGCGTGGAAACATGGCTTGGAAATCAACTGGTTGGAGGAACCTATGGGATTGCAATTGGTGGTTTCTTTGCCGCTGAGAGCAAATTTTATCGTGTACGGGATGCTTCCAAGATCGCTCTGGTCCATCTGGTCAACCATCTTCGGTCGCGAGGCTACCAGTTGCTGGACGTGCAGCAATGGACTCCTCATACGGGCCGAATGGGCGTGTCCGAAATACCCCGCCGGAAATATCTTCGACACCTTGCTGCGGCGGTCCGCCTGCCAGTCACCTTTGGCACGACCTTGGAGGCAGACCCAGCGGCAGTTCACAACGGCTAAACGTTGCTTGAATCGCACGATCATCACGTCATTTCCAAGACCTGATCCCACCATCGCCGCTGGCGCTTGGCTACGATCCAGCTGCCGTGAAGGCCGCCTGGAGATCTTGCTGGAGATCGTCAAAATCTTCCAGCCCAACCGACAGTCGAATCAAACTGTCGGTGATATTATGCGCGGCTCGATCTGCCGCATCATAACTGGCATGCGACATGGTCGCCGGTTGTTCGATCAACGATTCGACTGCCCCCAGGCTCACGGCTAGTTGAAAGAGTGTTGTCGACTCCACAAACCGCCTGGTCGCATCAAGATCAGCATCCAACTCAAAAGAAAGCATGGCCCCAAACGCATCGTGCATTTGCTGACCGGCAATCTGGTGACCGGGATGGTTGGGCAAGCCCGGATAGAGCACGCGTCGGACCTGCGAGTGGGCATCCAACCACTCGGCCAGTTGCTGGGCTGTACGGCTCTGCTCCAGCACACGAAGAGCCAATGTCTTGATGCCGCGAGAACAAAGGAACGAATCAAAAGGACTGAGGACAGCGCCGGTTGCGTTCTGCACAAAATAGAGCCGGTCGAAAAGATCTTCCGACTTGACCACCAAAACACCCCCCACCAGGTCACTGTGCCCACCCAGGTATTTTGTGGCCGAGTGCATCACAATATCGGCCCCCAGTTCCAGTGGCCGCGTCAAAACGGGGGTCGCAAAGGTATTGTCGATTCCCAACAGGGCACCTTTTGCGTGGGCAACTTCAGCACAAGCGGCAATATCCGTGATCGTGAGCCTCGGATTCCCGGGAGATTCGATCCACACAAGTTTTGTTTGCGGAGTCATGGCGCCGGCGATCTGGGCAACGTCGGTTGTATCGACCAAATCGACCCCAATGCCTGCCCGGTTCGCCACATGATGCAGGAGGCGATAGGTCCCACCATAAATGTCTTCTCCTGCCACCACATGGTCTCCTGATTCAAGCATGGTGACCACACCATGAATAGCAGCCATGCCACTGGAAAAAGCCAGCCCACCACAGCCGCCCTCCAGCGCGGCGACCGTTTGTTCAAGTCCCTTTCGGGTGGGATTTCCACTCCGCGAGTAATCAAACTCGCGCCACTTGCCGGCTTCGTGCTGCACAAAAGTCGAGGCAACATGAATCGGTGGCACGACGGCACCGGTTTGGGCACATCGCTCATTCCCAACGTGAATCGCACGGGTACGGAATTTCATGGGGACACCTTCATGCGGAGAGCCGCGACTGGTCAGTTTCTACAGACTAGCGGAATGGAAATTCAAGAAATTTACTTAACGCCGCATGCCTCCTGCACGCGGGCCAGCACCTCACTGGCTTTTTTACGGGCACGGGCGGCACCGTCGCCCAGAATCTCGCGAACTTTCTCGGGCTGTGCTGCCAGTTCTGCTCGTCGGGCGCGCGGCTCGGCAAAGTAGCGCTCGGCCACGTCGGCCAGTGCCTTCTTCACTTCTCCGTAACCGAATCCCCCCCGGTTGTACAAGTCAGCCATCTCGGCCCGCTCCGTATCTGTGGCAAACAACGCATACAGGTCAAACAACACATCGCCAACGGGTTCCTTGGGATCTTCCATCGCCCGCGAGTCGGTGACAATTCTCATAATCTGCTTCCGCTGAGGCTTTGCCTCTGCAAACAGTTCCAGCGTGTTCCCATAGCTCTTCGACATTTTTTCGCCATCGGTCCCGGGAACCCGTGCTGCTTGATCGAGCACCTTGGCTTTCGGGATCACAAACACCTCCCCGTAAACATGGTTAAAGCTGCCGGCTATGTCTCGACAAACTTCGATGTGCTGCAACTGGTCCTCACCCACCGGTACGGTATCGCTGTCGTAGAGCAAAATGTCTGCAGCCTGGAGTACAGGATAGGTAAACAATCCTGTATCTGCCGACAGACCTTTTGCTTTTTTATCCTTGTAGGCATGACATCGTTCCAGCAAACCGAGAGGAGTTCCTGTCATCAACAACCAACAAAGCTCACTTACTTGGGGAATGTCCGACTGGACAAACAAGGTCGCCTGGTCAGGATTCAAACCGAGCGCAAGGAGATCCATCGCCGTGTCGAGCGACAACTGGCGAAGCTGGTCTCGATCGCGCACGGTCGTGAGCGCATGCAAATTGGCGATAAAATAAAATGCCTGATCGGCATCTTGCAGGGCAATGTACTGGCGAATTGCGCCGAAGTAATTCCCCCAGTGAGGCCGGCCAGTCGGTTGAATTCCACTTAAAACGCGCACGGGACTTTATCGGGGTAAAGGGGAAGAATAGTTTTCCAAAAACCGGCTAATGGAGTTACAGGAAACGCTCCAAGGTACCAGATACGCGGTGGCGCACCACTGCCTTACCTGCCAACCTTACCTGCCAAACAATCACCTCACAAGCGTGCCCACCAGTTCTGCTGGGCTGGCTACTCCTGCCTCGGCCAGGGCAGCCGGCAACGCGTCAAGCACTTCGATACTGGCTCCTGGATTGTAAAAATTGACGGTGCCGAGTTGAACCGCGTTTGCACCGGCAACCAGAAATTCCATCACATCGTCAACCGTAGCAATTCCACCAATCCCGATGATAGGGATTTTCGTGGCCTGAGCTGCCTGACAGACACACCGCAAGGCAATCGGCTTGATGGCCGGGCCACTGAGTCCGCCAAACAGGCCGCCCAACATCGACCGTCGCTTGCGCCAGTCGATAGCCATCCCCTGGCACGTATTGACAAGCGATATGGCATCCGCTCCGCCTGCCTCGGCCGCCTGGGCAATGTCAGCAATGCTGGTGACATTGGGAGTCAACTTGGCAATCAAAGGCCAGCGGGCCGCCTGCCGACAATCAGCAACAAGCTTTTCACACAGTCCGCAGTCGATTCCAAAATCGACGCCACAACTCACGTTGGGACAGGAAATATTGAGCTCAATCCCGCCTATTTCCACATCGTTGAAACGTTCGGCAAGACGTACAAACTCGTCGTGGGAACTCCCCGCCACGCTCACAATGACAGGAACCCCCAAATTGGCAAGATAAGGCAAGTGATGGGCCAGAAAGGCCTCCACACCATCATTGTCGAGCCCGATGGAGTTGAGCATACCGGCAGGGGTCTCCACGGTTCGCCATGGCGCGTTCCCTGCCCGGGGTTCCCAAGTGACCGTCTTGGGAAGGATGCCACCCAACCGCGACAGGTCGACCATGGGCTCCATTTCCCGTGCATACCCAAAGGTTCCAGATGCAACCAGGATCGGATTGGGCAACTCCAGACGCCCCAGACGAACCGAAAGATCCACGGACGACCCAGGGGACTGATCTTTTGGGGAACCGGTTTTCATAATCTTCACTTGATCTCAAGGAGCGAACTGTCGACCGGAACAAGCCACCTGGCCAAGCCCACAACTGGGAGGCAAATCGTCCGCAAGGCGCAGACGGCCGAGCAGATCGGGCATTCCTCTCGACACCACCGGCAAACATGGGCCACAAACATCCCTGGCAAGACTTTTCTTGCATCCCAGGCAAGACTTTTCTTGCATCCCGGGCAAGACCCTTCTTGACCGCAGGAGATGGTCCAAACAAAACTTGACCCAAGATCTTACCAAATCTAAACTTAAACGCGTAGAGGTCAACCTGGGGGACCCCCGGGCAACTCCGCAGAGAATCCTTCCCATTTCTCACCACAAAAACCACTTTTAACCCTCAACGCAAAAGGGCCTTCAACGATGAAGCAAGCAGACTACCTTGCAGACAACCCGTATGCCACGCTCAGCACGGCTGCTGAAGCAACTGCCGACGCCCGGTTGAGCTTTATTCGCAAAACGTACACGCACCTGGTAGCCGCTGTTTATGCACTGGTGCTGCTGGAATTCATCTTCTTCAAGGTATTGCCACTCGATGAATGGATGCCCGCCTTGATGCAAGGCCGATGGTGGTGGCTGATCATGTTTGGTGGTTTTATGTTGGTGAGTTGGATGGCCAATCAATGGGCACGATCCGACACCTCCATTGGCACTCAGTATATGGGGCTGTTCGCTTACGTGCTGGCCCAGGCGGTCATCCTGTGCCCCCTGCTATGGATTGCCAACCTGTATGCGATGAAAATCGGAGGTGGGACGTACAGTCCGATATTGATTGCGGGGATTGCGACCCTACTGATCTTCGGCGTGTTGACTGCAACTGTTTTTCTTACCCGCCATGATTTTTCGTACTTGGGTCCGATTCTGGGAATTGCGGGAATGGTCGGGTTCGGCTTGATTGCTTTAAGCCTGTTCGGGCTGATCAACTTCGGGATACTTCTTTGTTCAGCATTTGTGGTCTTCGCCTGTGGATTTATTCTCTACGACACCTCGAACGTCCTGCTTCACTATCGTACCGACCAACACGTGGCCGCCTCACTGGCCCTGTTCGCCTCGGTAGCGCTTCTATTTTGGTACCTCTTGCAGATTGTGATTTCGCTGTCGGGTCGCGATTAAAACCAGCATGCCTCAATAACCAGTTTTCCGGCAAATGCCGTTAAATCCTGCTTTCGGCACCGACGCAAGTGAGCACCTTAAAATCATGACCGACGAAGCTGTCCAGTATGAATTACCCTATTTAAAGGGCATCGAATACTTTAACGAGTGCGAGTATTTCGAGGCCCACGAGGTATGGGAAGAGCTTTGGACTGAATATCGTGGCGAGTTGCGACATTTCTACCAGGGGCTCATCCAGGTCGCCGTCGCGTTGCATCATTTTGGAAACGGTAACATCCGGGGGGCAAGGAAGGTATACTTAAGTAGTCGGAAATATTTGCAAAGCTACCTTCCGAACTGTCGGGGGATTGATTTAGAAACCTTCCTCGATCAGTATGAACGTTGTTTTGCTGAGGCGCTTGCCTCAACCGAGGAGTTTCCTGAAATCAAAATTGATCCGGAATTGATTCCAGAAATTCACCTCCAACCATCGCCATAGCTTTTCACACAACTGCCGGCCGACCGAAGCCCAACAGGCGAGGCCGCCCACAACACCCATGACAACGCCATCTTGGAACACCGAGGAGCTGACTTTCGACGAGACGTCCTTTAGTGGAAGAACTCGACTTTTCCCGCTACCCAACCTGGTGCTTTATCCGCATGTCGTGCAACCGCTGCACATTTACGAAGAGCGTTATCGAGAAATGGTGGCCGACGCCTTGGCAACCGATCGGCTGATCACGATGTCGATCCTCGAACCTGGCTGGGAAATGGACTACGACAGTCGACCGCCGATCGCGCCGGTTGGCTGCCTGGGAAAAATCATTACCCATCACCGGATGGACGACGGTTGCTTTAATCTGCTGTTGCTCGGCATGAGACGGGCCAAAATTTCGCGCGAGCTGGAGCCAATTCGCGCCTTCCGTCAAGCCGAAGTTGAACTGTTGGCAGACTGCTACACGGATGACACATCCCTTGATCCCGAATTACTCAGGCACAACCTCTTGGAAGAATTCCGGCAGCACCTGCCCAAAGAAAGCTATGCCGACCCTCTTGATCAGATCCTTTCGCAGCATATCCCCTTAGGTGCCTTGACCGATCTTGTTTCCTACACCTTGCCGCTTACTCCAGATGTCAAGCAGAAACTCTTGAACGAGTGCCAGGTTGAATTGCGGGCTCAGTTGCTGCTTCAACAGTTCCGTCAGCACATCCAAACCGATTCCGCACGTCCTGCCAGCGGGCCCGGATTTCCGCCATCCTTCAGTGCAAATTAGCCTTCTGCGAGGCTTACAACTTGGCCGGCGCTGGCCCCCTCAGAGCTTCCTGCTTTAGGGTTACCGCAAACCCGACAAACTGGGGGGAGATTGTCGTTTGGCAAACTCCCCGGGATTGGCTCCAGGAGTAGCAGGAGGAGGACACGAAAACCGGCTGCCGCTTGACGCCTCCAATCTGTCGCACGTAAGATCGAGTTGATGACAACCGCTAGCGAATCGACTACGAGCAAGGATCACGAAATCGGCAGCCTCGACGGGGAGCTTGATGGTGCGCCTGCCCCCACCCCGCCGAGAGAAAAAATGGATCTTCCCCGCATTGAGCGGGCCATCGAAGAAATCTTGATTGCCGTCGGTGAAGACCCAAACCGGGAAGGTCTGAGAGAGACTCCAGCCCGTGTAGCCCGGATGTACGCCGAGATGTTTAGTGGTCTGCACGATGACGCCCGGGTCCATCTGCAAAAATTCTTCACCGAACAATATGACGAAATGGTGCTGGTTCGTGACATCAGCTTCAACAGCATGTGCGAACACCATATGCTGCCTTTTTCTGGCAAAGCCCATATAGGTTACGTCCCCAACGGAAAGGTCGTCGGTTTAAGCAAACTGGCACGCGTGGTGGAAGTTGTTTCTCATCAACCGCAGGTCCAGGAACGGATGACCGAACAGATTGCCAACCTGCTGATCGAGGAGTTGGACGTTAAGGGGGTGGCTGTCGTGATTGAGGCCACACACTCATGCATGACCATTCGCGGAGTTCGTAAACCTTCGAGCGTGTGTGTGACTTCTGCCATGAAAGGGATCTTCCGCTCAAACCTCTCCAGCCGCTCGGAAGTCATGACGTTGATCTACGGAAATCAACGTTAATTCCCAGAGGCACGACACTGCGTGGCCATTCTTTACCAGTTCCTGCTTCGACTTACCTTCGGCCTGGCAGTCGCCATGGCGCTGACTTCTCCCCGATGGGTCACCAGCGGTTTCTACCGGAATCATCTCTACGTTGCTTTGGGTTTGACTACCTTAGCAGGACTAGCAGGACTTTCGGCAGCGCTCACCTGGTGGCCCGCCCTGGTCGCTGCGGTTGCCAGCTACCTGGGTACCATTTGTTGGCTTTACGAAAAAAAAACTGCTGGCGTTGCAACTTTGTGGATCGTTGCAGGCTTTTCGGTGATTGGCTGCTGGCTGGCGCCGGAACTGGTACCGGGAAGCACCACTGTGGGCCAGTCTTCTCTGACCGAACTGGCAAGAAATATCAGTGCGACAACCTCCGGCCTCGTGTTGGGCCTGACAACTGCGGCAATGCTGCTGGGGCATTGGTATCTCAATACTCCCGGCATGCAGTTGCTCCCACTCCGCCGCCTGCTTCTCTTTTCTGCTCTGGCTGTGGGAACCCACGCGGTAATTTGCGCGGCTGGACTGACCAACCAAATAGTCACCGTGAATAACTTTACCGTGACCGACTGGCTACTTGTTGTCCTCCGCTGGAGCTTCGGGATGATTGGCACCATGATTCTCATCGCATTGGCATGGCAAACACTTCGAATTCCCAATACGCAAAGTGCCACCGGGATTCTTTACGTGGGAGTACTCGCCGTTTTCACGGGGGAACTGGCGGCACTGCTGCTGTCGGCGCAGACCACTTTCCCACTATAATAAAGCAGCCAGCTTAGGTGATCCTCCCGACACGAGATCCTCGCGTGAACGTTACCTTTACATGTCCGAATTGCAAACAGGCTACCCGAGTCTCCTTCGACGAAAACTCGCAACAACTTGTGTGCATCCACTGCAGCCATGCGATTGTGATTCCCCAAGAGGCGGTCCTTGGCCAACAGGTCCAACGATGCCTCGTATGCCCAAGTCTTGACTTGTACGTTCGAAAGGATTTTCCACAACGAATCGGTATCGCCTTGGTGGCAACTGGAATCATTGGCAGCAGTATTGCCTGGGCTTATGTCAATGTATTCTGGACATTCGCGATTCTGTTTAGTTCTGCCCTGGCTGACCTGGCACTGTTTGCAGTCGTAGGTAACGCGCTGATGTGTTATCGCTGCCAGGCCCAATATCGTCGTACGGAGCAGATAGATGTGCACGGCGCATTCAATCTAGAAACACATGAACGGTATCGCCAGTTGGCAGCCCGCACGGGTACGGGAGAGCTAAAACCGTAGTGGTTCACCCGCTCACGGTTGTCGATACAACTATGGAACCCGAACAACAACGTATTGAAGAAGACCTGCGGGGTATCCTCAGGGGCGAAGTCCGTTGTGACGATCTGTTTGTTCAACTCTACGCCAGCGACGCGAGCATTTACCAACTCCCTCCGCTCGGTGTGGTTCGCCCGCGGAACGTTGAAGATGTCGTCCAAACGGTTCAGTACGCTGCTGAGAATGGACTTTCACTTCATGCCCGCGGAGCCGGGTCCGGCCTGGCTGGCGAATCGTTAGGCCGCGGACTGATCCTCGATTTTTCACGATTCTTTCGTCGTATCCTGGAGACAAACGCCGACGAGGTTCGTGTCGAAGCAGGAGTCGTGCTGGCAACCTTAAACCGGCACCTGGCAGGCCAGGGGCGGGTTTTTGGCCCCAACCCGGCGATGGGCCAGGTTACCACCATGGGGAGCGTGGTTGCCATCGATGCCTCTGGCAGTCACTGGCTCCACTACGGTTCGGCGCAACGTCATATTCGATCGATCCGAGCGGTGATGGCAGACGGCGAAGTGGTGGAATTCTCCCGACACCCGGTCGAGTCCAGTGGAAAAAACGGGGATCCTCCACGGATTCGACAATTGGTTGATTCGGTCACACAACTTGTCGAACATCATGCTTCGACAATTGACCAATACCGTCCGCAAAGTGCCATCAACCGCAGCGGATATCATCTCGACGCATTCCTACAAGATGGCCACGCTCACCTTGCCAGGCTCCTGGCAGGCAGCGAAGGCACCCTGGCACTGATAACCGACGTCACCCTGGGCACCAGCCCCCTCCCATCCCATCGCGGTTGCGCCCTGATGTTATTCGAAAGCCTTGACCGAGCGGCACAGGCAGCCGTCGAACTGGCCCATCTCGGGCCAAGCGCATGCGACCTGATGGACCGTCGGCATTTGACTTTGGCGCGTCAGTCAGATCCCCGCTACGAGTTCCTCATTCCAAGTGCTGCCGAAGCCGTACTGTTAGTCGAGTTCTTTGCCAATACGGCCGACGAACTTCATAGTCGCCTCAACGAAACGGTTGAACACATACAGTACAGGACCAAACTGGCAGCAGGGGGCATCCTTGCACTCGACGCCGAAGATAATGAACTCTTCTGGAACCTTGCACGACAATTTGTTCCTTCCCTCCATGCGATTCGAGGTTCAACCCGTGCTATTCCGTGCGTGGAAGATATCGCAATTCCTCTAGCAGCCTTGCCAGTGTTCTTACGGCATGTCCACGACACCCTCAAGCAAAGGCAAATCACGGCATCTGTATTCGGGCATGCGGGTCACGGCCAACTTCACATCCGCCCTTTCCTTGACTTGTCCAAGGTGCAAGACGTCCACAAAATGGAAGCCCTGGCTGATGACTTGTATGAAAAAGTGTGGTTACTAGGTGGCACCATTAGCGGCGAACATGGTGACGGCTTAAGCCGCACCCCGTTTTTAAGCCGTCAGTATGGCACGTTGGCAAACGTATTTCGCGAATTGAAACAGATCTTTGATCCACAAGGAATTTTGAACCCTGGCAAGATCGTTCCTTCAGACAACTTGCGAATCACACATAACTTGCGACGGATTACCGCCCAGCCATCTCAACCGATCGAACAAACCGCTCCCATCACGCTCCGCGACAGCCCCCCCTCCTCACCCCCCATTGATTTGCAACTCGACTGGAAACCTGAAGAAATTGCCCTTGCTGCCCGGGCATGCAATGGTTGCGGCGCTTGTCGCACCCATGCTACGAGTGAACGCATGTGCCCAATATTCCGGTTCGCACCGCGGGAAGAGGCTTCCCCTCGTGCCAAAGCGAATCTTATCCGTGCACTCGTCACCGGCACCTTGTCTGATGAACAATTCCTGCAAGAGAGTTGCAAAGAAATTTCTGATCTTTGTGTCCACTGCCATATGTGCCGACTGGAATGCCCGGCCAGCGTCGACATCCCCAAACTGATGATGGAAGCCAAGGCGATGTACGTCGAAACCAATGGGCTGACCATGCAGGAATGGTTACTCACGCGAATTGACACATTGAGCGCGGTGGCAGGGAAATTTCCCGCTGCGGCCAATTGGGCTCTCAGCCATTCCCAGGCCCGCTGGGCCCTGGAACGAATTCTGGGAATCGCCCAGGGACGAAAGCTGCCCCAATTCGCACGCCGCAACTTTCTTCGCTGGGCTACTCAGCGAAGGCTGCACCGCATGTCGCGGGAACCCGGCGAAAAAGTCTTGTATTTTGTCGATACGTATGCCAACCACTTTGATCCAGAACTCGCCGAAGCACTGCTGGCGGTCCTACAACACCACGGGATTTCCGTTTACGTTCCGCCGGACCAACGCCACTCTGCCATGCCAATGATTAGCCAGGGAGTACTGGGGCCAGCCCGCCGTACTGCCGAACACAACGTCGCGTTGCTGGCCGAAGCAGTCCGCAAAGGGTACACTATCGTAGCAACCGAACCGTCCGCGGCGCTCGCGCTGGTCCACGAATACCCTACAATTCTCGATCAGGATGATGATGCCCGGCTGGTTGCCGAGCACACCCACGAGGCAGGTGACTATCTCTGGCAACTTCATCAGCGTGGCCAGCTCAAGCTCAACTTCCAACCTCTGCGTGTCTCCGCCGGATACCACATCCCGTGCCACATACGGGCCCTGGGAGAGGGGGCCCCGATGGAAAACCTTTTACGACTAATTCCTGAATTTCGTGTCAATCGCCTAGAAAAAGGTTGTAGCGGAATGGCCGGTACGTTTGGGCTAAAACAGAAGAACTACCGCAGCAGCCTGCGGGCCGGTTTTGAACTGATTTCGACCATGCGTCACGGCTCTTTTCAAATCGGGACTACCGAGTGTAGCACCTGTAAAATGCAAATGGAGCAAAGCACAACGAAACCCACGCTTCATCCCGTAAAATTGCTTGCCATGGCCTACGGGAAAATGCCCGAATTACGAGCCGAACTGAAGAAACAGGGTAAACCCCTGGTAGTTACATGAAAAATTTCGTAGAGCTTTTTGCCATCGCCCGAGAACTCGTCGGTACCCAAACGATTGAGGTAGAATTACCTGAGGCTGCAACCGTTGGAGATCTACGGGTAGCACTGGCCACCACAACACCAGCCCTGGCAGAAGTGGTGGGGCGGGCTGCGATTGCAGTCGATACCGAATATGCCAGCGATGCCACCGTGATCAAGCAAGACTCCAAATTGGCGGTTATTCCTCCTGTAAGTGGAGGGTAATCCTCCCTAAAACCATGATCCAGTTGACCTACGATATCATCGACTCTGACCAACTTGTCGAAGCAGCCCGCAACCGGCAGGCTGGTGCAGTGGTTTTGTTTTTGGGGACCACACGGGAATTTACCGCAGGGCGGCAGACAACTGCCCTGGAGTACGAAGCCTACAACGCGATGGCAGAGCGGGAACTTGGCCGCCTGGAGACTGAAGCGCGAGAACGCTGGTCACTTGTCTATTGTGCGATTGTGCACCGACTCGGTCAGGTTCCTCTAGCCGAAACAAGTGTGGCGATTGTTGTTTCAGCCGCTCACCGCAGCGAAGCGTTTGCAGCTGGAAGTTGGCTGATTGATTCGTTAAAAGAGTCGGCCCCCATATGGAAACGGGAACAGTGGGCCGATGGTTCGTCTGCTTGGATTCACCCGCAGCCTGAGGGTATGCCAGGCAAGACGGACTCCTCCAGGGAAATCCCACCAGCCTCGCCCATTCAACAAATACCAGCCTCGACCCAAAAAGCCAATCACCTCAAAGGGTAATTGACCATCCATGCATAAGCACACAGTTGCCAATACCCCGCTGACGGATCGATTGGGGCGGATACACACCAGCTTGCGGATCAGCGTAACGGACCGGTGCAACATTCGCTGTTTCTATTGCATGCCGGAAAAAGACGTCGAGTTTTGCCCACGTGATGAACTTTTGACGTTCGAAGAAATCTGCCGCTTTGCACGGGCTATGCTCCAGATTGGAGTCAATAAATTCCGCATCACCGGAGGCGAACCACTTGTCCGCGCCGACCTACCCGACTTAATCAAGCAATTGCACCAGATGCCCGGCGTGGCAGATCTGGCCGTCACAACCAACGGAATTCTACTTCCAGACCAGGCGGCCGCACTGCGGGCAGCGGGGCTTCGCCGGCTGAACATCAGCCTCGATACACTTCGCGAAGAAACCTTTCGGAAAATCACGCGTCGCGAGGGGTTAGACCGCGTCCTCGATGGCATTGCGGTGGCCCAGACATGTGACTTCGAAAAAATCCGCCTCAATGCAATCGCAATTCGAGGCCTTTCTGAACACGATGTGGTCCCACTCGGACGTTTTGCCCGCGAACAGAACCTGGAACTCCGCTTCATCGAGTTCATGCCACTGGACGCGGATACCGCCTGGCAATCCGAAAACGTACTCACCGGTGCCACGCTTCGCCAGATGCTCGAAGCAGAATTTGGCCCGCTTGAACCGGTCTCCCGCACCGATCCTTCCCAACCGGCTGTCGATTATCGGTTTGCTGATGGAGGAGGACGAATTGGCTTCATCAATCCGGTGAGTTCCCCATTTTGCAGCACCTGCGACCGCCTCCGCATCACGGCCGAAGGACAAGTCCGCAACTGTTTGTTCTCCACGGCCGAATGGGATGCGCGGGCCAAGTTGCGGCAAGGCGCAAGCGACAAGGAACTGATTCATCTTGTCCGTGAGTGCGTGGATGCCAAAGCGCCCGCACACGGAATTGGCACCGGCGAATTTGTGCGCCCCCAGCGGGCCATGTATCAGATTGGCGGTTAGCAATGACGTCTCCTATCTATTTTGACAATGCCGCGACCAGTTGGCCAAAACCAGAATCTGTGTATGCAGCCGTTGACCACTACCAGCGGGAAATCGGCGCTCCGGCAGGTCGTGGTGGCTATCAGGCCGCTCTTGCAGCCGGACAACTGGTGGAGCGGGCACGGGCAGGTGTCGCCAGGTTAATTGGGGCCAATCAGCCAGAGCAAATCGTGTTCACCTCCAACGGGACCGACGCCTTGAACCTTGCAATTCACGGCATCCTTAGGCCGGGAGACCACGTCGTCACCACCGTTTGTGAACACAATTCCGTGCTCCGCCCTTTGCGGGCCTGCGTAGAGGACCGCAACGTCAGCGTAACCCATGTCTCATGTGACAACGACGGACTGGTTTCTGCCGCCGAGGTCCAGGCGGCCCTGCAGCCAAACACCAGACTCGTGGCTGTACTGCACGGATCCAACGTGACGGGCGCGGTCCAGCCTATTGAGAAAATCGGGCAAGCTGTTCGTTCTCACCCGGCAATGTTTCTGGTCGATGCAGCGCAAACGGTGGGACACCTACCACTTGATGTTCAGTCCCTTCAGATCGACCTGCTTGCAGCACCCGGACACAAAGGACTCCTCGGGCCACTCGGTACCGGCTTTCTCTACATTCACCCAACCGTACAGCAACAACTGCAGCCACTGCGACAAGGTGGCACTGGATCTTCCAGCCACGAAGATCGTCAACCGGAAACGCTACCCGACAAGTTCGAAGCCGGAAATCTCAATGTGCCCGGCTTAGCTGGCGTGGCAGCTGCTTGTGATTTCCTCCAACAACGGTCGGTCGAAAAGATCCACACCGAAACCGGACAACTGACCACCGCATTGCTCAACGGACTCGCACGCCTCAAACCCGTCCGCATCTACGGACCTCCGGCTGGAACATCTCGGCTGGGCGTTGTCAGCTTTTCGGTCTACGGATATGATCCGCAGGATATCAGCACCCTGCTCGACGCCTCATTTCAAATAGCATCTCGTGCAGGACTTCATTGTGCATCACGGTTGCATCGAGCCCTCGGCACCGAAGAAATGGGAGGGACGGTTCGATTCAGCCTCGGCTATGCCAATACGCAAGCCGAGGTCGAATCGGTATTAGAAGCCATGGCCAGCATCTGCACCACCTGCACCGCCGAAGGCTGACTTATTGAATTCGAACCCTTCCACTCACCTCACAGGTATCCGTATGGCCAATCCGTCACACCCGTCCAACTCGTCACAACCGTGGTACAAAGAGGGCTTGCGGTTCCAGTGTACAGGATGTGGGGATTGCTGCACCGGTGCTCCCGGTTTCGTTTGGGTCAACAAGGCTGATATTGCCAAACTGGCAAAGGAAGTTGGCTTGGAAGTTGCTTCTTTCGAGGCCCGGTATGTCCGTTCGGTGGGGGTCCGCAAGAGCCTCATCGAATACAACAATGGAGACTGCGTGTTCTTCGATGGGAAGTCTCGAAAATGCCAGGTCTACTCCGCACGGCCGCGCCAATGCCGAACCTGGCCCTTTTGGGAGTCCAATCTCCGCTCTCCTGAAACTTGGGCCCAGACTTGCCAGATTTGCCCTGGAAGTGGCCAGGGCAAGCTCCACCAGCTTGAAACCATTGAGCAGCAAGCAAAGGTCGTCCGCGTGTAGTGCCCTTGAACCGGGCCTCTCCCACCTCCTGAAACAACTGTCAGCTGCAATAGCAATGCCGTCACGCCAGCGGCCACCTCGGTCGAGTTTGCCGGTAGGGTAAAGTTTGCCGGAAGAAACGCCGATGCATTAGCTGTTGCCTCTCCTACTCGGATCACGATCGGGTGGAGGCTAATCACTGTAACCCTTTTTATAAAAAAAGGTTACGCCTAGCAGGCAGGGGGATAAACTGTCTTTATCTCCTCAAAAAAATCGACCAAGACCTTTGGAAGTTAGCTAAGACCTTTGAAAATAAGGAGTTATGCACCTAATGGCGGGCTTTGGCCCCCCCTCGACTGATCCAGAAACGTCGTTGGCATAGTGGTTCCCCAATGGTGTACGGGATATCAAAATCTTGACACTAACCGTTGTGGCAACTACACTTGGAGCATGAGAGGCGTCAGCCGGGTTGGGTAGTTTCAGCCTCCATCGACCATCGAATCTCCAGGGGATCACTCTCGTGACCAAAAAAGAGATCGTCAAGACAATCTCGGAGGAGATTGGCCTGACCCAGTTGAAGACGAAGGAGATTGTCCAAAAGACTTTCGACGCCATCGTCGACACGCTGGTTGAGGACAAGCGGATTGAACTCCGGAATTTCGGTGTTTTTGAGGTAAAGCGGCGGGCTGCTCGTAAAGCACGAAACCCCCGAACCGGCGAGAAGGTCTCGGTTCCGGAGAAGTTTGTCGTCACCTTCAAACCGGGTAAGGAGATGGAGGAACGGGTTCGCGAATTAGAGCGTCGGGCTGCCCAGTTAGCTGCAGAACAACGGGCCAACGGCACACCTCAACTTCCTCCTGTTCCAGAAAGCCCTGCCACACCAACAAGTTACGAGTCAGGCTAGCCAACCAATGACGGGCGTCCGGGTCCATATCGCGACAGGGCGCCAACTTCCGGAAACCAGCGGATGGGAACGTAAAAAGAGCTGCTCTCGGCGCCCAACTCCAAATTCACTACTCTCTCGTCGCTTTTCCAATTTGGCCGCCTTGACCACGAAGACCAGACTCAAGGCAAACAACAACTTTTCCAGGCTAAAACCAACGATATTATCCACCAACCAGATCACTTCAGCAGGTGTGGAGGGAGTCCTATTGGCTCCTGGGTAAAAAAGGGTGTCGCAAAAGTCCCACGCACCGGAAGTATCTGTATTTAGGCAAAAAAACCACTCACGGAGGAGTGAAAGTCATGCGTAAGGCGATTTTGGCACTGGCCACGATGGCCATGCTATCGGCCAATCTGGGTTGCTTGATTCCACTCTATTCGGCGGACCCAACCCGACGTGCCCAACAACTCATTTTTACCTCAGAGGACTTGCGAACAGTTCTCGACGAGTGGGAACGCATTTGGTTCCTTGATCAGCCAAGTCACATGAAACTGTTCCGTACGCACGGCGGTATTCTCTGAACGTGATTTACTAAGCTTTCCCCGCCGTCCCCCTTGGGTAAAACCACTCACAAAATAGAGGGGTGGCCTTGCCCTTCTGTGCCCGACTGCTGGGCAGGTGTCCAGAAGGATGCCGTCGCCCTTCTGCTAGGCCGTTGACAGCGACCGACCAAACCTCACAATGAGCCCCGAGGGCATCAGGTATTAAGCCACTGCAACGGGGCGTTTTGAGGGATCCTGTGTAGCGGCACAAACTTGCATATGCAATTGGATGGTACATAGTGGTTGGCCGCGGTTTAACGCCTTGTCTTGCAGCCACCCCAACTCGAGGCCGCCGGACCGCTGCTACTGAAAGCGTCAGCGGGGGCAACACCATCAACACCATCAAAACCAAGAAAAAGAGTACGGCCAAAAAGAAAGAGAAGCAGGCCCACGGCACTTCCAAAAATCCGCAGAAAGCCAAGCCAGCCGACGTAACTCTCAAGCGGCATACGGCTAAAGTGTTACGGCGGCTCAAGGCCGACTATCCCGACGTCGATTGCGCCTTGCATCATCATTCGGCATTTCAACTTCTGGTGGCAACTATTCTCTCGGCTCAGTGTACTGACGAGCGGGTCAATCTCGTGACAAAGGAGTTATTCACCCGCTATCAGACTGCTGCCGACTTCGCCCGCGTTCCTCTGAGGACACTTGAAAAGGTAATCAAGAGCACCGGCTTCTTCCGTAACAAAGCCAAAAATATCAAGGCTTGTTCCCAAGAGCTTCTCGACAAGTACGGTGGAGAAGTTCCCCAGGAAATCGACCTGTTAGTCGAGCTACCCGGAGTAGGACGCAAGACGGCCAACGTGGTCCTCGGGACGGCCTACGGCCTGGCCACAGGCGTGGTCGTAGATACCCACGTTGGCCGCTTGAGCCGACGGATGGGCCTGAGCAAGCAAAAAGATCCTGTAAAAACAGAGCAGGACCTGGTGTACCTGCTTCCTAAACGGGAGTGGATTGCATTTTCCCACCGCATGATTCATCACGGTCGGAAAATCTGTGCCGCCCGAAAGCCACTTTGTGATGATTGTTCCCTACAAAAATTCTGCCCTAAAAATGGAGTTGGGTGACCCATGATTCTTTCCGGACAAGCCATTCGCGAGCGCCTTGGTACCGACATCCTCATTGATCCGTTCGACGAGTCGCAACTAAACCCCAACAGCTACAACCTCCAGCTACACGATGAACTGATGGTGTATGAAGAGGTCGTGCTCGACATGGCCAAGGCAAACCGTGTACGGCGAATTCCGATTCCAGAGGAAGGAATCGTCCTTAGCCCAAACCAGCTCTACCTGGGCCGCACGGCCGAACGGACCACCACGCATCAGTTGGTACCTCAAATCGAAGGACGTTCCTCTGTTGGAAGACTCGGGCTGTTTGTGGATGTAACAGCCGGCTTTGGCGATGTCGGCTTCTCGGGATACTGGACCCTTGAAATATTTGCGGTCCAACCAGTGCGGATCTATGCGGGTGTACCGATCTGCCAAATTTTTTACCACGAGTTGACGGGGGAGGTTGAAGAATACGTCAACAAGTACCAACACAATCGCGACATCCAGCCCAGCTTGCTCTTTGAAGAACTCAACCCGCAAGATGAGAAAGATCCTCAGCTTCCACTGGAATTCGGACTCGAACTGTCACATAGCTAAGCCCACCTCAACGGCCCCGCTTCTTCGATTTTTTTGCCCGACTTCAGATGACAGAAAAGTAGTTCTCAACCGCGTAGTCGAAATACACAGGTGTCATCTTCGCCGGCTCATGGAGGTAACGGCAGTAGCTATCTATCTGGTGCAGCAAATCCCGGGGTTGGCAGCAACGAAACGGCCGATTGACTTGTTGGTAGTAGGTCTTGATCAAATAATCCACGGCCTCCCGGTCATATTCCATACCCACGGCCGGCGCCGCAATTTCAAACAGTCGGCGAAACTCCGATTCATCTGGATCGGCAACTTCAATCTTGTATGGAATTCGTCGCAGAAAAGCCTCGTCCACCAGATCCCGCGGCTCCAAGTTCGTTGAAAATACAATCAGCTGGTCGAAGGGAACCTCAATTTTTTTCCCGCCAGAGAGATTAAGAAAGTCATACCTTTTATCAAGAGGCACAATCAACCGGTTTAGCAGCTGGTCGGTCCGTATTTGCTGACGGCCAAAATCGTCAATAACAAGGACCCCACAGTTACTCTTCATCTGAACCGGAGCTTCACTCACGTTGGTCGCAGTGTTGAGTGTGACTTCCAGAGAACTCATGGTTAGTTCACCACCAACGACGACCGTCGGCCGGCGGATGCGGACCCAACGCGCGTCGACTCTCCGTTCATCAACAATCCCGCCGTTCGCACTCAGGGGTGCCTCCTCGTGGGAACCTGGATCATAGAATCGCATGGTTTCACCGTTAATGCCAATAACGCGTGGAATCCAAATCGTTTGTCCGAACGCCCTAGTTATCCGCTCAGCGATGCTCGTCTTTCCGTTACCGGCCGCACCAAACAGGAAAAGTCCACAAGCGGAATTGATCGCCGGCCCAAGACGATCCAGCATCTTTTCATCGATCAGCATATCACTGAACGCCCGACAGAGATCGTCGCGAGAAGGATGCTGCAGGGAAAGCGACTGAAATCCCACACTTTCGATATAGTCCTGCAACGGTACTGGCGCAGCACTGGCATAGGCACAGAACTCAGCAAGTTTCTTTGCCCGCTCGCGGCCAAGTTCTGTGAGCTGATAGATATAGTCGTTCACCATCGCCGCGCCTTTGTGGGCGATCAGGCGGTCGGTTTTGAGCGAAGCAAGCAACAGCTCGACAACCCGGAAAGGCAAGCAAATGTGTTCCGAAAGTTGCCGTCCGGTCATTTCGGCCTGGTTGTTCAGGCACTTCAGAATTAGTCCCTCGACTGCACTTTCGCTCAATCCAGCACGCACCAAACTGTCGGGTTCGATCGGGAACCAGGAACCATCATCCAGCGGCCGACTCGCCTGGCCTGCTGACTGGCTAATCTTCACCACTTCGTGGCTTCGGGTTGCCTCCCAAGGTTGTGAGCAGCGTGCCGGGAAGTTGACTGTTGCACAACGGGTAATTCGCAACGTTTCGAAGCGCCCGCTGAACTTTCGCTGACCTGGACCGAAAACTGTCCAACTGGTTGAACCTGCCCCAACAAGGTCTCCAGCCGGGGAATGTGCTGGGTGCCCGGCGAATCACTCTTATTGGGAGGGGTAACGGTCATTTGCTCTTCATGCCACCACAGGTTTTCGACGTCTCCAGCTAAAAGATAGCTTGTATGGATTCCCAAGCCAGCATGCCAACGAACTACCATATGACTTGGCGCGATTCTGACGAATGTACGGGGCCAAGCTGGCACAGACCGTACTGCGTGGCATACTTGCGTAGTTAGCAAAGCCCCCTTCCAATCACTCCGTTTACCGACTATGCAAATCATTGTTACCGCTGTTGGTCCAGATAACCGTGGCCTGGCCGATCCCATTGTTCACTCGGCAACCGAACTCGGTGCAAATATCGCCGAGATTCAAATGTTTGACCACGACGAGCAGTCGGTCTTCTCAATGCTTACCAGAGTTGAACTGCCACCCGAACAATTGGGGGATCTTACTGCGGCCATGAAGATAGCCAGCCGGACTACAGGGCTTTCGATACGGACCTGGACACCCGATATTGTTGACCGCAAACCTCGGCTGGCAATCTGTGTTACCTACCGACCTGAGACACCGCTAGCCCTGCTCCGTGCAATTCGCGACGGTGTTGTCAAAGCAGAACCAGTGCTTATGATCAGCAATCGCGACAAATGCCGCGGCCTCGCCGAACAGTTTGACATGCCGTGGCATAACGTTGCGGGACCCGATGGCATCCCCGATGACACACGCATCGTCGATCTTTGTGATGAGTACAACGTCGACTACATCATCCTGGCACGTTATATGCGGGTTCTCTCCCCAGTAAGCTGTTGGAAATTTGCCGGGGGACGAATTATCAATCTCCACCATGGGCTACTGCCTAGCTTTCCTGGAATCCGCCCCTACCACGAAGCCTATGCCAGCCGAATGCTTACCTATGGAGCCACCTGTCATTTTATTGTGCCAGAGCTTGACGGAGGAAACCAAATTATCAACCAGTCGACCTTCACCATCCCCCACGGACTACCACTTGACGAGGTCATTCGCCGGGGACAAGAAGACAATGAACCGCACTGTCTGGTCGAAGGTGTCCGCCGGGTTGTCGATGGCGAAGTACACCTGCACTTTAACCGCGTTACCGCCAGCAAATAGCAGGTGATACGTACTGCAACCGTCCCTCGCTTCAAGGAGACGATTGCAGCCTTTCTTGCTCCATGGCAGTTCATAACTGCTGCTGTGCTCCTGCTTTCGAACTACGGCACCATGACACTACGGCACCATGACACTACGGCACCATGACACTACGGCACTAGGGTCCGATTGGAACGATTCTACTAGTGCTAGGGGTTAAAGGAGATTTTCTTGACGAATTCACGTTTGCTGAATAATCTGAAGTTTCACGTTTTGCAAGTCAATCCATCCCCCGTTTGACCATGAAAACCTCGTTCTTCGACCAGGACCTCACTATGATTTTTCGACTCGGCTGTGGATTTCTTCTCACCGTCATGTTTTTTGCCACGACATCAGCAGAGGTCGTGCGATTTCAAACCGACGTAGGGGACATCGACATGGTCCTCAATCCCACAAACGACTCACGCCTGCAAGAACACGTTGATAACCTGATCGATTATGTCGAAGCACGTCGCTACCACTGTACTGTAATCAACCGTGCTGCCGAAGGATTTGTCCTCCAGATGGGCAGTTTCTTCACGACCACGCTAATCACACCGGCAGTCGTCAACGGCTTTGAACCAATTGATACTTTTGACCCCATCAGTGGCGTACCCGCCAGCACCACTTCAAATCTCTCCAACACGCGCGGCACAGTCGCTATGGCACTGCCAGGCCTTCCTGGCGGAGGAACCAATCAAAACGGCGCAACCAGCAGCTTCTTTGTAAATTTGGACGACAACTCGACGAGTTTGGACCCCGACTTTACCGTCTTCGCCCAGATTCCCGACATGGAGACCGTCGATAAAATCATGGGCCTTCAGCAGGCAAACCTGACCGAAGACTTTAGTTTTGGCGCCAACCCTGGAAATCTGGCATTCAGCGATGTACCGCTGCAAGATAACGGCAACCAGGTATTCATTCAAAAAGCCTTCCTGCTGGAGGACACCATCGCAGCTGCCGCCGCAACCAACACAGCCCGGGCCCAACTGTTCAACCCAGATTTAGTTTCGGCGCCACTGTCGATCGCCAGTACGTCGGCCTTTGATTTTGCGTCGACAACCTCTGCAGCAGATGCAACCTCGACAATCATGCCGATGTCTCCAGCGGCAGCAATACCGCCCACCGCCATTTCTGACGTGGTGAATCCAACAACTTCTGCAACGCTTGATGCAGTTGCCACATCACCCGAAACTGCCGATGTCTTGCTACCGGCAGTGCTGGCACAAACACGGGCCGCCCGCTCGACTGGCACTCGCTCGACTGGCACTCGCTCGACTGGCACTCGCTCGACTGGCATCGGTTCGACTAGCAACCGTTCAGCTACCGCCCAGGCCGTCCCAGAACCGACAAGCTGCTTATTGATGGTGGCTTGTGCTTTGATTCTGGCAGGCTCCCTGGGACCGATGGCTGGCAGACCGAAACGCACCGTTTGCTAGCAGTTCGTCTCGGCGGACTGGCTCTTCAGCAAAACTCTTGGCGGTCCGGGGCAAAATTCCCCCCGGTCGGCTCCGCCACAGCCTCTCGGTGCCAGGCTCTACCCTCACCGAGCAGTGCTCTTCTCGGGGTTTCTTTGTCGGCCGGGAATCCGATCTTGCATCGCGACATGGCGTTCACTATGATCCCGCCGCTTCTCTAGCCGGAGAGGCACTTGTTTCTACCTCTTTTCTTTGATTCAAAACTTTTCAACGGTGCCTCAAGGCACAGGTGCACTTCGTCACACAACGGACTTGTCAGTAATCATTAAGGCACATCGCTACGCGTTGCCAGCCAAATGGTTCTTGTCAAATTGCTTACAGACCGATATCCGTTCGGTGTACGTCAGGCATCACTGGGAGTTGCTATCCTATGCAAGTCTATCTCTGCGCAAGATTGACTTTTTGGAATTCCACTCGTCACCACACCTCAAATCTGGCCGATGTTTACGGACACGGTTTGATGGCCCCCAGGACAGGGACCGTGGTTGGCTCCTCGCCAAAGAAGGTGCGGTCCAGGCAAATAGCCGCTCGCACCACGTTACTCGTGTGCGCACTGATAGTCGGCCTGCCTCCCGTGGCGTGGTCCCAAGAAGACGGCACTACTGTGATTGGCAGCTCTGAACCGGGTGATGTCGGAGGACTTGCTTCATCCCCTTATTACAATTTGGCTGGGGCCACCTACAACCGGGCACTCGACACGGTGCTCCGACTCCGTTACGCCACACGGAGCTACGGCCAGCAAGATGGCAATCTCGACGTCGGCACGTTCACAGCGTTTCCTTTTGGGGACGATGCGCTTACATTTTTCGACGGGCAAGTGGTGCTCAATGAAGATCAGGGAGTTGGCTACAACCTCGGTTTGGGTATTCGATTTCTAACAGACACGTTCTTCACTCCGGATCCAACCCGCATCACTGGCGTGAGTGTATGGGCAGACGGCACCGGCACTCGAGCTGATAATTTCTTCGCCCAGGTTGGTGTTTCCTGGGAATCCCTGGGAGATCTGTGGGATTTCCGGGTGAACGGTTACGCCCCTGTTTCAAACCGGTTTATGACAGGAGACTACGAACAAACCGGAGGTGACCCAACCTTCTTCCAGAATAACCTGGTCCTTCCCACAGTCGCCGACTTTGACACGGCATTCTTTGCCGCCGAAGTCGAAGCAGCCCGCCGTTTGGGTGACCGCGAAGCATGGGGATTTGCTGGTGCCTACCGGCTTGACAGTGGTGACAACAGCACCAATGGCTACCGCGCTGGACTCCGTGGTTATGCCATCCCCGATGTCCTGCTGCAAATTGCCGTTAGCAACGATGAAATCTTCAATACCAATGCGGCGTTTTCTCTGACTTGGTTTGTCGGCCGCACACGGACAGACTATGCGGCAACCGGTAGTGTATTCGACCGCTTTCGCGAGCCTGTCATGCGGAACGACTATGTCGTGATCAACACAAGGCAGGTCGCAGGTGGAGACTCCCTCGATGACACTGACGGCAACCCACTCACTTTTGTCCACGTCGACAGCGCGGCCGATGCTGGTGGAGATGGCACCTTTGAGGATCCTCTGAATAGCCTTGACCTGATTGACGACAGCAGTTCATCCGGCGACATCGTATTTGCGCATGCACTTAGCACATTTAACAATGAGTCCGCCGTACTGCATGACGATCAACGATTCCTCGGCGAGGGCAACGGGCAGGTCTTTACCGTCAACACCGAACAGAGAGGAATTATCGATATTCCCGAGTCCTCGCCTGGCGCACGTGATGAAGCCAGACCCACGATTGCCGGAAGCACAGGAGCTGCAATTACGTTAGCGGACAATGACGAAGTGGCTAATTTCCTCATCGAGAATGGCTTCGACGGAATCGACGGGGCCAGCACTGCGGGCGTAACCAACCCCAATCTGCATGACCTGACGATTCAAAACATGAGTGGTACTGGCATTCACCTGCGGGCCGGTGCACGAGTCGACACCGAGGACGCCGACGGTGACGGCAACACCAATGACCTGCGAATTCCGTTCGCGGTAGAGGCCACCAACATCACCTTCGACGAAGTCAGCGTCCACGGCCTCCACATCAATGCCCAGGCATTCCATGATGGCTCACCTGTCGATCCGACTGCCCCCAATGTCGATATGGAAGGTGACATTACCGTCACCAATATCCAGAGCACCGGAGGCATTCAGCCCAGCTTGTTTGCCACCAATCTCGTCGAGGCCGACGGCCAGGGAAAGATGACCATCAATGGTTATGACTACGACGGAAAAACCACCGGGACTGGGGGACTCGAATTTGAGGATATCTCTGCCGAGTTGATTATCCAGAACTTCACTGCCAGAAATGGCATTGGGCCCGCCGCCTCGTTTACACGGCTTTCGACCAACGGTATTGTCAACGTCGAAAACATGGCCTACGACGGCGGAACCGCAGGGGCGGGAGGCCTGAAGTTTGATGACGTCGACTCGGACAACGGCGCCGAGGCTGGCGTTACCGTCCGCAACAGCAGCTTCACCAATGGAACCGGAGCAGGCGTACAAATCCTCAATGAATCTTCTGGACTCTTCTCCTTCGACGACACCAACGCATTTACCAGTGTCGATGGCACCACGTTCCTTATCGACGGCGATGAAGCGAGCGTCGGAGCTTCCTTTACCGGCTCCGTCACAGTCGACACAGAAATTAACAACGACACCGGTTCGTCTGTTGTGCTGAAGAGCATTACCGGTGGCAGCTCTACGTCCGTAACGTTCAATGGGAAAATCGTCGACAGCGGCGGTGGAGTCCAAATCCTTGACAACACCGGAGACGATGTTGTCGTATTTGGTAACAGTCTTGCTCTCGACACCGGCAGTGATGATGCAATCGTGATTACAGGCAATAGTTCCTCAGCAAAAACAAGTTTCGCCAGTGATATTGATATCAATACGACTAGTGGAGATGGCTTTTTTGCAGCCGGCGGAGGTCAAATTGCAGCGACCAGTTCGAATAACACCATCACCACGACCACTGGAACCGGCCTGACCTTGACCGACACCAACGTAATCGGTCAACTCAATTTTGAGGAAGTGAATGTCGACGGGGCAGAACGCGGTGTGGAGCTGAGAAATGTCTCGGGAGGCTCCATTCGTGTTGGCCCCACCAATGCAAGCACTGGTCAAGGCGGCACACTGACCGCAACGACTGATGACTCAATTGACATCGCCAACGTTGAAAATGTTGTAATCAACGGTGTTACGATTAATAAGGAATCCGCCGTCAAGAACGGCGTGACCGTTGTAGACGACTCCGGGGGATCGATGAATGTCTTGTTGGATAACGTCAACGTGACGGGCGGTGACCGTGGCTTAAGTGCAGACGGCAACGGTGGTTCAGACACTTTCACCTTGAACATCACCGATAGCTCGTTCAACAAGTCCAGCCTGACAGCCATGGAATTTGGCGACCTTGACAACGGCACTATCGGAGTCTTCAACACAACCATCGACGGCCAAGGAATGGCCAGCGCACATGGTGTCACCATTACCGACAGTAATGCTGCATTCACCTTTGACACCAATAGCTCCATCAAGGATGTCTCTGGAATCGCATTTTGGGTCAATCAAGGCAACGTCTCCATCAACCACGACGGTGATATTCTTGACAATCAACAGGGCAACTCCATCAGAATCCAGGACGTGACCGCTGGCACCGTATCCCTAACAGGTGCTGTTACAGATACTGGTTCCGGCATCGTCATCAAGGACAACAGTGGTGGCAATATCCAACTCACTGGCAGCTATGATCTTAAAACCACCACCAATAACGCGGTGGCAATTACCGACAACACCGGAGCAAATGTCAGCATCGGAGACTTGGATGTCGAAACCACCACAGGAACCGGTTTCCAAGCAACTGGAGGCGGAACTCTGACCGTCATTGGAACCAACGATATCAACACAACGACCGGAGCAGGTATCGACATACAGAACATGGACATCTCGGCGCAGGCCGCATTCAACAGCGTCACTGTCTCCAACGGATCCACTCAAGGGGTAAACATCGAAAACGTGACCGGCTCCCAAGTTACCGTCGGCAACTCCGCCGGTGCATCAGGATCCGGTGGGTCGATTACAACAACCAGTGGTGACAACGCAATCCAACTGACCAACGTAACTAATGTCGATATCAACAACGTCAATGTCGTCAATGCCGGCGCGGTCGGAGTTGCCATTAGCCACGAAGCAAGCGATGCGAACAGTATGGATGTCACGCTCAATGGTGTTGAAATCACCTCTGCAGGAAACCAAGGAATCCAGGTCGAGGCCAACAATTCGAATGGGCTCGCGTTAACCTCCATCGACACGACCGTCTCTGCTGGCGTTAGTAGTCAAGGTGTTGATCTCAACGTGACCGACGGCAACGCCAATGTTGTGTTCACTAACCTCACGTCGGCCAAATCATTTGAAGTTGATACGAATACCAATGCTGGCCTCGCCATCAGTCTCAACACGAGTCAAATCAATTCCACCGCGACAATGGCCATTGACGGCCCGGGCTCGTTCAACCTCTCTATGACCGATACCTCGCTAAACACCGGCAACGATGACGTCGCCTTCACACTCACTCTCGGCACCCAGGTTTCAACAGATGCCGGAGTCAGGATTCAAAGTTCTTCCGGAGGAAGCTCCTCCTTCCAGACAGGCGATGCGGTGGCATTCGCATTTAATCCAAATTCCAATAAAACCGTCAACTTCCTCGTCAGTGGTGTAAGCTTCACCAACGCTAGTGGTGGAAACGCAGCCACTCAAATTACCAGCACCGGGAGTACCATCCTCAATGCAACGGTTACCGACAACGTCTTCACCAACACGGTCGGTACTTCCGCGGAAATTATTGCCGACGACACTTCGTCATTGAATCTCAACTTAACCAGCAATACGACAAACGGCGGAGACCTGGATCTGACAGAAAACGTACCTGCTGACTTCAGAATTCAAGATGTGACCAACGTAGTGGGCGACAACCCGAATATCCCGATGATCAATTTCTCGCCATTTTTCGTAGACTTCGACAACTTTCCCGGCACAGTACCCACGCCATAGTCTATGGAAGCACACGGGCTGATCAAAGTCACACCACTTCGCCGCCGGAGGTCGTTACCTTCGGCGGCTTTTTTACCTTGGGCCTGCCAATCCCACCACCATCAACGGCTATCTTGTGTTCTCGTTTGAACTTTCCTGCCGCAAGTGCTCATGGCGGACCGTGAGTGGACCGGCCGACGCCGCCGCACGTTTACGCCTGATGGGACGGCTACGACGCGAAAAAGAACCTGATGAAGAAGTTTTAGCCGAACTACTGGTCGACACGGTGCCGAAAATGACCTGCCCGGGGTGCAAAGTAAAAGGGTCGCTACAAGCCACTCCATCACAAAACGTGCTCGACGAGTGGGAAGACGACAACTGGCAGGCGGCTACCTTATGCGACGTGTGCCGCAAACCAATTCCACTGGAAAGACTCGAGGCGGTACCCGAGTCAAACCGGTGCGTGGCGTGCCAGAACAAAGCTGAAACGGGTAAGCTACCCGAGGATGAACCTGAATTCTGCCCTAAGTGCGGCGCGCTGGTCGAGCTACGCGTAAGTCGCGGAAGCGGTCTCACCCGGTACAAACAGTTTTGTACTGGCTCCCCTCCTTGCCGCCTATAAAACTACCACGCCCTGCAAGCGGTTGCCGGGAATTGGGTTAATCCTCGCCAATATCTTCATGCCAAAGATCTGGGTGGCTCTCGATAAAACGCTGCATCAGATCGACACATTCCTGGCTATCGACAATTTCGAGTTCGACTCCACGGGATCGCAAATAATCTTCCGGCCCTTGGAAATTACGGTTTTCTCCAATCACAATTTTTGGGATCCCATAAAGTAGCGCGGTACCGCTGCACATGTCGCAAGGGGACAGCGTCGTGTACATCGTGGCCCGGCGATATTCCCGCGCGGAAAGTCGTCCCGCGTTTTCGAGGCAATCCATTTCAGCGTGCAAGATTGTACTACCACGTTGTACGCGATGATTGTAGCCTCGACCTACAACCTGACCGCCAATAACCAAAACCGAGCCGATCGGTATCCCTCCTTCAGACAAACCCTGCTGAGCTTCCCCAAATGCAGCTTCCATAAATGGGTCCATGCCATCAGGCTCCTGCTTAAGACGTGATTTCCCAGGTGACCTTGCCAGTCCGAAAAGAACACCGACCACTTAGCGACATGGCGCACACCTATGAATTCCTATCCAACGTAGCTGCCGCTGTTCTAATCGGTCAACACGCCACCCTGGACCTTCTGTTACTTTTTGCCCTGCGCGGGGCTCACGAATCAACTCGCTTTGCAATATATGCACGAAGTTCCTTAAGTTCCTGCTCAAATCCCCCACTCAGGATAGGAAAACGGCACCAGGTCTTGGGATCGAGGTTTTCGTCATCCAAATGAAATGATGGTGCATACCGTTCACGTTTCCACTGATTACGACACCAGAGTTGGTAGAACTGTTCAACCCAGGTCCCCATCTGGCCGATCTCATAACCGGGAAACAGCCTGCAAACCGTTTCAAAAACTTCAACCGGCATTTGTTTATCACGAATGGCGGCTCGCTCGATTCTATCAAGTACGCGATATGGCATGAGATCCGCCTCGTCGGTCTGCCCGGTTGCAGGCGGACGCAGTTCAGCGGTTGGCAGTTGGCAGTTGACGGCAGCAAGGGCTTTGACGGGCCCCAGACCACTTGGTCCGGTCGTTTCCATCCAGGCCAGCCAGTCCCTTAAAAAGGCTTTGTCCACTCCGGCAATGGGTGCCAA
This sequence comes from Lacipirellulaceae bacterium, assembly GCA_965243695.1. Taxonomy (GTDB): domain Bacteria; phylum Planctomycetota; class Planctomycetia; order Pirellulales; family Lacipirellulaceae; genus JAKVCB01. The sequence continues at coordinate 38,652 of CBDEWC010000003.1, read as the reverse complement.
CCCGCCGCAAGTATCACCGTCCATAGTGGCATAACCAACCGCCGATTCACTGCGGTTACTAGTGGTTAACAGCAATGCACCGCGCAAGTTTGCCAGCATCCAGGCTCCCGGGCCCCGCGAACGAGCCTGGATGTTCTGCAGGGCGATATCGTGATTCTTCCAGCTGAGCGGATATCCTACTGCCCCCGAAACAGTTTGCACATAATCTTGCACTAGCCCTTCAACATCCCAAAGAAAAAACTCACTGCCAATTGCCTCCGCGACTTCTTGGGCAGCCTGGCGAGTGGCCAGGCTGCTGTTGGAAGTCGCCTGGTAAACGCATGCCAAAAGCGACGCCACCCAGGTTGCTGGATCGTCACCTTCTTGCTTTGGCACATGTGAGAGTTTTTGGCTGAGCCCGCGGACTCCAACCTCAGCAATCGCCATGTGGATCATCAGGTAGACCATAATGGCCGTTGTGGCAGAATCAACACCCCCGCTCAGCGAGACCACAAATCCGCAAGCTCGGCTCTTGCGGAGATAATCAAACAATCCCAAGGGAACCGCCCGGGAAAATTCTTCATGCTTGAGCAGTGACTGCTGCTCCCACTCGCAGCACCCTGCAGGCCGAGAGTCGACACCGCGAACTGACTGCCCTTCGGCGACAATCCGTTTGGAAACTCTCGGCTTGGCTTCCTGCTTGGAGACCAGGTTGGGAAGGATAAAATCGCTTTGGACGATGTGGTCCTCTGGCTGTGGGCATTCGTGGTCTTTCCTCCGTGCCTCGATCTCAAGGCCCACTGAAGTCACAACCACATCGGCAAATGAGAATCGAGGCCCACGGGCCACGATTTCTTGCTGATCGGCCAGCAACGTCCCACCATCGTAGATGGCCCGTCCCGATTCATTGCCAAGCAGGTTGGCATACGCATAAGCAACCCCGTAATCACGAACAGCATCCAGCACGTAACCTTCACGGATCTCGTGTTTGCCAAAGGCAAAGTGACTGGCACTCGGATTGAGTAAGATATCAGCACCGCGTGCAGCCAGGTCGTGTCCTGGCCGACAATCACCAACCCACGCGTCGCGGCAAATTTCAAAACCCAATCCGATCCCGCTGCAACGAAACAAGAGATCGCCAATGGGAACCTCAACACCCCCAAGCTCAACACGCTCAACCTTGCCTGCTGGCCAGGGAGAAAACCAGCGAGGCTCGTAATGAATACCATCTCCGGCCAGATGTTGTTTACAAACGACACCAAGGACCTTACCGTTGACTACGACGACAACCGCATTATAGAGTTTGTCGCAATACTCAATGGGCAAACCAAACGATGTAAAGAGACCGGTCGATTCAGGCACTAGTTCGGCCAGCAGTCTGAGCGCCGTTTGCCGTACACCTTTGGCAAGGAACATATCCTCACAGCCGTACCCACTGAGGCAGAGTTCTGGCAGACAAAGAATCCCTACGCCATCGGTACGTGCGGTCTCACACGCCTCCAGCACTTGCTGACAATTGCCTTCCCAATCAAGTGGGGTGAGATTCAGTGCAGCAGCACCAACGCGAAGCAGGGGCATGGTCTGACTTCTTTCGGCGAACTCAATCGGAGACCCGGCTTGATTCAGCCAGCAGGTGCTCCGTAAACATATCGAAAAAACAGCAGAACGCTCATCCTTGCTTCAACAATGAAAGGCGCAAGAGGTTCATGGCAACTTTGGCCGTACGCAGCCTGTCGAAATCAGGATCGCCAAACACTGAAATCCTTTTGGTTTGAGTTTCTCCCGCACTGGCCAAGGCAATTTCTACCGATTGCGTACTGTCATCAATAGGTACCGCCCTGGAAATCGCGAGGCCGAAATCAGTCCCCGCCTGCCGTCGGATCGCTTCTGCCATTGCAGAGGCAAATTCCGTCGCGCTCAAATCCGCAGAATCCTTTATCGACAGCAATGATTCAAGACTGGCGACATTCTGAACAACTATTCCACCGACAAAACTGGCTTGTTCATCATCGGCTGCGGCCAGCAGTTCGGCTAACCGCCCCGCAGTAGACCACTCGGCAACTGCCAGAGTTGCCTCGTGCTGGTTCAGCAAGCGAATTACCGCGTGTTGAAGTTCATCGGATTCTTCCCCAAACACAAGCTCACCGAGCAGTTCATAAATCTCGTGAACCGTTGGTTCCATCGCTTTGAAACACGCCTCTTCATCATCCCCAGTGGCCGTAATCCGCAGCTTAATGGTTGCGCCGCTGGCGGTAATTCCAACGAGTGGTTCACGTCCCCGACGAATTACGTCGGGTAACATTTCTTCGATATGGCTTTCTCCCGCACCAAAGCAATTGATACGGCGATGCCGGATGACTTGCAATGCGGGCAACCTCTCCACCAAGGCCAACACAACTGACTGTTCCCACATCAGGAACATTTCAGCCGGTACTCCGGGCAAGGCAAACAAATGGCATGGCTGACCGTTGGTCCGTTCGACCTGCATCTGAATTCCAGGGGCCGTTCCAATGGGGTTGAATATTTGCTGGCTGCCTTCAGGAAACATTGCCTGTACGACATTCTTTTCAGGCATGACTCGTCCGCGGCGTTCAAATAGTCCGCGAATGTACTCCAACGTCGCATCATCGAAGGCCAATTGCACATCGACAGAGGCTGCGAGCGCATCGCGGGTGAGATCGTCGGCGGTAGGCCCCAACCCGCCAGTTGCCACAACTACGTCGGCCCGCTCAAAGGCGGCCTGAAAAACAGCGATATTGGCTGCCAGATCGTCAGCGACGGTCGTATGGTACATCACACAATACCCCAGTTCGGTGAGGCGTTCACTCAACCACTGCGTATTGGTATCGAGTCGCTGACCGGTGGTTAATTCATCTCCAATTGCAACCACTTCGGCGATCAGGGGTTTTGGGAAAGTCGACAACTGCTGGATCTCGCTGATGGATCTCGCTGATGGATCTCGCTGATAAATCTCTTGGCCCTAGCTGATAAATCTCTTGGCCCTAGGGGGGCGGGGGGTTCTGACATTGTGCATCGTCCAGCTGAAATGGTCTATAGTCAACACCCGCAACGAGTGAACCAGACCCGTGCCGCCCCAAACCGGCAACTAGAAGGCAAGCTGCGAGGAATCCAACAGACTGGATCCACTCCCCTGCAACGGAAACATGGGTGACCCACATGTCGGTTCCAATCGGCCCAGGTGGCTGAGGCAAGACCGCTTCGGAACTTGGAGATTCTTGCCGTCTGTACGACAAGACCTCTACTCCAATGGTGACTCAGGTCAGCATCAGTTGGAGAATGAAACGCCAAAACCAACACGTGGGTGATGGTGAAACGTGGGGTGATGACGGTAATAGATATGCCGCTGAGGGGGACAGTAATAGGGCGCACCGTAGTGATGCTCCTGGACAACCACAGGCGGCCCCGGCGCGGTTGCAACCTGGACGGATTGTCTTGGCTGGGGGCGCTGCATCGTATCGATAACCTGAGTGGCAACTCCCTGCTGATGCAAATAGATAACGTCCTGGGCAGTTATCGGTCGGGCCACACCCGAAGCATTGATATAGTTGGCAATCAAATTCGGATCGACGCCAGCCTGGCTCATGGCAACCACCTCTTGAACCGATGCCGCCCCTTGGGGTACGGGACGTCCCATTTGGGCAGCAATCTGGGCCCGGTTCTGAGCCGCAACATCATCGATTGCGCCCCCAATAGCACCACCGGTCAGCGCACCGACACCTGCACCAATCGCTGTTCCAGCGACCGTGCTTCCCACAGCATTCCCTACCAATGCGCCTACGCCAGCTCCGGCAAGGCCTCCGGCAGCAGCGCCACGGTCCGCGTAATACGGTGAACGACATCCCACCAACATAGTCAAAATAAACAAGGCAGTCGAAATCCAATAGGTGTGGATCAAACGCGAGTTCATTGTTTTCGTAGGCTCAGGGGTGTTGGCAAGCGGGGGCAAACATAACCAGCGATAACAGGCGGGGATCAACCTACTGCTTCCGGAAAGTGGATTGTGAAAGCAGACTCAGAATGGTCGCAACGAGCCAGCCCACGGTCAAGACGAACCTCCCTAACCGCTAGCGTTCCAAACGACTGCCAACACAACTGGGGTGATGCTCAGCGGCCAGATGCTTGCCCTGCCCCACAGGAACTTTGCGGAGTTGCAAGCCAGATTCGCCAAAAGAAAACCAAGCTAGCAGCACTTAATCTACACTGCGCCAAGAGGCCCATTTCTCTAAAGCTATCGATCGGTGTCTTTCGCTTTCAAAGCCAAGCGACCCTATTTTGTACAACCAAGGGCTGTCTGCGATCGGATGCTGAAAGTCATACTCGGCAAGTTTTTGTCCGGTACCATGCACTAAAGCCGCGAGGGCCACATCGCGCAGCTGTACGGTTGTCGGAGGAATCTGCTTGCCACCATCGTTCTTAGCACCGCTCTGAAAACAAATACGCTGATCCGAGAGCAGCGGTTCAAGCTTTAGGATCTGCTGCTGATCAGCAAGTTTCGAGATGGCCAGCATAGCTTGAGCACGATACTTGGCATGCCATCGCGCCGAGTCAGGCTTGCCTTGGGCAACATCCCACACAAACGGCAGTGCCTCGCGAAGATCATGAGTTACCGTCATGAGAAGCTTGTACTCGACAAGGCTCGAAACGTTCCCGCGGCGCAACAGAATCCACTCCACAAAGAGGTGCCGAATCTGTGTCTCGTATCCCCCTGACGCAAGGGCTGTGCTGAGCGGGGCCAATTTCACAAGATTGCCCGCCCGCGCGACACTACCCTCCGACAACTCTTCTGAACGTGCGACAGTGATGAACAACGCAGCTGCACAACTCCCCAAGGGAGGACTCTTTGCAGCAGTCCTGTCTTTAAAAACTGGCCGCGCACGCTGCCAGTTAATCAGTCGGACCACGCGTTCGGTGAACAACGCATCAAGATCGACGACCCGATTATTAAAGGCTGCCGCCATCAGCTCACGTTCATGATGTTGCATCTGTACGAACAATGCCCGCGCCGACGCCTTAGTACCAACTAATTGTCGAAACGTATCCCACCCTGGAAAAGTTAAACCATTTTCTCCCTTAACATCGGCAGCAAACGCTTCCAATCGCCTGTCAAATTCACCCTGCTCAATTTGAATGAGCAAACGACGCCCGCGGGCTCGCACCTCCGGATTGGCGCTTTCGGCGATTTTGAGCAATTCGGGTCGGATGGAAAAACCAGCCTCTAACAACGCAGCCGTAGCTGTCTCACGTACGCGATAATCGTCGTCATTAAGTTGGTGAACCCAATCCGAAACTTGAATTTGGGATGGACCAGGGTCGCCCAGGGCTTCCTCCGACCAGATTGCCATCATCATGGCCATTAGCCAGACAACTCCCTGCAGACCGAATCTGGTCTTTTGTGCACCCTGGTCGTGAAATCTCATGACGTTTGCCCACAACCATCGACCGCAAGGTCGCGTGCTGCAAGGACGCTCCGCGGCTGCTAAACCAACTCGGCCCATGGCCAAAACTCCCCACGATCCTTGACCAAAAACACCAGGATCGCACAACGATACCCCTTTTATAGTACGGGGCCAGTACCACTGCGACCACACCATTCCCCCATCGCGTTGTAACTGTCCCGATCTCCCAGGTTCAACAAATCCAAATCTCACCGAGAGAAAACGGGGAAACCAGACCAAAAATTTGCTTGTAACGGGATCCCCCGGTGGTTAGAATTGGTAGCGTCTCGGGATTTGTGGCCGCTTGCAGCCGAAACTGCTAAAGTGCCTACGTCACCAGTTCCACCAACCTTGTGTTGGTGACCCGCCCGTGCGGGGCATCGCTGGTACGTAACTTGCACAAAATTGATTGTCTTTTCGCTGGGCCGCAGCTTCTGAGTATTGGAACTGCGGTTTTTTTGTTGCCTTGGGAACTAGCCACCTTGTGACCCTCCACGTCGCGCAGCTAGATCTCACGGCATCCACCCGGGCACCGTCATGCCCGCCAGCGGAGACCAAGTCATGAGTAGCATCAAACTCCCCCGGTCATCGGAACCACACATCGATCGACCCGCATCTGCCGAGAACTCCACGCAGCCAGGACCGGCAGCGGATCCGGCAGCCCCGGCGACTCCACGGCGCGCCCAAACTTCGACAACTTCAGTCCACGCAGGCGAGTCTCGCCAAAAGCCGGCCGACTCCATCACGGATCCTATTTTCTGCGCCTCCACGTATACGTTTTCCGACACCCAGGCTGTCATTGATTACATTGAGCAAGACCAGGCCAGGGAAGAATATGGTCGCTATGGCAATCCTGGAGAACGTGTTGCCGAGCGCAAACTTGCTGCCCTAGAAGGAGGCGAAACCTCCGTACTATTTTCCAGCGGAATGGCAGCAATTGTTGGCCTTCTCATGGCTAAACTCAATTCCGGAGACGAAATTATATTTTTTGACGAATGTTATCACCGCAGTCGCGAATTCTGCAAGAAGCATCTCTCTCGCTTTGGTGTTACCACTCGCCAGGTTCCTGCATGCGATTATGATGCAATGGCAGCCGCCATCACGCCGCAAACAAAAATGTTGGTGAGTGAATCACCTACCAATCCCCACCTGAGCATTGTAGATCTTGATCGCTTTGCTGAGCTTGGCCACAAACATCACGTCGACACGTTGATTGATGCAACCCTGGCAACCCCATACAATCTCCGTCCGATCGAAGCAGGAGTCGATTACGTCCTCCACTCGGCGACAAAATACCTGGGAGGACATAACGATCTTTTGGCCGGAGTTGTTGTTGGATCCAACGAAAAACTGGAAGGCCTGCGAGATCTCCGTGGCATCACGGGGGCTGTAAACAGCCCGCATAACTGCTATTTACTATTGCGGGGCCTCAAGACGTTTGAACTCCGAATTCAGCGCCACAACGAAAACGGGCAGCAGGTGGCCGAATTCTTGGAAGCGCACCCCCGAATCGAAAAAGTACTCTACCCAGGGCTTCCGTCGCATAAGTATCACGAGTTAGCAAAAAAAACGATGCGCGGGTTTGGGGGTCTGATTACCTTCTTTGTGAAGGATGCCGACTGGCGAAAAACGGGAGATATTGTCGATGCTGTGCAAATTCCTAAAATTGCTCCCAGCCTCGGTGGCGTAGAATCCCTCATCGAGCAACCACTCGTCATGAGCTATTACGAGTGCACCCCTGAGGAACGAAAGGCGTTTGGAATTTCCGACAACATGATTCGCCTCGCCTGTGGCATCGAAAATCCGGATGACCTGGTGACCGATTTGGCACAGGCCCTGGACATAACCGCCTGAACCTAGAGCAGAGCTTGCTTTGCATCTTGGACAAACTTGCATCTTGGACAACCTGGACCATTTCCGCAGCAGGCAACCTTCGTACCACTATTCACTACTCTGGCAATTGGAAGGGGCCAGACCCACCTCACCGACCCGGTATGGCAGGAGTTCTATTGTCAATCGCAACCTGGACATTCCTCGGCCTCGCTGCCGCCATCTTCAGTGGTGCCGTCTCCGCAAGTATTCAACTTGCAGGCTTTGCCCCCATTGGATTGACCTCTGTCGCCACAGGATCTGTTCTGGGAGTTGGCTTGGCGGGACTGGCCTACCTGTGTCACACCCAGCCCAATCGAACCACACTGCTGCTAACTTTCCTGTTTGCAACCGCCGCTGTGGTCACGCAACACGTTTGGATGTATCGTGGGTATTGTGATCAGTGGCACCGCGTCCATGATGAAAATCCGGCAATCACACTATTTCGCAACGAATCGGGTCCCAAGTCGATCGGTGTTTACATGCGGGCAGAGGCAACCCCCGTGCGGACCTTAATGTGGGGAGTTGATGCGGTCTTAATCGCCGCCACCACGGCGGGATGTTTTGTCATCTTCCGGTCGAGACTTGTCCAGCCACCACCTCTGGCAATCGGTAATCAACGCACTCCGTCCGCTTAACACAAAGTTGATACAGATCTCTATGCACATCACTGGAATTGGAACGGAAATTGTTGAGTGTTTGCGGATCGCTCAAGTCATCGAACGGCATGGCGAGCAATTCATCGCTCGTATATTCACGACTAACGAGATTGATTACTGCAGTGGACAAGCAGCAGCCACCCAACACTATGCTGCGTGCTGGGCTGCCAAGGAAGCCGTTCTCAAGGCACTCGGCACAAGGTGGAAACCAGGCACTGCCTGGCAAGATATTGAAATCCACCCAGCAAAATCAGGACATGGGAAAGTCCTGCTTCGCGGCGCGGCTCGCGACTTGCTAGAACGGTCCGATATTGTAAACATACACGTCAGCACATCCCATTGTCGCACTCACGCCATGGCCTATGTTATTGCCGAAGGCAACTGACACCCTTACTTCACTTTCCATTTTTACGACAGCCTTGTCCGATCGCCTGGTTTCTGAGCGAGTTCTCCCCTGCTCTTGCGGACGCGGGAATTTCATTGCATCCTGGCAGTTCACGCCAGGGAATTTTTTGTCCCGAGAACCCTTTCGCCTCCTGCCCAGGTCCCATACGATTGCCCTGACCCTGCGTTACGCTCTACCCAACACAAAATTGCATGGCACTTATTACGACTCGTGGGCTTTCGATTGGTTTTCGCGGTCCTCCACTTCTGGACAACGTGACCTGCCAGATTGAAGCAGGCCAACAAATTGGCCTCCTGGGACGCAACGGATCCGGCAAGACAACCTTCCTGCGACTCTTGAGCGGATTTGTCGCACCTGACGCCGGCGACGTGATTACCTCTCCCGGAACCACCGTCGCACTCCTTCCTCAGGATATTCCCCCACAGATATCTGGACGAGTTACGGAAGTGGTGGGCAGTGCGATTCCGCCCGGTCCACCAGAGGAAGAATGGAAGAACCAACACGCGGTAGCACAAATTCTTCAGCGCATGAATTTGAATGCCGACGACCAGTTTGACGTACTCTCTTCGGGCATGAAGCGACGGGTACTGCTAGCCCGCACGATTGTCACCGCCCCCAGCGTGCTGCTCCTCGATGAACCCACAAACCATCTCGACATTCAGGCCATCACCTGGCTCGAGGATTTCCTCAGAACCTTCAAGGGCACCCTGATCTTCGTAACCCACGATCGAATGTTCCTCCGAAAGTTAGCTCGGCGGATCCTCGAAATCGATCATGGGCACTTGTTTGATTGGGTCTGCGATTACGACACTTTCCTCCACCGCAAAGAGGCTGCTTTACAATCGGAGGAAAAACAGAGTGCGCTGTTTGACAAGAAACTGGCTCAGGAAGAAGTATGGATTCGCCAAGGAATCAAAGCACGGCGAACACGAAACGAGGGTCGCGTTCGGGCCCTGAAAGAAATGCGACGCCTGCGATCTGAACGTCGCCCCACTACCCAGAACGTAAAACTCGAAATCGACTCGGGACAACGTAGCGGCAACCTCGTCGCCGAAGTAAAAAACCTCTCCTTCGCTTACCACCAGGAAAAGATCGTAGATGGCTTTTCAACCACCATTATGCGTGGCGACAAAATCGGCATTGTCGGGCCCAACGGCGCCGGAAAAACAACCCTACTGCGACTCCTGCTAGGCCAATTGGCACCACAAGCAGGGACCGTACGAATGGGAACCCACCTGCAACTCGCCTACTTCGACCAACTCCGCAAGCAGCTCAACGAGGACCAAACCGTCGCGGAAAATGTTGGCGATGGCTACACAAATGTCGGCAGTGGAGACAAGTCGCGGCACGTCATTGGATATCTGCAAAACTTTCTATTCACCCCCGAACGCGCCCGAACTCCCGTGCGACTCCTGTCGGGCGGCGAACGAAACCGCGTTTTGCTCGCACGACTCTTTGCCAAACCGGCAAATGTAATCGTGCTGGATGAACCGACGAATGACCTGGATGCCGACACCCTGGAAGTACTCGAGGCGCGGCTTGTCGAGTTCGACGGCGCAGTGTTGCTAGTCAGTCACGATCGAGAATTCCTGAATCACGTCGCTACAAGCACAATCGTTTTCGAACCCGAGGGAGTTCGCGAGTACGTGGGCGGTTATGACGACTGGCTGCAGCAGCGAGCAGCCTCTCCCCAACCAGCTTCAGCACCTGGGCCCGCCGCCAGCGACCCTTCTTCCAGGACCGCTTCTCCCTCGGCGCGCCCACGGAGTCATAAAAATCGCGAACCGGACAGGGGCGACTCAGGGCCCCGCCGGCTAAAATACAAGGAAAAGCAGGAACTGACAGAGTTACCGAGTCAGATCGAGCAACTCGAAACTGAAACCAATCGACTCCATGAACAAATGGCGCTCCCGGATTTTTATCGACAACCGGCTGACACAATTGCCCGCGAAACCGCCCTCCTCCAGCAGCTGGAAGAAGAACTTTCCAAACGATACCAGAGGTGGGAAGAGCTTGAACAAATCGAGAATTAACCGAGCGCACACATGGGCACTGATAACAACACCCAACAGACCCAGCGGTCACGCAGTGCCAATTTGAGAACCCGACGATTCGACTCGCAATGAACACCGTTCAACTTGCAATCGATGCGCTTGCAAAGTTCGGCGACTACGCTGCTGAACATTTCCAAGGCATGGAATTCACTGCTGCAGAACTCCTGCACCGCTCCTGCCAGCTGGCAGCAGTCCTCAAGGAATTCAATGTCGACGTTGGCGATCGAGTCATTGTCATGATGCCAACCTGCCCCCATGTCCCAGATGCTTTTTACGCCATCTGGAGAATCGGTGGCGTAGTGGTCCCAATCATGCCCCAGTTGGCTCCTCCAGAAATCGCCTACATCGTGAAACACGCCGACGCACAACTGGTCCTAACGCTCCCCCAGTTTGCGGATTCCGTCGCGGACGCCACTCACCGAATTTCAAATTTTCAAAATATCCTTGTGTTTGGCGAATCGAATGTAACCGCCGCCGTAAACCTCCTCCCCCTGCTCAAAAAAACTGCGACAGAAGAAACGATTTGCAACCGGTCTTCCAATGACCTGGCAGCTTTGGTTTATACATCCGGAACCACGGGTCATCCAAAAGGGGTAATGCTGTCACACGGCAATTTAATTTCAAACACCCGGGCAGTGGCAAACATTATCGATGCGCCTCCAGGAACAGTTTCTCTAGTGGTTCTCCCCATGAGTCACGTCTATGGGATGTTACTCATGAACCTCGCCACCGTCATGGGAGGCCGTTCAATCCTGCACAGCAAATTCGAACCCGCTGAAATCCTCAAAACTATTGAGCAACATCGAGTCGAACGCATTTCGCTAGTGCCAGCAATGATGGGTGCCCTGGTCGATTACCCACAACGGGATCAATATGATGTTTCCAGTCTTAAGTATGTCCGGGCCGGAGCTGCTCCTCTCAACGAAACACTCCGTTCCGAATTCTCCCGGCTATTTGACTGCCGGGTTAGTGATGGCTATGGCCAATCCGAAGCGACTTGTGTCGTTGCTGCGCTGCCCGACGGCGAACCGTTTGTAGCCAACTCAGTCGGCCTCCCGATTCCAGGTGTCGATGTTTGCATCCAAGATGAACAAGGCAACCACCTTCCCGCAGGCCATGCAGGGGAAGTATGCTTTCGGGGCCCCTCCATCATGAAGGGATACTGGAAACACCCTGAAGCAACCGAGCAGGTGATCATCGATGGCTGGTTACACTCAGGAGACGTCGGGCACTTGGACAAAAACGGCTACTTGTTCATTACTGACCGAAAAAAAGATCTGATTATCAAAGGTGGCGAAAACATTTCACCGCGCCAGATTGAAGATGCAATCCACCAACATCCCGCCGTTGTGGAGTGCTCAGTTTTTGGCGTTCCCGATGATGCTTTTCAAGAAGAAATTGCGGTGGCAATCGTGCTCCAATCCGATGCAGAAACCAGCATCGATGAAATTGTGGCGACTGCAGGTCAGCATGTCTCAAAGTTCAAGCAACCCAAGCACGTGTGGTTCCGCGACGCCCTGCCCAAAACGGGCACCGGAAAAACGCAAAAGCATCGCTTGAAGGCTGAATGGGTTGACACCTTTTCAAACAACCAGTTATGAACCGCCCCATCTCCGGCTGGGGAAAAACTCCCCTGAGGGCCCCCCATCCATATCGGCAAGACACCCAATCGGCAAGGTACCCAGTTGGAAAAATTATTTTCCGCTACCAATCGGAGCCAGCCAGAGATTCTTCACCAGCGATGGTGCTCAAGCCCTGATAGATGGCAGGCTCAATCTCTTCGCCAACAAACCGAACCGCCCCATCAGCCAGGAGAAAATTTGCTCCACCGACATGCAAACTAAAAAACCCTCGTACACGGTCAAACGGATCCTGGCAATTCGGACCGGGTACCGGGTCTATGGAAACATCCACCGGGGCGACATTCAGTGGAGCTGCCACGTCATCGGCCGTACCGAATCTTCCATCTTTTCCCGGATTTTGGGCCGTTACGGCGAGAACCGAACCACGACCTCCTTCGCCCTTGGCCCATTTGGCGCCGTCAAATTGTGCCTTGGACCAGACCTGGCCCATGAACATGCCCGGTCATCCTCATGTGGAAGCAGCAGGCACATCGGGATTGCTCACTGCTTCCCCCAGGGCAAAAGTGTGAGAAGTTCCGTCTTGAATCTTCGCCACCCGAACTTGGCTGTTGAGATCGAACATACCAAGACCGGCGGCCTGGGCACAAAGGTAGGACAACGGTCCTTTGGAAAACGCATAATCCGTGGGCGCCCCGGGCACCCCACCATCTTGCGGAACTGTACTGCCACTGGATGGGCAAATAAGCAATTGTAGTCGCGTTTGCGCAATCAGCAAATTGGCTGGACTCCGCCACGACGCATCGAAGTCATAGGCCTGGTATAAAATGTCCTGCTCGATGAAGGGCAAGAGCAAAACAAACCCGTTATGCAACCCGTCGCGAAAATCGTGATCCGAGTCAATCACTCCAGCAGGAAACGTCCCTAGAGTGCCGTGATAGGCGTGCAGAGCCAACCCGAGTTGTTTTAAATTATTGTTACACTGGATGCGTCGTGCCGATTCGCGTGCCGCCTGCACCGCCGGAAGCAACAAGGCCACGAGCACACCGATGATCGCGATAACCACCAAAAGTTCAACAATGGTAAAAGCTTCAGCGCGTTGCCGTCGGAAAATCATAAAAAACGGGCCCCCTGTAACCTGCTCCCCTGTAACCTGCCCCCTGTAACCTGCTTCCCCCCCTGTGACCTGTTCCCCTGTGACGCGCGCTGCCAGTTGGCCCAATCCAATCCCGCACAGCCTGTTGAACCCCGCTCCAATCTACCCATGCTTTTCCCCATCCATATCTCTTTAGCACCTATTCCATTATAACTTATCTCCCCCTCCCCGCTGCAACTTATTTTCTTCCTGCAACTTACTTTTCTTCACAGTCTCCTTACTGGTTCTTTACAAGACAACCGTTGTGGCATTTTCGTGAACATTGCCCACACCCCCAAACCCAACATTGACACACGCTATCGCCTACCGTTACGACTACGCTCACACCAACCTTTCGCTGGTCATTCAAAAACTCTAAAGAACCCCTCTTGAACTTTTTACGTGAACGCAAAACAGATCTTCCGGGAATGTTGAACCCGTTGCTTTCCAACTCGGCCATGAAATTTGCCGACTGGCCCAAAACCATTCTATGACGAACCAAACTGGACACTTCCGCTTGCAAATCGGCTTCGATCTAACCTATGCTGGTCAGACGAAATAAGGCGACTCGTCACGGGCGCGCAAACCAGGGATAGGGAGTGACCTCCCTGTAGAGAAGGACATGAATAAGCAACAACTGTATATCGCACACGGGATGGGCAGTGACGCGGTTGGTTTAGTGGGACGGATCACGGCCCCAATCGCCGCAGCAGGCGGAAACATTATCGACCTGCGCCAAGATGTACTGCACGGCTTGTTTACCATCTACCTGGTTGTCGATCTGTCCAACGGACAATTAGAACCCTTTGCGTTACAAACAATCCTGGCTGAGATTTCAGAAGATACCGGTTTGTCTATGACGATCGACCAGTACACTCCAGTTGCCCGAGTCTCCGACAAGCAAAGCCTGCTCATGATTCTTGTTGGTCGTGACCAGCCTGGCATTATCGCTACCAGTTCCAAGATGCTTGGCCAGTACAACGCAAACATCGAATTTGCACAAACAATCGGTCGCGAGGGAATCTTTCTCATGGAACTGCTCACCGACGTAAGCCACGTCGCAATACCGGTTGAGAACCTCAAGCGGGCAGTTCGTGATAACATGCAGGAACTCGACATTGCTGCCATCTTCCAGGAAGAGCAGGTTTTCAATAAACGAAAACGAGTTATCCTTTTCCAGGCCAACTCCACATTTCTCGACGAAGCGGCCATCACCGAAATCATCACCCAGACGGGGATTGACAAGCAAGAACTCACGGCGACCTTCGGCGGCAAAGATCCATTGCCGCTTGCAACGGCAGCCGCCGACCGCCTTGAAGGCCTGCCGATCGATGTGATTGAGACGGTCTTGTCCGCTGTAATGCCCACGACCGGCAGCCTGGAATTAATCCAAACCCTGAAGGTCATGGGATACAAGATCGCAGTCGCCTCAACGGGACTGTCTTTCTTTACGGAATATCTGCGTCACCGCTTAGACTTGGACTACGCCTTTGGAATCGGTCTTGAAATCGACGATGATCAGCGCACCGTGGCAGGAAACCTTCTGCCCGATGAACGAGGGGCAGATGATATAAAAACCGTACTAAGCCGTTTAACAGCCTCCGAAAAAGTCGACTTTGAAGATATTACGATCATCACGGATAACGAACAGCACATGACACCTGGCATTCGCGTAAACCTGAATCTTGATGTGTTACTTGATTGCTTCAACCAGCGCATCGTATCACGCGAGAACATGATTGGACTGCTTGGGAGCTTTGGTCAACTCCGATTTAATTAACCCCCCCACCAACACCAAAATTCCTCACCCTATCGATCAACGCCGTTAGCGATTCTGATTCCCAACTACTTCTAAGGCGCGTTTGTCGCCCTCAACGAGTACCACCGTGAAGTCCGATATCGAAATCGCACAAGGTACTGAACTCAAACCCATTGAGGACATCGCCCGAAACGTCGGCCTTAACTCTGGCGACTTCGTGGCGTATGGAAAGCACGTCGCCAAAGTTCCGCTGGGGGTCATGAATCGACTTGGCGACCAGCCCGACGGACATCTCATTTTGGTTACGGCGATGACACCGCCACCCAAGGGGGCTGGAAAAACCACCACCACCGTTGGCCTCGCGCAAGCGCTCAGCCAACTTGGTCACCGCTCAATGGCTGCTGTTCGCGAACCATCTCTCGGGCCTTGCATGGGAATGAAAGGGGGAGCTGCTGGAGGAGGCCATTCCCAAGTCCTACCGATGGAAGATATCAATCTTCATTTCACTGGCGACTTGCATGCCGTGACGGCGGCTCACAATTTGTGTGCGGCGATGGTTGACAACCACCTCCACCAACAATCCAATCCAGAAATTCATTCGCGCCGAGTCGCCTGGAAACGCGTGATTGACATGAATGACCGCGCACTCCGCCACATCACGATTGGCATGATGGGGCAAGGCATGCACGGAGTCATGCGCGAAGACGGATTCGAAATTACCGCCGCATCAGAAATCATGGCCATTCTTTGCCTGGCCGACAGCCTGGGCGATCTCAAACGCCGAATCGGTAATGTCATCGTCGGCTACGACTCCAAGCGGCGACCTGTCACGGTACGGGAAATCGGTACTGAAGGTGCCGTGACCGCCCTGCTCAAGAACGCGATCAATCCCAACCTTGTGCAAACGACCGAGCACACCCCGGCCTTCGTGCACGGCGGGCCGTTCGCAAACATCGCCCACGGTTGCAACACGCTCACCGCGACCCAAATGGCTTTAAAACTCAGTGATTATGTCATTACCGAGGCTGGCTTTGGAGCCGATCTAGGTGCAGAAAAATTCTTTCACATCAAGTGTCGTACCGGCAACCTGAACCCAGCCGCCGCAGTTGTGGTTGTCCCCAAATCGGCCTTTGAAGTCCATGGCCTAAAAAACCTGTTAAAGCACGTCGAGAACATCCGCGCCTTTAACGTCCCTGTGCTCGTTTCGATTAATCGCTACATTAACGACCACGACCAGGAACTTCTGGAAATCAAGCATGCATGTGAAGCAAACGGAGTCGAGGCGACAGTGACGGACTTCCGCGAATCGGGCGGTGAAGGGGGGCTGGAACTGGCTGTGGCGGTCGCCCGCTTATGCAAGATCTCACCCCAGCCAAAACTGCAGCCACTCTACCCACTGGAAATGCCGATTGCTGAAAAAGTAAACACCGTAGCAACCCAAATTTACGGGGCGGCCAAGGTTGCATTCTCAACAGCCGCCGAAAAATCCATCAGCCAACTTGAAAACCTTGGTTATGGCCACCTGCCGGTTTGTATGGCCAAAACTCCCATGTCCCTGACCGATAATCCTAAAATTTCCGGGTGCCCGACCGGTTTTACAATCACGGTGACGGGAGTCAAGGTTTCAGCCGGTGCGGGATTTGTCGTGATTTATACGGGTGACGTCATGACCATGCCTGGCCTCCCCAAAGCGCCAGCGGCTCTAAACATCGACATCGACGACGACGGCGTTATCTCAGGCCTGTTTTGAGCCCGCATCGCAACCACAATGGTCTCTGCAAGAAAAAACACTTGGCCATAGGCCACCAGCCTTACCGGAGGACAATCAGCTAGAGACGCGTCACCACCAAAGGACGCTCATGAACCACACCCGGCGCACCAATTCTCTCGAGGCAGAAAGAAAAGTGTTTCTTAATTCCCCTCCTCGCTGTGACCACTACCGGAATCCAACGAATGGTCAGGACAATAAAATAACACTTGCTGGGACAAAGGGGTCATCCAGGCGGTGCGCACGCCGGCCACTCGTATCGCTTTTCCAACCCAGGAATTGCAAGTATTCAGGCAGTGGTAAGTACCATGCGCTTCGAAAAATGCATCCTGCCTACCGTAGGCAGCATCAGGAATCGGCAATTTTTTTCCGTTCGCATCGAGTCGAAAGCTCGACTCAACATGGCTTACCAGGCGTTCGTACTGGGCAACGGAAATCGTCACAGAACGAACCTCTTTCCCAAAATGATCCTGATGGGTAAAAGAGACGTGCAGGCAAGCAGTGGATACTCCCAGTAGTGCCCTGGCCACGTTCGCACCCTTTAAATCAGCCCAGGTTGGCGTTTCAATAAAGAATCTTTTGTCTCCCCAGCCAATCGCAACGTGCGTCATAGGGCCGGTTAAGTCGGGAAAGCATTCCCCTGAAAATTGGGCCCGCCAATCGATGGTCTCGGTGCAAACCGGCAACAAGAGGTCGACGTGGACCGGACTGGAATCGAGAAAAATGGTGACTCCATTCTCTGCCGGTGAGAAATCATGATTCACCGGAATCATGCCGACTAAAAGAATGACGCCAATCAGGACCGGAACGATGAGCAAACCGAAAAGAACGATCCGCAGGGCGAACGTACACCTTCGAAAAAGCGATCGCTTCTTGTCATCCACAATGTTGGCTTACCCAGGGGTCACCCAATGTCACACCCGGGGAGACGCCCTAAAAAGAAATTGCTATTTTGGCTTCTTTCATCAGCCAATTTCTCGCAATTCTGATGGTCTGACAAGCGGCCTTGGGCCAATCGCGTTCAAACGTCCAGCCGGCCGTGGTGGCCCCAACTGATGAAAAAAGCCCATCATTTCTTTTTTGCCGACTTTTTACTGGCAGACTTCTTGGTCACCTTCTTTTTTACGCCTTTCTTGGTCACTGCCTTTTTCTTGACCGTTTTCTTTTTGGTCGCCTTCTTTTTCGTTGCTTTCTTTTTGGCAACCTTCTTCTTGGTCCCCCCCTTGGCTTTTCGCTCGGCCAGCAGGTCAAGCGCTTCGTCAAAGGAGAGTTCCTCCGGGGTGCTACTTCTGGGCAACGAGGCATTGGTCTCACCATCGGTCACGTATGGACCGTAGCGGCCTTCCAACAACTGCACTTTTGTGCCCGTCACTGGAGATTCGTCAAAAACTTTAAGCGGTTCGCGTTTCTTGGCGCCACCTCGCCCACGAGTCTTCGGCTGTTTGAGAATTTCAATCGCTTGGGGAAGTTCAATGTCGAGCGGCGAAACATCCGCTGGTAGAGAGCGCGTTTCATCCCCACACTTGATGTAGGGCCCATACCGGCCATTGAATGCCTGGACAGGTTCGTTTTGTTCTGGATGGTGACCCAAATTCCTGGGCAACGACAGGAGTTTGATGGCCGTTGGCAAATCAACCGCGTCGAGTGCCATCTCTTTAAGCAACGACGCGTTTTGCGGCTTCTCTTCATCTTCGAGCGTACCACGCTGCACGTAGGGGCCAAACCGGCCGATCTTGAGATAAATCGGCTTGTTAGTTTCGGGGCAGGTACCAAGCGGTTCGTCTGCCTTCTGGGATTGCGCCAACAGTTCAAGGGCAACCTCGAGGGTCACTTCATCAGGTGGGACTCCATCCTGCAAGGAAGCCGTGTTTTCGCCCTGCTCTACAAATGGGTTGTATCTTCCAACACGGACATAAACAGGCTCCTCACCCGAGGGCGTTCCAATGTGAATTCGGCTGATCCCGCGCGCATCAATCTCGCCGACCTTATCCTCAAGCTGAGGTTTAAGCCCAGGGGCCCCATTGCCGAAGTAAAAATTCTTCAGGTAATCAACATGCTTGCGTTCACCTCGACTGATTGCATCGAGATCGTCTTCCATTTGTGCGGTGAACTGATAGTCGACTAATGTCGCAAGGTGTTCCTCCAGGAGTTTGGTCACTGCAAAAGCAACCCAGGTCGGCACCAACGCCCCTCCTTTTTTGAAAACGTAATTGCGGGCTTGAATCGTTTCGATAATCGATGCGTACGTACTAGGGCGGCCAATTCCCTTTTCTTCCAGCGCTTTCGTGAGCGCGGCTTCGCTGTAACGCCCGGGAGGTTGTGTGGTGTGATCCTTCGCAGTCAACCCAAGGCAGTTGAGAAGCTCACCTTCTTCGACACTCGGCAAGGTTTTTTCCTGGTCAGCCAATTCCGCAGCCGGAGAATCGCTCCCTTCGACATAGGCTCGCAAATAACCCGGGAAATCAATCGTCTTACCGCTCACCTGAAAGGTGCACCCACTGCCTTCAATCACAATGGTGATGCGGCGCCCCCGCGCGTCGGCCATTTGACTGGCAATCGTCCGTTTCCAGATTAGCTCAAACAGTCGGAATTCATCGGCATTAAGGCTGTTCTTCAACGCTTCCGGTAATTCAAACGGGTGTCCTGCCGGGCGAATTGCTTCATGTGCCTCTTGTGCATTTTTGACCTTGGACTTGTAAGTGCGGGGTTCCGCTGGCAAATAACCTTCACCATAATGCTCGTCGACCAGCCGTCGCGTATCGTCGATGGCAACCGACGCAAGGTTGGTCGAATCGGTACGCATGTAGGTAATGTGCCCATTCTCGTACAAGCTTTGGGCCACCTGCATCGCTCGCCGAGCGGTAAAGTTCAGCTTGCGATTCGCCTCTTGTTGCAACGTGCTCGTCGTGAAGGGCGGATAGGGCCGTGTCGTGTAGGGCTTGTCTTCGACCTTGATTACGCGGAATTCGCCATCCCGAATCCGCTCAATGACCTCCTGCGCTTTAGCGCCATCGAGCAACATCAATTCTTCATTCTTAAGCTGGCCGGTTGCTGGATCAAAATCTTTACCAACCGGAAGTCGACGGCCGTCCACTGAAGTCAAGGTGGCATCAAGTTGCTGCCCACTCTGTTTGGCAAACTTGCCGAGCAAATCCCACCATGTGGCCGAGACAAATTTCATGCGTTCGCGTTCGCGCTCAACGATCAGTCGCACGGCCACACTCTGCACGCGGCCAGCCGAAAGTTTCGGCCGCACCTTCTTCCACAGCAAAGGCGATACCTCGTAGCCATACAAGCGGTCAACGATTCGCCTTGTCTCCTGGGCCCGCACTAAACCGTCGTCGACTTCGCGCGGTAGTCGAAGCGCTTCCTGAATGGCATCCTTGGTGATCTCGTGAAATACGAGGCGTCGAACTGGCACCTTTGGCTTGAGCAATTTGGTGAGATGCCAACTGATGGCTTCCCCTTCGCGATCTTCGTCCGTCGCCAGAAAGAGCGCATCTGCCTTCTTCAGCTGATCCTTGAGTAGCTTGATTTGCTTGGTTTTGCCAGGCGGCACGACGTAGATCGGCGTGAAATTGTCGTCCACGTTCACCCCCAGATTTTTCCAGGGCTCATCCTTGTACTTGGCAGGAATCTGCTTGGCACCCTCAGGCAAATCACGAACATGGCCGATGCTTGCCTCTACGGTATACCCCTGCCCAAGATATTTCCCAATTGTCTTGGCTTTGGCCGGGGACTCGACAATGACCAACGCATTCGAGTAACCACTATCTTTTTCACGTTTGTTTTGTGTTTTTGCCATGTCGTTTGCCATCGTGGACTTTTGGCCCTCAATGGAAATAAGTGGTGAAGCGGTGTGGATGCGTAAAACCAGCTACCGTGTCCTCGTTTATCAGCCAATCGGAGGCAGCCTCGTGAATCTGGCCAGAAACAACCGGAGGATCGATAAAATTGTCCCAAGCCATCACCGAAATCTAAACCGTATCGTTATATATAGGTCCCAATCACAATCCCGCCAGGGGGAGGGCAAAATCACCCCCTCTACAGAGGGGTACCCTGTCCGACAGGCCTACTCGATCCAGAAACCTGGGGAATACCGCATCAAACTGGACCATTGTTCTGCGGTCACCCCGATTGGGCAAGCCCACTGGACTTGGCCTACAAACCGAAAAATCTACCGAACAGGATCCCTAACTGGGATTGGGATTGAATTTACGTCAATCCTCAATAGAATCAGGCCCCATCTGGTTAAACGCGTAATAATGCTCAGAATTAGACCCAGCCAGCGAATGGTGCCAACCATTTAACGGACCGTCGTCGGCTTGCCACTTGTTGGCAGCCGTGTTCACGCCCCTTTCACGGAATATCCGCAAAACTGCTATGTCCAGCCCCTTTCAAATTTTCCGCAAGTACCAGAAGTCACTTTTGGTCGTTGCTGGCGTTATCCTGATGTTCGTCTTTGTCGTTGGCGACTCACTCTTTCAGTGGCTTGGCGCCGCGGCGCAAGGCCCACCATCCGCTGGTGGCTCTGCGCCGACCGACCTGGCCGTCAAGTGGGACGGCGGATCGCTGAGCAACCGCGAACTCGGCCAGCTGGTTTTCCGTCGCCGCGTAGTCAAAGGATTTCTCGAGCAACTCTTTCAACTTGGACGACAGCTTGCCTTCGACGCGGGTGCAGATCCACAGCAGCGACCGCGAATACAACTTGTGGCAGGAGTAGGCCAGTCCGAACAAAATATCGAACAAGCCTCGCTGCAAACTCACCTGCTTGCCGATGAGGCACGGCAAACGGGAATGGCCATTAGCGAAGAAAATATCCGCTACTATCTGAACGAGGTTGGACAGGGCCGCGTTTCAACCGACCAGATGCGGCAAATACTCAAACACTCACAATTCTCTGGCGGGCGTGTACCTATCGACTACATTTTCCAGGGTTTGCGTGAGGAATTGCTCGCTCACAACTTCTTCGCCAGCTACCAATACGCCATTGGCAGCATTCTTCCGCAACAGCGTTGGGAAGACTGGCTACGGGTCAACGATCAAATTGTACTCGAGGCGGCTGCCCGACCAGTCGACCAATTTGTGGTCGATGTCCCCGATCCTTCCGAAGACGAACTGCAGGCATTTTTTCTCAAGTACCGAAAACGGGAAGTATTCCCCGACCGCATCGACAATACCGAACTCCCCTCCCCCACACCAGGATTTGCAATTTCCCGCAAGGTAGAAATCCAATACATCAAAGCCGACTACTACGATTTGTTTACCCAACTGGCAGACCAAGTCACCAGCGAAGAAATCAAGGAGTATTACGACGACAATCGGGAGCTTTTCATTCGCGCCGATAGCGGATTGGAATCCGAAGTTGACCCAACCAACCCATCTAGCACGACGGAACCGTCCAGCGAAAGCAAAGCAACCCCATCCGCCGAAGAGAAGAAGGAGCAAACTCCCGGGCCGGCCGCAGGCGAATCAACCGACCAGGAAGAAGAGGTGACGGATGCCGCCAAAAATGGCAAAACCGAAATCCGTGGCCAAAGCCCCGACGACCCAACCTCTGCGACCGAGAAACCGGAAGGTACAAGTGAACCAGCAGCCGGTGACGCCACTTCCCAGCCAACGTCTGCCGAGAAGACCGCTGACCCAACTCCCGGCAAGACGGCAACTCCACCAGGAGCCGCCGACGGCTCTCCTGGCGAAGCCGGTCCGAATGCCCCTCCGACCGAAAAGCCTGTCGAATACCAACCGCTTGACGAAGTGCAAGAAGAAATTCGCTCTTTGCTAGCCGAGCAAAAGATTGCCGAACACATTGTCAAGCTGATGAAGGATCTCTACGTAGAACTAAAATCGGCTCACACTTCCTGGGAAGCTAAAGTCTTTGACGCCGAGGATAATGGTCAAGAACCGCCGGCCCCACCAGCAAACCTCACCGACCTGGAAGCGCTTGCCAAAAAACATGGCTTACAGTTTGAAAAGACCGGACTGCTTTCCCGGCTCGAGCTACGGGACACCCCGATTGGCCGCTCTGGTAACCCAGAACAATTTGGCAATGCACCACTATGGCTTGCTTTCTTCGTTGAATTAGAAAAGTACGAACCTGCTTTGACTTACGATGTCGACGGCAATCGCTACCTTTCGCTAAAGGTCCAGGAAACGCCCGAGCAAACCCCCACGCTCGAAGAAGTTCGCGATCAAGTTGTCCTAGCCTGGAAAATGGAAAAGGCGGCTGAGGTGGCTCTCAAGAAGGCCGAGGAACTTGCAGCCAAAACCCAGGATGCTGAACTTAGCTTGCAAGAACAGTTTGCAGACAACGAAAACTGGAAGGTCCTCAAAACCGATCCATTTAGCTGGCTAACCCTTGGAAATATCTCACCCACAACACGCGAGGTGACCTTTCGGATGAGCCAGCCGGAAGGGATCGTTGCCGCAGGTCCAGAGTTTATGGCGGAGGTTTTCAGTCTTGGCAAGGGTCAGGTAGGTGCCGTACTCAACCACAACCGTTCAATAGCCTACATTGTGAAAATCGCCGAACATAACACTGGTGAGAGTCAACTCCAGCGACAGTATCTGGCCGAAGCAGACCGCTGGTATGGCCTGCAGACCATGAATCGCTTTCACAACCAGCAAACAGCCCGAGCGCTGATTCGTGAAGTTCAATCGGCCAAACAAGTCCAATGGCTGCAGCCTCCCGATCTGCCCAGGCAGTGAGCCCCGTTTTTTGACAACTTTTCCCAGCCGTTATTGCCCAGACTACCTGCGGCATCCTCTTGGCAGCAGTCGCATAAGGGCGGGAGGCCGGGCCAGGCTAAAGGGAATTTTGCTCGACTCTAGCCTTGGCTGGCGGGCAGCGCGGCACGCCGATGGCTGCTGACGCCAGGGAAACTCAGCGGGGCGGCTTGAGAATGACCGTTGCCAGAGGTGGAAGCGTAAGCAGGATCGAAGCAGGCCGACCATGGCTTTCTTCAGCTTTGGCCTCGACTTGCCCTCCGTTACCCACGTCGCTTCCTCCGAAATAGGTCGAGTCGCTATTGGAAATCTCACTGAACCATCCGGCCTCAGGCACTCCGATACGGTATTTACGCCTGGGAACAGGCGTGAAATTGTGAACAACCACCAGGTAATCGTCCGGGTCTTTCGCCCGCCGGATGTAGCTCAGCATGCTATCTTTCCAGGCATGACAATCGATCCACTCGAAACCTTTGGATTCGAAATCGACCTCATGAAGTGCGGATTCATTGCGATAAATCGTATTCAGATGTGCCAGGTAACGCTGCAAGCTCTGGTGTGACTCCCACTGCAGCAGATCCCACTGCAGCGATTCGTTGCAATTCCATTCGTTCCACTGCCCAAACTCTCCTCCCATGAACAGCAGATTTTTACCCGGATGAGTCCACATATAACCGTAGAGCAGTCTCAAATTTGCAAAACGCTGCCAAAGATCTCCTGGCATCTGGTCTAACAGCGATCCTTTGCCATGCACGACCTCGTCATGCGACAAGGGAAGACAAAAGTTCTCGGTAAAGGCGTAAATAAGCGAGAAACTCAAGTCATCGTGATGGTGTTTACGGTAGATGGGATCTTTGTGCATGTACTTGAGAGTGTCGTTCATCCAACCCATATTCCACTTGAGCGAGAAACCCAACCCTCCCACATAGGTTGGCCTGGAGACACCCTCCCAGGATGTACTTTCCTCGGCAATCGTAAGCACACCTTCATGCCGCAGATGAATTTCCTCGTTAAATCTCTTTAAAAAATCGATCGCTTCAAGGTTCTCGCGCCCTCCAAAGCAATTCGGTTGCCACTGGCCTTCCTCTCGGCTGTAATCAAGGTAGAGCATCGAAGCGACCGCATCGACACGAAGACCATCTATGTGATATTTGTCCAACCAAAAAAGGGCATTGGAAATCAAGAAGTTACAGACTTCGTTGCGACCATAATTGAAGATCATGGTACCCCAGTCAGGGTGTTCCCCCTTACGGGGATCTTCATGCTCATAGAGAGCAGTACCATCAAAACGTCGAAGCCCATGGTCATCCTTCGGAAAGTGTGCCGGAACCCAGTCGAGAATCACGCCAATGCCTGCCTGATGCATCGAATCGACAAAGGCCATAAAATCTTGTGGTGTACCATAGCGACTTGTGACTGAGTAATAACCGACGGTCTGATAACCCCAACTCCCGGTAAATGGATGCTCGCTGACCGGCATGAGTTGGACATGGGTAAATCCCATTTCCAGGCAGTACGCGACCAGCCTGGTTGCAATTTCGCGATAGTTGAGCCAGCGCTCCGGACTTTCCGGATCCCGCTGCCAACTTCCGAGGTGAAGTTCGTAGACCGAGATTGGCGTGTCGAGCCCTTGTTGAGCAGTACGACGTTCCATCCATTGCTGGTCGTTGAACTGGTAACTTGTGAGGTCGGTTACAACGCTTGCCGTGTGGGGTGGAACCTCGGCGCCAAAACCATAGGGATCGGACTTTTCCGTCACATGTCCACCCGGAACCTTCACCGCAAATTTATAAAGCGTTCCAACCTTCAACTCTGGTACGAAGAGTTCCCAAATACCGCTGGGAACATGCTTGTGCATCGCGTGGCGCCGACCTTTCCACTCATTAAAATCGCCGACGACAGCAACACTCTCGGCATTCGGGGCCCAGACCGAAAAATTAACACCTTCCACACCGTCGACCGTGTGCAAATGGGCACCGAGTCGGTCGTAACTATTCCAATGCGTCCCTTCCTGAAGCAAATGGATATCGTATTCAGTGATCATCGGCTTGAATGCATAAGGATCATGCATGGTCGTCGTTTTGCCCGCTTTGTCAGTAACACGGAGTTGGTAGGGTCGTACAGTCGTCCCCGATACCTCTTCAGGCTGTTGCCAACTCTCGTCACAAATTGCCTCGTAAAGCCCGGCCGGATGAATTTTCCGCATCATCCGGGAAGTACCATGCGACTTATCGACAAGCCAAACCTGCTGAGTATCAGGCAAGAATGCCCGTACCGCCACCGCCGAACGACCATTCTCCTCGATGATATGGGGACCCAAAACACCAAAAGGATTATCATGGTAGCCGCCGACCAGGGGACCAATGGCATCAAGTTTCACTTGTGTCCGCACGGTTGAATTCTCCCTCTTCGCTCGATTTTGGCCAGAGCCGCAATTTTTCTACCGCTCCGACAAAGTCCCCGGCTTGTTTCTAGTTCAAACTTCAGCAAATCTGGTAATTCCCAATAAGCCGCCCATACTTCGCGCAATCTCAACGAAGGACTCCGACATGTCAGTACCCCAACGGCTGCTCTGTTTGTCTGACAAAACATTGTCTTGCGGCGGTCTCTGGCCAATAGCTGGCACCGGTTGCCTGGGTGAGGGCCGCTTGGCGACACGGCGCGTGGAATTTGGCACCTGCTTGGACTTGGATGCACGACCCCTTAATCCTTGGCAGGTAGAACCGCGGTCCATGTGTTGACTTGTGTCGGCGAAATCATGCGACCTCTTGTCGGTAAAGTTCCAGACCCGGCAATCAACGTGGTGGAAATCCATTGCCCGATCAACGCGTTGCCAGAGATCGTCGTCTCTGATGGGTACCCATTGACCAAACCGCTCCCAGTGCCAGTCGTTCTGTCGCCATTCACCTATTCCACCACGTAAACCACGGCTGACGTATTGGCTGCGCGTGATGAGCGTCACGTGTGCTGGTCCATCCAAAGCCTCAAGCCCGCGAACAACGGCCAAAAGTTCAAGGCGGCTCTCCTTAATACCGGGCTCAGCGTCTTGCGCAATCACCCGTCGACCACCTGCCATGGCTTCCAGAACAAATCGCCACTGGCCTCTGAAACACCCAGCCAGCGAGTCAGTACCACCGGTCACCTCAGAAAACAACAAATAGTGGGGGCTGGTGGCCTGCATAGTTTATGGACTGGCTATTTCAGAATGGATTGCTGCTCGCAATTCTCCTCCCAACACACCTCTGTCGGGATGAGCGTTACGCGCCACCTCCGGTGGGCAAGACAAGGCTTAACTCCACTTCAAGCCAGCAAAACACGGTCGTTCAGCCAATACCTGCTATCGGCAAACTCAGCCCATTCTCTTTAACTTCTCACCAGAAATCGCCCCTGGTCACCGCTGGCCGAATGGGGGTTCCTATTTTTGAAAAAATGTTTTGAAGGTGGGAGAGGTCAGCGAGTGGCACTTTTCCTAAGTGGCGCGCCCCGCCGGTGATGTGGAACGAACCGGCCCAGGGTGGGCACTACAAACGGCCTCCAGCTCCGTTGCAATATCTCCCCCATCCTCAGATCAACGTTCGAATTACCCCTGATCTGTCCGGTCTGCAGCTTGGGAGACAAGATCCGACAAATTCTCTACCGAATCCAACCGTGCCAGCCATCGAGGATGGGCAAAGATTCGTACGCGTTTTACATAATCATCGAATTGTTCTTGGGCTAACGTACGAAGGACCGGAGAAATTTCTCCCAGGCGCCGGTACCTCTGTGATCCGGGAAGATAAACATCAAGATCAAACTCGACCTCCAGAGTCACCGGTGGAGAATCTATCAGGATTTCGTGCTCTGCAACCGTTTCGCCAAAATTCTCTGACAGCAAATGGGCAAGTTGTTCTGCACATTGCACAAGCCAGGGATAAGGCCGTCGGGCAAGCGCAGCATACAAACCTGGATTTTCCAGGCAACTGTATTGGTCAATTCGCTTGTAAAGTTGCCGTTGGACACCAAAAATCCCTTGCCATAACTGGTGGACCGGCTTCCCTTCTCCTGCCTGGCTCATCATTTCGATGAACGGTTGTTCGGAGAGTTGAAAAAGCTGGTCCAAATCGAGAAACTCGCGGAGCAGAAAAAATGCCCGTTGCAACATGGCCGTTGCCGCTCGCACGGCATGATGCCAATACACTTCACTGAACATGACATACCTGGAAAAAACCATCGATTCCGCAGCGGTCTTGCCTTTCTCGGTAATCGCCAGCCCATCTCCTGCCTCGTTCAGGCAAAGACTACTGACAAGTCGGCCCTGATCAAAATTCCGGCCATACGGGACACCAGCATGCAGGCTATCTCGCATCAGGTAATCAACTTTGTCCACATCGATGGGCCCGGAAAGCATGCTGTGCAATATCCGCGAACTCTGTTTCAAATGGGGTCCCTCAAGCAACTGCACAACTTCGCCAGCCTCAATCGCCCAATCATCGTGCAACAGGTCGGAAATTTCGTGATCGAGCACAAATCTTCTGGCAAACTGCTCGTGGGTCAATACATTGTCGAGGGCAATATCTTCGATGGGATGGCAAAATGGCCAGTGCCCCAGGTCGTGCAGCAACGCGGCAACCAGGAATAGCTCTGCATCACGGGGAGTAACAATCGCCGAAAACCGATTATCTACCGCTAGTCGGTTCAGGTAGGAAATTGCCACCGAGTAAACACCAAGCGAATGTTCCTGGCGAGTGTGATTCGCAGCCGGATAAACGAGACTTACCAAACCGAGCTGGCTAATCCGGGTCAGTCGACGAAAAGCAGCCGTATCAATTAACCGTGCGACGCGTGGAGTCAAGGTCACGTCAATATCTGGCGGTATTCGTACTACAGCTCCGCCCGACCGCGACTGAGATATTTCGGGCACATCGTAAATGGAACACATATCAACTAGCACCTGCATGCCGCGTGGCAGAGCAATTCATTTGGATACCGCAGCCTGGCTGCTGACTCGATGAGCCAAACAGGCAGGACTTTCTCCCACCACAACCGCCTACCCACTTCCCAATCCGGGAAGCGCCGGCAAATTCACAACGAGCCGCAACAGGATTGTGATGGTGAAAAACAACGCAAAATTGAAGAAGGCACTGATGGGCTCCAGGTCAAAGGCAACATATCCTGCAAACGTACCTAATCCGAGCACAATCGCAACGACAATAAACATTTGGTAGGTTTGCAGTTGGAGTGTTGTTTGGAAGACTTTATCTGCAAAGAGTTGTTCGCCAATGAACAGATAGACTCCCCACAGCAGCGCAAAAACCAGCCCACAGACCGTCACGCGAATCCACAGTTCGACTCCGCCATACGGTTCCAACTCGGCATCACGGAGAAAGGTGTATCCAGCCCAGGCACAAGGGGGCCCTAACAGCACCGTCGCAATGGTGGGAACAAGCCAGTTCTCAAATATCGCCCCACGCAGCAGGGCCGCCAGCAACACAATGACCAGTACAACGCCCAAAACTACGGCAAACACTATCGGCCGAAATTTTGCATCTTTCTTGCGAGAGGTTTTCAGGGGGGGGATTCCGCCGGCACTGACCGCGCCTGCCTCCGACTGCGCCGGAGCATGAATAACCACTTCTTCTTCCGGTTTCGGAATGGTAATCAGGGCCTTGCATTTCGGACACGGGCCCTGCTGGCCAGCGAATTTTTCACTGACGCTAAACCGTTTTAAACAACCTGGACAGGTAACTTGGATAGGCATATCAAGCGTGTCAATGACGTCTGCCGATGGCAGAAAGTTGGCCGCAGGTCCGGAATTAGCACGTACGGCTGGTGCCGAATTGCAAACTTCTAAAAATCACCCCAAGATCAAGCGAAACAGCTCCTGGTGAGCCAAGCCTTGCGAGTTCTGAGTTCGAATCGCGGAATTGCGCGACCCCCCTGTTGGACCGTTCTAGAAATCACTCGTAATCTTTGAGCTCATCTTCGTTGATTGCGTGAAAACCTTTCAATTTGAGTGTTTCCAATGCCATCTCGATGTTGTCCACCATCAAAGCCACTGCGGGATGACGACTCGGAGGGGTCAGCAACGGATAGACCTGGCTGATATTCACTTCAGCTGCCAAGAGCGCGGTACAAACCTGCAGGAGTGGCTGCCGTGTCTCGGGAAGTTCGACACCAATGAGGTCAGACTCGACAATTGCCAAGCCTGCCCGCTCCAGAATTTCAAGACCAACCTCAGGATCACTTAACAAAAAACGAACCAGCGCACATTCAGCCGAGTCGGAAATTGTGAGCGCCACGACTCGTACGTTACTACCTTCAAAGCGGCGAACCACTTCCAACAACTGGCCCACCCGATTCTCTAAAAAGACCGTGAACTGGCGAATTGTAGGGTAATCTCGATCTCGCATCGTTACAAACTCTGTTCCCGATCCTTCACCGACGCTCATGAATCTGCTTCCTTGTGTTAGAGGGGTGATGGAGCGTTACCGTGCCCCCACCAGCACCCAAAACTGAGCGTAACTATAAGGCAATTAGGGAGTTGTTGCAACTAAACTGAGAAATCCACGGAAAAACAGAAGTTCTAGTATCCTCACAGCCTGCCATCAAGCAACCGCACTCGGGCTTGCTCTGCCGGTCTCGCTGCCCATCGCCAGGGCGGTTACGATATCGAAAAATCAGGCCTCCGTTTACTCTCCCCCTAAAAGCCACCCTCCCAATGCTTGCTGATTACGAAACGGAAATTCGCGTCCGCTACTATGAAACCGACGGGCAAGGTTTTGTTCATCACGCCAATTTCCTCCAGTATTTCGAACTTGCCCGCGTCGAACAACTACTGGCCCTCGGTCATAATTATGCGGATTTTGAACGTGACGGTCTCTTTCTAGTCGTGAAAAAGCTGACCGTAAACTATCACCAGCCCAGCCGATTTGGCGACGTCCTCCGCATACAGATCCATACGGCTCGCGCCAGGGCCGCCCGAATTGACCATGAGTACAAAGTCCTGCGGGGCCAAATATTAATTGCCGAGGGCAAAACAACCCTTGCTTGCATCGATCGGGCAGGTCAAGTTCAACGGCTGCCCTCCTTTCTTTTGCTGGAAACTTAACCGCTGAGGCTACGAAACTCGTCCCATCAGGCAGACGTGAAAATCCTCCGACAACCATCTTGCGATTTACCAACGGTCGCGGCCTGTAGCCACGCTCGATTTCTCGCCACCGGCGGATCCGAAAAGTCCCTTCAGAACCAACTGCAGCCCGATGCCACACCTCCATGCCGGCATCGGGCCACAGCCACAAAAGTTCGCCTGCGAATCCAGAGACAGGACCTCGCGTCCCACACTCCGCGTTTAGACCGGCAGGCTGACTCTTTCACCTGCATTGTGAACACCAGCAATAAACTCCTCGAAAATTCGCAAATCGAGCGCAGATGCCGAACTCGCCTCGGGATGGAACTGCGTACCGATGGCAAACCAATCGTCGGTGTTACTCTCGATGGTCTCGATAACACCATCGGGACACCTGGCCGTCACATCAAATCCAGGGGCTATCTCATCAATGGCCATATGGTGCATGCTGTTGACCCGCAATTCGCCGTCACCATAAACCCGCTCAATGAGCGACCCAGGCACCAACTCCAGCGTATGCCGATGGGCTGGATCCAGGGAATCCATATGAGGAAGCGCGGTGGGCTTGTCCTCGGAGAGATGCAGGAAAAGGTTACCGCCTAAGGTCACATTAAGCAGTTGCATTCCTGCACCAATCCCAAATACGGGCATTCGGCGGATGAAAGCCTCTTTCGCCACTCGGCGATCGAATGTTTCGCGACGCGGATCCAGTAGTCGATTGGCCGGATGCAGCATCCATCCATCGCGGCGCGGATCCAAATCGGCACCACCAACTAACACTAAACCTTTCAAACGGTCCAAGAGTTCATGGAGGTCATCGGCATCTTCTAAAGGAGGGATAATCACCGGAATCCCCCCCGCTCCGCTAATGGCATCATAATAGCCCGCTGAGAGATAAGAAAAAGCAGATTGTTCTCCAGATGCTTCCTTGAAATTGGCAGTCAATCCAATCAACGGCTTCGACATGGCAGTGCAGTCCTTTCCACGGAACCTTGCGGGAGCTGTAAGTGTCGTCGTAAGCACTTCGTTGGCCGCCTTTGGCCGTTCGCTAGGCTACCGGCCGCGCGTACCATCCCTCGAGCGGTTGGAAACGCGAAACCCCGCAACTGGCTATAATCGCCACAGCTAACTCAACTTGTCGCGGTCTAATCAGACACTCCAAGCAAAGCTACCCAGGCCACTGAGTTTGCAATTCAACTCAATCGCTAACCAGTTACGGTACCGCCAAGTCAGGTGGGGAAGACTTGGCTTGTTGCCTATCGGACGTCCTGTCGTTCGGCCAGAAGAACTCCCTGTGTTTAGACCGCCTCATCCACGCGGTTAAAGGAATGCAAGTTGGGCTGAATGTAACGACCTGACACAACATGGCAAGCGAATCGCCCATTTTGGGGTACCACCAAAATGCTGGCACAACATGCGGGGCTGCCCCCCCATGGTTTCTCCCTACCCACAACGCTGATTTTTCTCTCCCACCCCATCTCCCAAAACCTGACACGCAGTCGAGTCGCCGCCTCACCTTTTAACCGGTCAAGCCGTTTCGAATAAGCGCATAGCCGATCCAAAAGATCCCCACGTCCACCAAAAAGTGGCTACACCAGGGTGCATAAATCGATTGAGTCTGATCATAGAGCCAGGCCCATATCACACCACCGATGGTAATTGCAAAGGCAAAAAACCATGTAGCCCAAGATTCCCAGCCAAAATAGAAGGCCAATACAATGACGTGGTGTGCCGCAAAAGCTACCGCCGAAAGAATCATCGCCAATCTGCACGGAACCACTTGACGCAACTGGCCAAACACAAACCAGCGAAAATAATACTCTTCGAGCAAAGAGTGAACCACGGAATAAAACAGGGCGAGTACTACATATTTCGCAACCGAGTCAATCCCTACCCCAGTTAGTTTGGCGATGACCGCAGCAGCCACTCCCTGGAACAGGTCTGTAGACTGGTACCAGCCGTAGTAAAGAACCAACATCGCGGCGGCCACCAGCAGGCCAAATACGAAACCAGCGAGAATTCCACCCATTTTCGGCGGCCCGAAGACCAATCGTTGATGAAGCACGATCGATGCCCAAACAATAGGGAACAGAAACTGCAGCGATTTGAAGAATCCGTAAACCGTCTGCTGCACAGCCGCACTAAATTCTGCGGCCAGGACAAAGTACAATAACGTCGTAATCGTTGGAAAAACAGCACTTATGGCAACCCCAACCCATATCAGCAACCACTTTTCGGAGGCCGGTTCCGCTCCCCGTTGACCATGACCACCCAACGCTGGCTCGACAGATTTGGCAATGGGAGGGTCTTGCATAGCCGTCGCTCCTTAACCGATTGAATAGAACCTTCTTGACTGAACAGAATTTTTCGCAAAACAGGTCCAGGTTACCAAATAACCCCTTCAGGCGACATATTGCCCTGCCCCCGGTTTACGCCGCGGCGGAGGCGCGATATTTTCGAGGGTCGTAAACCGGTTAACTAACCTTCAAAGACCCCGCTTAAAATCCCTCCCTTGACCAGGACTGTCGAGTCACCATATGCGATATCGCTCTGTTTGCCTGGAAGCTTTTGGATATACCCTGCCAGATGAGGTCGTGACCTCTGGGGAAATCGAAGCACAACTGGCACCACTCTACCAACGCCTTCGCTTGCCGGAAGGCCGCTTGGAACTCATGTCAGGTATTCAGGAGCGCCGCTTTTTTGCCCCTGGCACGCGGCCGGGTGATATCAGCATCAAATCGGCACATCGCGCAATCGCAGCCAGCGGGATCGATCCTAAATTATTTGGGGCGATCGTCCACGGATCGGTTTGTCGTGATTTTCTTGAACCGGCAACCGCTTGCCATGTCCATGAGCAACTTCAACTGCCAAACGAATGTGTTATTTACGATGTTTCGAATGCGTGCCTGGGAATTCTTAATGGTATTATCCAGATCGCCAACATGATTGAACTCGGGCAAATTCGTGCCGGCATTGTCGTAGGTACTGAATGCGGGCGGGAATTAGTCGAAAATACCATCAAAATGCTTAATGAAGATCAGTCGCTAACCCGCGATTCGATCAAAAATTCGATGGCATCGCTCACTATCGGATCAGCAAGTGTTGCTGTTGTGCTGTGCGACGAACAACTTAGCCAAACCAACAATCGACTCACCCATGGGATCGTCCACTGCGACACGACACACCACAACCTTTGCCAAAGTCGTGGCCTCAAGACGGTTATGGATACCGACAGTGAAACGTTGATGCGACGTGGCATCGACGTAGGCGTTGAGACCTTTAACCGTTTGCTCGGTGCCACCGGCTGGGAAATCGAAGACATTGACAAGACATTTTGTCACCAGGTCGGCCAACAACACCGCAAATTATTGCTTGATTCGCTCGGACTACGCCCAAGTATGGACTACACCACGTTACCGACTTTGGGCAACACGGGTGCGGCTGCACTGCCCATCACCATTGCCCTGGGAGCCGAAAAAGGCCACCTCCAAGCAGGCGACCGCATCGCAATGCTGGGAATCGGATCTGGAGTAAACTGCCTCATGCTGGCCGCCCAGTGGCAACGAAACCCCATTAGCGAAACTACCTGTGAAAAGAAGCTGGCTGTAGCAACCAGCCACAGGTAACCCGTGAAATTGTGGCCAGCAGGTGGGAGTTCAGCGGGCCAGAACCACCACCAAAACAAACACCATGAGCAACACAACACCGCCTAAGGCAAGCCATAAACCGATGCGTGAAGACTGGCTTGGAGGGGTATAACCTGGCGGCTGGAGCGGATTGAACTTGGCACGCTGAGCCACCTTGCGGGCAATCGCCTCTGCATCTGGGTCGTGCAACTCCTCTTCAACCAGCGATGTCGAGGCAAGCCGGCTGCCTAAATCGTTGCCGTCAACAGCCTCTTGAGTCGTAGCCGCAACGGAATCCGCGATGTCAATTCCACTGATAACGCCCTCATCGACATCCGGCACAAGTCGAAAATCTTCATCCGGCGCGGAACCACTCTCCGAGTCAACCAGGTTTTCCGTGTCGCGTCCGGCAACTGCGACCGTTTCACTACTGGGCGAAGAGGTGGGAACCGGAGTTGGAACCGGCAAGTTAAACCGCTGAAAGACTCCGCTGCCAACACCTGATGGTTCTGGGCCTTCTTCCACCTCGTGGCCCCCCAAGGTACGACCACGATCTGCAAGCCAATCTGACAATACCACAGCCAACTCGCCTGCTGTCTGATAACGATCTTCCCGCTTTTTTTCCATCATCCGCTCGCAGACCTGAACTAGCGAGGGAGGAAGATCAGAACGTAGAGCAAAAAGACTCTCGGGTTGCTCCGATTGATGCTTGAGCAAACGTTCCGAGATCGTCCCTTCAGCAAAAGGAGGTCGCCCGGCCAGCAAAAAGTAAAACGTGCAGCCCAAACTGTAAATATCGGCACGCGCATCGGCTGCATGACTGTTGATCGCCTGTTCAGGGGCAAGGTAGTCCGCCGTCCCGAGAACATTTTCGTCGTTCGCGAGCGTCAGTGATGTGATGTCATCTTCAACCAGTTTGGCTAACCCCAGATCAAGCATCTTGACCGTTTGACTCTGGTCGACGATGAAATTTGCAGGCTTGATATCGCGGTGGACGAGTCCCTGTTCATGGGCATGCTGTAAAGCGAGTGCTGCCTGGGCAATGTAATCTGCAGCAGCGATAAAATCCAAACTGCCACCCTTGCTTACAATTTGATGCAAATCGTCTCCATCCACGTACTCCATGACGATGTAATGGATATTACCTTCATTGTCGATGTCGTAGGCCCGCACAATGTTTGGGTCATCCAGTTTTGCAACAGCTCTAGCTTCAAGTCGAAACCGCTCCACATAGGCCGGATCTTGAACTCGGTTTCGGGGTAACACCTTCACAGCAACTGGCCGCTTCATGAGCATATGCTCAGCCAGATAAACGCTACTCATTCCGCCTTTGCCAATTTGCCGAAGCAGTTTGTACTTGCCGAGATAAAACCCTTTGTGCTTGCCGCTGAGTATTTTGTCTGCCTGCCACTGCGTGACTAGATGGTGTTCAACCATCCGCCCTGCCAGTAGATCCTGGTCGTCAAGGGCCTGCTTCCCGTCCTGGCTGACGGTCTTGTCGAGAAAGCCTTCAAGCTCTGCCTCCTCAATCAAACCGCTCCGTCTAACGAGGCCGAGAAACTTGCTGTCTGTGGTAACCTTGGACATACAGCCATCTTTATACGACGAGGAAAACAAACACTCACGTACCGAAGCGTCGCGTTAGAGTCAATGTACTCATGCAAGCTGACAGCGAGAAGAGCTGACAACTGCTTATTCATGTTCCGTTAACATCTTGCTGGAATTACCGCCCCAGCCAACAACCCAACTGAAAACCACCAATTCAATCCGCCAATGGTTGCCTCTTTCGTAGGTAACGTGCCAACACACGTCTTATTCCTTCAACGTACCATCCAATGCGAAGACCGGCCAGAAATTTCTGTCTCGATTTCCAAAAAATCCGGCCGCCAAAAAGAAAAAACTTGAGTGACTGTGTATCACTCTCCATACACCACCGCGTAGGATCACCATCGAAAGACTCCTGGCGTGGAGGCCAATCTGCTGGGTGTTGATACCGCAAGCTGACATAACCGGCAATACCTGCCGACACCGAAGTTTTTCACCCCTTCTAGAAGACACTCCGTTGAACCGCACCTTCGGGAAACCGCCAAACACCTGCAGCCTTGACCCTGGAAGATCTCAGGAGATCGGACCTGCTGGCCCCCCAATGGCGCCCAACCCTGCTGCCAAACCTGATGCCACGGCAGACTGGCGTATTACCGCAAGTCGCAAAACCTCCTTCCTTGAGACTGCCGACGTCGTGCGATACGCATGCCTCTTCGCACACTTCGACCAAATGGGCAAAAGCCTCTTTGGGGTTTCGTAACCACATCGCGGACTTGAAAGAAAATCCCTGAAAAACCTCTAGTCGTTTTCTACACACCGCCGCACAATGTCACGATCAAAATAGTTGGTGCTCATCCCGGCATCGAGCACAATTTGTTGGGCGTTGACACCGCTGGACCGCGGACTGAGCAGGAATGCAGCCGTGTTGGCAACCTCGGCCGTTGCAACCGCTCGCTTTCGGAGCGTGGCCTGCTCAGCGAAGAGATACGAGTCCACATATCCGGGAATCCCTGCCGACGCCGAAGTTTTCAATAATCCAGGCGACACTGCGTTGAACCGCACCTCCGAAAATTGGCTGAACGATTTAGCCAGAAACGCAAGGGACGAGTTGAGCGACGCCTTAATCGGACCCATATATCCGTAGTTTTCACTTGCCATCCGGGTGGTGGAAATTGAAATCGTCACCACCGAAGCATCCGCCGCCAGCAAATTTTTCAGGGCTCGACTGATGGACAGAAGGGAATAACAGGAAATATCGGTCGCCCGCAAAAACTCCTGCTTGGAGGTTTCATGGAACGGCTTTGAACCTGAATCATAATCTGCAAAAGCAATCGAGTGCACGACACCGTGAAAGACTTCATAGCGGTCAGCAAGCACCTTGGATAATTCTTCGATTTGGTCCTCGAATTCAACATCGCACACCAATACCTGGGCATCTCCAACAATTTTTCCCACCGTCTCACGCCGCGCCTCTGAACGAACGACGTAGACAACATTGGCCCCTGCTTCAACCAACGTTTGGCCAATATGCCAGGCGATACTCTTGCGGTTCGCCACTCCAAAGAGGAGGATATTTTTTCCGGTCAATTGGAGAAAATCAGCAGCCATTCGGTTGGCGGACTCCTGTGTATCCTGGTTGATCTAAAAACACCGCCAGCAATCGGGCGGCCTCGAAAACAAGTCACGACTGTGGTTCCGTCATGGTGCAAGCAAACTCACACCGCATCGCTAGTTTTTCCCCCACCGTTACGCGAGCCTGCATGAAATAGGCCGCGGCCAGACGTTCCACCAGTTCAACGGCAATTTCAATCGAGTCGCCTGGTCGCACCATTTTCTTGAATTGGACATTGTTCAGTCGGGTGGCGACCGGAACTTTGCCGCTTTGTTCTGCGGCTTGCTTCGATAGCAACACGGCGCCAGCCTGCAGCGAAGCCTCACACAAGAGCACTCCTGGCGTGAGAGGATAATCTGGGTAATGCCCCTGGTACCAGAATTCGTCACCGGTGAAACACTTGCGGCATACAATCCGGTCCTTTGTCTGCTCCACAACTTCATCGATTAGAAGAAAAGGGGGACGATGAGGAATGACCGCTTGAATCGTTTCTAAACTCATGCGCGTGGTGTCCTGTCCGTGGTAGGCCGACAGTCGCAGTCGATTCAGGATTGCTCTGCCAGTTACGAGATATCAAAACAGTTTAATTGGTGTCTGGCCCCACAGGTGCCAGGTTCGCTGTGGAGTCCAACAGATGATTTTCAATCTCGTTGGCCACGATCACACCGTAATTCATGGCTCCCAGCCATCCGCTCATAATAATCCCCACACTACCGGCGTGATAAAGCCCCTTGATTTGCTGCGGCAAGGCCCGGCTCACTGCCAATCCCTCGAATTTAGTTCCAAAACTTGCGCCGTCAACATGCTTGGTGTAATGCTTGAACGTCACGGGAGTCGAAGCCTCGGTATGATCGATTTTCTCCCGCACATTGGGAACATATTTTTCGAGCACATCAAGCGTGGTTTCAACCAGGTTCTGTTTGCTTTGCTCATACTCGTCGCTGGTAAGCTCAGCCCAATCTTCATAACGAGCATTGGTACTCGAAACAATCAAGCACCGTGGCCGCCCCGCCGGACGTGTACGAGGGTAGTAGAACGAGTAAGTGCGACTGGTAATCTCGCGACTCAGTAGCAATTCTGTACGAAACAGCGGGGCGGTCGAACTGAACAAAAGGTCGCCAGTCGATTCCTCAACTCGTTCTTCTGGCTTGAGTGCCATATAGACTTGCGTGCTGGAATTATTGAGCCTTACTTCTCTGGCTTCGTCGAGAAACGAGTCATCGAAGTATTCTTCACCGACCAGATTGAACACCGTTGCCCGCAAATTAGAATTGGAGACCACGGCACTGGTTTTGATGACCCTCCCATTCACCTCCACGGAACGCACTTTTCCACCATCACAGTGAATTCGTGAAACATCACATCGAATCCGG
>CBDEWC010000002.1:0-8821 GCA_965243695.1 Lacipirellulaceae bacterium | reverse complement strand
ACCTGTCGCCGAGTTGGTCGTTACGGGCCGGGTATGAAGTGTTGTTTGCCAACAGCCTGGCGCTGGCAGGCCAGAATTTCAATAACGGCAATATTTATGAAGTAATCCCCGTTGATGGCTGCCCGCCGACCCGGTCGCCTTTCTCCAATAGCAATGGCACGGCTCTGTATCATGGTGCACACGTCGGTGCGGAATACATCTGGTAAGTCGCAAACTGCCTGCGGTGTCTGTCGGGAAAACCATGGCTGCCGGGAAAACCGAGCCATTCTTGAAGACTCTACCCGCCGGTCGCATTGGCAGTTACAATAAAAGCGGTCGTGAACCATCGCGCTACGCTTTGCCCGTTTGTGACAAAGTCCCACAGGTCCAGCCATCCTGGAGATCCATCCACACAGCAATGGAAATTGATCGCAAGCAGGGAGTCGAAAGCGAAGCGGCACTTCTGGTGGGAGTGTATCTAAACGGCCAGCAACTCGCTGAAGATCCACTGGAGGAACTTGCAGGCCTGGTAGAAACGGCCGGTGCGCGCGTGGTGGGGCTGATGACCCAGCGGCGCGAGAGGCCCGACAAAACCACCTACCTGGGCAAAGGTAAGCTGGACCAACTGCAGAAGCTGGTCGAGTCGACCGAGGCCGAAGTGGTTATTTTTGACAATGACCTTTCGCCGGCCCAGATCCGCAACCTGGAACAAACCTTGGAAGTAAAGGTCCTGGATCGAACCGAGGTGATCCTCGACATCTTCTCCAATCGGGCCCAAACCCACGAGTCGCGGCTGGCGGTCGAACTGGCGCAGCTGGAATACTCGTTGCCCCGTTTAAAGCGAATGTGGACCCACTTGTCGCGGATGAAGATGGGCGTTGGCATGCGCGGCCCGGGTGAAAAGCAGCTGGAAACCGACCGCCGGCTGGTGGAAAAACGGATCACCGATTTGCGGGGTGAATTGGACAAAGTGCTCCGCCGACGCGAACGGGAGGTGGCCGCCCGCGATGATCGGATGACCGTCTCGCTGGTAGGGTACACGAATGCCGGTAAGAGCACCTTGATGAACGCGCTGACCGGTGCCGGGGTTGTGGCCCAGGATAAATTGTTTGCGACGCTCGACACGCGGACCCGTCGCTGGCACCTTTCCGGCTGGGGGCCCGTGTTGCTTTCTGACACGGTTGGCTTTATTCGCGATTTGCCGCATCACCTGGTGGCCAGTTTCAAGGCTACCCTGGAAGAAGCTCGCCAGGCAGATCTGTTGTTGCATGTGGCCGACGTGAGCAATCCGGCCGTCATGGACCAGATTTCTGCCGTGTACAGCGTGTTGGAAGACCTGGGAATCGAGCAAAAAGGGACGGTGTTGGTACTCAATAAAATGGATTCCGTTTGTGATCCGGGGACCATTGGTGCGATTGAACGTGACTATCCTGGGGCAGTTGCTGTCAGTGCCGTGAGCGGTACAGGTTTATTGCAACTCGAGAGTATCGTAAGCGAAGCGCTAAGCCACCATTTTCTGGATGTCGACATTGAAACGGCGGTCAGCAACGGGCGCCTATTGGCCTACCTGGCAAAAAATGGCGAGGTCCTTAGCCGCACCTATACGGAAGACCGTGTTTCGGTACATTGCCGTTTGCCGCGCAAATTTGCGGGACGGATTTCCCCATCAGAAGCGACCGTGAAAGTCAGAGAAAACGGACGCGTCTCCTCTTCTGAGATTGCCAGCGGACAGCCCCCCTCGACTCGGACGTCGCCTAGGCGAGTGGGTGGGTGGGCGTATTTGGCGCGAGGTTCTTGCAGGTCGCAACGGCAGTCCGTTTTTTGGGCGATGTTCTTGCTGGTAGGTCAGGGGTGGTTTGCAAGGCGACGCTGCGCAGTTAGCTAACCGTTGATGAACCCCTTTTTGATGTGAATTTAATGGCAAGAACAGCTGAGATAACACCTCAATGGTGTTATTTTCTTGCGTTTTTGGTTACAGGCTGAGTACAATGAAAGCTGCGTGGTAGGCAGGGGTTGTCAAGTGGGAACGGAAAAGAAGCGGGGCTAAAACTGCTGGTGGGATGGCTTCTCTACCAGCGGGCCCTGGAACCATAGAGCAGAAGGCGTTTGTGGCAATGAAATTTGGAACTGTGGTCGGAAGAGGGGCCAAAAAGGTCAAGCAGCAGCAACGAAGGCCTCTTCGGGTTGAAGTGCTTGAAGAGCGCCGCTTGCTCTCGGTGGTGCCGTCGCTGGTGGACGATTTGACCTCCGCAGACCCCAGTTCTCCCTACAATCCTGGTGGGGATTCGTTTCAGAACGAATTGTTTACCGAGGCGGGTGGTACCGACGAAATCTTCGCGGTTGGTGAGAACGTCTTTTTCCGGTCCCGTTACCTGTTCGAGCAGAACCAACTCTATGCGGTGGCCGCCTACGACGCACCGACCGCTCCTGTCCAGATCTCCAGCGACGGAGGATTTCAACCAACGGCGGTTGGTCCAAACGTTTACTTTTATGAGGAGGTCGCTGGCGATACGACCTTGTGGAGTAGCGATGGCTCGGCTGCCAGTACCGGGCAAGTTCTGGATATTGACGACAACGTCTTGTTCGACACGCAATCGGCTGCGGTGAACGGAAAACTGATTTTCGTCAATGCTGACCCAGACCGTGGTACGGAGTTGTGGAGTTTGGATCCAGCGGGCGATCCTCCCACCGAGCCTTTCTTGGATCTGCGCGCAGGCCAGCCGAGTTCGAATCCAAAATTTCATGGTGTGGTTGGTAATCAGCTTTTCTTTACCGCCCAAACTGGTGATGACCAATTTGGACTCTGGGTTACCGATGGCACCGAAGCGAGTGAAATTATCAAAGACGTGGTGCCCGTGGTTGGATTCGACAACTTTCAATCGTGGTATGGTCAGACGGTTTTTCTGGAACAGCTCGGCGATGGCGACCTGGTGCCGGACGTATTGTGGGTCACCGATGGCACCGCAGCGAATACTCGCGTAATCGACATGCCGACTTTGATGGATGATGGTTCGGCCTCTGGTGTTGTAAATCAGTCATCCCTGGCCGTTTTAAATGGCAAGGGCTTTATTTACTATGCAGCCAGGGCCGACGGGGCTGACCACCTGGAACTCTGGAAGACTAACGGAACCACGAGTTGGCAGATTACCAACCAAACTTTCACCGAAGGTCCTGCGAACCTGACCCTGGTGCGGAACCAACTTTTCTTTACGGCCAGTAGTGGGGATTCGGGGAATGAATTGTGGTGGGTAAACCTGGAACTAGGTGGGCCAGCGACGCTGGTTGCGGACATCAATGCGGCCAATGGAGGAGATTCGGACCCGGCCTGGCTGACCCCCTTCGATCACCATTTGCTGTTTGTGGCCGATGATCGCACTGGCGATGCAGCCGAACCGGGCACCCATGGTCGGGAACTGCGATCGTTCGATCCGTTTGATTCCTCCGGGTCTGCGATGGAGGTGATCGACCTTATTCGGCCAGGTCAGGATCCATTGGGTGTACCGGAGAGTGCATTTCCGCGCTCCTTAGTCGAGGTGGCGGGTCGATTGTTCTTTACCGCCGACGATGGTACCAACGGTCGGGAACTCTGGGTTGGGGTTAAGACCGATCCTGATATCACCGTAGAAATCGATCCTTTTACTCCCATTGCTCACCTCCAAGGTGTGATTGATTTCGGCTCAGTTAGCGTCGGTGAAACCTCGCAATCACAAGAGCTGACAATCAAGAATGTGGGTGGGGCGCCGTTGACCTTGCGCGCTGCTACCCCCGTCACGATGTATGGTGACGCTGCAACAGAGTTCGTGGTATCTCGGCAGCCTGACCAGACAACTTTGAACCCAGGGGAGTCGACCACGTTCGAGATTCAGTTTGCACCGACTGCGACTGTCGCGACGACAGGCACCTTTCGGGTGATCAGTGATGATCCCAACGAGGAGCACTATAGGTTTTTCGTAGAGGGGACAGGTACCGATTCGCTCCTTCTAGGCCCCGACATCGATCTCCTCGGTCAGGGGAAGATTATCGCCAGTGGCGATTTGGAACCTGAGGTTGCTGACAGTACTGACTACGGCAACGTGTTCCTGGGAGAAGTGGTGGTCCACACCTTCACCATTAGAAATACAGGCAGTGACGTACTTAGCCTCACTGGTGCGGAGCCGGTTTCGGTCCAAGGGTTGAACCCGGGTGATTTCACGGTGACCTCGCAGCCAGCACTAACGGTGCTGAATTCGGGGGAGGAGACCACTTTCGACCTTGAGTTCGATCCCCTGGCGGCCGGTCAACGGGTTGATGCGATCACGATTCACAGTGACGACCCCGACGAAGAACCGTACTTTTTGCGGTCGTTGGTGTGGGCCAGGTTCCCGGTCCTTTGCCGGACATTCGGGTGTTGGGCAATGGTTTGACCGTTGTCCACGGAGATGTGGAACCAAGCTTGGACGACGGCACAGCCTTTACCGATGCTTCACCTGGGCAGTCAGTGGTGCACACCTTTACGATCGAAAACACTGGCGACGCGGCGCTGGAGTTTGTGGGCGATCCGCCGATTGTTATCGCCGGTGCCAATCCCGACGACTTCAGCATTAGCCTGCAACCAACGTTGTCGCTGGAACCAGGGCAACACCATACCTTCGAAGTTCAGTTCAATCCCACCACGTTTGGAGTCCGCCTGGCGACGGTCTTCGATTGGTAACAATGACCCGGATGAAAGTGCGTTTCAGTTTGACGTGCAAGGACAGGTGAACCTGGTCGCCAGTAGCGACTGGGTATCGCAGGGCCCCGGACCAGCCTCCAATGGACGGGTTGAAAATATCCTGCCGAACAATCCCGTCTCTGGTGCTGTCCACACGGTAGTAGCACATCCAACCAATCCCAATATTTTATACCTGGGTGCGGTCAATGGTGGGATTTGGAAGACCACAAACGCCACATCACCACCGGTCCGATGGCAGCCTCAAACCGACCTTGCCTCCTCGCTTTCGATTGGGGCGATGGCCCTTGATTCTTCCGACCCAACCAGCAACACGTTGGTGGCAGGTATTGGCCGTTTCAGTAATTTCGGCGGTCTCGGGGGAGAGCGGAGTGGAATCCTGCGAACCACCAACGGTGGCAACACCTGGACCAATCCTGGTAGCGCGGGTCTTGAGGGCGTTAATATCTCGGGAATTGCTGTCCGTGGAGACCAGGTGGTTGTGGCATCGAACCTTGGGGGGCTTTATCAAAGTACCGACGGCGGCAAGAACTTCAGCGGTATTTCCGGCGGCGGCTTTGGCGTGGGCGATGCTTTCTCTGACCTCGTCCACAATAGCGAAACAAATGGCCTGTATGCGGCTGCGCCTGGCAAGGGGATTTTTGAATCGGCCGACTTCGGTGCAACCTGGACAGACATGGGCCTGGCGCAAGCGGCTGACCCAATGGCCAATCATATCAAGCTGGCGGTCGAAGAGGCCAGTGGCCGGCTGTATGCGGGAGTGCTGATCGGCGGAAAGTTGATTGGAATTCCAGGGGAAGAAGGCGAGTATTTGGCCAACCCGGGTGGAGTGTTTTACTACGATGGCACCGAGTGGTTAGGTGTAGGTGCCACGGAGAAAGCATTTCCGATGCTGCCGCTCAATCCACCACGTTTCATCCAAGATATGCAACCTACCAAAGGTGAAGAAGATGAGGATATGCCTCCGATCATCATCACCTCGGCCGGTCACGGTCTGATAAGTCTGGATCTTGTGCTGGTAGAAAACGAGCCGGCCTTTGCGGGACAGGCGAACGGCTTATGGCGGGTGGAGGTGATTGACGCTTCCCAGTTTGCACTGGCCGATCCCATGAGTTGTCCGTTTATCGACTGTATGGCCGAAGAATTGGAACTTGCTGAACCGGCATTCAACGCAGAAAGTGCGGGTCGGTGGTCCAAGATGGAAGACACCAATCCCACTCCGCATTTTTCTGATCCCGAGTTGATCG
Organism: Lacipirellulaceae bacterium; assembly: GCA_965243695.1. GTDB lineage: Bacteria > Planctomycetota > Planctomycetia > Pirellulales > Lacipirellulaceae > JAKVCB01. Next base: position 2,887 of record CBDEWC010000002.1, on the reverse strand, counting down.
GACCACTTCCCCACATTCCGTTTTCGATCACGGTCGATCCCCACGATGCAACCTTGGTTTATGTGGGGGGTGAGCGGCAAGCGGGGCCCCTCCCGAACCGTCTTGGTGCTACGCAGTCCACCGGAGTTGTTTTTCGTGGCATTGCCGATGGAGTTGTCCCTGAAGACATACCGTTCTTGCCGCTTCAGTGGTCTCCCATCACTCACGACCTCGCAGCCATGCCCCTCCGGGAAGACAATATTCCTGGTACGGCAACCACTACTGGCCCGTTTTCGGTTCCCGGGGAATGACGATTGACGCGGTTGGAAGTTTGATCCAAGTCGACGACGGCGGCATCTACAAGCGGACCAGCCCCGAGAGCGAAAACGGAGATTGGGTGTCGCTGATTGGCGACCTGGGGGTCAGCGAAGTTCACAACGTGGCCTACGATACCCTTTCCGACACGATCATCACCGGTACAGAGGGGGGGGGGACCCAGTATCAATTTACCCCCGATCGAACCGAGTGGGTGACCCTCACGCCGCTGGAGGCGGGCGACGTTGCCGTCGATACGATGTCGTTGGCCCATCAAAAACGGTCTATTCGCTACAGTAGTTTTCGCGTCGGTGATTTTCGCGACGGTGATTTAGGTATTGCTGGCGGATTTGAGGCGATTAGAAAAACCACCTGGGACAAGGAAGGTCATTTGTTGTCGACCGAGGTTCCGGCCTTGGACAATTTGCCGGGAAGCCCTGCCCTTGAGTGGCAGAGAAACATTACGCCCGTTCAGTTGAACAATGTCAATCCACACAGGATGGTGATTGGCGGTGCCAACGGTCTTTACGAGTCGTTCGATCAGGGCGAGACCGTTTCGCGGGTCCTGGCAGGTTTGACGACAACCTCAGGCTACCAGGGAAATCCGCTTGATTATGGTGGCCGCAAAGATGGGATCGACAACAAAGATGTTATTTATGCCGGGACTCCGGATGGATCCGTTTGGGTTCGGAAGGAGGTGATGGGACTTCAGACCTTTGTGCAAACGGCTCCTGGTCATGATGCGCCAGAACCTATTCGCGACATCATCATGAATACGGAGGATTACACCAACGCGTTTGCGATGACCGACAGTACCATTTTTTCCACCAGGGATATGGGAGAGACGTGGGCCGATATCACGGGAGACTTGTACCAGTTAATCGACTCGACCGGAGTAAAGGTTGCCAAGCTGCTCTCGCTGGAATTCATGCCTGGCCTCAACGACAGTGCAGTCGTGGTGGGGACCAATATTGGGGTATTTGCTTTGCTCTTAAGTAATCCTGATCCCCGGTGGTTTGAGGTGGGGGCCAGCTTGCCGAATGCTCCAGTTTGGGATCTGGATTTCGATGCGGCGGATGATGTGATGGTGGTTGGGACACTCGGCCGCGGGGCCTGGAAGTTAACCGACGTAGGCGGTGATATTGGCGTTTCGATCAACGAACTGAGAGTGACCAGTGGGCTGGACGAACTGGCGGTCTCTGGTAGTCGTTTCGCTGATGTGCCGACGTTGCGTGAAGCGATCAACCAGTCCAATCTGCGAGCCGGTCAACAAGTGATTACGATCGACCCGTCCTTCGATGGCCAAACGCTCGATCTTACCCAGGGAGACCTGGTCATTACCGATTCGGTGGTGATTGATGCCTCGGCTTTGGGTAGCTTTACAATCCGCGCCGCCGATCCTACCTCAGAGGATCAGGTTGGAGACGGCCAGCGGATCTTTACGATCAACAACGGGGACGATCAGGTTGCCATCGAGGTTGCGATTCGCGGACTCACCTTAACCGGGGGAGACGTCGACGGCGAAGGGGGAGCTATTAGTAATCGCGAAAACCTGACCCTCGCCAATGTTACCTTTGCCAACAACCATGCAACCCAAATCGGTGGCGCGTTGTCCCATCGACAGGGTTCGCTGACGGTGACCAATTCACGGTTTGAGGCCAACTCAAATGGTTCCGGTCACGGCGGGGCAATCGCAGTCTGGAATGCCAATCAGGACGTGCTCATCCAGGATACCTCCATCCAGGATAATTTTTCACTAGGGGATGGGGGAGGGCTTGATTTCCTGGGGGAGGCGGCCAGATTGTGGTCGACCGCGTGACCCTCTCGGGGAACGAGGCTGCCGATCGGGGCGGCGGAATTTGGGCTTATCGGCCGATTACGATTACGTCCAGCACGATCAGTGGTAATTCAGCGGGTGAAGAAGGAGGCGGCATCTGGACCAGCGATCAGATGGATGTCGATCATAGTACGATCGTCCAAAACGAGTCCGCCGAGGCGGGGGGCGGTATCTATGCCGATGCAAGTGAGCAGGGCGTAAATATCTCTCACACCATTGTGGCCTCGAACACCTCCGGCGGTAGTGGAGCACCTGATGTTGGAGTGGCCGCCGAACGCCCAGTCACGGTCCTGTTCAGCCTGATTGGCGACAACACCGGGTCTGGACTATCGGCAGCACCACTTGGGACATCTTCGGCAGATGGAAATATTATCGGGGATCCCTATGCGGGTGGTGTGATTGACCCCCTGTTAGGACCGTTGGCAAATAACGGCGGATCCACCCTCACCCACGTGCCGCTGGGGACAAGTCCTGCGGTCGATGCGGGAGTTCCTTTTGCCGTCTCGGGGATGGATGGAATTCCCCAGTTTGATCAACGGGGCGATGGGGCACTTCGGGTTGCCGATGGGACCGACAGCGGCGCCAGGCGGATCGATATCGGGGCGGTCGAACTGAACCTGGTGCTGACCGGCGATTTTGACGGCGATAGCACCGTTGGTGCGGCAGACTACTCAGTTTGGCAAGATACTCGCGGTTCGACCACGGACTTGCGAGCCGATGCGAACGGCAACGGGATCGTCGACGAGCAGGATTACG
>CBDEWC010000001.1:0-9859 GCA_965243695.1 Lacipirellulaceae bacterium | reverse complement strand
CGCACCGGGACCAGTGCGCGGGCCTTTACCGGCTGGACCGGACGACCACCAAGGTTGCCGTCCCTGCAGCCGAACGCCACCTGGTTGAGGATGTGGAATCTTTTTGGCGCCGGCGACCGATCCATCACAACTACAACCAGGTGGCCGATTTTTTTTCGCTGCCGCGCAATGTACCGGTCGATGAGTCGCTGGAGGATTTTGCCGTCTTTCGCTGGCGCGACATCGAGCTGGAGATTCTGCCCACCCCCGGTCACACGCCCGGCTCGATTGCGCTGGTGGGCCAGTTTGCCGGACGGAGACTTGCGTTTGCCGGTGACCTGATCGACGGCACTGGCCATGTTCCCCAGGTGCACAACCTGCAGTTTGGCTATGGCGATGTGCTGGGGGCCGAATTGGCCATCTCCTCACTTGCCTTACTGAAAAACAGCTCGCCGGAGATCCTCTGCCCCGGGCATGGCGCTCCGATCGACGCTCCCGCTGAAGTTTTTGACTCGCTCGCAGGGCGACTGGCAACGTTTTGCGAGGAGATGCACCACCCGGCTGAACCTGCTTTGGCCGAGGAGTTTATTGAACTGGCCCCGCAACTCCTGCAGAGTGCGCGCCAAAGCTGCAGCTGGTACGTATTGCGGTCGGCCGACGGACACGCGTTGTTGATCGACCTGGGGTATTCGAGTTCGGCCCACTCCAGGCCATCGGCACTAGGGTATCGCACGCGATTTTTGCCAACCCACCTTGAGACGCTTAAACAAAATTACCAGATCCACACGATCGACGCGGTGATCATTACCCACTATCACGACGACCACGTGATTGGGGTGCCCTACCTCCAGCGCCGCTGGCAGGTACCGGCCTGGTGCCTGGAGCGAATCGCACCGATTTTGCGCGAGCCTACGCGTTACAACATGCCATGCCTGCTGCCAGCGCCAATCGTGGTGGAGCGCACGCTTGCGGACCGCGAGCGGTTTACGTGGCGGGGCATTGAGCTACAAATGCACGACCTGCCAGGCCAGACCGACCTTCACTCGGGCATTAGTTTTCATCTGGATGGCAAACGTTACCTGGCAATGGGCGATTCGGCCCATCTGCACGATGGCCGGCTGAGCCACGGCCACATTATCTTTGCCAACCGGGTCACGGCCGCCAACCACCTGAAGGTGGCCGAGCGGATGCTGGAAATCGAGCCGCAAATTCTGCTGCATGGCCATCACCGCAGAAAGCTCACCGACGCCGACAGTCAATCTCCCCAGGGCCGCAGCGACACGCCCGTGACGCGGCAGGACTTGCTTGACTTTAAGGCCAGCGCCGAGCGGCTTGCCGGGGCGCTAGCGAGCCTGGTCGAAGACAACGCATCAGAAAAATGCCGGGCCGATTGGGTACGGTTTGAACCGTACCGCCTGCAGCTGGCCTGTGGCGAGAGTGCGACCGTGGAGGTGGTGGTTGAAAACGTGCAGTCCGAACCGATCGATGTGACCGCACGGTTGATCGTGCCCCCGGGCATCACGGCCGATCCGGCCACCCTCGGCTGCCAGGTGGCGCCCGGCGAAGAGCACCGCTGGAGCTGCAAAATTCAGCTGGCGGAACTTGACCGACCGGGCCCTGCGATTGTTTGTGTTGACGTGACCCGTAACGGCCAGCCGCTGGGCTGGGTTGCCGAGTGCCAGCTGTGGCACGAAGGAACGGCCTCTTGACCGGTGGCCCAACCGGCACCATGGCGTCCGGTCGTCAAAAATTTAGGTTATCCTAAGAGCGGGCACAACTTGAACCGGTTACAGGTACAACGATTTTTTTGAGGAGGTTTTGGGATGCATCGCAGGGACCTGATCACTGGCCTGGGTGCTGCCGGCATGTTGGGTGTGGCCGGCGCGCAGGCTGCCACCGCGGGCGATCCGCAAACTCCAGCGGGCAATGGCCTGGTGACGGTGCGGCCTCGCGAAGATGCCGACAGCCGCGGCCCACAACGTTTTGCGGTACTCGACCCGTTTGGCAAGGAGATTGACCAGTCTGGCACCCGAACCCAGGGGCTGCAGGAGGCGATTAACTACTGCGCCGAGCATGGCTACAGCCTGCTAGTGATCGGCGGCGCCAACACCAGCCGGGGCGAACCGTGGCACATGAACCTAACGGCCAGCGAAACGATTGAGGTTCCCCCGATGCGTTTTTGGACCTGGACCATGCGCGGACTCACCTTCAACGGTCCCATGAAAGAGGACTTTGTCCGGTTTGATTCGCTGGTCAATTCCCACCTCGACTGGACAGGCTGCCAACTGGTTTACACGGGTAACCAGGCCGCGGTTCATTTCAAGCCCCGCACTCCCCCGCCAGGCGATCCGACGCTGGGGGTGGGAGTGAACCTGATTCACATTCCCAACTCGATTGCCATTTACGGCGAGCATGGGCGGTGTGTTGAGTTTTCGCCGGCAGCGACAAGTGGCCCCATTTTTGGCAACAAGATGGTGTTTGGCGAATTAAATGGCGGCGCCAACGACACGGCTAGCGGCCCGCGCACGACCTCCGGGCTGGTGGTGAACACCTCGGCCGGTACGGCCATGTTTGCCTCGAACCAAATTGACGTCTTTGCCGCCCATGGCTGTGGCCGGTGCACGTTTCAGGTGGGCACCAAGAACCAGCCTGATTTTGTGAAGGGCAACTTTTGGCGGCTGCAGTCGACCACCGTGCCTGGCCAAACGGTGCTGAGCAGTTTTGAAACGGGCGGGCTGTACGACATTTATTTTGAGAACTCGGGGCTGGCCGATACGGTGGGGGTGCGGATGGAGGCGATCTCCGGCGGCAACCACATTCGTGGCTACAACAACTGCCAGCGGCCGGTCGAGGAGATCGCCGGCCAGGACAGCGCCAAACAGCCCAACACGATTACATGATGTTTTTTTTTGCGAGGGGAGCCTCGGCCTTCTCGCGGGCCACTTGACCTTCCCGCGGACCAATCGCAGAGAAGCATTGCCCTCTCAACAACTCCAGCGGCGCCGACCGCCCAAGATCGCTAGGGCCAGCAAACATAACGCGCCGCTACTGGGCTCTGGGATTAACGTCCAGCCGGCGGCAACCGGGTCGAAGGGAATCGTGCCGTGATCGGCCCAGGCATTGGTGAAGTTGGTTTCGGCATGGTAGAAGGGCTCACCATAGGCTTCGCCCAGCCAGGTGGCACCGGTAAGATTTGCCCTACTCAGGTTGGTGTACCAAAGGTCGGCGTAGCTTAGGTTCGCGCCCGTCAGGTTGGCGTGGCGCAGGTCGGCTGTGACCAGTTCGGCATGCATCAGGTTCGTATCGCTCAGATCCGCACGCTGCAGGTTGGCATGGGTAAAGTCGGCGTAGTTCAGATCGGCCCCGGACAGGTAGGTGCGGTACAGCCTGGCAAATTTTAGGTCTGCATAGGCCAGCTTCGCATAGTCCAGGTTCGCATCGTCGAGATGCGCGCCGTTGAGGTTTGCATGCTCAAGCTGTGTGGTCTGCAGGTCGGCATTGGTAAGATCCGCCTCGCTCAGGTCTTCGTAATCCAGCAGCCCGCCCGGCAACAGATCGGGCCCTGAGTACCCGTGGACACTGCCATAAATATCGAGAATAGGATCCACATTGGTCCCATCCGTCTGCTGATACCAGGCCGCAAAGGCCGAGTTCGCGAGCAAGCCCGCCATGAGTAAAGAACCAACAATCGTGCGCATTAGCGTTTTACCTATCGATGAAAATGATGAAAATAACGATCCGCGGCCAGCGCCAAGCTGCACTCTACTGGCTGCAACCTACAACGACTGGAGTGAACCTCCCTACGATTGTAAGGACGCCACTTGCCCATGTCTAACATGAATTACCCGCAGCTGGGTTCGAACAAGCCAGCCGCCAGCCGCTGGGCTCGGTTGCCGAGTGCCAGCTATGGCACGCGGGAACGGCCGGCTAACGGGTCGGGCCCCGGTCAGCCGGTCGCCAGGCTCGCATTCAAAACCGATGTGAAGATTTCGCCTTCCCTGTCGTAGGCGATGGAAAGGTCTATGTCGGCGGAGAAAATGGGGTTATTGTAGTACTTGAAGATCGTGCAAACTACAAACTGCTGGTCAAACACGATATGGGAGCTGCCACTCTTGCAACTCCGGCTATTGCTGGTGGAAAAATATTGATCCGATCCTGCTCTCAACTCACCGGTGTGGCGGAAAAGTAATCAGGGTTCAGCATTTAGACGCTATGGAATTGAACACAAAACGTTTGGTTTATCTTTCCGGCGATCTCGTCCCGGAAAAAGATGCCAGGATTTCGATCTTCGACGCTGCCGTTACCCTCGGCTACTGCGTAACGGATTCGTCACGCACCTTCGGGCACAAGCCCTTCAAATTAGAACCGCATATCGAACGGCTTTATCTTTCACTTAAAGTGGCCCGCATTGATCCCGGGCTTACGCGGGACCAAATGCTGCAGGCAACTCTCGAACTGCTCGACCGTAATCTTACCCACTATGGCTCCAACGAAGACTGCTGGATTGTGCACAATATCTCTGCTGGCATGGCTCCAACGGGCCCAAGCTCGAAGCAGAAATCTGCCGCCACGGTTATGATCTCCAATCAACCGCTCGATCTCACCGGCTGGCAGCGTTATTACCATGAAGGATGTCATGCCGTAACACCCTTCAGTCGCCAAATACCTTCCCAGTCGCTGGACGCAAGGATCAAAAATCGTAGTCGAATGTTTTACACCCTCGCCGAACACGAAGTCAAACTGGTGGACGAGGACGCCCAAAGTGTCATTCTCGATACAGACGGCTTTGTGGCAGAGAACAAAGGTGGAAATGTATTCCTCGTTAAGGACGGCGTTGTCAAAACTCCCACCACCATCAATAGTCTGGCAGGGGTTACCAGAGCAACGACGTTGGAGATTTGTCAAACGCTGGGGATCCCGGCTATCGAGACCCGGTTATTGCCCTACGATCTGTCCACTGCCGAGGAAGTCTTTTTTACGAGTACTCCTTATTGCCTGATGCCGGCAACGCGGTTTAACGGTTTGCCGGTAGGGGACGGAAAGGTTGGTCCGGTTTCAAAACAAATACTCGGCGGATGGGAAGCCCTGACCGGTGTTAACATCGTCGCTCAGGCAGATTCACAACTTGAACTGCCGTAGTTTTCTGCCATGGCAGACTCCGCAGCCAACTTCACGCGCGTCGCGCGCTCCAGGGAACTCTACCCTTGGGCAAAGACCCTCATTCCCGGCACAACTGAGCTGTTTAGCGGCCGCCGGATTCTACCGGCGGCTGGGGAAACTCACGAATCGGTATCGATCGATTCCAGCGCCGCCCGCAGCGGCAGGTTGCGCTGCCGGTTGTGCATGCGATCAAACCGGGGATAGATCCCCTCGAACGTGCCCCGCAGGCCCGAGAAACTATCGCTCCCTTCGGGATAGGCAAGCAGCAGCTCCAGCTGGCCCCCATAACTAAAATGGGCATCGCTGAAATGGTCTTCGCTAAAATGATCTTCGCTGGAATTTTTGGGGCCTTCGTCCGTGAGCGTAATCGTGCCGGCAAGAATCATCAGCCGGTGCTTACCGCGGCGGCCGGCCGGGGTGAGCGTAAGTGTGCCGGTGACCGACTCGATTCGGTACGCCTCTTTGGTCTCGGGGTTGGTTCGCTCCATCACGCCAGGCGGGTAGATTTGGGCCAGCCAGTTTTTGAGCTGTGCCGCGTCGACGGTGCGCTTTTGGTCAGACCAGGCCAACAGCTGGCGCTCATCGGTGGTAATCGGCACCACCTCGACCGTTGGCGCCCGGTAGGCGCGCATGCGATTGTCTTCGAGCGTGCACAGAATGCGGACCGCCGGCGCCCCCGCCAGGTCGGGGAGGACGACCGGGCGGACCGTGCGCCGGCGGGTGGTTAGTTCCAGTTGGCCGGTGGCAAACTCGATTTCACTGGCCGTATAAGCGGCCAATGTTTGTGCCCCGGGCCCACGGCCCGGGTGCTGAAACGCATCGAACTTAAATGCATCAAACCAGTGCACCACGTTGCCATCGGAATCCAGAATTGCGATATCGACATTGCTTTGCCTCGGGCGGTGTTCTTGCGCGGAGCGGGGCTCGAATGGTTTTGTGGGCAGGCTGCGGGGGCGAGGTTTATGGCCGGCGGCAAATTTTTGCTGCCACACGGTCTGCACGGCCTCGGGCAGATCCGGATCATCCCGATGACCATGCCAGGAGGTCACAATATAGGGCTGCAGTGCGCGAACCACGGCCGCATCTACAAGTGAGGTCCCCCGGACCTGGGTAGCGGTCGCTCAGCAGTGACCGGAGGTGACATTTCCGTAGCGGGCATGGATTACCACCAGGCAGACGGGCCGGTTCTCCAAAAGCGCCAAGTCCTGGGCATCGGCCAGCGACTCGACCCAGTCGAGCCGGTACATGGCGAGCTGGTCGTCGTCGGGGCGAATGGTGTTGTATTTTCCTAACAACTGCCGGACCGACGGCTCACTGGCCAGCGCGGCCGTAGCGGTGAGCGCGGCGAGCAGGACGACAAATAGAGAGACGACCGGTCGCATGAGTTTCTCCCTGGGCTTGTTTTTCTGGGGCGGTTGTTTTGGGCGCATGGGTAAAAACCCCGCGCGCACCGCAGCTGCTTTAAGATAAAACCCCACAGGGCCCAAAAAGTTCCGCAGGTTTTAGTGGGAGGGGGTGGGATGCGAATCTGTTTCAAAAGCGACCCAAAGCCGGTTACTTGCCGTGAAAGAGTCGGCTTGATGCTTGAGGTGGAATTTCTCTTAAGTAACTTTTTGACCGGGGTACTTTAAAGGTGGGACTTCCTTGCCATTTTTGTCCCAGTTTGTTTCGGTGAATATCCCTCCGTCCTTGTACGTGGCTTCCCTTTTCTTTTGTCCATTTTCATGCCAGGTCGTCTGTTTGCCATCCCGTTTCCCATCCTGGTAATTTGCTTCAGCACTCTTTTGTCCGCTCTCGTACCAGGAGGTCGCTTTTCCCTGTTGCTTTCCATCCTTGTAAGTACTGTCCCCTTTCAACTGTCCGTTTTTATGCCAGGTCGTCTGCGTGCCATCCCGTTTTCCATCCTGGTAATTTGCTTCAGCACTCTTTTGTCCGCTCTCGTACCACCGGGTTGTTTTGCCAACCAACTTTCCATTTTTAAAAGTATCTTTACTATGCGTTTCTCCGTTCTTATGCCACGAGGTCACTGGCCCGTCTGGCTTGCCATCCTTGAAAGAAATTTCTGCTTTCAGCTGCCCGTTTTCATACCAGGCAGTTACTTTTCCGTGTTGCTTTCCATCCTTGTAAGTAAATTCCTGTGCCTTCTGCCCATCGCTATATTGAATGACCGTTTTTCCAGTAAATGGGAGTTCTTTGTCGACTTCGTATAACAGCCCGTCCTTCGTTACCGTTTGATCGGGGCCGATTACGGCGCATTGGTCACCTGCACCGGTTTCTGCACTGGTTACTACACTGGTTGCCATACAAGCGGCCAGCAGCAGCAATAGCCCGGTGACCAGCAGTCGGCCTCTGGGACAGAGAGTCATCGAAGAAAACCTCCTTGAATTGTGTGTGACGACGTACCCCATGTCATCACACCAGCAGGGCCCTGCTTTTAATCTAACGAGTCACTGCAAATCGTGCCAACCAAAACCTGTGCGCCCAATTGGTTGGTACAGGCAGGCGGCTGGGTAGGAAGAGGCGACCCAAAGCCGGTTACTTGCCGTGAAAGAGTCGTCTTGATGCTGGAGGTAATGGCAACCTCACTTTTGTTTGCCATTTTTGTCCCAGTTTGTTTCGGTGAATATCTCTCCGTCCTTGTACGTGGCTTCCCTTTTCTTTTGTCCGTTCTCATGCCAGGTAGTCTGTTTGCCATCCAGCTTTCCATCCTGGCAATTTGCTTCTGACTCCAGTTGCCCATTCTCCCACCACTCTTTCCCCTTTCCGTCCAACTCTCCATCCTTGTAAGTACACTCCGATCTCTTCTGCCCATCCTCGTACCACTGGTTCTCTTTCCCGTCTAACACTCCATCCTCGCTGAAAGTATATTCCAACTCCATCTGGCCGTTCTCATACCACTCCCAGAATATCCCCCTGCCAATCTGCTCTCCATTCTTGAATGTCACTTCCCGCTCCTTCTGGCCGGCCCCCCACCACCACGTCTGTTTTCCATCTTTCTTTCCATTCTTGAATGTCACTTCCCACTCCTTCTGTCCATTCTTATGCCACCCGGTCGTTAATCCAACTTTCTTGTCATCTTTGTATTTTCTTTCGTATTGTATATTTCCATTTTGATAATACGTTTTATCAATACCATTACCATTTGAAAATTCGGTTTCATACATCACCCTGCCGTCTTCATACCATCTCTTTAGTTTTCCATCCCTTGAACCTTCTTTGAAATTATCTTCTGATTTTAACTGGCCATTCTCATACCACTGGGTCCGTTTGCCCTCTTTCTTTCCATCCTTGTAAGTTTCTTCTCGCCTCACCTGCCCGTGCATATACCAGTGAGTCTCTTTTCCATCTTTCTTGTCATCCTTGTAAGTAACTTCGAACCTCGTCATACCGTTACGAAACGGGCAGGTAAGTTTTTCAAGCTTCTGTCCGTTCCTATATTGAATAACGCTTTTTCCAGTAAGTAGTATTGCTATGCCGCCATCAACTACAAACTCATCCGAGAAAAACGTTCGATAGGATTCGATTACGGCGGCAGGGTCATCTACAATGGTTTCTGCACTGGTTACTACACTGGTTGCCATACAAGCGGCCAGCAGCAATAGCCCGGTGACCAGCAGTCGGCCTCTGGGACAGAGAGTCAGAGTCATCGAAGAAAACCTCCTCGATTTATGTGTGACGACGTACCCCATGCCGTCACACCAGCAGGGCCCTGCTTTTAATCTAACGACTATCTGAAAATCGTGCCAACCAATTGGGCGCACAGGTAGACAAATGTTTCCCGATAAAACCCCGCGGAACCTTTTGGGCTCCGCGGGGTTTTTGGGTGACGAGTCGAATACCTCTGACTGGGGGGCGTACTAGAATCCCCTCAACAGGCGAATCTCCTCTTCGGTGAGCGGAATTGAGTCGCTCTTTGGTGGTCCACCTACATTTTTCTTCAGAGTCTCAACCAATCGCATCGATTCGGGGTCCAATTTCTCGGATGACAGTACGAACTCGCCATTGTAAATCGGGCTGTCCTCCGAGGGCTCTATCCAGGTAATTTTCGCCATTTGTATTCTCCTTATTGTTGAGATGTAAATTAGTTTCCTTTTGGGGGAGCAAGTACTCTCCTGCTGGTTTGCAGCTTCTGAGGCGGCACGACTAACTTCAGTCGTCCAGGGGCTTGTTTTTCGCACCTGGCTTCTTTTGCCCACGGGTTTTTTTCTTGCTGGTGTCCGTGGATACTTTTGCCTCAGCACTCTCCTCAGCACTTTCCTCAGCACTCTTTTCAGCACTTTTCTCGGCGGTCGCCGATTCGGGGCTAATTTTTCTGGAGGACAATACGAACTGGCCGCTGTAAATCGGGTCGTCCTTTGAGGGCTCTATCCAAATACCTTTTGCCATTTGGGTTCTCCTTTTTGTTGAGTTGCAAAAAAAATTTCTCTTCGGTGGGAAAGCGTCCTCTCGCTTCTTAGGGGGAAGATGGTTTGCAACCACGGGGCAACAACCGAGCAGCAACCGGGCAGCCAGGTGGTGCGAGTGCCAGACGAAGCGCACAAAGAACCCCTCACGGCGGAGGGGCGATCTGCCGTTGTTTGCCTCGGTTTTTCGAGGCCACATCGTTTGGCGTTAGCACCTTGGCGGCTAAACCAGGTTGCTGGGCGAGTCTTCGGGCCAATCCCTACTCGCCGCTCGTGATGCAAAATAAATTGTGGGACCCACCTTCTTGCAGGTCGCT